>NZ_JAJEKE010000013.1 GCF_024363565.1 Lutispora saccharofermentans | reverse complement strand
GCATGGATAGCTGCCCATGTTCACATGTATGAATACTTCGGTGGCGTAGCCAAAATTCTTGTATCCGACAATTGCAAGACCGCTGTGGTACATAACGGCGGTTGGTACAATCAGCAATTAAATACTGTTTACCATGAAATGGCGGAACATTATGGTACTGCTATCATTCCTGCCAGGGTCAGAAAACCTAAGGATAAGCCAAACGCAGAGGGTTCTGTAGGTAGTATATCAACATGGATTACCGCTGCGTTACGAAATGAGCAGTTCTTTTCATTGACCGAATTAAATAGCGCCATTCGCGAGAAACTGGAAGCCTTTAACGCCCGACTTTTCCAAAAGAAAGAGGGCAGCCGGTTAAGCCTCTTCCGCGACGAAGAACTGCCTCTTTTGGCACCATTACCTGCTACCCCTTATGAACTGGCGGAATGGAAACAAGCCACCGTTCAGTTCAATTATCACATATCCGTCGACGGAATGCTATACTCAACGCCTTATGAATACATAAAACGTAAGGTTGATGTGAGGATAACAGATAAAACAATTGAAGTTTTCTACAACCATAACCGCATAGCCTCCCATCGTCGTCTCTACGGACGAAAGGGACAGTACAGCACCATAGTGGAACATATGCCAGAAGACCACCAGAAGTATCTGGAATGGGATGGCGACCGTTTCCGCAAATGGGCTGAGCGGGTTGGATGCAATACGTATCAGGCAGTTGATGCAATTCTTACCTCCAAACGTGTAGAACAACAGACTTACAAAAGCTGTATGGAGCTTTTAAAACTGGCTGACAGATATTCAATCGAACGTCTGGAAGCCGCCTGTAAAAAGGCACTTTCCTATACAGCCACTCCCAGTTACAAGAGTATCAAAAACATACTCACAACCGGGCAAGATAAGTCGCAGAGCGAATCGGATATACCGGAAACTACTACACACAACAACTACGGCATCATGAGAGGTGCTGGCTATTATGGGAGGTAAGCATCTATGACAAATCAAAGTACGATTGATAAATTAATTGAAATGCGCCTGACTGCCATGTCAGATGCATTCCGTAACCAGCTGACCGATGCCAAAATGAAGGAAGTTCCTTTCGAAGATCGCTTCGGTATGCTGGTAGATATTGAATACAGCAGCCGAAAGAATAACCGTTTAAAGAGACTGATCAAGAATGCTGAATTTGACCAGCCGGATGCCAGTATTATGGACATTAATTATTCATCCGGACGTAAGTTAAACAAGCAGCTTATTACTAGGCTTGCAAGCTGTGAATATATCGCTGAATATCGCAACATCTTCATTACTGGTGCTACAGGTAGCGGTAAAACATATATAGCATGCGCCTTTGGGATGGAAGCATGCAAGCAATATTTTAATACAAAGTATGTAAGACTTCCCGACCTTCTAATTGACCTTGAAATGGCTAGGAATGAAGGTACATACAAAAAAGTTATGGCCAAGTACGCAAATCCATTACTTCTGATTATCGATGAATGGTTGCTGTTAAAACCTAATGAAAATGAACGCAAGGACATTTTCGAATTATTGCATCGCCGCAGGAAGAAATCATCCACCATCTTATGTTCTCAATACAGAGCAGAAGGTTGGTATGAGCAACTAGGTGGTAACGATGGCCCACTGGCAGATGCCATACTGGATCGTATCGTTCATGACGCATACAAAATTAATATTGAAAGTCTTGATCCATCCAAAGATATTTCAATGCGTGAGGTATACGGTCTGGATGAATCACTTAGTGAGTAAGTACTTTAGGCGATTTCCGGTTCCGGACAGATGATTTCCATTTCTCCGGAACTGCGACTTCGTCGCGCCAGAATATTCAAGGAATTGAAACTTTTGCACAATGAATATTATGAAGTTCGTCTTAAGTACCTAGATTACCTATAAGGAATTGAAACCGTTATATCTGTAGCAATGCGTTGGGCTAAAATGAGTACCTAGATTACCTATAAGGAATTGAAACCGCTGCCATTGTGGAAATTATTCAGGCTAAAGAAAGTACCTAGATTACCTATAAGGAATTGAAACGATTCATCTGACATTGATACTTTTATGGGTAAGTAGTACCTAGATTACCTATAAGGAATTGAAACTTTGTTGCCTTGTATATCCACCTTGTTCAATTTTCGTACCTAGATTACCTATAAGGAATTGAAACCCATCCATAGTCATGGCCAAGCCGTATGGACCTTTTATTCGTTGCTAGAGTACCTATAAGGAATTGAAACTATCGCCGAGCTCCATAAAGGAGAGAGCGTGGTACGTTGCTAGAGTACCTATAAGGAATTGAAATCCTCGATATCGATAGTGTCTGATGAGACGATTTGCCCAAGGAATTGAAATTCTTCAAAACTACTATCTGATCCAACTTAATCTCTCGGTTACTAAACTACCTACAAGGAATTAAGACAATCAATAGGGCCTCTTGGTTCGGGACCAAGAGGCCTCACTTTACTAAAGCATCTGCAAGAAATTGAAAGCCTTGGTGATACATTTTCATTACTTTTTCCGTCTAATCATATATAATCTATAATAATAAATAAAATTATCCCATTAAAAAGGAGGTATCCGCATGACCAATCTAATAAAAAGCGACAGACTTATCTATAGTATGAGCAGTGAAAATAAGCCTGCTTTGGAGGTTGATCCAGGCAGCACAGTTGTGTTTGAGACTTGTGATTGTTTTCAAAACCAGATCAGCAGCTCTGAGCAGCCTATAGAAAAGCTTGACTGGGAGAAGATCAATCCTGCTACGGGACCTTTATATGTAAAAGGTGCTGAGAAGGGCGATACATTAAGAATAGAAATACTAAAGATAGATATCAATGATTATGGTGTGATGGCAGCTATTCCAGGCGGTGGTATTTTTGGAGGCAATATTGGGGAATCAAGCATAAAGATATTGCCAATAATAGAAGGTAAAGCAATATTTAATGATAGCATATACATCCCGTGCAAGCCTATGATAGGAGTTATAGGCGTAGTTCCGGACGGAGATGCTATACCTAACGGAGAGCCCGGATCTCATGGCGGCAATATGGATAATAGCAAAATTGCCGAAGGTGCTGTCCTATATCTTCCGGTTTTTCATGCAGGCGCGCTGCTGGCCATGGGAGATCTTCATGCCGCTATGGGGGATGGTGAGGTTATGGTTACCGGCATAGAGATTGCAGGCAAGGTAAAAGTAAAAATAGATTTATTGAAAAATCATGAAATAAGGAATCCCATATTGGAGTATGAGGATAAAGTATACACCATAGCCTCTCATGAGGATTTGTTACAGGCTGTAAAAATCTCAGCCGAAGACATGCTTTACAGGGTTATACGAAAACTCCATATGGATATTAATGAAGCGGGCATGCTTTTGAGCGCCATTGGAAATACGGAGATATGCCAAGTGGTAGATCCCAAAATGACAGCGAGGTTTTCAATGCCCAAATGGGTCTTTAAATAAAGCTGGAGTTCATGATACAAATGAGATATATACGATTTTGAGGTGACGCATTGTTTACAGTAAAGGAAATGATTGAAAAATGTGGCCTAAGCGATTTAAAAGTGTTAGCCGGAGGAGAGGGCCTCGATAACGAGGTAAGCTCTGTTACAGTTTTTGATGCCCCTGATGCATACCGCTGGTCAAAAGGCGGAGAGTTTATAATCACTACGGGTTACTGCCTTAAAGATACTCCGGAGCTTTTTGAAGAAATTATTGAAAACATTAAGACCAGAGGAATGGCTGGAATCGGAATAAAAACAGAAAGATTCCTGCATAGCATACCGGATAATGTTATTAACAGGGCTAATGAGTTAAATGTCCCGATCATTTATATTCCCAGCCGCTATGCATTTATTGAGATCATCAATCCGGTTCTGGCCAAAATAATAAACGATCAAGCCGATAAATTAAAGAAATCAGAGACAATTCACAAATCTTTTACTCAATTGGTTATTAACGGCGGCGATATAAAGGATATATTGGTAAACCTAAAGAGGATAATTGAGTTTGAATCCGCCTATGCTGATTTTTACTTCAATACCGTTGTTTATGAGTCGGCGGATTCGAGCTTTATAAGCACCATAGAGAGTATGAAGCTTTTCAACTTTCAAAAATATAAGGTTTATGAAATATCCTATGAAAACAGGATATACGGATATCTTGTCATAAATACAAAAAAAGAGCTGGATCAGCTTGAAGAGATAGCGGTTGAACATACCTGCACTGTGCTGAAGCTTTATATACAGCGCAAAATATCCAACAACCAGATAGAGATGAGATATAGAGACGAGTTTGTAAGGGACCTGATAACAAAAAACATAAGATCCATTGAAGAGGTAAAGAAGAGAGCCAAAATCTTCGGATGGGAGTTTAAAGGCAAAATTGTCGTAACGATGTTTGATATTGATAATTATAAGTCCGAGTATTTTAAGATGAGCCATAAAAAAGACAATTTAAATCTTGAAATGACCAGGGAAAAAATATTCAAAACAATCACAGAAAGCGTTAAGCGGGATTTTTCTCAGTCGGCATATACAACATTGAGCGACAGCATAACCTTTATCTTGAATGTCGACAACTCTGATAAAATAAAAAGCAAGCTTTCAAAAACCTGCAGCGAGCTGCTGCTTAAGGTTAAAAACGAGACAGGATTTACATTGAGCATTGGAATCGGAGGAATTAAAGCCGGGATCATGCTGGCAAAGGAAAGCTATACTGAAGCCTTCCGGGTCGTTCAAATAGACAGGCTTTCAAAAATGACAAACAGCTATAAATTTTATGATGAAGCAGGTCTGTATAGGCTGTATTATGATATATCATCCACTGGCTATGGAAAGGAATTTTGCAGGGAGAGCCTCGATAAGATCATTGAATATGATAAAATCAATAAAACATACCTCTTTGATACATTGAATCATCTGGTGGAAAACGAATGGAGCCTGAAGGAAACCGCCAAGAACATGTTTATACATTATAATACGATTAAATACAGGTATAGAAGGCTTTGCGAGGTATTAGGCGTGAACTTCGACAGCTTTGAGCAAAGGATGAAATACACGGTTTCCGTGAGAATATATAATATACTCTGTCAGTAATTGTCTGACAGGTATATTTTTTTTATTATCTTTTTATACTATAAAGACAAAGCTAATTCAAGCTAAGTATTGTAAGATCAATTAGGAGAGGTTGTGAAATTATAAACAAATTATGGAGGTGTATTTATGAATCAAGAAATTTTAAGGGTAGCTAACGAAATAGGAGTTTGGTTGGCAGCAGCTCCTGTAGTAATCCTTACGGCTATTCAAGCCATTATTTACACCAGGCTTGCAAGAAAGACCGCCAGGGAATTGAATATTCCTGATGAAAAGTGTGACAGAGCTTTTAAGACCGGTCTTTTGACTGCTATCGGGCCTGTAATTGCTATTTTTATAGTAATGGTAGGCATGATGTCTGTTATCGGCGGCCCTATAAGCTGGTTAAGATTATCTATAATCGGTTCGGCGCCGACAGAGCTCACGGCTGCCAAAACAGGTGCGGATGCTCTTGGTGTCAGCTTTGGAGGAGCAGATTACGATTTAAATGCTCTTGCTACAGGATGGTGGACTATGGCTGTTAATGGTGCTGGCTGGCTCGTCTTTGCCGGACTTTTTACCCATAAGCTGGAAGGCATAAGGAATAAAGTCGGCGGCGGGGATGTCAAGTGGCTTGCCGTGTTAAGCTCTGCTGCAATGCTTGGGGTATTCGGCTATTTGAACTCGGGAGACATTAAAAATGGCGGCGGCGGGCTTATAGCAGTCATAGCAGGGGCTATTTCCATGGTCGTGGTCATTAAGCTGACTGAGAAGCTTCCGAAGCTTAAAGAATATGCTCTGGGTATTGCTATGCTCGTTGGCATGCTCGCAGCAGTAATATTTGGATAATAAACAGGGAGGTGGAATTATGGATAATAAAAGATTTGAGGAGCTATGGTTCAAACCGGTTATAAGGGTTGGAATGGTAACATTATTGCTAGCGGCAGCTTTAAGCTTCTTTCCAGTGATTTTCCTTTATATGAAATATGGCGTGTTTCCTCCTTTTGAGGTGGCTATGAAATCCTGGGGCATGATTGCAGCACTGTTTGGTGCATTTTATGTGGTTGAGCCTATATCATATTACTCAGTGCTTGGTATGTCGGGTACTTATCTCTCATTCCTGTCGGGAAATATTTCAAACCTGAGGCTTCCATGCGCGGCAATGGCTCTTGAAGTAACAGATACCGAGCCGGCGACTAAAGAAGCCGAAGTGATATCCACTCTCGGTATTACAGGGTCAATTATAACAAACCTTATCGGCACTACCCTTGCGGCTTTCGTAGGGGCGGCTCTTATCAAGGTACTGCCTCCGGTTATTGCAAGCGCATTCACAAATTATACAGTCCCTGCAATCTTCGGAGCGGTTTTCGGACAATTTGCCATCAAATATCCAAAGCTGGCAGTAGTGGGAATAGGAATCCCCGTAATACTTCGATTTACAACAACACTTCCTGCCTGGGTACTCATAATTGCTTCTGTATTTGGAACAATTATAATAGCCAGATTATTTTACAATATGGAAAACAAATCAGTAAAAAGCTAGCCTTGAAAGGAGGATTCAAATTGATTGACATTGTAAGTGAAGCGAAAAAGCTTCAACCTGATATCGTGTGCTGGAGGAGGTACCTTCATCAGATTCCGGAGGTGGGCCTTGAGCTTCCTAAGACAGCCGCTTATGTGGCAGAAAGATTAAAGGAAATAGGAATTGAATATAAAACAGGCGTAGGAGTATCCGGAATAGTGGGAATCATCAAAGGTGAGAAACCCGGAAAGGTTATAGGCCTTAGAGCAGATATGGATGCTCTTGCAATAAAGGAGGAGGCGGATATATCCTTTATCGCGACCAACGGCAATATGCATGCCTGTGGTCATGATACTCATACTGCAATGCTTCTGGGAGCAGCAAAGATATTGCATGAGAATAGGGACAAGATACATGGAACCATCAAGCTTATCTTTCAGCCGGATGAAGAGGGCAGCCATGGCGCCAAGGCTATGATAAAGGATGGCGTATTGGAAAACCCCAAGATGGATGCCGTATTAGGGCTTCATATAGGAAGCATCTTTAAAGAAACAGGCCCCGGCCAGATATCGATAAGCTATGGAAGGGCAATGGCATCCTTTGATAAGTTCAACTTAAAAATCAAAGGGCATGGCTGCCATGGAGCGATGCCCAATATGGGCATTGACCCGGTTGTCATGGCCGGCCACGTGATCATTGCTCTTCAGACAATAGTGAGCAGAGAGATGAAGCCCACACATCCTGCAGTTGTCACTATAGGCAAGGTCCACGGGGGAACAGCCTATAACATCATACCCGATGTGGTTGAGATAGAAGGAACCTTCAGGGCTATAGACAATGAAGAGAGGGAAATGATCGCAAAGAGGATAGAAGAAATAGCCCAGGGCGTTACAAAGGCTATGAGAGGATCCTACGAATACGACATCACCTGGGGAGCTCCGCCTGTAGTAAACGATGCGGAATTTACCAGGGAATTTTATGAAACAGCTAAAAAGGTCATCGGTGAAGAAAATATCTTAGAAATCACAGAGCCCACAATGGGCGGAGAGGATATGGCCTATTACCTGTCAGAGGTGCCGGGAACATTCTTTTTCCTGGGCGGAGCTAATCCTGAGAAGGGGCCGGTATACCCGCATCATAATTCAAAGTTCATAGTAGACGAAGATGTTTTCTGGAAAGGGACTGCCCTTTTAGCCCAGGGAGCTTTTGACTGGCTTGAAAATAATAAGTAGAAGAGATGCTTTACTGTGAATAAACTTAGGATAAGGGGCGATAAAGTGAAGGAAGCTATAAGAAAAAGGTTGAAAGAACTGACCTCCATAATCGGCTTAAGCGGTTACGAATGGGATGTTGCCAGATATGTAAAAAAAGAATTGGAAGGATATGCAGATTCCATTGAGGTCATGAAAAACGGAATGCTGGTGGCTGCAAAAAAAGGTAAAAAGCCAGGGCCCAGGGTCATGATCAGTGCCCACATGGATGAAGTGGGGTATGCGGTAAAAACAATATCCCCTGACGGGTTTCTATATTTCTCAAAGGTGGGCCTGGCTTCAGAAGCATGCCTTCCCGGAAGAAGAGTGCTGGTAAAAGGAGATAAGGGAATAGTGCCCGGAATAATCGGGACACGTTCGGCCCATTTGCTGACCCCGGAGGAAATGGCGAGACCCCAAACGGTGAAACAATCATATGTTGATATATGCGTGAGCTCCAGAGAAGAGGCGGAGGCGTTGGGCATACGAACAGGCTCCCAGATCATTCCTGATTCGCCCTGCGTTGAAATGCTCAATACAGATTATTTATCAGGACGTGCCATAGATGACCGAGTTGGCTGCGCTATCCTTATAGAAGCCATGAAAAATCTTAAAGCCGAGGACATCCATGGAGAAGTGTTCGCGGTATTCGGCATTCTGGAGGAAAGCACTGTCAGTGCTGTTTCTTCGGCTGTAAACTATTTGAATCCTGATTATGGCCTGTTTATAGATACCGTTCCGGCAGGTGATGTTCCTGACAGCGATTATTTGAAGGAGCTTCCCGTAGGCCTTGGGAAGGGGCCGGTGATCATTATTTCTCAGGCCTATGCCGGAGCGATGATCTATGCGGCCAGCCATCCGAAATTGGTCGAGGCACTCCGGGACTCCGCATCCTCTGCCGGGGTCAAGCATCAGGAATTCGCTTTCATAAATGCCGCTTATGTCACTGATGGAGCGAGATGCATCTATGCGGGCAATGGCATGGCCGTTGTGTCATTGGCTATACCCAGGAGATATTCCCACTCGCCGGTTGAAGTATGCAATCTTAACGATGCGGTTGCTGCATTGAAGATTACGGAGGATTTCCTGAAGAAAAATATTGATCTCACTATGATATAGTCAGGGTTTTAATAAATTTCTTCTCCAAGGGATTTCAATAAATAATTCTTGCTGTGTTCAAAATGCCTTGTCATAAGTGATGAGGCATTTTCTATATCCTTTGATTTTATTGCTTCAAGGATTTCCTTGTGTCCGGCTAAAATCAACGCTCCTGCATTCAAGAAATTTTGATATTTGGTGGTCAGTATGGTAAACTGGCTTCTGATATTTTTGGCAGCATCATAGAGACGTGAATTATCCGCATACTTATATAATATGTCGTGGAAATTGTCCGAATGCAGCTTGAAGCTCTCCATACTCCCGTTATCTAAGCAGATTTCTTGAGACTTTATGCAATTTTCCATTTCCTGAAGCATTTCATCAAATCTATCGCTGTTGATTGCGAATCTGAGAGCAGCAACATCCAGAACAGAACAGAAGTCGTAAATTTCTCTGATGTCTTTTTCATCTATGTCGATGACTTTTGCACCTACATTGGTGACATGCTCAACCAGGCCTTCCTGGCTTAATCTTTTTATAGCTTCCCTTATCGGGGTGGAGCTGATATCGAATCTTTCCTGCAGGGCTTTTAATGTAAGCTTCTCACCGCATTCTATCCTCTGATTTATGATGTCGTCTCTCAAAACGGCATAAATTTGATCTCCCAATGTAGCTTTAATAATATCTATCATGGCTATGCTCCCTAACTTTTCTATTATTTACTCGGCGGCATTTTGTGCCCCTTGTTTTCACCGCATATTTTAGCATAAAAAGATATACAAGGCAATAGCATTTAACATTTTGCAAAATGCAATATATATATTGCAAAATACCCGCTGCTGTGTTAACATCATTATAAAAATATTTAAACAGTTTGGGAGGGTTATTATGCATAATTATGAATGGCCTTATCCCCTGGAGTATGACAAGGAAGAGATCATAGCCGCAGATGTTCTGGTGCTCGGAGGGGGCATAGCCGGCTGCATGGCTGCCATTGCTGCCGCCAGAGCAGGCCGGAGTGTTGTGCTGGTGGAGAAAGGCGCCACCAGGAGAAGCGGAGCAGGCGGCTCCGGCTGCGATCATTGGGAATCGGCGGCTGCCAATCCTTGTTCCAAGGTTACTCCTGAGGAATTGGTGCAAGCTATGCTGGATGACAATGAAGGCTTCAACAATGGAATATCTCACTATATAGAGTGCAGGGAGGGATATGACAGGCTTTTGGATATCGAAAAAATGGGAGGCAAAATAAGGGATACAGATGATGAATTCGCGGGAGCGGAGTTTCGTGATGATGAAACAAAGCTCATGTTTGCATATGATTATGAAAATAAATTTACTTTGAGGATCTGGGGTTCAACCTTTAAGCCCGCGATGTATAACGAGCTTCGCACGATGGGGGTAAGGATTCTGGATAGAGTGATGATAACATCCTTGCTCACGGAGGATGGGCGGCAGGGGGCCAGATGCATAGGCGCAACAGGCATACACACGAGGACAGGCAAATTTTATATTTTCAGCGCCAAATCCAGTATAATATGCATGTCCCGGCCGGCCAGGGTGTGGCTTTTTTCTGCCGAGCTTCCCGGCCTATGCGAATTCAGGCCCACACAATGCATCGGAGATGGACATGCCATGGGCTGGAGGGCCGGCGCTGAGTTTGCCATGATGGAAAAATCCGTACCGGCAGAATTTTCTGCTTCAGGAAGGAGCTATCCGCCATATGGTACCGGCAATAATCATAATACCTGGTATGCTGCTTCAATAATAGATTCAAGGGGACAAGAAATACCTTATGCAGACAGGGACGGAAATATACTGGAAAGTGTAAGCGACAGGTTCAAGCCTGCCAGGGATCAGAAGTTTTTCCTCAAGGGGGGAAGCATCGATTATCCTAAGTATGGTATTGAGGGGCCGGAGACCCTATCTTTTTCGAAGATGATAGAGAAAGGCTATAAGCTGCCTTTTTACGCCGATTTATCGGCTTTGCCCGGCGATGAGAGACGGGTGATCTGGGGCATGATGGTGGGAGAAGAAGGCAAGACCAAGGTTCCCATATACAAGAATTACACAGAAGCAGGTTTTGACCCTGAGGAGCATGTTCTTCAATGCTATGGCACCGGCTGGACCTCCGCGAGCTTTCTTCCTCAGGAGCGGCAGTTGTTTGGCCTGCCCGGCGGCTTTTTCAACGATTGGTCTCTAAGCACCAATCTGGAAGGCTTATACTCGGCAGGAGACGCCCTTTACGCTTCAAATTGCTATGGCCATGCTGCCACTACGGGCTACTATGCAGGCAGGCACGCCGCTAAATTCGCTGATGCCAATGAATCTGCAGCATGGAATAGAAAGCAGGTAGAAAGAGAAAAAGCCAGAGTATACGCACCCCTGAAGAATGACCCGTCTGTGAGCATAGGATGGAAAGAGCTGAATATGGGCATAGCCAAGACCATGCAAAACTACTGCGGAGAGGTCAAATATCAGGAGCTTCTGGAGGTTGGCTTGTCCAGACTGAAGGAATATGAGGAGAACGTGGTGCCTCAGACCTTTGCTTATAATCCTCATGAATTGGTAAGGCTTCTTGAGGTTTTTGACATACTAACAGTAGCCCAGATTATCATGGAAGCGTCATTAGCCCGGAAATCCAGCTCAAGGCCCTTGTGCTTTGACAGGGGAGACAGCATAGAAGATGAAGCTATGAACAAGAAGCTTATCATAATAAAGCAGCTTGATGGAAAAGTGGAAAAAAGAGAAGTGCCTGTTGACTATTTCGGTGATGTGAAGGAAAATTATGAAAAGCATAATCAAGATTATATAAGGGGGGATAAGGAATGAGAGAGATGCCTGCTGCAAACCCTATTATTTACGACCCGGATAAATGCATAGGCTGCAATAGATGCGTAGAAATATGCCAGGTGGATATCCTGATTCCCAATGCCGAGAAGGGAAAACCCCCGATAGTTGCCTATCCGGGGGAGTGCTGGTATTGCGGCTGCTGTGTTATGGAATGCCCCAAAGATGGTGCCATAAAGCTGCGCCACCCCCTTATGAATCAAGTACATTGGGTAAAGAAAAAGGCTTTGACTGAAAAGGAAAAAGCCAGATTGGAGAGGTGAATAAAATGTTGTTGAAGGATTTGACCCAGGCCTTCGGGGTCAGCGGCTATGAGAAGGAAGTAAGAGAGATGATAAAGGATGCTGTGAAGGATTGCGCAGATGAGGTTATGGTCGATGCACTGGGAAATTTGATCGTCTATAAAAAGGGATCAGCTAAGGACAAGAAAAAGATTATGGCAGCAGCTCATATGGATGAGATCGGGCTCCAGGTCACCAAGATCGAGCCCAGCGGCCTGATAAAGGTTAAGACCTTGGGATTTTTATGGGCTGATACCACCTACATGAGCAGGGTAAGGTTCAGGAACGGCATAACCGGCATAGTGACCAGCACTACCAAGATGGAAAACGTCAAGGGAGATTTTACTAAGCTTTGTGTGGATATCGGAGCCAGGAGCAAAGAGGAAGCCATGGAGTATGTAAAAATAGGTGATGTGGCCAATTATATCGGTGAATATGCGGAGCTGAAGGGCGGAAATATCACTGCTAAGGCTTTGGATAACAGGTCAGGCTGTTATGTGATGATAAAGGCCTTGATGGATATGGGCACTCCGGCAAATGATGTATATCTGGTCTTCACCGTCCAGGAGGAGCTGGGCTGCAGAGGCGCCAAGATTGCTGCACAGAGGATACAGCCTGATATAGGCATTGCGGTAGATATCACTCCCGCCCACGATTATCCCTGTGATCTGGAGGGCAGCAATGCTTTGGGAGCCGGTACAGGAATAAAAGTATCAGACCCGTCGGTCATATGTGATGAATATCTCATAAGCGAGATGGTCAGATGCTGTGAAGAAAACAATATCAAGTATCAGTATGACGTAATCGATAAAGGCGGCACTGACGCAAGCTCCATCAACCTTTCCAATTATGGAGTGAGGGCCAGCGGCATAACAATAGTGACGAGATATCCCCATGGCCCTAACAGCATGGCCAATATGGAGGATATAGAGGCTTCCGTAAGGCTGCTTGCTTTATTTGTCAACAGAGATTTCTCCTTTGAATAAGGCCTTTTATTGAGAGCAGCGGTAATATTAAAGGCTGGATAGTATGCCTATTCAGCCTTTAATATGCCGGTTAAAAATAAAGTAGTATAGAATTCATTTTTTATCTTAAGCTTCTCATCGTGATCTTCGATATTATGCTCTCTAAAATACATCAATATGTTGAACATTAATGTTACAAATAAGTAGAAAATAAAATCAATATCAAGGGAATCCTTTAATTTACCGGAGTTTTTAAGCTCTATCAATTCATCTCTGATAATGCTGTTCAATTCTTTGCTGTATTCTCCGAAATAGAACTTCCTCATAACCTCTACAGGAGCTTTATACCAGGTTTTATCAAATTCGATTTCCCTTTTTGAACATATCTTTTCAATAGGTATATAATCTTTTCTCAATAAAAAAATACCCTTAAACTCTTTTTCTTTATCATATATTTTTTTCTCAATAGAAGTTAACAAATATAAATACAATTCATCTTTGTCATCAAAATATTTATAAAAGCTTCCTAATGATATGCCTGCTTTTTTGGTGATAGCCCTGATGCTTACTTTCTCATATTCTTCCTCAACAAATATATCATACGCTGCGTCGATTATTCTTTGCCTTTTGTCAGGGGGTAAGTTAAAAAACGTTTTTTTGGGCATATTTACCTCCTTAGAATTATTTAATCGATTTCATTGTACCAAAGATTAGGGAATCTAGTAAATATAAATAAGCTGTAAAATCAATAAATTTATATTTTAGTAAATAGTAAGAATAAAGAGATAATGCATTGACACGAGATTTTAATAGTGCTAGTATAATAAATAAAAAAAGTGAACGTGTTCACCATGGGCTTACAATTATTATATCATGTTTGCAGTGAAGCGGTGATACAGTGTTATTGCTTTCAAACACAGGTTGAAATTCAGCTTTGGAGGGGATTGAGTGAAAAGATACATTGGCAAAAGATTATTAACAGGCCTTCTTACTATAATCATTGTTTTTGCCATCAACTTCATTATTATCAGATTAGCACCGGGCGATCCTATAAAGACTCTGATGGGTAAAGAGACTGACGATCCGGTCTTGAAAGCTGCATTAGAGCATAAATATGGCCTGGACAAGCCTTTGCCTACCCAGTTTGTAATGTATTTGAAGACAGCCCTTACAGGAGATTTAGGAACTTCAATAATATACAATAGACCGGTCACGGATATGATAGGCGAAAAGCTGGGAGCCACTATATTATTGGTGCTCACTGCGGCGATACTTTCTTTATTTATCGGAACATTGATGGGCATAATGGCGGCCCGGCGAGAGGGTTCATTTATAGATGTCGCTTTCTCAGGAATTTCATATGTCTTGAATTCAATGCCTTCATTCTGGCTGGGACTTATGCTTATTATAGTTTTTTCATCCAGATTAAACCTGCTTCCTACATACGGGATGACTAATGCCAGAGCGAACTACACCGGCATGAAATATATATTGGATGTAATTGTACATATGATCTTGCCTGTGGGGACACTCCTATTGATCGAAATACCGATTTATTTCAGAATTGCAAAATCATCTGTTTTACAGGTCACTAATGAAGATTTTATTGTTACTTTCAGAGCTACAGGAATGAATGAGAAGAAAATATTCAACAAGTACATATTCAGAAATGCAATACTGCCGACCATAACTATCTTCGGCATATCATTAGCCTACTTGATTACAGGAGTAGCACTTATAGAGATAGTATTTGCCTGGCCGGGGACAGGGCGTTTGGTTCTCACCGCCATCACTCAGAGAGATTACCCTACTTTAATGGGGATATATCTTGTCATGTCGGTATCGATTGCAGTGGTTATGATGATAGTAGATATAGTATATGCAGTGTTTGATCCAAGGATAAGATACTAAGGAGGGTCTTCATGAAGCTAGATGTAAAAAACATTTTTAAAAAAATCCGAGAATTTATTGCTAAAGACATACAATTGAAATGCGGGTTTTACGGTATTATTCTGCTCTTATTAGTCGTAATATTCGCATCAGGTTTAGCAAGCCACAATCCATATGATTTTGGTCCGGATATATTGAATAGAATAGGGCAAAACGGACACCTCCTGGGGACCAATAATATGGGACAAGATATTTACAGCATGATTATTTACGGAACTCGTACCTCCCTTAAGGTTGCTGTCATCTCAGCTCTTATATCTGCTGCAATCGGAACCCTCGTAGGAGGTATCGCGGGGTATTTTGGGAAAAATGTGGACCAGTTTGTATCGGAAATAATTAATATTTTTATGATGCTGCCTACTTTTTTTCTCATTCTTCTTATAATCGCCCTGTTTGGTAACAGCATTGTAAACGTAATGATAGTAATAGGCCTGACAACCTGGCCGAGCAATGCCAAATTGATGAGAGCTCAAGCTTTATCCCTGAGGGAGAGGACCTTTGTAAAAGCAGGTACTGCAATGGGGGAAAGCAGGCTCCAGATACTTTTTAAGTATATCATTCCCAACGGCATATTTCCGGTGATTGCAAATACAACGGTAGGTATGTCCAATGCCATACTGACAGAAGCAGGCCTCAGCTTTTTGGGCCTAGGTGACCCTAATGTCATAAGCTGGGGGCAGATGATTTATTCAGGCAAGGCATATATCACCAGTGCATGGTGGATATCAACCTTTGCCGGTTTGGCTATTGTTATCACGGTAATAATATTTTATTTATTAGGCGATGGCTTAAATCATGTGCTTAATCCTAAGCGTATCGGCAGAGGGGGTGCCTAGTAATGGAAAGAGTTTTGGAATTAAAAGACTTTAATGTCACTTATGTGAATAAATATAAAAAAGTTTATGCAGTAAAAAATGCAAATCTTCAAATCCAAAAAGGAGACTCCCTGGGAATAGTGGGTGAATCAGGCTCCGGAAAATCGACACTGGCTATGGCATTATTGAGGCTTCTGCCCGAGAAAAGCACGGAGATATCCGGAACGGCCAATTTTATAGGTAAAGATATTACAAAGCTAAGCAAGACAGAATTGCAAAAAATGAGATGGAAAGAATTAGCCGTTGTATTTCAGAAATCTATGAACTCATTAAGCCCGGTTCATCGCATAGGAACTCAGATCGAGGATATTTACAGAGTTCATCACCCTGATGCCTCAAGAGAAGAGATTTTTAAAAGGATAGAATATCTCCTGCAGTTGGTAAATCTCTCGGGGAGGGTATACAATCTCTATCCCCATGAGCTGTCGGGAGGAATGCTGCAAAGAGTTTCTATCGCCATAAGCCTTATGCATAATCCTAAGCTGCTGATTCTCGATGAAGCTACTACAGCTCTTGATGTTGTGACACAAGGCCAGATTTTGGATGAGATTCTAAAAATGGAAAAAGAATTGGATATGACCAGAATTATGATAACTCATGATATGTCTGTGGTGTCAACCTCATGCAATAAGGTGGCTATCATGTATGCGGGAGAGTTTATGGAAATAGGGTACGTCAAGGATGTTTTAAAAAATCCGAAGCATCCATATACCAAAGGTTTGCTTTCATCTTTTCCTTCTCTTAAAGGAGAAAAGTCAAAATTAGAAGCTATAGATGGCTTTTTACCGGATTTGTCCAAGCTGTATGACGGATGTATTTTTGCTCCCAGATGCCAATCTGCAATGGATAAATGTTTTAAAGCCAAGCCCAGGAAACTGGAGACGGATGAAGGGTTTTTGCTTAACTGTCACCTGTATGGAGGTGAAAATTAGATGGAGAATAACAAATCGTACATAAAGATAGATAATGTTTCCATGTGGTACCCGGTTAAGAGCGGTATAAAATTGTTTGCAAAAGAAAAACAATGGGTTAAGGCAGTAGACAAAGTTTCTTTAGAGATGGAAGAAGGCGAAGTATTAGGCGTCATAGGAGAGAGCGGCTGCGGGAAATCCACCTTGGGGAGAATCCTTGCCAGGCTTGAGAATCCGACGGACGGAGACGTATATATTGACAATGTGTCCACAGGAGAGTTGATGAAAAGAAACTCGAAGGAGTTCAGAAGATTAGTTCAGATAGTATTTCAGAATCCCTATGATTCTTTTACTCCAAGAGATACTATCGAAAATATATTGATGAGGCCTCTTAAGATACATTCTATCGCCGGCTCAGATGAGGAGAAGAGGCGAATTTGTATAGAAACCTTAGAATCAGGAGGGCTTCATCCTGGTGAAGATATTATGAAAAGATACCCTCATGAATTGTCAGGAGGACAGCTGCAGAGAATTTCTATATTGCGTGCCATGCTCTTAAATCCTAAGTTTATCATCGCAGATGAGCCGGTTTCTATGCTCGATGTTTCTGTCAGAGCCGATATCATCAACATGCTTTTGAATCTGAGCAAGGAAAAGAATGCTGCAGTCGTATTTATCAGCCATGATATTTCATTGACAAGATACATATCCGACAAAATAGCAGTTATGTATTTGGGAAGGATAGTGGAATACGGAGAAAGCGATGAAATTATAAAAAATCCGAAACATCCATATACCCAAGCATTGATTTCAAATTGCGGATCTATTGATCCCGATGAAATTATGGACAGAATCAGTATTGTTGGAGAGCCCCCTACTCCGATCAATCCTGGACCGGGCTGCTATTTTGCACCTAGGTGTTTTAAAGCGAATAAAGAGTGCCTTATCAAATATCCTGCTGCCTATGACTTAGGGAATGGCCATTATGCAGCTTGCGATAGATTGAATAATGAATAAGTGAGGAGGATTTTTATGAAGAAAAAAATATCGTTGATAACCGCAATAGTGTTAATGCTCTCTATTATTGCAACCGGATGCTCAACTTCCCAAAACGCATCCGAACCTGCTTCCGCACAGGCGCCTGCGGAGGAAAAGGTACTGATTGTAAGGGCTATTGGGGATCCAATGTCTTTTAATCCGGACACACTGCCTGATGATAATAATTATCCCATTGTCCAAAATATCTTCAACAGGCTTGTGAAGTTAGACACATCAAAACAGATTATACCTGATCTGGCCAGCAAGTGGGAGGTCAGTGAAGATGGTAAGGATATCACATTCTATTTGAGAGAAGATGCCAAATGGCATGACGGAAATAAAGTTACAAGCAAAGATATAAAATACACTTTCGATACTATTAAAGCCAATGAAACATATTATATGAGCACAAGACTTGGAATTGTTGATTCTATTGAAACTCCGGATGATTATACTGTAGTTTTCAAAATGAATAAAGCAGACGTTTCTTTTATTGCGGATTTGGGCTGGTATGGAACATTCATTTTGCCTGAGCATCTGTTTAATAACGGGCAAAAATGGGAAGACAATCCTGCTTCAAAGAATCCTGTAGGTTCAGGACCATTCAAGTTCTCCGAGTTCAAACAGGGTGAAAGCATCACTCTTGTTCCAAACAAGGATTACCATGAAGGTTCACCTAAGCTGGACAAGCTTATATTCTCAATAATTCCGGATGATGCAACTGCAGTACAGGCTCTTATCAACGGAGATATAGATATGTTTGAAAATGTGCCTGCAGGAAATGTTGAGGAGCTAAAAGCAGACGGGAATATCAGATTAGCTTTGAATGAATACCCGTCTCCCATGAGAATCATATTTAACTTAAAAGATAAAGCAGTACAAGATGTGAACCTAAGAAAAGCTATAGCTACTGCCATAAATAAGGAAGAAATATCTCAAAAGATATATGCAGGAGTGCAAAAACCTGAATACAATATGTATCCTTCTTTAATAAAATGGGCATCTAACAGTGAGGAAACATCTCCGCACTTCAATATAGAGGAAGCTAAGAAAATATTGGAGGATGCAGGTTACAAGAAGGATGCAAATGGATTCTATGTAACGGGCTTGACTTTGGATGTATTTGAAGGCAGCGGTTATCCTGAAGCTGCGAAATTGATCGAAGCTACTTTGGCTCAAGCCGGAATAGATATTGAAGTACAAGTTCATGAATATAATGCCTGGTCTGAAAAAGTAGGAACCAGGAGAGATTTCATGTTGGAAATGCAGGGTGGATTCATGGGACCGGATCCTGCTGCTCTGGCAAAAAGATTTGGCACCGGACAAGCAAGTAATTATGCGGACTACAGCAGTGCAGAATTTGACGCATTATGCGAACAGGGAGCTGCCACAGGAGATCAGGCTAAGAGAGCAGAGTATTACAAAAAAGCACAGGCTCTGTTGGTGAAGGATCTGCCTTATGTTCCGATAGTAACTTTTGCAGGATATGATGCCAATAGATCCGATTATATCAATCTGCCTATTGATGGCACAGGTAAATGGGGCTGGGCAGAATTCACTTATACAGATTTAGCTGCAAATTGAACGAGACTTCATTCAGAGGGGGATTCAACCCCCACTGAATGCTAGTCGAGTCCATACTGGACTTAGCCGCTCTTGGCACCCGCCGCCTATAGAGGCGGGGGTCTTAGAGCGGATTAGTTCAGTGATAAATTAACTCGTTGTGGCAGCTGATAAAAGAGTATTTTGTGAAAAGGCTTAGAGTTTGTTAGCGAAGTATAGGAAAAGCTGTGTCAACTGTTTGAGCCAAAGCGAGTTTTGACGCAGCCCTATGCAAGCTTACAAAGTCTTAGCCTTGAAGCTCTATACTTGTTATCAGCTATCACAACAGATTAAATTAATATTAGATAAACTGACTAATTGCATATCTGGTTTAAGTGGATATGCAATTAGCTCTTTTAGGAGGACATGACATGAAAGAAATATTTCAAAGGCTTATAGACGGTATTCCTGACTACAAGGAATTTCTGACTGTAGAAGAGATGGATAATAGCAGTAAAAAATTAGCGCAAGAATTTCCTGACTGCGTAGAATTATTTGAAATGGGAAGATCAAGAGAAAATCATCCTTTATACTGCTTAAAAATAGGGAATGGCTCCCAAAATGCTTTAATGTTTGGCTGCCCTCACCCGAATGAGCCTATCGGAACAATGATGCTGGAATACTTCTCCAGAGAACTGGCACAAAATAAGGAGCTGAGAGATGAGCTTGACTATACTTGGTATATAGTGAAAGCCTGGGATGCAGACGGCACAAAACTAAATGAAAAGTGGTTCAAAGGCCCATATACTCTTTATAATTATTCGAGAAATTTTTTCAGACCAGCAGGACATCAGCAGGTAGACTGGACCTTCCCGATAGATTATAAAAATCTTCATTTCCACGATACGATTCCTGAGACAAAGGCTATGATGGACCTTATAGAACGCATCAGGCCAAAATTTATATACTCCTTGCATAATGCGGGTTTCGGAGGAGTCTATTGGTATATAACCGAAGAAACGAAGGAAATCTATGATGCTATGAGAGAAGCCGCTAAAAAGCAGGGAGTGCCTTTGAATTTGGGCGAACCCGAAGCGCCCTATTGTGTAGCATATTCTCCTGCCATTTATCAGAATCTGGGCATCCAGCAAAGCTATGATTATTTAGAAAAATACGGTGTGGAGCATCCGGAAGACAGCATAAAGGCCGGAACCTGCAGCTCTGATTATGCTCAGGATCTATGCGGATCATTTACACTTCTGACTGAATTACCATATTTTTACGACAAAAGGATAAATGATTTATCTGAAGCCGGCATAACCCGAAGTGATGCAGTGCTAATAAGCCTGGATAACAGCGAAGAGGCAGATAAGTTCATAAAATCTACCCTCGATATTTCGATAAAGTATATGAAAAAGAACAATCCTTTCAGACTTGCTTTGGAAGCTTTTACAGACAATGCCGAAAGAAATGAAGCTGAACGAAAGATGGTAAAGGAAAATCCGGATTTTGCCAAAAAAGCTACAGTAGCTGAAGAATTCGATAATTTACTGGTAACCAAATTTTACAAAATGTTGTCTTATGGATTATTGGTCAGAGCTAATGAATGTGAGTTGGAAAAGATGGCTGCTTCAAATGAAGACGACAAGGAAAAGAAAGAAGCCTTGGAGAGAGCTTTTAAGCTTGCAGAAGACAGGTTAAAGGCACTGAGTGTGGAATTGGAAGAGAAGATACATTATGAAGTAGTGCCGATAAAGAAACTGGTAGCCATTCAATTGGAATGCGGACTGATCATGGCAGATTACTTGAAAAACAATTAAGGAGGGCTGATCATGATTCTGATAAAGAAGGGTATTTTGCATGATGGGAATGGCAGTGTATTAGATGGCGTGGATATTCTCATAGAGAATACCCTGATAAAAGATATTGGATATGATCTAAAAGCTTCTGATCTTACAGAAGTGGTAGATGCAAAGGATAAGGTCATATTGCCCGGATTCATTGATTCTCTTAATGTTTGGGGATGTATGGGACCCGGATGGGGTGATAATGATTTGAATGAGCATTCCAATCCGGTCACCCCGGCTATGGATGTGGTTTATTCCTTTGATCAAGACAGCATGATGTTCCAAAGAGTTTTTGAATACGGCGTAACAAGTGCAGGTATAACTCCATCAACGAAAAATGTTATCGGAGGCAATGCAGCAGTATTTAAGACTTATGGCGATCATCCATACAAAATGCTGGTGAAAGAAAAGGCAGCGATGATATCCTCTATAACAGCAGAAACAAAAAAATTATATGGCCCCAAAAACCTCACCCCTATGACCAAGATGGGAGCTTTCTCTCTTCTGACGGAAGCCCTGAGGAAGGCTTTGGAATACAAAGGGAAAAAAGAGAAGGACTATAATGGGGATTATGAAGCCTTGTTGAAGGTTTTGGACAAAGAAATGCCTCTTTTCATAAACTGCAGCACAAAGGCCGATATGGATGCAATAGAAATGGCTTTGAAGGATTTCGATATAGATGTAGTATTTACAGGCGCTTTCGGCATCCATAAAGATGTCACCAAGATACTCGGCAGGAGGACAGGCATAGTTCTTGGAGATTTGACCTGTGCCATGTCGTATAAAAATTCTATGGTAGACTTTTCTGCAATAAAAAAATTGGTAGAAGAAGATATGGATATTGCTATCAGCTCTTGCGGAGATAATGCAGCGTCAGGCAAAGAATCTCTGTTATGGAATGCCATATTATATTACAAGAATGGCCTGGACAGTGAAGACGTGCTCAAAATGATTACCTCGATACCTTCTAAGATATTGGGTGTTGATAATAGGATAGGTTCTGTTGAAATAGGCAAGGATGCTGATTTATCTATATGGTCTGCTAATCCTATTGAGACATATGCTGCGAGGGCTGAAGCAGTCTATATAAATGGTGAAAATATCCTAAACTCTAGGAGGGTTGCTTCATGCTGGTGATTAAAAATGCTAAAATATATACTTGTGCCGGAAAAGTTATTGAAAAAGGAGATATCCTTATTTCTCATGGAAAGATAAAAGAGGTTGGTGTAAATTTAAAATGCAGCTGCGATGATGTAATAGATGCAGAAGGCATGGTTGTAATACCTGGAATTATTGATGCCCACAGCCATATCGGCGGTTTTGGCACAGATATGAGCGATCAGGATTTAAATGAAATGACAAAAAACGCCACACCGGAGGTCGAATCAATATATTCTATCGATACCGGTTCAAAAATGTTTGAGAGAGTCAGGAGAGTCGGAATAACAACCTCTGCAATTGCTCCGGGAAGCGGCAATGTGGTGGGAGGCTTAGTATGTGCAGTAAAATCCTATGGCAACAGTATTGAGAATATGTGCATAAAAAACCCTATAGCTTTAAAAATGGCCTTGGGCGGCAATCCAAAAGGAGTCTACGGCAAGCGCAACCAAATGCCTATGACCAGAATGGGAATCGCACAAGTCATGAGAGAGACATTTATTAAGGGAAAGGAATACATGGATAAAAGGGCAGAAGCCAAGGATGATGGATCATCGATGGTGCCTTATGATACAGGATTGGAAAATGTCTGCAGAGTGCTTAGAAGGGAAATACCCATTAAAGTTCATTGCGAGCAGTTTGATATGCTTACAACTATTAGGATAGCAAAGGAATTTGATGTGGAGTTTACTTTGGATCATGCTTGGGGAGCCGGTGATTTTATTGATGATATAGTCAACTCGGGCTGCAGAGGAGTTATTTATGGACCTATTGGTGTACCTTTACTGCCGGGGGAATGCGGCAAAATCGATATAGGAGTCCTGGTGGAATTGGACAAAAAAGGAGTAAACTGTGCGATAATGACTGACGGTCCAATACTAAACCCGGAGGTAATCATTATACAAGCCGGCGAAGTAATTCGCTTTGGCGGAGATATAGAGAGAGTACTCAATATGCTGACAATCAATCCTGCCAAGATATTGGGCATTGAAGACAGAGTGGGTTCTATTGAGGAAGGTAAAGATGCAGACATAGTTATTTTTAAGGGGATGCCTGCAGTAGATACGAATGCAACTGTTGCCTATACAATTATTAATGGTGAAGTAGTATATAAAAAATAAAGATGAATATCGTTCAAGCTATGTAGAAGGAGAGAAATGTAAGTATTCTTAAAGATACACATCTAAATTGATTCATGCCTTCTATATAGTTTCACAAGGGCTCTCACCTTACGTGAAGCATTTGACATTGAAGGGTGTAAAAACTATAATTGAGCTAAGATTAGGGGGCAATTATGTAAACTGTATTTTATAATGCCTGTTTACAGATTACCTTAATTTTGAACAGCGACGCTATAGTAAACATTTAGATACAGAGTTTCTTAACCTCCTATATCTTTCTATGGATTAGGAGGTTTTTATTTTCTTTATATTATGAGGTTTGGAGCTTGTACGTTATAAAATAATTTTAAAGGAGCGGATTGTCAAATGAAACCGGATCAATGCGAAGAATATGAATGCAGCAGCTATAATTATGGGGACAAGGTAAGATTGAAGACGGATTGGTATCAGAAGCATGGATTTCCTTATAAGAAAGGAAGCTGTTTCAAGGTTTATTATCAGTTTTTCGATTGGATTGTAACAAACGGAGCAGATTTTCACATCGATGATATAGAACTGGTAGAAACCAAGGCTAAAACAGCATAGAACCACATTTGCAGACATGCCTGACATCCATATAACGCTCAAGTTCCTCCTCGTCATTTGACAAAATAACCGAAAAAAAGATAAATATTGACATGTATATTCTCGGATGGTAATATAAAAATGATCTGTATAATTAATAATGGGCAAACCTGTCGAAAGCCAGGGACGCAAAGCTACGAGTCTAATGTGGGACACTACGATAGTCGGGCTGCAATAGGAGTTCTGTCTTATTAAAACCGTGGTAAATTTGTACTATGGTTTTTTTGATTTGTCAGCCGGATTGGTGCACTTCCCGTTTAAAGTAGCAAAAATTACAATATAAAAGGAGAACCGATAAATGAACGTTGAATACATCAATCCATTCATTGCAGCAAGCCGGAGCGTTATAAGCCAGACTACCGGATTTGATCCTGCTATTGGACAGCTATATGTCAAGGCTACGCCATATACCGGCGACAAGGTTATGATTATAATAGGCCTGGCAGGCAAAATCCGCGGAAATGTAGTCGTATCCTTTGACTATGAAACAGCTTATAAGATCGTTTCTGCAATGATGGGCGGAATGCCTATACAGACCCTCGATGAAATGTCCAAAAGCGCCATTGCAGAGCTGTGCAATATGATATTAGGGAATACGGCAACAATTTTTTCGAAAAAAAATATTCATGTGGATATAACACCTCCCACAGTCTTAACCGGAGATAACATGCAATTAAGTGCAGCTAAATCAACGGTTGTGTGCATACCCTTAATATTAGACGATAACGCTAAAATAGAGCTGGATATATCATATATAGAAAACTGATAGGCAAAGCAGTCAATTTGATGTAATATCCACCCGTCCTACAGCATATCTAAAATTCAGGAGAACTTTTGTTGCTTCTTAATTTCTGGAAGGCTGGGTGGTTTCGTGGATCATAAAAGAATTTTAGTTTTCATTCTTACTTTATCATTTACTTTTACCTCTGTGCTGCTGCCATACTGCGAAGGCTTTACAGAGCCTGATGCACCAGCGGATGCTGCGGCAGCTCAACAGGATAAGGCGACAGAAGATACAATACAGAAAAATAAGCTGCCCTTCGACGGGCTGACCAGTGATCCCGACTGGCAGGAGGATGGGCAGGCCTTAGAGCTGGAAGAGCAAAGGATGACAGAGGCGGAAAAGCGCTTCTATGATGATATTGATGCCATGGTAAAGAAACAATTGAATAATTTTATGAAAAACGGCGGCAAAGGCACCATAGGCATATATATAAAGGAACTAAAAACAGGCTATGAATATGATTACAACGGCAGTAAGCTATCCGACAAGTATGAAGGTGAGGGCTTTTTCCAGACTGCGTCGACCTGCAAGCTGGCAGCGGCGGCGGTTGTATATTATTTAAATAATTTGGGAGAGCTGGATATCGATAAAGAGTATGTGGATGAAATTACAGGAAGCAAGTACAATATGAAGCAGCTCACCTATAAGATGATAACTCATTCCGTTAACGGATATTTTAATACATTGCTGAGGCATTTTGGCAACGTTAAGCTCAATGAAGTTTTTTTAGAGCTGGGGCTGAAGAATACCTATGTATATAGTGAGATAGGCCCTGCCCCGGCCATGTCCTATAATGAAAACATCAAGAGGTACGGTATCAGCAAAGGGCCCAGGACTACGCCAAAGGATCTGGGGCATATCTTGGATCTGCTTTATGAGGGCAAGGCCTTCGGAGAGGCTAACAGCAAATATTTTGATGAGTCCCTGAGAAATAATATTTACAGCAACAGGCTTCCCCAGGGCATTGGATACAAATCCCCGGTAGCCCATAAGACGGGAACCAATGACAGCGGTGTATATAATGATGCGGGCATAATATATCTGAAGGATAATCCATATATCATGGTTGTTATGAGCTTGGGCAGCCAATCATCGGTGCAGACCAGTTACCGGGCTCTGGCAAAGGAAATATACAACTATATGGCAAAGCGAATAACGGTTGAAAATCATTCACAGGCTCCTTCCAATTAAAGGGGCCTTAAATTTTTATTGGAGTATTTATCAGTGTCTGGTACAATATATATTGCAAAAAGATTATTTGGAGGATCATATGGCTTTAATAGATAGAAAAATGGACAGCAGAATTTTTGCTTTGGCATTGCCTGCAATCGCAGAGATGATGGCTCATACGCTTGTTTGGACAGCTGATACCGCAATGGTAGGAAGGCTTACGGCAGCGGATATTGCAGGTGTAAACTTAGGAGTACAGATCATGTTTACCCTGGGCAATGTCATGGGAGCTATAGGCATAGGGGCTACAGCACTTGTAGCCAGAAATATAGGGGCAAAGGATAATGAGAGGGCGGAATACATAGCAGGGCTTGCTATAAGCCTGGGGATAATAGTGGCGCTGGTACTGGGTACTTTAGGCATTGTTTTCGCCAGGTCGATATTCACTGCCATAGTTAAAGATCCTGAAGTGATCAGGATAGGCAGCTCTTATTCCAGAATTGTATTTACAGGCACGTTTTTTGTAATACCCTTGATCATATCCAGCTCTATTTTGCGGGCTGCGGGCAATACGGTGGTACCGATGATTTCTGCCATGGTAGCCAATGCAATAAATATAGTGGGAGATTATGTATTGATATTCGGCAAGCTGGGCTTTCCGGCTTTAGGGGCTGATGGTGCAGCCATAGCCACTGCAGCTTCGCAGGCTATAGGCTTTTTCATATGCTTCGCTTTTCTTGTAAAGGGCACCAACGGCATCAAGCTCAGGAGAAAAAATATGTTCAATTTCAAGAAGGAATCTCTGGGCACATTGATAAATCTCAGCATGCCTGCAGGTATGGAGACCTTTATGAATGAGGGGAGCAGGCTTTTATCCTCCTTCTGGATAGCTCAATTGGGCACCATAGCCTTTGCAGCTAATTCCCTGGCTGTGGCGGCGGAGTCTCTATCCTTCATGCCAGGCAACGGATTCGCCGTTGCAGCAGCGGCCTTGGTAGGCCAGAGCCTTGGAGCAGGCGATCGGGATACGGCTGAGAGAATAGCCAAAAGATCTGTAACCTATGCGGCTTTGCTTATGGGAGCCGTGGGGCTTGCGTTTTTCTTTTTCCCTTACAATATAATGAGGGTTTTCAGCACGGATCTGGCCTCAGTTGCGGAGGCTTCAAAGGCTATCAGGATAGGAGCCTTTGAGCAGGTGCCCATAGCTATCGGGATGGTTATGTCGGGCGCTCTGAAAGGAGCCGGGGATACTAAAGGTCCCTTTAGGATATCTCTGGTAACGAATTTCCTGTTCAGGCTTCCCTTGATCTTTGCAATCGTATTTTTGATAAACGGAAATATCAGCTATGTTTGGGCTGCTACTGCCTTGCAATACGGAGTGGAGGCAACTCTTATGGTCATAAGATACAGCAAAGGGCATTGGAGAAGGATAGATATAAGATGATGAGAGGTGATAGCTTTGTTAGCCATTATAAACGGTAAGGTTATAGTTGGTGACTCCATCGAGGATAAAGCGGTTTTGCTGGAAGGTGAAAGGATACTGGATGTCTGCCCTAAGGTTCCGGATGAGGCTGAGGTTATAGATGCCAAAGGCCGATATGTATCCTCCGGTTTTATCGATATCCATATTCACGGCTGTAAAGGCTTCGACATAATGGAAGATACCTATAAAGCAGTTATGACCATGTCTCAATATCTATTGAAGACAGGCGTTACCGGATTTTTGGGAGCCACAATGACAGAGAGCATACCGAAGATAAGGGAAGCCATAAAGGAAGCCAGGAGAGCCTCAAATGCTACCGCCGGAGCAGACCTGCTGGGAATACATATGGAAGGGCCTTTCATATCCGGCAAATATAAAGGTGCTCAGGAAGAGCGTTATATGTTGGAGCCGTCCATAAAGGGTTTTAAGGAAATCTGCGGTGATAACGAAGATTTTGTAAAGCTGGTGACTTTATCCCCTGAGCTGGCAGGCGCCAGGGAGCTTGTAGGATATCTGGAGGGAAAAGGGATAATACCTTCGATGGGGCATACGGGAGCCAGCTATGAGGAAGCCAAGGCAGGGATAGAATGGGGAATAAAAAGCAGCACCCACACCTTCAACGGGATGAAGGGCTTTGGTCACAGGGATCCCGGAGCCTTGGGGGCAGTACTGGATTCAGATATCGCTGCAGAATGCATAGCCGATGGAGTGCATGTTCATGGAGGAGCATTGAGGATACTGGTAAGGCAAAAGGGCGTGGACAAAATTATTCTGGTGACCGATTGCATGATGGCAGGAGGCATGGCGGACGGAGAATATGCTCTTGGAGGACAGAAGGTCTATGTGAAGGATGGCATAGCAAGGCTTGAGGAAGGCCAATTGGCAGGCAGCACCCTCAGCATGGACAGAGCTGTCAGAAATATTTTATCCATCCTGGATATAAGCGTTCCCAAGGCCGTGCTTATGGCAACCCGGAATCCAGCAATGCTTCTGAAGCTGGAAGACAGGGGCAGGATCGAAAAGGGATGCATGGCAGATTTGGTAATATTCGATGAGGATATAAACATAGATATGGTCTTGAAATCAGGAAAAAGAGTAGATGTGTGATATATGCTGCAAATTTCAGCTTGTTGATACAGCAGCTACAAGTAGAATGGTATGTATATCTGTACACAGTTATGCATTTTGACATGTCTATTGCTCGCCTTTGGAAAACTCCTAACGGTTCCAAACAGGCCTCCTGCCTGGTGGAACCTAAGCTGTCGTCCATGACAGCTTTACGAAGTTTTCATCAAAGCCATCGCAAAGACCTGTTAGCAAAATACATATAAGTGACATCTATACATACCATTTACTTATTCCGCTATACAAACAATAACAGCTATATATAGTAACTTATTCTGCTACAGTAAAATAGCATCCATGTATAGACTAAGTATGCTTATATAAAAATTGCCAATGACCCTTATGAGCTGAGCCTAAGAAAAGCCGTAAGCGAGGCACGGATGCCGAGCAAGCTTTCCAGGTCACGGATGACCTTTGGGAAGCGTAGGATTTTCTTAGGCTCAGTGAATTAGTGTCATCAATTTTTATATACTATATGTGGCTATACATGGATGCTATTGCTTATGGAGCTTGTCAACGGCATGAGATGTGTGATATATATCACGCATCTTTTTATTTTTATGGTTGTAATAATATTTCAATAAACATATAATAAAAGTGAAATATTATTTTAATAAGGGGTGGCAGCGAATGACTCATAAACAGGGAGCATTGACTATGCTGCGGGATATGTCAAATGACTTGCCTTTATCAGAAAAGAAGGTAGCTGAATATATTCTGGAAAAGCCTCAAGAGGTCATCAATCTCACTGCGGCAGAGATAGGCAAATACAGCGGGACAAGCAGTGCGGCAGTGATTCGTTTATGCAAATCCCTGGGGCTTAAAGGGCTTCAGGACTTGAAGATGAGAATTCACGGAGATATGAAAAAGAACGACAGCATAGCCTATAGGGACATAAAGGCTGATGAGAGCCAGGAGTCCGTGGTTCAGAAGATCACAAACAACAATATCAAGTCTATAATGGAAACTTCAGAAATAATGAACTTTCAGGCATTGTCTGCGGCTGTTGATTCTATGCTTGCGGCTCAGACTGTCTGCTTCTTCGGCATAGGAGCATCCGGAGTGGTTGCTAAGGATGCCCAGCAAAAATTTATAAGGATAAACAAAAACAGCCAATGCTTTGAAGACCAGCATTTGACTGCTACGGTTATTGGAAATATGAAATGCAAGGACGTGATGATGGGCATATCTTACTCAGGTGAGACCTTGGAGGTTATCAAGCTCCTCAAATTCGCCAAGGACAATGGCATCACCACAATAAGCCTTACCAAGTACGGCAAAACTTCTCTATCCGAGATTGCCGATATCAATCTCTTCACTTCATCCTGCATAGAGGTGCCTTTCAGAAGTGCTGCTACTTCGTCACGAATGGCCCAGCTCCACGTCATGGATATTTTATTCATGTGTGTTGCCACGAGACAGTACGATGACACCATCAAATATCTGGATCAGACGAGGAGAGCAACTGATATATTCAGAGAAGGAAGGTAGCATCATGATAGATATTTTAAACACTGAACTAACCCGATCTAAGTCCCCCGCCTCTATAGGCGGCGGATGCCAAAGAGCGGATAAGTCCAGTATGGACTCGACTAACATTCAGCGGGAGTTGAATCTCCCACTGAATGAAGTTTCGTTCAACAATATAATAAAAAAGGATAAAAAGCTTTGCATAGGCCTTATGTCAGGCACTTCTCTGGATGGCATAGATGCTGCACTGGTTGAAATAGAGGGCAATTACAAGGATACAAAAGTAAGGCTTCTGGAGTTTTTGACGCTGCCGTATTCGCAGGTCGAGAGAGAATCCATATTAAAATTGTGCAGTCCGGATACTTCAAAGATCAATGATATATGCGAGATGAATGTATATTTGGGCAATAAGATGGGCCAGGCTGCTGTGAAAGTTGCGCAGAAGGCCGGCATGAGCCTGAAGGAGATAGATTTCATAAGCTCCCACGGTCAGACGATTTATCATATGCCGGAAAAGAACAGCACATTTCAGATCGGAGAGCTTGCCGTTATTGCAGCGGTAACTGAAGCGATAACCGTAGGAGATTTCCGTCCCAGCGATATGGCTTACGGAGGGCAGGGGGCTCCATTGGTGCCCTATGTGGACTACTTGCTTTTTTCCCATCCGGACAAGAGCAGGGTTCTGCTCAACATCGGAGGCATGAGCAATATTACGGTTTTGAAGGCTGACGGCAATGAGGATGACGTATGGGCCTTTGACACCGGTCCCGGGAATGTTTTGATAGATGCCGTGATGAAGATAGGGACAAATGGCCGAATGAACTATGACCTGGGAGGTGTTATGGCATTATCGGGGAGGACATGCCTGGATTGGCTTTCTAAGATACTGGCAGAAGATTCATATCTTGATAAAAAACCGCCTAAAAGCACGGGAAGAGAATATTATACATTGGATTATGCCGGAAAGCTCTATACCGACGGTATAGGCATGGGTTTAAGCTTTAATGATATTCTGGCTACAATAACCTGCTATACTGCTCATGCTGTGGAATCTCAGCTTCGTAGATTCGTAGAGCCAAAATGCAAGGTGGATGAAGTCTTTGTCAGCGGCGGAGGTGTCCATAACAAGGCTTTGATGCAGGAGTTGAAAAGAATAATCAAGGCAGAAGTGAAATCGGCGGAGGAATTGGATTTCTCTGTTGATGCTAAAGAAGCGGTGGCTTTTGCTATATTAGGAAATGAGTTTTTGTCAGGACGCACCAATAATTTGCCTGGTGCTACAGGTGCGGCAAAAAAAGTAGTAATGGGGAAATTAGCTTTACCAAGCAAATAATTAGAAAACAGGGAGGAGTGCCTATATGGTTGATATAAGGCCCATAAGGATTGAAGATGCTGAAAAGTACATGAACCTATTCAATATGCTGGATGAAGAAACTATTTTCAGGCTTTATGAGCCGGGTGAAAGAGTTATCACCTTGGAGCAGCAAAGAGAAAACATAAGGCAAATAATGAGCAATAAAAAATCGCTTCTTTTAGTAGCAGAAGAGGAAGGAGAGCTTTTAGGCTATCTGATGGCTGCAGGCAGAGAAATCAAGCGTATCGCCCATATGGTGCATATAAGCATAGGCATATTGCAGAGTCATGCAGGCAAGGGCATAGGCACAAGGCTGTTTACGGAGCTTGAGAGTTGGGCCAAAGAAAATGGCATACATAGGTTAGAGCTCACTGTAATGGAGAATAATGAGGCCGGCAAGGCATTGTATAGAAAAATGGGCTTTGAGATCGAAGGTATAAAAAAGCATTCTCTTTACGTCGATGGAGAGTACATAGACGATATATACATGTCAAAGCTCATATAGGGAGGTAAACCATACATGGGGAATGCGATTGACAGCATTATTAAAAAGTATATGGTGGCAGGTTATTTTCCCGGTGCCGTATGCAAGGTATCCGTCAGGGGAGAAGTGATTTATGAGAAGTCTTTTGGTTATGGAAGCCTTGAACCGGTTTTGGTCCCTGCAAACGAAAAGATGGTTTTTGATGCAGCCTCATTGACAAAGATCGTTACTTCTACGGTAGCTTTGATGTTGATCACAGATAATAAAATGAAGCTTGAAGACCCTGTGCTAAATTATTTTGCTGAGGCTGCGGACTATCCTGCATTGACGGAGCGATTGAAGGATGTGACAGTCAAAAACCTTCTGACACACAGTTCAGGCTTGATAGATTGGTATCCTTTTTATAGCGAAAAGGGAACTTTTCTTCAGGTCCTCAATGAGATTACCGGGAGGACCGAAAAAGTAAAGGGTGTATTGTATAGCGATTTAAACTTCATGCTGTTGGGAGAGATGATCAAAAGGATCATCGGCATGGGACTGGATGAAGCATTGGAGCAGTATATAAGGATACCTTTAGGCATAGATAATATGAATTATTGTCCAAAGGATAAACTGAATATTGCTTGTACTGAGTTTGGCAACAGGATAGAAAAGAGCATGTGCAAGGATAGAAATATAAGCTTTGACGGATGGAGAGCAGAGAATTTGCCTATTTGCGGTGAGGTCAATGATGGAAATGCATTCTATTATTTCGGAGGCATGTCAGGCCATGCAGGAATTTTTTCAGATGCAGACGGCTTCACAAATATATGCCAATTATACTTGATGGGTGGTGAGTGGAGATCTAAAAGGCTTATTGAAGAGAGGCTTGTAAAAGAAGCTATGAAGGAGCAAAAGGATGGCAGAGGACTAGGCTGGCAAATTTCTGAAATTTTTCCTCAGGGCTGCGGGCATTCAGGCTTTACAGGTACATCCCTATGGCTGTGCCCTGAAATGGATATCGTTGCCGTGACTTTGACCAACAGGCTTCATACAAGGCAGCCCAGAAATTTGCAGCCGTTCAGGCAGGAGCTTCACGAAGCAATTTTAAATCAACTAAAATGATAAGGGGGAAATCGAGTTGAAGAGAAAATTATCAATTATTGCACTTCTATTGGCATTTGCTGTTTTATTTACAGCTTGCGGACAAAAGCAGCCCGCTCAACCGGCAGGAGAGAGCAATGGGCCGGCAAAGGAACAAATCCTGCAATATGCTACCGATGGAGAACCTGCAGGCTTAGACCCTCATAAGGTCCCGGCAGCTGCATCCATCAGGATATACGGCAAGATATATAACAGCCTTGTGGATATGGATGAGAATGGAGAGTTTCAGCCGGAGCTGGCAGAGTCATGGGAGCAGCCCGATGATGTCACTTATATTTTCAAGCTGAAACAAGGCGTAAGGTTTCATAACGGAAGAGAAATGACTGCCGACGATGTAAAATACAGCTTTGAAAGAATACTGAACCCCGACACTGCAGCAGTAGGAAGATCATATTTCTCAAAGGTCCAAAGTGTAGAAGCAGTAGACAAATATACTGTAAAGTTCAGCTTATCAGACCCTTATGCACCCTTCATGGCTTACATGACAAGCGTATATGCTTCCATAGTGCCTAAAGAAGCGGTAGAAGAAAAAGGGAATTTGATGCAGACAGCTTGCGGCACCGGACCATTCATGCTTAAGGAATGGATACCTGACAATCATGTAACTTTGGTTAAGAACCCGAGCTATTTCATGGAGGGTCAGCCGAAGCTCGACGGCATAGTATTCCACATAATGCCTGACGAGTCCTCTCGATTGGCAGCGCTTAGGACAGGTAAGGTTCATATTACAAAGCTTTCGCCTCAGAGCATACCCTTGGTAAAGGATAATAAGGATATAAATATTATAAGCTATCAATCAAATGAATACAGCTATTTAGGATTCAATATGACTATAGAGCCCTTTAATAATAAGAAGGTCAGACAAGCTATAAGCCTTGCAGTCAACCGCCCGGAAATAGCGCAGACCATATATGGAGGAAACGCTGTAGTATCAGGACCTGTGCCTCCGTCACTCAAGAAATGGTCCATAGACGCGGAAAGCACTGAAATGTATCAATATAATATTGAAAAAGCCAAGCAGCTTTTGGCTGAAGCAGGATATCCAAATGGCTTTGAAACAGTGATAACTGCAGGCTTATATGATGATATAAGGGATACAGCCCAATTGCTTCAGAAGCAGCTTGAAGCCATCGGCATAAAAGCCACTATACAAAACCTGGAATCAGGCCAATATGTAGATGCCTGGAAAAATAAGAATCATCAGATGATGGCCGGCAGAAACGGCTCCGGCTCCGACCCGGACAGGGCATTGGGATTCTTCTTCTCTACCAAAGGCTCCGCAAACGTTTGGGGATATTCCAATCCTGAGTTTGACGCGTTGACAGAAGAAGCAAAGATAACAGTGGATGAGACAAAGAGATTGGAGCTTTATAAAAAAGCTCAGGAGATACTTATTGATGACTCACCAAATTTGTTTATAATATCGCCAATGGATTATTATTTCACCAGAACGGAGTTAAAGGGATTTAACCCGGACACATTCAATACTGAAGACTTTGAAAATGTAGTCATCGAATAGTATATAAAAATTGTGATGGGGAACGGCGAACACGAAAAGTCACTGAAACTTCACAAAAAATCCTCCCGCGTTTTTTCGTGAAAGATTCCGTGTCTTTCCGTGGTTTCCGTCTCCTTTTCTGTCGCATTATTTATAAAATGAGTTATTACATTAGGATGTGAGAAATTGAAGGATTATATCATCAGAAGGATACTTATGCTCATTCCTGTCTTAATAGGTATAACCCTATGCATTTTTCTGATAATGCATATGCTGCCGGGAGATGCCATATCAAGCATGCTTGGTATAGAGGAAACCCCTGAGGCTAGGCAAAGGCTTGAGGAGCAATTTGGTTTAGATCTTCCCTGGTACAAGCAATATTGGAATTGGATATCGAGAGTTCTGCAGGGAGATTTCGGCAATTCGCTGAGAACTGACAAGCCTATACTTCCCGAGATGCTGAGCAGATTCAAGCTAACCTTTGAGCTTACTCTTTTGGCAGCTGCTATATCTTGGATAATAGCAATACCTTTGGGTATTATCTCTGCTTTGAAGAGAAATACATGGGTAGACGGAGTTGTAAGGGTTATGTCCTTAATCGGAGTATCCGTACCGAATTTTGCATTGGCGACACTGCTTATATTAGTTTTGTCCCTAGGTTTTTCTTATTATCCTCCGGTAGGATATGAGAGCTTTATTGAGAATCCGGCTGTCAATTTGCAGATAATGATTTTGCCTGCCTTTGTGCTGGGGGCTATAATGTCGGGTTCTGTAATGAGAATGACCAGATCTTCCATACTTGAGGTTCTGAGGCAGGACTTTATCAAGGCTGTAAGGGCTAAAGGAGCAAGTGAAAAGATAGTGATATTTGTGCATGCACTGAAAAATGGAATGATACCAATAATCACCCTCATAGGGATGCAGATAGGCTCCCTGCTGGGCGGCACTGTTGTTACGGAACAGATTTTTTCTCTGCCGGGTTTGGGACAAATGGTCCTTACTGCTATCAACCAGAGAGATTACCCTGTTGTCCAAGCCTGTATAATGTTCATAGCCTTCATATATGTAATAGTTAATCTGATAGTAGATATACTTTATACCTATATAGATCCGAGAATATCCTATAAGTAGCATGGCAGGAGGTGAAAAGTTTGCATATTTTATTGAAGAATTTGATGAAGGACCGCCTGGGCAGGATAGGACTGCTGGGTGTATTGGTTGTAGTTGCATTGAGCCTTTTGGCTCCTGTTATAGCTCCTTATGAGCCTACCGATATGTTTTCCAAAAACATTTTAAATCCTCCGGGAAGCAAATTTATTTTTGGTACTGATGAATTCGGGAGGGACATATTCAGCCGTGTGATATTCGGAGCGAGGGTATCCCTCATAGTAGGCATAATATCTGTAGGCATAGCAGCCACTTCCGGATATATACTGGGTCTTATTGCAGGATACTTTGAGGGCAATGTAGATAATGTCATAATGAGGCTTATGGATGTGCTCTTTGCATTCCCGTCGATACTTTTAGCACTGGCGATAGTGTCTGTGTTAGGTCCGAACCTTTCTAATACCATGATTGCCATAGGTATAGTGTCTACACCTGTATTTACAAGGACTGTCAGAGCGTCTGTAATTTCTGTAAAATCTATGGAGTATATTACAAGTGCAAAAGCTATAGGATTGAAGCCCCTTGATATAATAATGAAGCATATTTCGCCTAATATTATGGCTCCATTTATGGTGCAAGTAACTCTGGCCCTATCAGGTGCCATATTGACAGAGGCATCAATGAGCTTCTTAGGCTTAGGCATACAACCGCCCAACCCTTCTTGGGGATCCATGCTCAATGCAAGCCGGAGCTATATGGAGCTGGCTCCTTGGACAGCTATATTCCCTGCTATATTTATCATTTGCACCATACTGTCATTTAATATACTTGGGGATAGTTTGAGGGATATTCTGGATCCAAAACTGAAATTATGATATGGGAGAATAGAAATGGTAGAAGATAGATTAAACATGATAACAGAAAGCATAAATGAGAACAGTATAGATATAGATAAAATCAGCATAGAAGGAGCCCTCCATCTGATGAATGAGGAGGACAAAAAAGTTGCTTTTGCTGTTGAAAAAGCACTGCCTCAAATAGCTAAGGCTATAGAATTGACGGTCTCAGCCATAAATAGGGGAGGAAGACTCATATATATCGGTTCCGGGACCAGCGGCAGACTCGGCGTATTGGATGCTTCTGAATGCCCTCCCACTTTTAATACGGATCCGGAAATGGTCAAGGGGATAATTGCCGGAGGAGACACCGCGTTGAGGAAAGCTTTGGAAGGGGTGGAGGATAACGAGGAAGAAGCAGTCTCATACCTTAAACAGGAAAGATTGAGTAATTCCGATGTACTTATAGGTATAAGCGCCAGCGGCAGCACTCCTTATGTGCTTGGGGCACTAAAATATGGCAGGATAATTGGCGCATCCACTGTGGGCATTGCCTGCAATCCGGAGTCTCCAATGGCCGATTTATCTGATGTCATGATAGAAGTCATAGTGGGGCCTGAGATCATATCGGGATCTACGAGGCTTAAAGCAGGTACAGCCCAGAAAATGGTGTTGAATATGATAAGCACTATAACCATGGTGCAGCTGGGCAAGACCTACAAGAATTTGATGGTGGATTTGCAGGCTTCAAATGTTAAATTAAGAAACAGAGCGCTGAGCATACTAAAAAAAGTCACCTCTGTCAAAGACGAAGGTGAGGCTCTTCGACTATTGGAAGATACAGGATGGAGTGTTAAGGAGGCCATTGTTATGGAGAAAACAAAACTTCCTGCAAAAAAGGCCAAGCAATACTTGAAGAACTCTGAGGGAAGGGTTTCCAAAGCTATTGAAATGGCTGAAAATCAAATTTCTTCAGGCGGGGTGGTATGACCATGAGTGCCTTGCTTCAAATTAAGGATCTTGATATAGAATTGAGAACTCAAAAATCCGCTTATAAAGTGGTTGAAGACATAAACATAGAAATAGGAAGGAAGCAAACCTACGGCATCGTTGGAGAATCGGGCTGCGGCAAAAGCTTGACAGCCATGTCCATAATGGGACTCTTATCAAATCCGCCATTGAGAGTGGGGCGGGGAGAAATAATATTTGACGGGCGCTGTGATTTGCTTAAGCTCACCGGAGAGAAAATGAGAAAAATTAGGGGAAAGGAAATATCCATGATATTTCAAGAGCCTATGACGGCATTGGACCCCCTTTTTAATATAGAAAGTCAGGTCGTAGAAGTATTGAGGTTTCATTCGAATTTGAGAGAAAATGAAATGAAGGAAACTGCCCTTGAAATGCTGAAAAAGGTTGGAATACCCAGGGCAGAGTCGATAATGAAGGAATACCCCCATCAGCTTTCAGGCGGCATGCTTCAGAGGATAATGATAGCCACGGCTCTCATCTGCAACCCAAAGCTTCTCATAGCTGACGAGCCCACAACTGCATTGGATGTCACCATACAGGCACAAATTTTGGACCTCATGAACGAACTGAAAAATTCCTATGATACTTCCGTGATAATGATAACCCATGACTTAGGTGTTATAGCGGAGACCTGCGACCGGGTAGCGGTATTCTATGGAGGCCAGGTAGTGGAAGAGGCGGATGTAGTAACTTTATTTCATAATACTGCCCATCCCTATACTTTCGGACTCTTAAAAGCCGTGACATCTTTAGGCGATAAGAATAAAGGCCTGTATTCCATACCCGGAGTCGTACCCTCCGCGGATAAAATGCCCAAAGGCTGCAGGTTCGCAGAAAGATGCGGCAAGAGGCTGGATATATGTATGGATACCGCCCCGGGGTTGATTGAAATAGAAGAAGGGCATAAATGCAGATGCTGGCTTCATGAAAGGGGGTATAGCAATGGCTAAAACACTGCTTGAGATAGAAGGGCTGAAGAAATATTTTCCAGTGAAATCCGGCGTCTTCAAAAGGACTGTAGGCTTTGTGCATGCTGTGGATGATGTGAGCTTTTCCGTTTCTGAGCGGGAGACCTTTGCTCTGGTGGGAGAAAGCGGATGCGGCAAATCCACAACAGGGCGAAGCATACTGAGAATTTTGGAGCCCACCGAAGGCAGCGTGATATTTGACGGAGAAGATATTCTTAGCTGCTCCACGGAGCAAATGAGAAAAAAGAGGAAGGACATGCAGTTGATATTCCAGAACCCTTATAGTTCGCTAAATCCTCGAATGACTGTAAAAATGCTCTTATCCGAGCCCTTGAAGACTCATTTTAACTTATCTTCAAAAGAGGTTCAAGATAAAGTCGCCTGGATGCTGGAGGAAGTGGGACTTGCCAAAGAGCACCTGAACAGGTACCCTCATCAGTTCAGCGGGGGACAGAGACAGAGAATAAGCATTGCCAGAGCCCTTATCACGGAGCCTCGTTTTGTGGTAGCTGATGAGCCTGTTTCGGCTTTAGATGTATCTATACAATCACAGATACTGAACCTTCTGATGAAGCTCCAGCGGGATATGAGCCTGACATATGTATTCATATCCCATGATCTGAACGTCGTCCGGCATATAAGCAGCAATGTGGGGGTAATGTACCTGGGGCAGATTGTAGAAAAAGGGGAAACGGAGAATCTGTATGAAAGGCCTCTGCATCCTTACACCAAAGCTTTATTATCTGCAGTGCCTTCCAAGGACCCGCTGAATAAGAAAAAAAGGATAATCCTTCAGGGTGATGTGCCCAGTCCTGTTAATCCTCCTAAGGGCTGCCCCTTTCATCTAAGATGCGATAAGGCTTTCGGGCCTTGCAGCAGCTCAAGACCGGAGCTTAAGGAAGTAGAGCCCAGGCATCATGTAGCGTGTCATTTATACTAAAAAAGCATTTATCTTTAGTCAGCTTTATGTTATTCTAATATAGTAAAATAAGGGGATAAAATAGGAGATGCGTATATGAATATAATTTTTGCACGTGACTATGATGAATTAAGCCGCCTGGCGGCAGCTAAGGTCGCTGATACAATGAGATCAAAGCCCGGTGCAGTTTTGGGACTGCCTACCGGAAGCACTCCCTTGGGCATGTATAGAGAGCTTATATCGATGTACAAAGAAGGCAAGCTATCCTTTAAGGATGTCACTACCTTTAATCTTGATGAATATGAGGGCATTCCCAAGGAAGATGAGAACAGCTATTATAGGTTTATGAGGGATAATTTCTTCAGCCACATAGATATAGACAAAGAAAGGACCAATATTCCTGATGGAATGTCCTGCGACGTGGAGGGGGAATGCAGAGATTACGAAAGAAGGATTGAAAAAGCCGGCGGGATTGATTTGATGGTCTTAGGAATAGGCAATAATGGCCACATAGGCTTTAATGAGCCGGCATCATATTACGCCGGAATAACCCATAGGGTGAAGCTTCACGAAAACACTATAGAGGCCAATTCAAGGTTCTTCGGCTCTATTGAAAAGGTGCCCAAATATGCTGTCACCATGGGAATCAAAAGCATAATGCAATGTCGAAGCATAATGATGCTGGCCAGCGGCAAAGCAAAGGCCGATGCAATAAAAAAAGCCCTGGAAGGGCCTATAACTCCTGAGCTTCCTGCTTCCGTGCTGCAGCTTCACAGGGACTTGACAGTAATAGTAGATGAGGAAGCAGGTTCTTTGCTGAAGTAAGGGGAACGGGGAACACGGATTAACACGGAAGGGTTGATAATATTAAACTTATGTGAAATTGCTGATTGAGATATTATGCTATATATTACGCATGAAATTAGTTACTATTCACAGTTAAAAAGGCGTATGCCGTCATTCAGAGTGCAAGGTCGAATCTTAGCCAGATTATTCTCTCAACTTTGTTTCGCTCATAATGACAATTGTGTAAAATATGAAATAAAAAATCTCTCTGTGTTTTTCAGTGGTTACCGTTCCCTTTACATCTCGATTATTTCATAATTATTATCCAAAAGGTTTATAAAAAGCATTTTGTTTCTTAAAAGCTCTCCTCTGCCGATAAGGAGCTTTAAGACTTCAGAAACCTCAATGGATGCCGTCAGAGCAGGTGTGAATGACGGATTTCCAAGGGGGTTTTTTATTTCTGCATCGTTAAGCCCTGAGTATATTTTATCCAAGGTCCGGTCTCCCGGAAGTATGGTAGCAATCTGTGCATACCAGCCTGCTATGGCGCCATGAACCAAGGGCACTCCAAAATCCTCGCAGGATTGCTGCAATATCATTCTGCCGCTCACATTATCCAAAGCATCGATGACCACTTCGGCTTTTTGCAGTATGATCCCGGCATTATTTTCATCGATCCTATTCATTACAGGCAGAAGCTCCACATCCGGATTGACCAGCTTCATCCTTTCCAAAGCCGCCAATGCCTTGGGCTTGCCCAGATTTTGCGTATGAGATAGTATCTGCCTGTTAAGATTGCTGTCTTCAAATACATCGCCGTCTATGGCTATTATTTTACCTACACCCAATCTGCCAAGCATTTCTATTATGTGGCCGCCCAAGCCTCCGCAACCTGCCACGGCTACTGTTTTATATCTCAATGAATTATTTTCTTCTTCGGATATACACATCATATTTCTGTCATATCTACCCACTGGTGCACCTCCAATGCAATTTTGAATACATTATACCATAATCCGGGATATATAAAAAATACGCAGTATTTTTTATGCCTCTGGTCTCTAGCCGCTGGCCTCTGGCATTAGGGGATTCCTTTTGGGTCGTGTAAGGACGCTGAACACGGATTTACACAGAGCCCAGCATTGTAGTCATTCTGAACGTATGAGAAGGATCTTTCCCAAAGCGAAAAGATCCTTCAGTCGTTCCTCTTTCAGTGTCTTTCTGTGGTTTCCGTTCTCTTTCTCATTTCTTATTTATTGTAACATTATAGGTTTTAGCTTCCTCCTGGATGATATGGCTGTTTTCTATTCTGAATTTTATATTTTTGATGTTTTCTTCATATTGAGCGAAGATATCCTGACCTTCTTCTATAGTGACTGCCTGAAAATGTACTGCATCTCCGGGTCCCATTTGCGCAAGCAGCGGTAAATCTGCCCAGATCACAGTGGCAATCTTTGTATAGCCCCCGGTGGTTTGCCTGTCTGCCATCATGATAATGGGAGAGCCGTGTCCCGGCACCTGGACTGAGCCGAATGCTATTCCGTCGGATATTATATCAGGGCCCTTGACGTGAGTGAGAGTCGGCCCTTCCAGTCTGTAACCCATTCGATCTGCTTCCGCAGTAATTTTGTATTCGGATTTCAAGAAAGTCTCTATCATTTCAGAAGAGAAATGATCATCCTGGGGACCCAATACAACTCTTACAACATTATTTTTATTAAATCTCGGTATATATCCGGGAGAAATATATTTTCCTGCTTCCGCCTTTGAGTTCGCTAAATCTATCGGAACTTCATCGCCTTCCATAAGCTTTCTTCCGTTATAGCCTCCAAGGGAACCTCTTACATAAGTAGATCTGCTCCCCAATATTGCAGGGACGCCAATGCCTCCGCCAAAGGCTATATAGGATCTGAGGCCCTCTGAAGCCCCGGAGAAGGTGAGGCTGTCACCTTTGCTTACCTCAATGCTTCTCCACATATGAACTTTATTGCCGTTCAGTCTTGGCTCCATATTGGCGCCGGTTATAGCTATATATCCGTTAAATTCCATCTGGATGCTGGGACCCATGAAAGTGGTCTCCAAGGCTGCCGTATTTTCATCATTTCCTACAAGAATATTGGCAATTCTGAAGGAAAAGTCATCCATTGCTCCCGCTACAGGTATGCCATATCTTTGAAGACCCGTTCTCCCGCTATCTTGAACAGTTGTAAAAAGTCCTGGTTTTAACATTTTTATCATACCCATAACATTACTCCTTATCAAGCAAAGCAATATTTACTTTGTACTTCTTTTCTTCAACCAGCTTCAATATAGATTTATACTCCTTTTCATCTACAGGTACAAATCTTACATAATCTCCTGCATTCAATAAAACAGGAGGTTCACCGAAAGGATCATAAAGCCTTACGGGAGTTTTGCCTATCAACTGCCAGCCTCCGGGGCTGTCGATAGGATAAATGCCGGTTTGCTTACCAGCAATTCCTACAGAGCCCCCGGGAATCTTAGTTCTCGGAGTTTTCAGCCTGGGAGTTTCAATCTTTTCCGACATGCCTCCAAGGTATGGAAATCCGGGCGTAAAACCAAGCATATAGATCAAGTAGTCTTTTGAGCTGTGAATTTTAACGACATCATCTATTGACAGATTGTTATGCTGAGCCACGAATTCTATATCGGCGCCGTATTCTCCGCCGTATACGGTAGGAATTTCCACTACCTTTGCCGGCTCTGAACCGGTATCGCCGAGATTTTCCTCGCATTCTCTCAATCTGCTGCAAAGCTCGCTGTAACGGATTTTCACCGGGTTATAGGAAAGAAGCAGAGATCTGTAAGTCGGAACCATTTCAAGTATTCCTTCCAGACCTGACTTTTCTATAGCAAGATACATATTTCTTATTTTCTTATTTATCTCCGGACTAATGCTGTCACCAAACTCTATGATGAGGGATTTGTCTCCGGCAGGCAAAAACCTTGCGTTTTCGTACATAGTCTCACCACCATTTAGTCTATTTAAATAATGCCTTGATTCCTGTTAAGGACTGGAGTCCGAGGTAGAGCGTGATCAGAACTACGAGGATCCCCAGTATAAGCATCCATTTAGGATGTTTATATTCTCCCACAACTTTTTTATTCACTGAAGCCACGAGTATTGTTCCCAGAGTTATAGGAAGTATAAGGCCGTTCAAGGAGCCTGCGATTACCAATAGTGTAACCGGTCTGCCTATTGTTATGAATATCAGTGTGGACACTGCGATAAAAGCTATTATCCATTTATTTTCATGATCATCTATTGCTTTAGAGAAGCTCTTTAAGAAGGATACTGATGTATAAGCGGCACCTACTATGGAAGTCAGAGCTGCAGCGCATATTACCAGACCAAAGAACTTATAGCCGATAACTCCTGCTGCAAGCTTGAAGGCAGATGCAGGAGGGTTGGCCGGATCTAACTGTATTCCCTTAGAAACTACACCCAGTACAGCTAAGAATAAAAGAACTCTCATTATAAGTGCAATGGAAATTCCCATTATGGAGGAGTTTGTGATTTCATCCAAGTTCTCTTTTCCGCTGATGCCGGCATCTAACAGTCTATGTCCGCCTGAGAAGGTGATATAGCCGCCGACGGTTCCTCCTACTAAGGTGATTATTGCCAGCATAGGCATTTGTGTGGGCACAAAGGTTCTTGCTATTGCCTCACCTACAGGAGGTTGAGTTGTTAAAGCAACATAACCCACCAATAATATCATTAGCGCACCTAAAACTTTTGTGAATAGGTCCATTGCTTTGCCTGCTTCTTTTGATAGGAATATGGTGATAGCTATTGCAGCGGAGATTGCTGCACCTATCTTCAGATCTAGTCCCAGGACTACCTCTAAGCCCATTGCAGCTCCGCCCACATTACCGATATTAAAAGCAAGGCCGCCTAAAGCTACAAGGAAAGCTATGAAATAACCTAAACCGGGTAGAACAGTATTTGCAATATCTTGGCCTCTCATGCCGGATATGCCTATTACTCTCCAAACGTTTATCTGTGCTATAAAAGATAATATGATCGATGTTAAGACTACAAAGCCAAAGTCAGCTCTCAATTGTTCTGTAAAAACTGCTGTCTGTGTGAGAAAACCGGGGCCTATGGCTGATGTAGCCATTAAAAATGCTGCTCCCAATAGAACTGAGAAATTCTTATTCTTCATAATGACGACTCCTCTCTAAATTAGCATTATTCTTAGTTCGGACGTGTATTATCACTCTGAGTGAACTTCAAAAGATGTTTTATACAAAAGCTTAGCACAGCTTATCAATTTAGGGGACATTCAATTTCGGAGCATTCAGCTACCGGATAAATTGATTCAAAGGCTTTAGCTCAACACCTTCTGCTTCGAGGCTTTTTCTTATTGTGTTTACAAAGTTTACAGCCTCCGGATTGTCCCCATGGACACATATGGAATCGGCTGCTATAGATATCTCTTTCCCGTCGATGGCAGTGACCTTACCTGCCAATACCATTTTTTTGACTCTCTCGATAGCCTCATTTTTATCATGAATCACTGAACCGGGCAGCTTGCGGGATACCAAGGTTCCATCTGAGTTGTAGGCTCTGTCTGCAAATACCTCCTGGGCAACCCTTAAACCTTTTTCCAAGGCTCTCTTTGCGATATAACTACCAGACAGTGCCAATAATATTACGTTCTTATCAAATTCTAAAATTCCATTTATTACTTCTTCAGCAAGATCCGGCTTTACAGAGGTTGTGTTGTAAAAGGCTCCATGAAGCTTAACATGCTGAAGCTTTGCGCCCGAGGCCTGGACAAAAGCGTGAAGAGCACCCAGCTGATATAGCATGTATACCCTTGCTTCCTTTGGCGTGATGTCCATATTTCGCCTGCCAAAACCCATAAGGTCCGGATAACCGGGATGTGCGCCAATTCCTAATCCATTTGCAGCGGCCATTCTTACTGTGTCATCCATGATCAGAGGGTCTCCTGCATGCCATCCGCAGGCAATGTTTACCGAGCTTACATGCTTAAGCACTTCTTGGTCAAGGCCAAGTTTATAGCTGCCAAAGCTTTCTCCTACATCACTGTTTAGATCAACGAATTTGGACATAAAATTCCTCCTCTAATGGTTCACAATATGAACCGGCGATTTAATTATAACAATTTGATTCTACAAATAGTCTGAAAAATCCTTCATTGTTAAATGATTGTCTATGCTCAGATTATTTATATATTATATTCACTTCAGGCCAATATTATTTCAAAATAAAAAGACATGCATAAGAAATAGCATATCTTTCAAGGCTGCTGATACATCAGCTATAAGAAGAATGGTATGTATATCTATACACGGATATTAAGAACTCAGGATTCAGAGCTCAGGAGATTAGGGTTGGGCTCTGGGGTCTTGGGAACGGAAACCACTGAAAGATACGGAATTTTGCACTGAAAAACACGAAAATGTTTTTTAATGCCATATCACCGCAGGAATGCGAGTTGCGAACCGGCTTAGATATGGGATTAGTGAAAATAGAAAACCGTGTTCATCCGTGTTCTCCGTTCCCCTATGACTCCAGCGGGCTACCCTAGCTTTCGCGACACGCAACTCGAAACTTTTATATATTCCGCTACTTATCCCCTGTAGCCTAATGCCTGGGATATTCCGCGAGTGGCTTTCAAGACTTCGGCCACATAGAGGTCGATGGTATCATCATTAAGACGGTTTTCCGGTCCCACTATGCTTAGCGATCCTGCTACATTTCCCGTATAATCCATGATGGGAGCGCCTATGGCATAGGTTTCTTCAGCCAGCTCGCTGTAGCTTATGGTATAGCCCAGCTTTCTTGTTTCCTTGATTGTTTTCCAGATCTCATCTTTATCTATAACTGTATTCTTTGTATATTTTATAAGCTCAACCTTGCTCAATATCTTGTCAATTTCTTCATCAGGAAGAAAAGAAAATATTGCCCTAGGGCAGGCTCCTGCGTAGAGAGGCGCTCTTCGTCCCACCCTTGTATAAGCCTTTACAGGCCTTGAGCATTCCAGTTTTTCTATATATATGGCTTCATCGCTGCTTTGGACCACAAGCTGGGAGCATTCGTTTATCGCACTTCTAAGCCTTTCCATATAGGGTCTGGCTATAGCCTTAAGCTCGATATTATTGCTGACGATATTGCCAAGCTCCAGAAATTTAAGCCCTAGCTTATATTGGCTTTCTTTACCCATCACGTCCACCTTCTGCAGGTATCCTCTGCTTTCCAGAGTAGACAGTGTTCTATATACGGTAGCCTTTGGTATGTCTGATATTCGGGATAATTCGCTTAAACCGATGGTATCCCTGTCATAATTAAAATAGCTCAGAAGATATAGTGCCTTATCCAGGCTGTTATTTTTTGAGCCCTTTTTTTCTTTTTCTTGCATGGCAATCTCCCCACTCATATCTAAGCACTGTAGTTATTTAATAGGCATTTGGCCTTAAATACTTTTCTTATTATATCATATCATAAAAAAAAGTAACGGTCATGCATAGGATTTTTATCTGCGCATGACCGTTGACCGGCTCTTACAATTGATTTTTTATATTGGAATATTTATTTTTAGCATTATTTACATCCTGATCTTGAGCATCCTTTGTTTGGTACCAGCCTTTTTTCTTCATTGTATCAAATATAGTATATTGCAACTGATGAGTTTCCAGCAGGTTGCTTGTGAGCGTCTGCCTTAAGTTCTGACAGGAAGACTCTGTTATTCCCGTGTTGTAAGCAGATATTATTTGTTTTTCCATGGTGAGCAGATCATCCATTATATCTTGATCATTAAGCTGTGCATTATTATTCATCTATAGTTCCTCCTATTTGTGAGAATTTAAATAATTGAGCAGCTGGTCGAAGTGGGCCTTGTGTTTTGCTGCCGCATCATTGCAAATATTTGTAAGCTCTCCATTGGTGCATTGCTGCGCAGCCTGCCGATATTTTTTTACAGCCAGAGCTTCATAATTTAATTGATCTTCTAATACTGTAAGGTTTTTTGCTTCTATCTGGGGATTGTTCATGTACATTTCCTCCATTCATTTCATTTCAATATTTTCACATATATTTTATATATATTATGAAAAAATTATTAGTGGAAACAAAATCTATATATGGACAAGCCTTCTCATAGATAGGTTTGAACATGCACGTAAATTTTTACCATGCATATATTAGAATAAGTATGATTTAGGAGGTAGGTTTGTGAATAGAACGATGACTTGCCCTATGATGAATAATATGAATTGGGCAATGGCACCTCAGATGTATCAGGGTATGGAATACGGTATGGAGCCTGATATGGAAGATATTTATGCTGAAGATGATAGAGATGAAGAATACTTTAAGGATATGCACCCTGAAAGCTGCAAAAAGATCATGCCTTATATAAATAAAGAACTGGATAGGATGGAAACAGAAGAAAGTCCGTTGTATGAAGAATATCCGGATAGAGAACTGCTTGAGCGCATGGGGGACAGGATATATGACAAAGCAGTTGCAGATATGCCTGAGATGGAGGAACAGTGGGAAGGGAGGCAGTTCGGCCGCAGAAGATTCCTTAGGGACTTGGTAGGAGTTTTGCTTTTAGGAGAACTTCTTGGCAGAAGGAGAAGGCGCAGGAGAAGAAATTACGACTATTACAATAATGATTGGTACTACTAAAGCGGCCGGCCGGTTTGAAGGTCTACCTTCATCATATCATTTTTTATATGCTCAATGACGGCATTGCCATTGGTCCAGTTATTGATGTCCCCTATGAGAGCATCCTTTTGCTCAGGCGGTATGAGGAAGGTCATTTCAACCATGTCTGTATAAAGAATATCCTTTATTAAATACTCCTTTTTCATAGATTCGCGTTGGATTTTGCCCAGCTGGCTGTAATCGATATGGACTGAAAAAAATGAAAAGGCTCTCACTTCAATAATTCCAGCTGCCGAGACTGCAAGCTTTGCACCTTCGGCGTAAGCCCTTATGAGGCCTCCGGCACCAAGGAGAATGCCGCCGAAATAGCGGGTAACGACGACAATTGTATTAGTGAGGCCTTCTTTTCGTAAAATTTCTAAAATAGGCATTCCGGCTGTGCCGGAAGGCTCACCGTCATCACTGGAGCGTTGTATAGAGGCACTTTCTCCTAAAATATAGGCATAGCAGTTATGAGTAGCATCATAATGCTTTTTTTTAATAGAATTCAAAAATTCTATTGCTTGCTCCTCAGTGGTTGCCGGCATTGAATAGGATATAAACCGGGACTTCCTCTCAATAAAAGAAGCCTCTCCGTATTCCTTTAACGTTTTGTATGATTTTTCCATAGCACACCTGTAAAAAAGTATTTTCAGCACATATTATACAATAAAGCACACATATTTGCCAGTTTCAAAATATTACATAGTATTTATAGTCAATATCCTTGTTAATATCCTTTCATTGTGTTAATAATATTCTTATCAATTTACTTGGAGGATCATATGGATACAAGAATTTGGTGTGAGTTTGCTAAGCCTCTGGAGGTTTGCTCTGATCATATATTGGACATTTTTAAAAAACATGATGTAACGTTAAATTATAGGCTTGATTATGGAGAGGATAGCTCCGAGTTCTATAAAATGCTGGAGATATACAATAAAAGTGGAATTCCGGTGTCTATCTGGGCAACCTTATCCGACGATATGGGATATTGGGTAAACGAGCAAAATGCCCAAAAATTTTTTGATTATATAAAGGCTTTGCTGAGCAGGATTGAGAGCAAGGGCTTAAAGATCAAAGGATTGTGTATTGATATGGAATCTCCGCTGGAGGATATAAGGCGTATCGGATCGCCCAGAAACAAGCTTGAGCCCATAATAGCCTATGGGAGAATGCTTACTTCCAACCTCAACAAGAGTCGGTTTAAAAAATCAACGGATATTTTTACCGATGCGGCCTGCTATATAAGGGAAAAAGGTCTGGAAGGATATGCAACCTGCATACGCCATAGCTATTATGATCTCAGATTCGGCAGTGAGCTGATGCAGAATGCCCTGGAAATACCGGTCTTTAAGGTGCCCTGGGATAAATACAATCTTATGTATTATGCCACGATGATAAGAAATGAGATGAAAAAATATAAGAAGGTCAATGTGGATTATTTGATATATCATCAGGTTTCTTATTTGAAGAGAATTCTCAATGACAAGCTGGCCGTATCCGTCGGGGTCACAAATATAGGAAAGCTGGGAAACGAGCCCTATTATGAGTGCATGGATGATTTTGAGAAGGATATAGGCATTTTGAAGGAATGCGGTGTGGAGGACTTTTCACTGTTCAGCTTGGACGGCATCATGAATAATAGGGCCAGGCTGGAAGAGTTTTTAAGCAGGATGAAAAATGCAAAGCCTCTGAAGCCGGAGCCTTGTTCACGTGTTATACGAAACGAAGCCTTGGTAGGTTATATGATGAATCTGGGGAAGCTGTACTATCAACTATTCAGATGAATATGGAAATGGGAAGGCGGAGAACACGTTCTCCGTTCTCCTACCTGCGCTTTTTCTTGGTAGTGAATACAGATACTATCGTCCATATCAAGGACATGGAGACTACTATGATCCATTCGATTCCTCGAAGCGCAACCGTATCAAATATGGTGTGGAAGAAGGGTACATAGATGACCATGAGCAAAAGCCCCAAGGAACACAAGACAGCAAGTATCAGCCATATATTGGTCAGAGGGTTGATTTTAAGTATTGATCTATGCTCCGACCTGCATTCAAATACGAAGGACAGCTGAGAGAGCACAAGGGAAGCGAAGGCGCAGGTCCTTGCTCTCTGTATATCGTTGTATGTCAGATAAAGCATAAGTGCATATACTGACAAAGTGCCTAAGCCGATGGCGATCCCTCTCATCAATATCTTTAAACCCAGACCTTCTGAAAAGATGCCTTCTTTTTTGCTTCGAGGCCTTCTCCGCATTATATCATTATCAGGCGGGTCTATCCCTAATGCCATGGCAGGAAGTCCGTCGGTGACTAAATTTACCCACAATATCTGGATTGGTATCAGCGGCACAGGCATATACAAAAGAGAAGCCAGAAACATGGTCAATACTTCCCCAATATTGCAGGATAGCAAGTAACGAATGAATTTTCTTATGTTGTCATAAATGATCCTGCCTTCTTCAACCGCAGCTACGATGGTGGAAAAATTATCATCCAAAAGCACCATTGAAGATGCTTCCTTAGTTACATCGGTTCCGGTTATGCCCATAGAGATGCCTATATCTGCCTCTTTTATTGCAGGTGCGTCATTAACCCCGTCCCCGGTCATGGCAACTGTATGGCCTGAAGCCTTCAACGCCTTCACTATTCTGAGCTTATGCTTCGGAGATACTCTGGCATATACTGCTATGCGGCCTGATGCCTTTTCAAGCTGTTTGTCGCTCAGTTTATCAAGCTCACTCCCGGCCAGTATCTGGCTTTCTGAAGTTAAAATTCCTAATTCTTTCCCGATTGCAGCCGCTGTCATTTTGTGATCCCCTGTTATCATGACGGGCCTGATGCCTGACATGATACAGGTTTCAACTGCTTTTGCAGCCTCCGGCCTTGGAGGATCTATCATGCCGGTCATACCAAGAAATATAAGATCCTTTTCCAGTGAGTTTTTGTCTATTGAGCCATCAAGCTTTTTGTAGGCTGCACCCAGAACTCTCAAGGCTGATGATGCCATCCTCTCATTTGCAGATAATATGTTCTTCATATCCAGATAGGTCATGGGCTGCTCCCCTTTAGGCCCATAATATTTGGAGCATAAGCCTAAGATAATGTCTACTGCACCCTTTACGAACACATAGGATTCACCGTTCTTCCTTTTCACTGCCACTGTCATTCTTTTTCTGTCAGAATCAAAGGGTATTTCATGAATACGCTTATATTCCTTATCCAGATTTGGTTTTTTTATGCCTGCTGTCCATGCCGCTTTGAGTATTGCCAGCTCCGTAGGGTCTCCCGAGCTCTCCGGCTCCGCCATCAGCTTTTCTTCATAAAAAGCATCATTGCATACTGCGGAAGCTGTGAAAAAAAGCTTTACAGCATCTGAAGAAGGGAATCTATCCTTTTGGGGCTCTATAAACTTGTCTCCTATATACAGCTTTTTTACCGTCATTTTGTTCTGGGTCAGGGTACCGGTCTTGTCGGAGCATATTACAGTTGTGCTTCCCAGCGTCTCTACTGCAGGCAGCTTTCTTACCAGTGCATTTCTCTTATACATCCGTTGGACACCTATAGCCAGCGCCACAGTGACGATAGCAGGCAGTCCTTCAGGTATAGCTGCAACTGCAAGGCTTATGCCCGTGAGGAGCATATTGTATGGTTCTTCTCCTCTCATTATCCCGGTTATTGAAACTACAGCGCATATGATAAGGCATATGGCTACTATGTATTTGCCTAACTGAGCCAACCTTCTTTGCAGCGGCGTATATTCATCAGGTATTTCCTGCAGCATGTTGGCTATTTTACCCATTTCCGTATTCATACCCGTAGAATATGTGACGACCTTTGCCTTTCCTGACGTGGATATGGTTCCCATGAACACCCTGTCAGAGCCCCTGGGTTTTTTCTCTACGGGGACTGATTCTCCGGTAAGCAGGGATTCGTCTACCATAAGACCTGTGCATTCAAGGACTATTCCATCCGCAGGTATTCTATCGCCTGCCTCTATGAGCAGCAGATCCCCCGGAACCACATATTTGGCACTGATATGAGACAGCTTGCCTTCCCGTACGACTTTGGCCCCCGGTGCAGAAAGCTCCATCAATGCTTCTATGGAGCGCTCTGCCTTGAACTCCTGGATAAAGCCGAGTATGGAGTTCAATACTATTATTGCCAGTATGGTTATTGCATCTGCTCTCTCACCAAAAAACCAGGATATCAGGGCGGCTCCTATCAGCACTAATGTCATGAGATTTTTAAACTGTTCAGCGAAAATAGTTATAGGACCTTTTTTATTCTTTTTTATCAGCTCATTGAACCCGTGTTTTTTTAGTTTCTCCAGAGCCTCTTTTTCGCTTAGCCCCTTAGTCAGCGGCTCTTTTCCCCAGTTGATATTTATGTTTTCCATATTAGTCCCCTCTTTTCCCTATGCTTTTCCTTTTAACACTGAATGAAGTCTCGTTCAATTATTATTCTTGAAAAGGGGATAATATGTTATCAGACAGGCACATTATGTACAAAGAAATCAGCCATCGGATAAAAAATGCATGACAGGAAATAATATGAGCAAAAGCTTTGGGAGGGATAGGATTGAAGTTTAATAAAACAAAATACAGAATCCCTGTTTTTATTATAGCAGCGGGGCTATTGGTGTTTTTAGCCAGCTTCTTTTTTGCTGATAGAGGGTATTTCGGGCAGTTATTTACCAATATAAAAAAGCCTAAGGTTGAAGAAAATGCTGATCCGGGGGAAAAGTCGGAATCAGATATATCTATGGAAAAATCAGAGAAGGATATCATTGATGAGACTATAGAAAAGATGTCTCAAAACTTTGTCGCAAGCTGTTTTGCAAGAGATGAACATATTATTAACGGCTTGCTTTCTAAAGATGCAGCCTATATCAAGTCTCCCGACGGTTCATCCTTTATAAGATATACAGGAGGCGGTCAACTGATAGAGGGCTATATGGCTACGGACAGAGGCCTGGCAGATTACAGGCAGCGCTGGTGCTATACGGAGGGTGAGACAGCCATGGCCGGTGTGGAGATAACACTTGAAGGCAATAACAAGCCTGTTGTATGGTATCTCCACTATAAAAAGGAAAACGGTCAGTGGAAGCTTTTTATGCTGGAAAATGAGTAAGGACCTACAATACCTGCATTATGACGCACTTCAGGTAAAGGGATTCATTATAGGCCGATACTATGGGATGGTCCTTTGCCTGGACTCGTGACTCTATGATGCGCAGTGTTTTTTTCGCGTCTTTGGCAGCCTCGAGGAGCATTTTTTGAAATATTTCGGGATACATGTAGTGGGAGCATGAGCAGCTGATCAAGAAGCCGCCGGGATTTATTATCTTCATTGCTCTCAGGTTTATTTCCTTATAACCTCTATAGGCTCCTTTTAGTGCTGATTTTGACTTGCAAAAAGCGGGAGGGTCTAAAATGACCACATCAAATTTTTCTCCCTTTTGCTGATATTCCTTCAATATGTCGAATACATTGGCCAAAACCACATGAACCTTTCCCTGCAGACCGTTCAGAGCCGCATTAGCAGCTACATATTCTGCTGCATGGTCTGATATATCTACTGCGATAACATCTCGGGCTCCGTAATGAGCGGCATGGAGAGCGAAGCCTCCTGTATGGGTAAAGGTATCCAGTACCCTTGCATTGCTTACAAGGGGCTTGAGAGCGGCCCGATTTTCCCTTTGGTCCAGAAAATAGCCTGTTTTCTGGCCGTTTTCAATATCTACAAGCATTTTCACTTCGTTTTCCGTAATTTCAACCTTGGTGTCAAAAGGCCCCTTCAAAAATCCCTTCTTTTGCTCCATACCTTCCAATTCTCTGATCTGCACATCATTTCTTTCATATATGCCTTTAGGATTCAGTATCTCATCCAGGATTTCCACGATCATATCCTTATATTTTTCTATGCCAAGGGATAGGGTCTGAATGCTCAAATAATCTTCGAATTTATCGACTATAAGGCCTGGAATGAAGTCGGCTTCGCCGAATACAACTCTGCAGCTTGCTGTGTCCACCAATCTTTTTCTGTATTCCCAGGCATCATTTATTCTTTTTTTGAAGAACTCCCTGTTTATTTCCTCTTGCTTTCTGGTCAGTATCCTTACTCTTATCTTTGAATTATCATTTATGTAGCCTCTTCCGATGAATTTATCCTTCCAATCATATATATCGACAATATCGCCATTGTCATAGCTTCCATGGACCTTATCGATTTCATTGTCATATACCCATGGATGGCCTTCAACGACCCTTTTATCTTTTCCCTTTTGCAGCTGAAGCTTTATCATATTTTTATTTTATCCTCCTTAAAATTCAGAACTCAAAGCTCGTGACTTGATATTAATAATATTACATTGCCCGAAAGTATTGTACAATAGTATTAATATAACTCATTGTGGTAGCTGATAAAAGAGTATTTTGTGAAGAGGCTTAGAGTTTGTTAGCGAAGTATAGGAAAAGCTGCGTCAACTGTTTGAGCCTATATGTTGTTAAATCTAAAGCTCTCATAACTCACTTGAATTTTAACAGTAATGACAAACGCTGCATGCGAGTTTTGACGCAGCCCTATACAAGCTTACAAAGTCTTAGCCTTGAAGCTTTATACTTGTTATCAGCTACCACAACCGATTAATATATGTAAACTTGTAACTTTTTAGATAGTGTTGCGTCTTAATTAATGATGCATTCGGGACTTAAATTTTGGAGGTATGATGATGAAGAAGATTATTGCGGTTTTATTGATGGGAATATTGATGCTCACAAGCATAATGCCTATATATGGAGATGACGGAAGTATTAAGGTCAGTACGGAAATAGGGTTCAATAAAGTTTACAGGACAGGCTTTACGACTCCTGTAACCATAACGGTGGAAAATAATAAAAAGGATATTGACGGGGAGATTCAAATCGAGATTCCCAGCTCGGCAGGCCCTATGGGTGTAGAGACGGTCAATATTTACTCTATAAATATAAATCACCCCCAAAATACTGTAAAAAAATATACCATGAATATACCCATACCTGCGTCCTTGCTTACTACAAAGCTGAGGATAGTAGAAGGGAAAAAGATTCTGCATGAGCACTATATGAGAATAGACATGGGCATAGCAGAAAATGTAATGCTTGCAGGGGTGATAAGCGATAACCCTGGAAATTTGGGCTATATGAACGGCTTTACCTTTAAAAACCTTCAAGGAAGCAACAGCATGAAAATGGCTGACTTGAATGAGGAATCCTTTCCTGTGGATCTTGAAGTGCTGAACGGCTTTAACGCGATAATAATAAATGATTATGATACTTCAAAGTTGGATGAGGAGCAATATAAAACCTTAAAAAGGTGGGTAAACCAGGGCGGAATTTTGATCTTGGGGACGGGTCCTAACGGAGGGAAGACTCTATCGGTTTTCAAGGATGATTTTATGACCGGGGAAAGGGGAAGCTTGATCAAGCTATCTGCAGCGGGGTTGGGCGCATTAGCAGGAGACGGCTTTGCAGAAACCATTGAGGTGCTGGATATAAAGGCGAAGGGCGGAGAAGCCCTGATCTCCGAGAATGGAATAAATATAGCGCAGCAGATCGACAAAGGCAAAGGGAGAATACTTTTATTATCCTTTGATATGGGCCTTGAGCCCATATCCTCCTGGAAGCTCAACAGGTACTTTATGGAAGCCCTGCTTCAGAGGGCAGCCCCGGCGGTTTATTCAGGAGAATACTTTGAAAAGTATATGGCCATGGATCGAGGCTACGAATACAGGATTGACAGAGCTCTGAGGAACATCCCGGAGCTTCCGCTTCCCGGATATAAGACAATCATCATATTATTTGCAGTATATATTTTACTCGCTGCTCCCGTGAGCTATATTGCATTGAAAAAGAAGGACAAGAGAGAGCTGATGTGGGCAGTAGTACCCGCATTGTCTGTAGTATTCACAGTTTTCATATACTTTGTGGGCTTCGGTACCAGGCTTACCGGACCTATATTCAATAAAATATCTGTCATATACGGTGACAGCGCAGGGAAATTAACCTCAAGATCCTTCGGGGGAATATTTACACCGAGCAAAACGGATTTGAAGGCGGAAGGCGTAGGAGGGACCAAGATAAGACCGCTGATGAGACAGAGTTATTCCGACAGCTCCTATACAAATTGGGAGGATAAAAAGGTTGAAACAAAGATCACTGCGGCACCGAAAGCAAGCGTGGAATTTTATGACATAGGGGTATGGAGCATGAAGACTCTGGCCCTGGATAATGCTGAGGATATTGCCGGCAGCATAAAGAGCGAAATAAGCTATGCAGATTCAGGGTTTACCGGGTTTGTTGAAAATTCAGCGGGCTTCGACCTGGAGGACTGCTATATAATATCTTCTTACCAGTATATGCATATCAGCGACATAAAAAACGGCGAGAAGAAGGAGATAAGCGGAGCGGCAGAAAAATACTACGGCAACAAATATGATCTCATGGAGGGCTTATATAATGTACGTCAAATAAGAAACAGAGGGCAGAAGCTGACGGATAGTGATATTGCTCAGCTCCGAAAAGATAATCAAAAAAGGGATATACTGGAATATTACTTTTCTGATATATCTTCCGGGATAGAAGGCATTAAGCTGATAGGCTGGACAAAAGCTCCCATAGGCGGCCAGGTAAAGATAAACGGGAAAGATATAAAAAGCTATGAGAAATCTTTGGCGGCAATAGATATGAAGCTGGTCATGCAGCCCGGAGAAGAAGTGGAACTGCCCTTCGGATATATACAGCCTGTAATAAAAGGGAGCATGATGAATGGTAATTATGATTCCTATAACAATATGTATTACGGCAACGGAACATTAGAGGTTTCTTTCAAAATAGATGAAAATATAGAACCAAAAGCAATAAGCATAAGCTATGACAAGCCGGAACCAAATATAAAGCAGTATATATGGAATGAAGGGATAAAGGATTGGGAGGCTGGAGATTTCAGCAGCTTTGAGATTGAAGGAGCAAGTATGGAAAAATATTTAGATCAAAGCAAGGCCATCAGGTTTATGTTTGAAATAAACGGCAGCGAATTTCGACTTCCGCAGATTTCAGTGAAGGGAAGTGTGAAGTAATGTTGAAGATAAGCGGACTTGTAAAGAAATACGGAAGGTTTACTGCCGTTGATGATCTGAATCTCAGCGTGCCTGAGGGTGAGATATTCGGCTTTGTAGGGCCTAACGGTGCGGGAAAGACCACCACCATGAAGATAATATGCGGGCTTATGGCGGCAGACGGCGGAAGCGTTTTTGTAGAAGACATAGATGTGGTAAAGAACAGCAGAAAAGCAAAAGAGGTAATAGGATATATGCCGGATTTTTTCGGTGTATATGATGATTTGAAGGTAACCGAATATCTGGATTTTTATGCGTCCATATACAGTATGAACGTCGGCGAGAGAAAGAAGATTTGCAACGATCTGCTGGAGCTGGTAGATCTCAATGATAAAAGGGATGCCTATGTAGACAGCTTATCCAGAGGCATGAAGCAGAGGCTCTGCCTTGCCAGAAGCCTGGTGCATAACCCCAGGCTTTTGGTTCTGGATGAGCCTGCATCAGGTATGGACCCAAGGGCAAGAGTTGAGATGAAGGAGATCCTCCGCACTCTCAGGGAGATGGGCAAGACCATAGTAATAAGCTCTCACATACTGCCTGAGCTTTCGGAGCTTTGCACCTCCATAGGCATAATCGATAGGGGCAAGATCGTCATAAGCGGTACAGTATCGGATATAATGCAGCAAATATACAGCAAGAAATATATAAAGATCAGGCTGAGCGGCAAAGCGGCGGAAGCGCAAAGGATGCTTCTCGAGTTTCCGTTGATCACAAGCACCAGAGAAGGTGAGGGCTTCATAGAGGCCGGCTTCGAAGGAAATGATGAGGATATGAGCATGATTCTTAAGAAACTGGTAAAAAGAGATATCCCTGTCATAAGCTTTGCCCAGATGGATGGCAACCTTGAAGATGTGTTTATGAGAGTGACGAAGGGAGAGGAAGCGCAATGAAGATAAATCCAGTGCTGCACAAAGAAATGAAGATACGAATGAGAGGCTGGCGGGCTGCCGGAATGATAGGCGTATATCTGATATTCCTGGCTTTGACGGCTTCTTTTGTCATGATAATAGCCAGGCAGGATTATTATAGATCTACAATAGACTCTGAATTAGCTATGGGAAGCTATATCGGGCTTGCCATTATGCAGTTCGTCTTGATATCCTTTATCGCACCGGCACTTACTACCGGGGCAATATCAGGGGAGAGGGAAAAGCAGACCCTGGATCTTTTGCTTTGCACCAGGATGACGCCTTTTTCTATAGTGATAGGGAAGCTTTTTGCATCAATAAGCCAGATAATATTATTGATAGTCGCATCCCTTCCCATATTTTCCATCGTGTTTCTATTCGGGGGGATATCCTTCAAGGAGCTTTTGGAGCTCTTTGGATTCTTTATTATAATCGCTATAACCTTTGGCAGCATAGGCATCTTTTACTCCTGCTATTTCAAAAGAACCACTGCCGCCAATGTTCTGGCATACGGCACCATAGCCTTTTTGTACTTCGGCACTATATTTCTTACGCTCATGTATCTGAGTGCAATACAAGATTTTGATTATAAGGGGGTCTTTCCTCTTTTATATTCCAATCCTATCGTGGGCTTTGCTTCTCTTTTGTGGAGCCAGTTCAGAGGGGGCAGCCTGGACTTCCTCCCGGGATTCAGCATAGGCAGCCAGGGTGCAGGCAGCTATGTAAGCCCATGGCTGATCAATTTGATTTTTAATATTGTATTGTCTATATCATTGCTGTTATTATCGGCCAATAAGATAAATCCTCTGAAAAGCAAATTTAAAACAAAGGGCAGGATTAACAGGGCAAATAAGCAAATAAGCAAACAGGCAAATGGGTAGATAGGCTAATGGGGGGACGGAGAACACGACCCAAAGGGAATACCCAAAAACCTGAGTTCTGAATCCTGAGTTCTGAGCTCTAAGAAAAGGATGTGATTGATTGTGGAGGCTTCCAACAGAGATATTTTAAGATATATAAGAAAAGCCAGAGACAGGATGCATATGGAATTTATGCTGAAATTTACGGCAAAAGCCTTGACTATAGCCTTGGGATTATACCTGGCGCTGGTAATTTTAGCGCGCTTTGTGCCTGTTTACGACGCTTATGCCAAAGGAGCGGTGCTGGTGGGGGCCCTGGCCGGCATAGGCCTTCTCATATCGCTTTTTATGACGCCCAAGAATAGGGCCGCAGCAATGCTGCTGGATTCAAAAGGCCTATGTGAGAGGACTTTAACGGCATATGAGCTTTTAAACGACAGTTCAAATATTGCAAAGCTTCAGCGGGAGGATGCCCTGGAGCACTTGGGGAAAATGAATATCAATAAGGAGATCAAGATGAGGATTCCCAAAAAGCTTTCCTTGATTTCCATCCTTCTGGCGTTGATGATTTTGGCATCCGGATTTATACCTAATCCTATGGATGAGAGGGCTGCAGAGCTTCACCATATGAAAAGGGAGGCAGTAAAGCAGCAAAAGGAAATAGATAAGGTCCTGTCGAGGCTTGAGAATAACAATAAGCTCACTATGGAGCAAAAGAAGGAAGCCATGGAGGCTTTGTCCGAGCTCAAGAAGGAGCTTAAAAATGCGAAAGATGCCAGGGAAGCGGAAAAAGCATTGCAAAGAACGGAGAACAAGATAGATATGCTGAAACAAAAATATACAGATAGGGATCTGGATAATATCATAGAAGCATTTTCTAAAAATGAGGCGACGAAGAGCCTGGCGGAAACCTTAAAAAAAGGCGACGCATCAAAGCTTAAAAAGGATCTGGGAAGGACAGCGGAAGGCTTGAAAAACCTTAACAGCCAGCAAATCGGAGAGCTGTCCCAAAACCTTTCGGAGCTGGCCAAAAACCTTAGTGAGAATCCTGAGCTTGCTAAAGCTTTCTATGATCTTTCACAAAAGATGGCAGCGGGAGAGCTGGGGGATATGCAAGATGAACTGAGCGGCCTGGAGGAGCAGATAACCCAGTTGATGGAGAATGATGAATTCAACAGAGCCATGGAAGAGGTAATGGAGGCTCTCAAAAATTCATCGGCTCAGGCAAATGCTGCAGGCAACGGGAATAATCAGGGACAAGGTACGGGCCAGGGTCAAGGGCAAGGCCAGGGTCAAGGCCAGGGCCAGGGGAACGGAAATACGGGAGCCGGTGCAGGCAGCGGCACAGGCGGAGACAGCGAAGCCCAAAGCCGGCAAGGCAAAGGTCAGGGACTAGGCAATAAGCAGCCTTCACCGGGAGACGTGCGGGAGTATGAGAAGGTTTTTACTCCCAGCCTTGTCGGCGGCGAAGGGGATAAATCCCAGCTTAAAGGCAGCAAGGGCAATGAAGGGCAGACAAAGGAGTATACGGTTGACAACGGCATGGGAATAAGAGGAGAAATGAAGCCCTATGATCAGGTAATAGGGGAGTATAAGGAAAAAGCCTTCCAGAGCATCGAAGGCAGGCAAATACCTCAAGGCATGCAGGACATTGTCAAGGATTACTTTTCTTCATTGGAGGACTGATAGTTATTAACATAAATTGTCATTCTGAGAGCAAAGCTCGAAGAATCTGAACATAAGTGTCATTTAGCTGGAAAGATCCTTCGCTGAAGCTCAGGATGACACAGTAGAGAATGGTCTTGACCATTCTGCACTCAATAACAGCGGATAGAGGAGAATAAGAATTATGAATATAGAAGAGAAGGATATTAAAGCGGCCTGGGAAGCTGTAACAAACATGGAAGAAGAAATAGGGAAAGCTATCATAGGCCAGAAGGAAGTGATAAGGCAGGTGATCATAGGACTGCTGTCGGGAGGGCACATACTTCTGGAAGGAGCTCCGGGACTGGGCAAGACCCAATTGGTGAAGACCCTGGCTAGAGTTTTGGATCTCAGCTTTTCCAGGATACAGTTTACCCCTGACCTGATGCCGGCCGATGTGATAGGAACAAATATCCTGGTCAAGGGAGAGGAAGGGCATAGTTCTTTTGAGTTTCATAAAGGCCCCGTTTTCTCAAACCTGGTATTAGCCGATGAAATAAACAGGGCAACGCCCAAAACCCAGTCTGCCCTTTTAGAGGCCATGCAGGAAGGCACGGTAACCGCTTTTAAGAGCACCTATGAGCTTCCAAAGCCCTTTATGGTGATGGCCACACAAAACCCCATAGAGATGGAGGGCACATATCCCTTGCCGGAGGCACAGCTCGACAGGTTCCTTTTCAAGGTAGAGGTTAAATTTCCAAGCCTGTCGGAGCTCAAGGGAATAGTGGATATCACTACCTCCAATTCTGAGATCGATATCAATAAAATGGCAGATGGGGACAAGATAATCGAGATCAGGAAGATAACAAGAGAAATTCCTATGGCTCAGCCCGTTATGGATTATGCTTTGAAAGCGGTGATGTATACCCATCCGGACAATGAAGCTTCACCGGACAGGGCTAAAAAATATATACGGTTCGGGGCCAGTCCCAGAGCCGCTCAGGCCATCATAAGCTCCGCCAAAGTGAGGGCCTTGCTGGAAGGAAGATACAATGTATCCTTTGAGGATATAAAATACGTGGCTTGCCCGTCTCTCAGGCATAGAGTTTTTATGAATTATGAAGGTATAGCGGAAGGCCTGAGCATCGATGAGCTTATAGAAGAAATTCTCAAAAAAGCAGAGGAGCAGGCATGACCATGCAGTATGGAGCATTTGATTCCGAATTTTTGAAAAGGCTTGAAAGGTTATCGCTGAATATGGAAAAGCTTATGGCTTCGGGAAGCGGAGGATTGAGGAAGTCAAAAGCCAAGGGCAGCTCCGTAGAGTTTTCCGATTACAGGGAGTATGCCTATGGCGATGATCTGCGAAGAGTGGACTGGAACGCTTACGGAAGATCCGGCAGGCTTTTTGTAAAGCTTTTTATGGAAGAAAGAGAAGCCATGGTAAATATATTTTTAGACTGCAGCAGGTCCATGGATTTCGGCGAGCCCAAGAAATCGCTGGCGGAAGTTCAGCTTGCAGGAGCGATAGCCTTCCTGGCACTAAACAATATGGACAGGCTGTGCATAAATCTTATGCAGAATGGAAGCTTGAGAAGCTCCGGAATATTCGGGGGAAGAGGCCAATTTGAAGGCTGCGCAGCCTTTTTGGATAACATTGAGTTTAAAGGCATAGCAGATATGGAGAAAGCCATAAAGCAGAAAAAGTTTGGAGGAAGGGGCCTGTCCTTGATCATATCAGACTTTTTTACTCAGGATAAGCCGGAGGATTTTCTTAAGTACCTGCTCTATCACAAGCAGGATATCGTCCTCTTGCACATTTTATCAGCCGAGGAACTGAACCCGAAGCTTCAGGGACAGATCAGGCTGAAGGACAGCGAGACCGATGGAATGCTGGATGTGGATTTGACTCCTTCTGTAATAGATAATTATGAAAGGACCTTGAACAGCTTCATATCGGCCTTGAAGGAATCCTCAAAGAAATATGGAGGGGCCTATGTAAACATAAGCTCCGCCGACAGCTTGGAAAAAGTATTGTTTGAAGATATGATCGCAGCGCAAATAGTCAAATAGGAGTGTTTCATTATGGGCTTTAATAATGCCTACGCCTTATGGTCGCTGCCTCTTTTAGGCCTTATAGTGCTCATGTATATGCTCAAGCAGCAACATGAGGAAATGGAAATATCCAGCCTGTATCTTTGGAAAAAGGCAATGGGGTCATCGGAGGTAAAAAAACCCTGGCAAAGGTTGAAAAATAATATACTGATGCTCATGCAGCTTTTAGCCGCCTTTATGATGATTATGGCATTATCCGGCCCTTATCTCACCAAAGGCAAGGTGCTGGGGGGCAACATAATAATCGCTATAGACAGGAGCGGCAGCATGAATGCCCTATACGGAGAAAAAAGCCGCCTCGATACCGCAAAAGCCATGGCGGAGAAGGCTATCAGAGAAGCCGGCTCATCTTCGGCTTTTACTGTGGTTTCCGTGGACAAAGGAGCTAAGGTGGAGATAAGCGGAACCGGCGATAAAGAAGCAGCGGTAAAAGCCATACGCGGCATAGAGAAGACGGGCATGCAGGGCAGCCTTAAGGATGACCTGTCCCTGATAAAAGCTATGTATAAGCAGTTCCCGTCGGCTCATGTTCTGGTTTACACAGATGAAGCCGTAGCGCTGGAAGATATGGCAGGCGAGATCATTGCATTGGGCGGCAAAGCTGAAAATGCAGGTATAACCCATATATCCTACAGCCGTGACGGTGAGGCCTATACTGTTTTGGTAAGGGTAGGGAATAACGGCGAGGCTGCTGCCGAAAGAGAATTGGCGCTGTATGGAGAGGACAGCCTTCTTGGGCTGACGGAGATAGTCCTGGAGCCCGGTGAATCCTGCAATATCATGTTTGAAGGCATAGAGACGGGCTATAAGTATTTATGGGCAGAGCTCACTGAAGAGGATGCATTGCTTGAGGATAACAGAGCTTATCTGGTGCTTCAGAGCGAGGAATCCAAAAAAGTGCTTCTCTTTTCTGAAGGAAATATATTTGCGGAGAAGGCTTTAAGCTCCATAGAAGGCCTGGAAGTCTACAAGACAGATGACATAAATATATCTGATGATGATTATGATCTTTATATATTTGACGGCATGATGCCATCCTCGCTCCCTCAGAAGGGCTCGCTGTTCTTCATAAATCCCGGCGGGAATAGCCCATATTTCAAAGCAGGGGAGGCGATCGCGGGAGGCAGGGCCGAAATATTGAGCCATGGCTTGAATCAGCATGCTGATGGCTACAGCTTTTATATAGGAAAAATGAGGGATATAGAGAAGCCCTATTGGGCTGATGCCTTGATCAAAGCAGGGCAGAATACGGCTGCGGGAGCCGGTGTTTTTGAAGGGAGAAGAATAGGCTATACGGCCTTTGATATACATGACAGTGATTTTGCGTTAAACACTGCTTTTCCTATATTCATGTACAATATGGCAGCCTATCTGACGGATATGGAGCAGCAGGGAAAGCCTTACTATTACAGCGGTGAAACCATACCTCTGGATTCCGCCGGCGGAGCTGAAGAGGCGGTAATGGAAAACCCGCAAGGCTTAAAGGCAAGCCTGAACAAGGGCTTGCTCTCCTACGGCTATGATGACACAAGGGATACTGGGATTTATAAGCTGTCATATAAGAAGAGCGCCGACAGCGGAGATAAAATATTTGCAGTGAATTTTCCCGGGGAAGAAGCGGCCAATGCCTTTAAAGAGTCCTGGGAAGGCGATAAGAAGCTCGGTGATGCAGGGGGTAATTTACTCTCAGGGCTGAATTTGCGCAGCCTTATCATAATTTTTGTGCTGCTTTTGCTGGCCGGAGAATGGATGGTGTATATTCGTGGTAATTGATTTTGCAAAACCCATATGGCTGATTCTGCTGGTTGCCGTATCGGGGCTGCTCATCGCCACATCCAAGGCCATAAGCAGCAGAGCGAGGGCTAAGAAGGCATTCATATTGACGGCCAGATTTATCACCTTCACATTTTTAGTACTTTCTTTGGCCGGTTTAGGGATCACATGGACTGTGGAAGACACTGCCACCATATTTTTGATGGATGGGTCCGACAGTATGTCCGAGCATATAAAAGAAAGCGAGAGCTTCGTCAGAAGTGCTCTGAAAGAAATGACGGATAAGGATGAAGCAGGAATAATTTCCTTCAGTGAAGAACCTATCATGGAAAACTTTCTTTCAAAGAACCCAACATTTGACTCCATGAGCAGCGATCAAAAAGGCAAGTACACCAATATAGAAAAGGCATTGAATGCGGCATTATCCGTGCTGCCGGACAAGAGCCGGAAGAGGATAGTATTGATAACCGACGGAGAGGAGAATGACGGCAGCAGCAGCAATATAGCAGGCGCTGTAAAGGACAAGGGAGTGGACCTCAAGGTCCTTAAGATAGACAGGGAAAAGGGCAGCGAGGTGTCCGCCGTAAGCCTTACGGTTCCCCAGACCTTGAACATGGGAGAAGAATTCAATATTGGAGTCAATATAAAAAGCAATGTGAATACTCCGGGCAGACTCCTGCTCTTTGACGGCAGCAAAAAGGCGGCTGAGGAAAGGGTAGAAATAACAAAAGGAGATAATAGATTCGTATTCAAGGACAGGGCAGATGCAAGAGGCTTTAAAACCTACAGGGCTGTCATAGAAGCTGATTCGGATACGGAAATGAGGAATAATGAAGTCTCTTCCTTTATCAATGTGCTGGATGAGCCTATGATATTGCTCATCGAGGACAAGGAAGGGGAAGGAGATGAAATAGCAAAAATACTGGAAGGAGCAAAGGCGTCCTTCAAAAGGATAAATGCCCGCTCTGCTCCGGCGGATTTGCAATCCATGGCCCAATACAAGACGATCCTATTGGCCAATGTCTCTGCCGAGAACCTGAGCGATGGCTTTTTAAAAGCCCTGGAGCCCTACGTGCGGGATTTCGGAGGAGGCCTCATAGCTTCCGGAGGAGATGATTCCTTTGCTTTGGGAGGATACTACAAGACCTCCCTGGAAAAGGTGCTCCCCGTGAACATGGAGCTCAAAGGCAAAAAAGCCATACCGGACATGTCCATCATCATGGTCATAGATAAATCCGGCAGCATGTCGGAAGCCAGCGGAGGCATAACCAAGCTGGATCTGGCCAAGGAGGCAGCCGCCAGAGTGCTGGATTCATTGAGAGATAATGATAATATCGGTGTCCTCGCCTTTGACGGCGCCCAATACTGGGTAGTAAAGCCCCAGAAGCCGGGAGACAGAGAAGCCTTGAGAAGCGATATCGGCACCATAAGACAAGGCGGAGGCACGAGCATCCTGCCAGCTTTGGAAGAAGCGGTAAAAACCATGAAAAACCAGAGCAGCAAGATAAAGCATATAATTCTCTTGACTGATGGCCAGGCGGAAAAGACTGGGTATGACAAGCTCCTGGAGGATGCCCGGCAATCGGGCATAACCATTTCAACAGTGGCGGCAGGCCATGACGCAGATGTGCAGCTTCTGGAGCATATATCCAACAAAGCAGGAGGCAGGTCTTATGTGACCAATGAATATTCCAATATACCTACAATCTTTGCCAAGGAAACCTTTATGGCTGCGAAAGCATATCTGAATAACAGGGAATTTACGCCTCGAGTGGCAAATCTGCACCCGGTGCTGGATGAGGTAGTGAGGAAAGGGATTCCGAGTCTCAAGGGCTATATCGCCTCAAGTCCCAAGGATGCCGCAAGCGTGCTTCTGGAAAGCGATGAAGGGGACCCTATACTCACACTTTGGCAATACGGCTTGGGCAAGACCGCAGCATGGAATTCGGACATGAAAGGCATCTGGAGCGGCAATTATGTGAATTGGGATAGCAATCCCGTTCTCTGGAACAACTTGATCAATTGGACTATAGAAAATTACAGCAGCGACGATGTCGAGGCGGAGACTCGAATACAGGGCGGCTATGGGGAAATCAGGCTCAAGCAGAAGAGCAATAAAGAAACCATGGATACAAAGGCTATAATAACCGCTCCCTCTCTGGAAAGCATAGAAATAAAGCTGGATGAAGAGGCCCCCGGACAATATATGGGGCGCTTCAGGATAGAAGATACAGGAGCCTATCTCATCAAAATCGTCCAGAGCAAGGGCGAAGAAATAAAAAGCACCGTAAGCACCGGGCTATCCGTACAATATTCACCCGAATACTCCATGGATGCAAATAGTGATAAGCTGGACCGGCTAGTTATGGAGTCGGGAGGACAATATATAGAGGATGCCGGGGAAGTGTTTAAAGGGCCCATAGCTCCCGTGCAAGGCAGGTTGGATCTGACCTTCCCGATGCTGGTATTGGCGTTGATTGCATTTTTAACAGATATAGCCATAAGACGGCTAAAGCTGCCAATGGATAAGATCACGAGATTGGGCGGGTTGATTGCAAAGAAGATAAAGATAGATAAAAAAGAACAAAAAGCTGAAGATGTAAGGGAAAAGCCTGATGTCATTCCTGAAGAGAAAAAAGCTAAGGAAGCAAAGCAGGCGGAAAACAAAGCTGTTAGTAAAACTTTGGATACGGCTGCACTGTTGAAAAGAAAGAAAAGATGATCATATTAAGGAGTGATAAAACATATGGATGAGCAGGATATAATAAAAGCTGCAGCTTGCTTTGTTGAAAACTCGGAAGGCAATTATATAACAAAGGAAGCCGCTATTTCTGAAAATGTAATGGGAATGAAAATTTATGAGGAGCCGGTCTTCTCCTTCGGCTCTGCAGATGACGAAGGCTTTAAATTGCTGAAAGAAGCGCCGGCAATAGGCGAGCACTTCTTGCTTCCCAGGGAATGGCTGCCGCAGGCGAAAACAGTGATCTCCTTTTTTCTGCCTTTTAGTGAGATTGTGAGAAAAGGCAATAAAAGGGATATGTTGTGGCCTTCGGAAGAATGGCTTCATGGGCGTATTGAAGGCCAAACCTTTTTGAATAATCTATGTATATATTTGAAATCTGAGTTAATAAATGCAGGCTATAACAGCATCGTGCCATCCTTGGATGAAAGATTCTGGTCTAAGGGCAGCCTTAGCGGCAGCTCTCCCCATGATGAAATATCGTTTTCAAGCAATTGGTCTGAAAGGCATGTGGCTTTTGTATGCGGGCTCGGAACATTCGGGCTTTCCAAAAGCCTTATAACTAAGAAAGGTGCAGCCGGGAGGCTTGGCAGCATCGTAACGGAACTGTATTTACCTCCCAGCAATAAAGAATATATAAATATTTATGAGAATTGTTCAATGTGCGGTGCTTGTGTTAAAAATTGCCCGGTCAATGCCATCTCGATAGAAAAAGGCAAGGATCATGTTGCATGCTCTAAATTTCTGGATAAAACCGCCGAAAAATATAAGCCCAGATATGGATGCGGTAAATGCCAGGTAAATGTCCCCTGTGAATGCAGAATCCCAAAGAAAAAACATTAATAAAGCAGTTGAATGCCTGCATGATAAGCCATATAAGCGCAATAAAAGGGCTGAATGATTCATTCAGCCCTTTTTAACTTTTCCATTATCATAGGCCCAAGATTGGTTATGCTTCCGGCTCCCACCGTCATGATCATATCTCCCGGCCTTGCATTATTGGCTACATAATCTGATATATCCGCAAATTCCTTCATGTATATTGTGTTGCCGCTTATCTTGCCGATCTCATTGGCCAGATCCTTAGAATGGATCTCCCCCGTATCCTTTTCCCTTGCAGCATATATATCAGTGATTATAACATGGTCAGCGCCATAAAAAGAGCTTGCAAATTCCTTGAGCAAAAGCTTGGTTCTTGTGTAGGTGTGGGGCTGGAATATGCACCAGAGCTTATTGTGAGGGAATTTCTTTGCCGCATCCAGGGTCACCCTTATTGCGGTAGGATGATGGGCATAATCATCTATTACAGTAATGCCATTTACTGTTCCCAATATATCAAATCGCCTGTGAGTTCCTGAGAACTCCAGCAGACTGTCTCTTACTATCTCTTTCGATATGCCGAAAAAATCGGAAACCGCAAAGGCCGATAGTGCATTCAGCACATTATGAACACCCGGTATTCTTAATTTATAAATACCCATATCTTCGTTACCCTTTATGATTCTGAAGGAAGGATGACCATATTCATCAAATTCTATATCCTCAGCCATATAATCCGCTTTATTATCTATGCCGAAGGTCACAACCCTGCAATTTGCATGAGGCAGGACATCCATTGCATTGCTGTTGTCAGCGCAGACAGCCAGGCAGCCTTCCTTGGGAATGAGCTTCGCAAATTTTATAAAGGTATCCTTTATATGCTGCAGATCCTTAAAATAGTCAAGATGATCTTCATCTATGTTTAAAATCACTCCATAGAAGGGATAGAACTTTAAAAAATTCTCCATATATTCACAGGCTTCCGTGATGAAATACGGACTCTTGCCGATCCTCACATTGCCTCCGATTGCGTCCAGCTCGCCGCCTAACAGCACGGTAGGATCCAATTCCGCATTCTTAAAAATTATGGATACCATAGAGGTGCTGGTAGTTTTTCCATGGCAGCCTGCAACAGCCACTCCATAGGAATACTCCTTCATTATTTTTCCCAGAAAGGCGGCCCTGTCCATGAGGGGAATACCCAGCTCCTTCGCCTTCATTATTTCGGGATTATCATTCTTAACTGCAGAGGTATAGACGGCCAGATCCGCTCCTATGACATTCTCTGCATTATGAGGGATGCTTACGAATGCTCCGTCTCTTTTTAATTTTCCGATGATGGGGCTGTCTTGTATATCCGACCCTTGAATCTTATAGCCCCTATCCAGCAGGATCTCTGCCAGGCCGCTCATGCTTATTCCGCCTATGCCGATGAAATGTACGGTTTTAATATTATCCGATAAAAACATGGTCTTACACTCCCTAAAATTAGTATGTCGGTACTCTATAAAACATCTATTTATTATATTACTATTATAGCCTTTATAATTTGCTTGTATATAAAAATATATCATAAAAATTATAACATATTATGCTTACCGCATGTTACGTTCAACAAATATTTGCGATTAAAGAAGGATTTCTGCAAAAAAAATAGAAGTGAATAAAAAATGCGATACTGGTAATAATATTCGTATTTTAGGGGAGGAAGCACATGGAAAAGTTCAAAAGGAATGAGAGAGTTGCAGGTCTTATAAAGATACTGAGCGATAACCCCAACAATTTATTTTCCTTGAATTACTTCAGTGAATTGTTCACTGCGGCAAAATCCACCATCAGTGAGGATATCGCAGCAGCAAAAAAAATTGTTGAGCAAATATCCTTAGGGCAGATAGAGACTATATCCGGTGCAGCCGGTGGGGTTAAGTACAGGCCATATGTGGAGAATGGCGATGCGATAGGATTTTTGGATGAGTTGTGTGAAAAGCTAAGAGACCCGAAGCGCATCATTCCCGGAAACTATATATATATGTCTGATGTGATCTATGATCCGAGAGTCTCTGCAAAGGTCGGAGAGATATTCGCCACACATTTTATGAACAGCGGGGTCGAATATGTAGTAACAATTGAGACAAAGGGCATCACATTGGCTAATATGACTGCCAGGGCATTGAATGTACCTTTGGTGATACTGAGGAGGGAAAACCGGGTTACGGAGGGATCTACCGTCAGCATAAACTATGTATCAGGCTCCACCAAGAGGATTCAAACCATGTTCGTATCTAAAAGGGCCATACCTGAGGGGAAAAAGGTATTGATAATAGATGATTTTATGAAAGCCGGCGGAACTGCCAAAGGGATTTTGGATTTGATGAAAGAAATAAAAGCGGAAGTATGCGGAATAGGAGTCCTGATGAAGACGATTGAACCAAAGGAGAAGATGGTTCAGGATTATATTTCTCTTTTGGAGGTAGGAGAGGTCGATGAGCACAAAGGATTAATAAATATCTATAAAGATATGCTATTTAGTTAAGAATTATACTTATTTTCAGAAAATTCCAAGCAAAAAGAAGGAAAAATCAAAAACATGGCGAATAAATTATCTATCAGCTGACAAAGCATTTGGACGGGAAGGTGGTGAGCAGTATGAACATAACTGACGTAAGAATAAGAAAGGTGAATGCTGAAGGCAAGATGAAAGCGGTCGTATCTGTTACCTTCGACAACGAATTTGTAGTTCATGACATTAAGGTTATAGAGGGTCAGGAAGGTCTTTTCATAGCTATGCCAAGCAGAAAAACGCCGGACGGAGAGTTTAAGGATATAGCGCATCCCATAAATTCTTCGACCAGAGAAAAGATACAATCTGCAATACTTGAGGAATATGAAAAAGTCAAGGATGCGGAATGATCAATCAGTGCTTGCCATTAAAGTCCTATTCCATTTATATGGGAGGGACTTTTTGCATTTGTAATCGGCTTTGTATCATATTTTACTTCCGATGAATATATATATAATATTGGTATAAATATATTGGGAGGTAATATGATGTCAGATAAAAAATATTACGATCCGGAAGATTATATGCCGGATATGGATATGGACGATATGAGAATGCACCCAATGAATATGCATATGATGCAATGTCCCATGATGCAGTGCCCTATGATCAGCCAGGGGATGATGTGCCCTATGATGCATATGATGGAAGAGCCTATGCAGATGGAAGAACCCATGTATATGGAAGAACCAAAAATGAAGCATAAGGGGCATCAGGCCGATTGGGATATGAAAGATTGGTATGAAGATGACGATGACAGCGATGACAGCAGCGACGACAAGGAAGATTACTACGATAAAAAGAAGAAAAAGGGAAGTTGCGGATGGTGTCCGCATCCATATTACAAGAGGACTTAGGACTCAGAACTCAGGTTTTTGGGTATTCCTTTTGGGTCTTGAAGTATGGAGAACACGGATTTACCACAGTAAAATAGCATCCGTGTATGGATTAAGTATGCTTATATAAAAATTGTCAATGACACTTATGAGTTGAGCCTTAGAAAAGCGTAGGATTTTCTTAGGCCCAGCGAATTAGTGTCATCAATTTTTATATACTATACGTAGCTATACATGGATGCTATTGGTATTACAGTATTTTTTTAGCAAGAAAAGGGAATGATTATATTACTGTTAATACTAAAAATATTATGCTAGAATATAGAGTGAAAATAATGAAAAAAATTGTATAATAGAGGGTGGTAATTTGAGTAGCACATCCTATATGCTGGCAGTCATACTGGCGGCAGGAGAGGGTAAAAGGATGTATTCCAAGAGGCCCAAGGTTTTGCACGAGCTTTGCGGCAAAGCCATGGTTGAGCATGTTGCCGACTGCGCCAGGGGAGCAGGGGCATCTGAGACGGTAGTCGTAGTAGGCCATGGAGCTGCAGAAGTCCGGGATAAGCTGGCCGGGGTCAAATTTGCATATCAGGAGCAGCAATTGGGCACAGGCCATGCTGTGATGCAGGCAGAAAGCTTTATCGCATCCGGGGATGTTCTGGTTCTATGCGGAGATACTCCTCTTTTGACTTCGGAAACCATAAGCAGGATGTATAGGGCTCATAAGCAGGGGAACTGCCATGCTACGGTTTTGACTGCCGACTTCGAGGACCCTTATAATTACGGGAGGATCATACGGGACGCCGAGGGCAAGGTTATTTCCATTGTCGAGGAGAGGGATGCGGATTCTGAGCAAAAGAAGATAAGGGAGATCAATTCGGGCATATACTTGTTTGACGGCCCTTCTCTCAAGGAAGCTTTGAAAGGGCTCAAAAATGACAATGATCAGAAGGAATACTATCTTACGGATGCAATAAAGATTTTAAATGAGAAAAATCTTAATGTGAGGGCTTTTAAGATTGAAGATCCGGAAGAGATAATGGGTGTTAATAATAGATTACAGTTATACCAGGCAGCTTCTATTATGACAAAAAGAATTCTGGAAAAACATATGCTCAGCGGAGTGACGATCATTGATGCTGCCAATACTTATATTGAGGCAGGGGTAAAGATCGAAAGAGACGTTACCATATTGCCGGGATGCATGTTAAAAGGGTCTGCATATATAGAAGAAGATGCAATAATAGGTCCTTATACCACCATATCGGACAGCCATGTAGGCAAAGGAGCCCATATACAAAATTCTGTGGTGCTGGAGAGCCGCATAGGAGAAGGCACTACGGTAGGTCCTTTTGCTTATCTGAGGCCGGGAAATGTGATAGGCAAGCATGCCAAGGTCGGCGATTTTGTTGAAATGAAAAATTCCAACTTCGGAGATCATTCAAAGGCATCTCATCTTACCTATGTCGGTGACGGAGATGTGGGCAGCGGAGTGAATTTAGGCTGCGGAGTAGTATTTGTGAATTATGATGGGAAGAAAAAACACAGAACTAAGGTTGAGGACAACAGCTTTGTAGGCTGCAATGTAAATCTGGTGGCGCCTGTGGTCGTGGGCAAGAACTCATATGTGGCAGCAGGTACGACCGTGACCAGGAGCGTACCGGAAGAAAGCCTTGCCATTGGCAGGGCGAGACAGGAAAATATAGAAGGCTGGGTCAGAAGAAAAGGCCTCATAAAAGAGGAAGAATAAACTAGGAGGGTTTTAATAAAATGATAGCACATGGTGAGTGTATAAAAATTTTCCACTGTAATGCTAATAAGGAGCTTACAAAACAAATTGCAGATATAGTAGGGGTTCCTGCAGGTGATTCCCAGGTAGGGACCTTCAGCAACGGCGAAATATCTGTGAACATCAATGAATCTGTAAGAGGAGCGGATGTATTTGTTGTTCAATCAACCAGTGCTCCCGTTAACAATAATCTGATGGAGCTTTTGATCATGATCGATGCTTTGAAGAGAGCATCGGCAGGAAGGATCACAGCGGTAATACCTTTTTATGCTTATGCGAGGCAGGATAGAAAATCAAAGCCGAGAGAGCCTATCACCGCTAAGCTGGTAGCCGATCTAATAACTACTGCAGGGGCAGACAGGGTGCTTACTATGGATCTGCACGCTCCTCAGATACAAGGATTCTTCAACATTCCAGTGGATAATCTTTATGCCATGCCTATAATCGCCAATTACTTTCTGGATAAGAATTTGCAGGATGTTGTAGTCGTATCTCCTGATGTAGGCGGGGTTACAAGGGCAAGGGGCCTTGCTTCCAGACTCAATGCTCCTTTGGCAATCGTTGACAAGAGAAGGCCCAGGGCAAATGTGGCCGAGGTGATGAATGTCATAGGAGATATAAACGGCAAAAATTGCATTATGATAGACGATATGGTAGATACCGGAGGCTCTATTTCCAACGCTGCCAAGGTTTTGACGGATATGGGCGCCAAAGAAGTCTACGTGGCTTGCACTCACCCGGTGCTGTCGGGACCTGCTTTTGAGAGGATAAATGATTCTGTCATCAAGGAATTGATCGTTACCGATACTATTCCCCTTCCTTCTGACAGGGCCGACGGCAAGATAAAGGTTTTATCGGTTGCACCTCTGTTTGCAGAAGCGATTCACAGAATTTATGAAGGACTTTCAGTAAGCAAGCTTTTTGATTAAAGATGGACAACTCATAGGCAATGGGCACAACATGATGTCTGTTGCCTTGAGCACTAGACTAACCCGCCCTAAATATACCGCTTCTATTAAGATGCTGGTATCAAAGGGCGGGTTAAGTCCAGTATGGACTCAACTAACATTCAGAGAGGATTTCCGACCCCCCCTGAATGAAGTTTCGTTCAATTTTTGGAGGGTAATATGTTTGTAATAGCAGGATTAGGCAATCCGGGGGCAAAATATGCGGATACGAGGCATAATATTGGCTTTATTGCTGTAGATTATTTGTCCCGTCAATTGAATATAAATGTTAATAAGATAAGGCATAAGGCTCTGGTAGGCGAAGGCTATATAGGAGCTGAAAAGGTCGTGCTTGTAAAACCCCAGACCTATATGAATTTAAGCGGCGAAAGCATCATGGATGTGGTTGGCTTCTACAAGCTGTCCAGTGAGAATCTTATCGTGATCTATGACGATATAGATCTTTCACCCGGCGTTTTGCGCATAAGGCCCAAAGGAAGCTCCGGCTCGCATAATGGTATGAAATCAATTATATATTTATTGAATAGAGATGACTTTCCAAGGATAAGAATAGGTATAGGAAAACAGCCCGAGTACATGGATCTGGCTGATTATGTGACGGGAAAGTTCACAAAGGAAGAGATACCTATTATGGCAGAGGCAGTCGAAAAGGCAGCGGATGCAGCACAAGAAATAGTTTTGAAAGGCATTGCGGCAGCAATGAACAAATTCAATGGATAATGTTCTATCACCTCTACAATCACTGGAAGAATATAAATATTTGATCCAATCTCTCCGTGAAAAGACTAAAACAATTGAGGTTCACGGAATTTCTGATGCCCAAAAATCAATGATGGCTGCTTTGGTGAGCAAGGCCTTTGACAGATCGGTTCTGGTCATAACGCATAATGATATTTTGGCCAGAAAGATTTATGAGGATGTTTCTTTCTTCGATCAGGATGCGGCGGTGCTGCTGCCTACTGCTGAGATGATCTTTCATAAGATAGACGCCAGGAGCAATGAGATTGCCATAAACAGGCTCAAAGCCTTGAATAAGCTGGGCAAGGGCGAGAGAGTGGTATTGTGCGCGTCTGTGGAAGCCTTGCTGAACAAAATGCCTGAGCCGGATTATTTCTACTCTAAATTTGTGCAGGTAAAAGTAGGAGAACAAATGCCTGTAGAGGACTTCACCGATTTTTTTGCCACCTCCGGCTATGAAAGAGTGGATATGATAGAAGGCCGGGGACAGTTTTCCGTCAGAGGCGGAATTATCGATTTTTACGGCCCTACGGAAGACTATCCAGTGAGAATTGAACTCTTTGATGATGAAATTGACTCTATAAGATACTTTGATACGGGAACTCAGCGATCCGTAAAGAAGCTGGATTCTGTTCAATTATCACCTATGAGGGAAATGTTATTGAAGGCCGGGGATTTTGCCGGTGCCGCAGAAATGATAGAGAGCGAACTGAATAAGAGGCTGAAGCTCTATGAAGCTTCAGCCAAAAAGAAAGGCCTGGGAGAAAAGCTTAAGGATAAAATAACAGAAGATATAGAGAAAATCAGAAATAATATATACTTTAGAGGCATAGACAGGTACTCTGCATTCTTTTATGAAAAGGATTTATGCATCACCGATTATCTGTCCGATTTCATGGTTGTGGTGGATGAGCCTAACCGGGTGAGACAAAGGTTCGACAATATAAGGCTGGAATATGAAGAACATTTCAAGAGCCTCCTGGAAGAAGGAGAGCTGCTGCCGGGGCAGCTCAATGCATTGCTGACCTACGATGATATCCTGCTCAAGATAAAGAATAAGCAGATATTGTGCTTTAATGCCTTGCTGAAAAGCACAGCGGATTTTAAACCCCAGAGGACCATCAGCTTTATTTGCCGCTCCATGCAGCCCTTTCACGGGAAAATAAACCTGCTCATAGATGAAATAAAGCTGCTCAGGAGCAGGAGATACAAAATACTTATTCTATCGGGAAACAAGGACAGGGGAGAGAGGATAGTAGAGACCCTGAGAGATGATGGGATAGAGGCCTTGTATCAGGACAGCCTGGGCTTTGAGCTGCAGGAGGGCCATATCGTTGTCATTCCGGGAAATCTCAGCGGAGGCTTTGAGTTTCCTTCCATAAAGTATGCAGTGATCACTGATATGGAGGTTTTCGGAGGAGGAAAGAGAAAGGCCCCCAAGAAAAAGGGAAGCGCCGTAAAGTTCTTCAGCGACCTGAAGGTCGGCGATTATGTGGTCCATGAAAACCATGGCATAGGACAATATATGGGTATAGAGAGGCTCAAAGTCAATAACGTGATAAGAGATTATCTGCATATAAGGTATTACGGCAATGATAAGCTTTATATACCGACAGACCAATTTGATCTCATACAGAAATATATCGGAGGAGATAAAGCTCCCAAGATAAATAGACTCTCCGGAGTGGAATGGGCCAAAACGAAGGCAAGAGCCAAGAAAGCCATAGAGGGCATGGCTGACGAACTGCTGAAGCTCTATGCGGAGAGGCAGCAGATGAAAGGCTTCACCTTTTCCAGGGATGGAAAATGGCAAAAAGAGTTTGAAGATGCTTTTCCTTATCAGGAAACACCTGATCAGCTGAGCTGCATAGAGGAAATAAAAAAGGATATGGAGACAGATAAAGCCATGGATAGGCTTTTATGCGGGGACGTAGGCTATGGCAAGACGGAGGTGGCTTTAAGAGCAGCCTTCAAATGCATCATGGATGGAAAGCAGGTTGCTATACTGGTGCCTACCACCATATTGGCACAGCAGCATTTTAATACATGCAATCAAAGGTTTGGCAGCTTTCCCATACGTGTGGATATGCTGTCCAGGTTCAGGGGGCTAAAAGAGCAGAAGCAGACCCTTGAAGCCCTGAGGATCGGGGCTGTGGATCTTGTCATAGGGACCCATAGGCTGCTGCAGGAGGACGTAGTATTTAAGGATCTGGGGCTTCTCATAGTGGATGAGGAGCAGAGATTCGGAGTCGCTCATAAGGAAAAGATCAAGAAGATGCGCCAGAATGTAGATGTCTTGACCCTCACTGCCACACCTATACCCAGGACACTTCATATGTCTTTGATCGGCATCAGAGACATAAGCGTTATAGAAGAGCCTCCGGAAGAGAGATATCCGGTGCAAACCTATGTAATGGAATACAATGATGAAATAGTAAGGGATGCCATCCTGAGAGAGATAAACCGAGGAGGGCAGATTTACTTTTTATATAACAGGGTAAGGACTATCGGCAAAATGGCTGAAAGGCTGAGAGCATTGGTCCCTGAAGCCAGGATAGCGGCAGCACACGGGCAGATGGATGAAAGACTTCTTGAAAATACTATGCTGGACTTTTATAATGGAGAGTATGACCTGCTTTTATGTACTACCATAATCGAAACAGGTCTCGATATACCCAATGTAAATACCATCATCGTATATGATGCAGACAAGATGGGATTGTCCCAATTGTATCAGTTAAGAGGAAGAGTAGGGAGATCCAATAGATTGGCATATGCATACCTTACCTATCAAAGGGATAAGGTGCTGACGGAAGTAGCAGAAAAGAGGCTTCAGGCTATAAAGGAGTTTACCGAATTCGGCTCCGGCTTCAAAATTGCCATGAGGGATCTGGAGATAAGGGGTGCAGGAAATCTTCTGGGAAGAGAACAGCATGGACATATGGAATCCATAGGCTATGATCTCTATACCAAGCTTCTCGAAGATACGGTGAGAGCACTTACCGGAAGGCCGCTTAGGGACACGATTGAGACAACTGTTGAATTTGATATAGAGGCCTATATACCCTTATCCTATATAGAGGATGAGAATCAGAAGATTGAAATCTATCAGAAGATCGCCTCCATCAACGGGGTAGACTCCTTATATGATATTGAGGAGGAAATAGAAGATAGATTCGGGGATATACCGGATTCCGTGAGAAATCTGATGAGGATATCCTTTATAAAGTTCTTGGCTTCTAAGCTGGGAATAATTTTTGTATCACAGAAGCCGGAAGGCGTGCTGTTAAAGTTTAAGAGCGACAAATACATTAAAGCTGAGGCTGCCGTTAAGCTTATGAATGAGTACGGAAACAGGCTGTCTTTTATGGCTAGTGAGCAACCCTACTTTACTTTAAAATTGGGAAAAGGCAATGTCGATAAGCACTTGAAATCTATTTCCGACTTTTTGGAGAATTTAGCTGCATACAATGAGAATTATACCGAACTTGAGAGGAGAGTAAATTAATATGAACCACAAAAAACTATTAGGAGTCACGGCTGTGATTGTTGCATTCATGGTCTTTGCAGCTTCGGGCTGCGGCATGGTAAAGGTAAAGCCCCAGGATGCGGACAAAACTATTGTGGCTACGGTGGACGGAGATAATATCACCAAGGCAGAGTTTGATAAGATATTTGAAATATTTAAGACTCAGGTAGAACTGAATCAGGATCCAAGCATATGGGATAAAGAGTATGAAGGAAAGAAATATATCGATCTGGCCAAGGAGCAGGTGCTGGACCAGATGATAGGCGACCGGGTACAGCTTCGCAAGGCCAACGAATTAGGCATAACCGTATCTGATGAAGAAGTGAATGCGGAAGTGGATAAATGGAAGAAGCTCTTCAACTCTGATGAGAAGTATATTGAATTTTTAACAACCTTGAAGATGGAAGAAGCTTATTTTAAGGATAATCTTAAAAAAGATCTGATGATAAACAAGATGAAGGAAAAGCTCACTCAGAGTGTAGAAATCACTGATACTGAGCTGGCAGACTATTACAACAGCCATATGAACCTGTTTTATAAGGTTAAGGCAAGCCATATACTGCTGGATACTGAAGAAGAAGCCAAGAAGATACTGGAAAGGGTCAAGGCCGGCGAGGATTTCAATGCATTGGCAAAGGAATTCTCAACAGATCCGAGTGCCAAGGAAAACAGCGGCAGTTTGGGCTATTTCAGACATGGAGAGATGGTAGAGCCCTTTGAGCAGGCGGCTTTTGCACTAAAACCGGGTGAAGTCAGCGACTTGGTAAAGAGCGATTATGGCTATCATATAATAAAGGTTGAAGATAAAACCATAGATAAATTTGAAGATGTCAAGGACGAATTGAAGAATACCCTGATAACCGATAAGAAAAACCAAAATTACAGCACCTCCTTAGAGGAAATGAAAAGCAAGGCCAAAATAGAAAAATTTCCGAAAAATCTGTAGGATATGGGCAAATTTGCAAATATGTGTATAAAAGCTTAACCTCCGTAAAATACTAAGGATTACAGACACAGTTGTCAAAAAAAATCGCAAAAGGAGGGGAAAGCGTGAAAGCAACTGGAATTGTAAGGCGTATAGATGATCTTGGAAGAGTCGTCATACCTAAGGAAATAAGAAGAACCCTTCGCATTAGGGAAGGCGATCCTCTTGAGATTTTCACAGACCGAGAGGGAGAAGTCATCCTGAAGAAGTACTCTCCAATAGGGGAACTGAGTGATTTTGCAAAAGAATATGCAGAATCGCTACATAGCTCATTGGAGCATATTGCATGTATAAGTGACCGCGATACAATAATTGCGGTAGCAGGAGCCTCCAAGAAAGAACTTTTGGAGAAAAAAATAAGCCAGTCTGTGGATAAAATTATCGAAGACAAGATGGCCATAATGCTGGATGGTACAAATGGCAATAAAATGATAAATATAACAGCAGAAGAAGAGGGCCCGCCCAAATATACTTCAGGTGTTATAGTACCTATCGTAGCAGAAGGAGATCCTATTGGTTCGGTTATACTGCTCAGCAAGGAGTCAAATGTAAGGATGAGCGATCTGGAGAAAAAGATTGCTGAAACCGCAGCTAGCTTCTTAGGAAAACAGATGGAACAATAGATCAAGATGGCAGCAAAAGAGGCTGCCATCATTTTTTCTTTTATTAGCGCAAAGGGTTCTAATAAGGTTATTGAATGTATATTTTAACTAATAGATGTGATAAAATGTATTTGTCCGGCAGCTCGCAGCTGACATATATAAGTGCTGCTGAGCTTATAATGCTGTTCAACATTGCAGACTTGGGGGTCAATCATGGAAAATAACAAACATTCTTTTGTAAAGGGCGCATTAATACTCACCATAGCAGGAATCATATCCAAAGTATTGGGAGCTATATATAGGATTCCGCTGGGGCAGATAATTACCTCAGAAGGTCTGGCCTATCATCAGACCGCCTATGACCTTTATATCCTCATGCTCACTTTTTCCTCGTATGCCATACCTACGGCCATATCCAAGTTGGTATCCGAAAGGCTGGAAGTGGGGAGAAATGATGAAGCCCATAAGATATTCAGAGTGGCTATGGCGCTTCTGGCCGTCATTGGGCTTGCTCTATCCGTCATATTGTTTTTCAACGCAGAAGCTTTCTCACAAGCTTTTAAAAATCCAGGTTCCTACCTGGCGGTTCTGGCAGTTTCGCCGGCCATATTTACGGTTTCTATAAGCGGTGCCTTCAGAGGATACTTCCAGGGCATGCAGAACATGGCGCCCAGCGCCGTATCCCAGGTAACGGAGCAGATAAGCAGGGTGCTGGTAGGCTTCTTACTGGCCTATATGCTTCTCCCCAAAGGTTATATGGCATCGGCAGCCGGTGCTATTTTTGGAACTACCATCGGGGGATTGGTAAGCTTTTTTACTCTTTACATAATATATGCAAAAAAGAAAAGGGCGATAAAGGCAGAACTTGCACGCTTCAAAGGCAGAGGAACCGAATCCACCGGCAGCATAATCAATAGAATAATTAAATTTTCTTTGCCTATCATGATAGGCGGAAGCATCATGCCCATAATGAGCCTTCTCGATACTTTTATTGTAATGGATAGGCTTCAGGCTGCCGGCTTTGATCAAATGGTGGCTACAAAGCTTTTTGGGCAGCTCAAGGGCATGGCAACCTCCTTCATAAACCTGCCTCAGGTATTTACCATATCATTGGCGGCAAGCCTTGTGCCATCCATATCAGAATCCATGGCAAAGAATGATATGGACTCGGTAAGGCGAAAATCCAGGCTGGCTTTAAAGATGAGCTTGATTTTAGGATTGCCTGCTGCAATGGGGCTTTTTATACTGGCAGGGCCTATAATGAGGATGTTCTACCCCAATGAAGGCGCGAGTCTTGGTATAGCACTGATGTATGTATCGCCTGCAGTAATCTTCCTTACCTTGGTGCAGACCATGACAGGCATACTGCAGGGAATGGGAAAGGAAAAAATACCTGTCACCAATATGGTGGCAGGGGCTTCGGTAAAGGCCGTAGTAAGCTATGTGCTCACTTCCATGCCTGCTTTGAATATAAACGGAGCCGCCATTGGCACGGTATTGGGATATGCTGTGGCAACAGTGCTGAACCTTAATGCCTTGAGGAAGTATCAGAAAAAGGGTTTGGGAATTATATCGATAACCGCAAAACCAGCTATTGCATCCATAGCGATGACCCTTGTCGCATATTTCAGCTATAAGCTGCTGCATGCCTCTATAGAGAGCAAGTATGTTCCAACCTTGGTCAGCATATCCCTGGCGGCATTGGCATATGTGATAGTGCTGGTAGTCATAAGGGGGATCACTGAAGAAGAGCTTGATACAGCCCCGGGAGGCAAAAAACTTGCCAGGATGCTGAAGAAAAAAGGGCTGCTATAAATATGAGTTAGGAATGAGGAATACCCTAGCTTCTGATATCTGAATTAGGAGGCGATTACTATAGGAAAAATAACAATAATAGGACTGGGACCGGGAGACTATGAGAGCCTCACCCTTAAGGCGGAGAATATAATAAAAAATGCGGAGATACTGATACTGAGAACGGAAAAGCATCCTTTGGTAGATAAGATATCCGGCATGGGAATAAAGTTTTCTACCTGCGATGATGTTTATGATTCGGCGGATACTTTTGAGGAAGTATATGAAACCATATGCGATAGGGTTATAAATATTGCATTAGAGGGCAATAATGTAGTATATGCAGTACCGGGACATCCTCTGGCTGCGGAAAAAAGCGTGGAGATGATCCTTGCAAAAGCAAAGGGAAAGGTAGATGTAGCTGTAGAAAGCGCCATGAGCTTTATAGATGCGGTGACTGCCGCATTGAAGATAGATATTTCCTCCGGCTTAAAGATTATTGACGCCTTGAGGCTGGATAAGCAGAAGCCGGATATGAATTGCGGCAATCTTATCACCCAGGTTTACAGCAAATTAGTCTGTTCGGAAGTAAAATTGATACTAATGGACCATTATAAAGATGAGCAAAAAGTATGTATAATAAAAGCAGCAGGTGTCGAAGAACAGGAAAAAATGGAATGGATTGAACTTCATCAATTGGATTCCATAGAATGGGTGGATTATCTCACGAGCATCTACATACCCCCTGCGGAAGAGAACAAAAGGTTTAAAAGCATGGATGATTTGATAAACCTTATGGAATATCTCCGAGGAGACAAAGGCTGCCCCTGGGACAGAAAACAAAACCATAACAGCCTGAAGCCTTACCTTTTGGAAGAATGCTATGAAGTTATCGACGCAATAGAAAGCGACGATATAGATCAATTGATTGAAGAATTGGGGGACGTGCTTCTCCAAGTAGTATTTCATTGTCAGATTGGGAAGGAGGCCGGTGAGTTTCACATCCATGATGTTATCACGTTTTTAGCAGACAAACTGATTTCGAGACATCCCCATGTATTTGGCCAGGTCGAGGCCAATGATGAAAGCGGTGCCTTAGAGAGCTGGGAAGCAGCAAAAAGAAACGAAAAAGGCATGGATACCTATACTGATACTCTGAAAGCTATTCCAAAGGCAATGCCTTCTTTGACCAGAAGCTGGAAGGTCCAGGAAAAAGCTGCTTTGACAGGATTTGACTGGCCTGATGTGGATGGAGCAATGGCAAAGGTTGATGAAGAAGTTTTGGAATTAAAAGAGGTATATAAAACTGCAAAAAAAGACAAAATAGAAGAAGAAATTGGTGATTTGCTTTTTGCAGTGGTAAATGTGGCAAGATTTCTTAAAATGCAACCTGAGCTCGCTTTAACAAAGACCATAAATAAATTCATTCTCAGATTCAGCTATATCGAAGAAATTGCCATGACTCAAGGTAAAAAAATGGAAGAAATGACGTTGGAAGAGATGGATTTGTTGTGGAATAAGGCAAAAACACATAATTTTACTAAAACTGATAAAAACTAATCATAAAAAAGAAGGATTTTTGCCAGAAATAGAGAATATGCTTATAGTACTCATGAACAAAATAATAGGAGGGTTATTTAATGAACAAAGCTGAACTTATTGCCAGCATGGCTGAAAAATGCGAATTGACAAAAAAGGATACTGAAAAGGCTCTAAAAGCATTCATGGATACTGTACAAGAATCACTTGCAAAAGGTGACAAAGTGCAGTTGGTAGGTTTTGGTACATTCGAAGTTAAGCAAAGAGCTGCCAGAGTAGGCAGAAACCCAAGAACAAAAGAAGAAATAAAGATACCGGCTTCAAAAGCTCCATTATTCAAACCAGGCAAGGATCTTAAAGATTCTGTCAACAAGTAAAAGCGCTTAATTACATACGCAGAGCAAAATCAGGTCTATGACCTGATTTTTTTGTAGAATGAGACTTGACTTTGCTTTACTGCAATAACTCATTGATGCATCTATTGTGTTGACTGATAACGATTGCGAAAGCTTCAGGACTAAGAGTTTGTAAGCTTGTATAGGGTTGCGTCAAAACTCGCACAGAGCGTTTGTCATTGCTGTTAAGTCTTAAGTAGGCTATAAGATTTTCTTATTTAACAGCATATAGACTCAAACAGTTGACGCAACTTTTCCTATACTTCGCTAACAAACTCTAAGCCCTTTCACAATGCACTCTTTTATCAGTCAGCACAACTAATAAGACCCAAAAGGAATACATTCACCCTGAGCTCTGAGTTCTATTCTAAGGAGGAGAATATATGAGATTGGATAAATTTCTTAAAGTATCAAGATTGATAAAGAGGAGGACTGTCGCCAAGGAAGCCTGCGAGGGAGATAAGATATATCTCAACGGAAAGATATCAAAGCCCGGAGCGGAGGTAAAGATAGGAGATATAATTGAGATTGTATTCGGAGACAGGAGGATAAGAGCGGAAGTCCTGAGCATAAACGAAAAAGCAGCCAAGGATGAAGCCAAGGAAATGTACAGGATTTTGGAAGGTTAAGACACATATTATGGTTGATCGCGCATATAAATGAATAAAGTTCTCTATTTTAGCAGGTGCGGGAGGTCTATATATGGAAGATATTAAAGGCATAAAAGCTAAACACCATAATATCACTCTTGAAAGCAGGGAAAAGCTTAATATAAGCGGAGTTACGGATGTAGGCAGCTTTGATGAAAGCAATGTGATTGTGAGCACACAAATGGGAGAGCTTGTAATAAAGGGCGAGGATTTGCGCATCAGCAGTCTGGATGTCAATGATGGAAATGTGTCGATCAAAGGCCTTGTACACTCGATAGCATATGAATCAAAGGGAGCATACAAGAACGAAAGAGGGTTTTTTAAGAGTCTCTTCAAATAAAAAGTACGCTGCAGTAATGGAGGTTTTCCTATGGAGACAGTACATTTTCAAGTTTACGTTTTTTCTATTACTGTATACGGCGGGATAATAATCGGACTAGCGTATGATATGTACAGGGCGATCAAGGGTGTCCACAGAACAAAAGGGTTGATCACTTCCCTTTGGGATATATTGTTTTTGCTGATGACCCTTATGATAGCAGTATGGGCCATATTCTCCAGCAATTATGGCGATTTGAGGATTTATGTCTTTATAGGCTTCGTCGTCGGTTTCTTTTTATATGAAAGAATAATCAGCAAAATAGCAGTAGCGTTATTTTCCTATATACTTCAATCCATAAGAGCTGCAGTAAAAAGAGGGAGCCGTCTGATAATTTTGCCTTTAAGGTTTTTATGGTATTTTATTGTACGCCCTTTTTCTATAATAAGGGAATATTTGAAAACAAAAATAATAAAAACTAAGAAAAAAGCATTATTGCCTAAAAAACTATTGAGAGATGCGAAGAAATATTATAAACTGATAATTAAAAGGGATAATCATAAAGAGGATGAAAAACGGCTATAGAAATTTTGGAGGATAAGCATTATGAAGAGTAAAAGAAAAAAGAAAATAATATGGACTAATTTTTTTGTGTTTATATTTATTCTTTATGCTGCCTTCACCATTGCCAGCCAGCAAGTCACCATATACAGGCTGAAAAAATCTCAGCAGGAGATATCCGGCAAGATTCAAGCAGCCCAAAAAGAGAATCAAAAGCTGCAGGACATGCTGAAAGATACCTCAACAAAGGAGTATATCGAGAAAGCAGCCCGAGAGCAGCTTGGATTGGTTAAGCCCGATGAGAGAGTATATGTTGATCAGTCCTCGTCTGATGTCAATTTGCAAGAAGGGGGTAATTAGTTATAGTAATTTTTTTCTAATATCTTCTGGAAATTATTTTTAATTATCACCCATTGCAAATTAAAGGAGGAATTTTTTCAGTATGCCTATAGAGGAAGGTATGATAGTTGATGGAATTGTAGCCAACATAACCAAATTTGGCGCTTTTGTTCAACTATCGGGGGGGAAAACCGGACTGGTCCACATTTCAGAGATTGCTGATACGTATATAAAAGATATAAACAGCTATCTAAAGGAAAAACAAGCGGTCAGAGTGAAGGTATTAAACATAGACCGAGACGGAAAGATAAATTTGTCGATCAAGCAGGCCCAAACCATTAAAAAGTCCACAAAGCCTGCTGAAATAGACTGGCAGCAAGAATTTAAGAAAAACCAAAGCGGAAGCTTTGAGGATAGGCTTTCAAAATTCATGAAGGAGAGCGAGGAAAGGCTTCAGGAATTTATGAAGAATAGAGAGTCAAAGAGAAGCGGCGGTTATAGCCGCAAGGGAGACATCGCCCAGAGATAAAATTATATAATCAATAATACTGTCAGTTATGCTGACAGTATTGTTTTTAAAAACTAACATAAAGGAGATTCATATGAGTAAAATTGCCGCAATAGATTTGGGGACTAATTCTATCAGATTGATGCTATGTGAGGTTGTAGGAGGTAATTTCAAGCGAAAGACTAAAGAAGTTATTACGACCAGGATAGGCAAAGATATGGGACATTCAAGATTGCTTACCGAAAAAGCAATGCAGAAAAACATTGAAGCGATCAAATATTTTATGAAAAAAGCGGAAGACTTTGGAGCGGAAAGAATCACAATAGTTGCTACCAGCGCTATAAGAGATGCAGATAACAGAAAAGATTTCCTGGAAAAGGTGAAAAATGAAACCGGTTTGATCATAAAAGTTTTAGATGGAGAAGAGGAAGCAGCGATAGGCATGTTTGGAGCATCCTATGGTCTCAGGAAGGATGAAAGCCTTCTTGTTGTGGACGTGGGAGGCGGAAGCACCGAACTGGTGCTGGGCGAGGGTGATAATATCCTTTATTCTGCCAGCATCAATGCAGGAGCCGTAAGGATGACAGAAAAGTTTATCAAAACAAATCCGATCCATCAATCAGATATAAATGCCCTGGAAGAAAACCTGGATCTTTTGTTTGGGGATGCTTTATCTTTTTTGGAAAACAAGAAAATAGGCAGAATAGTGGCTATTGGCGGTACTGCGACAACTGCAGCCTCGATTTTCCATCAAATGAAAGTATATGATTGGGAGATAGTTCACAATACTATATTAGCAAGAGAATTTTTAAACAAAATTTTTGAAAACTTGAAGGCTATGACGGTTAAAGAAAGATATGTTGTAAAAGGCTTGCAGAAAGAAAGAGCCGATATCATACCTGCAGGTATTTTTATAACAAAATATATTATGGAAAAGCTGAATGCTGAGGAGATCATCATAAGCGAAAATGATAATCTAGAAGGCATGGTAATAAAATACAGCGGAGTTTTTTAGGGCTTCCAATCCAGGATTTTTTTATATTTCATAAAATTGTTGTTGACGATTGGGGATAAAACATATATAATTATATTTGTCGCTGTACGGTGATAGCCGAGCAGCTGGCCGGAGTGGCGGAACTGGCAGACGCACAGGACTTAAAATCCTGCGGTCCTAAAAGACCGTACCGGTTCGATTCCGGTCTCCGGCACCAGTATTTATCGCGGGGTAGAGCAGTCCGGTAGCTCGTCGGGCTCATAACCCGGAGGTCGTGGGTTCAAATCCCTCCCCCGCAACCAAAATTTAAAAGATGATTGTCATGATGCATTACAATCAGATAACGGCGGCGTAGCTCAGTTGGCTAGAGCATTCGGTTCATACCCGAACGGTCATTGGTTCAAATCCAATCGCCGCTACCATTTATTTTTGAAGCATGAAGATATGGCCCATTGGTCAAGCGGTCAAGACATCGCCCTCTCACGGCGGTAACGGGGGTTCGATTCCCCCATGGGTCACCATAAAGCTTATAATGGTTTAAATACGCTGGTGTAGCTCAGCAGGTAGAGCAGCTGACTTGTAATCAGCAGGTCGGGGGTTCAATTCCGTCCACCAGCTCCATTTGAAACAAAGCTTGCAAAGCAAATAACTTTGCAGGCTTTTTGTAATTCATAGGGAAGTATAGATTTCTTTTGATTCATGATCTTGAAGTATGGTATAAAAAATGCCATAATATTGCTAATAAAGAAGTAAGGGAGATAAAGCTATGTTGCAGATTGGAGAAAAAGCGCCTGATTTTACATTGAATGACAAGGATGGCAATGCCGTAAGCCTTTCTGATTTTCGAGGCAAAAAGGTGGTCGTGTATTTTTATCCTAAGGATAATACTCCCGGATGCTCACGCCAGGCTCAAGCTTTTAAAGCTGCACATGACAGCTTCAATAGCAATGATATTGTGATCATAGGCATAAGCAAGGACAGTGAAAAATCCCACCAGAACTTTGTAGCCAAATATGAGTTGCCTTTTATTCTGCTATCGGACCCGGAGCTCAAGGCAATTCAGGCATATGGTGTATGGCAGGAGAAAAAAATGTATGGCAAAACAAGCATGGGCGTAGTGCGCTCAACTTATATAATCGATGAAGACGGAAAGGTTATGAAGATTTTTCCGAAAGCAAAGCCTGATACCAATGCGGCAGAAATTTTAGAATTTCTCGTAAAATAGAAGATTCAATAAAAAATATCGCAAGTTTTGCGATATTTTTTATTATGCATGGGAAATCCCACATTGAAAGAACTTTAAAGACTTTTTTTAATAAAATGCATTTTATTCATAAAAAATCAAAAAATGTTCTACATATTAATTTGCTAAATAAGCAGAATATCTAATGAAATCAATTTTAAAATGAGGTGAATTGAAAATGACAGTGCAAAGCGATTTAAAGAAAGCCATAGCATCAGCAGAGGCTGCAAAGGGCACTTATTCAATGTCGGCCGAGTCTACTGAAGATCAGACCGCAAAACAAAAATATGAGGAAATGAAGGTAGATATGGATAAGCATCTGATGTATCTGAACAACCGCCTGAACTACCTGAACAGCAGCAACAGCCTGAATCAGCAGCAGCAAAATCAACAGCCCCTCGAGTAATCCGGCGCATATGTAAGAAAATGCGACAGAAGGGATGAGGGGACGGAAACCACTGAAATACACGGAATTTTTCACGAGAAAACAGATCAGGATTTTTATAAAATGTCGTAAAAGCCCAGCGTTGCAGTCATTCTGAGCGTAAGCGAAGAATCTTTCCCAACGCGAAAAGATCCTTCAGTCGTTCCTCCTTCAGGATAACAATAAAGCAGGGTTTTATAGCCATTGTAGTGGAAGATTCCGTGTAAATCCGTGTTCCCCGTAACCTATGACCCCAAAGGAATCCCCTAATACCAGAGACCAGCGGCATAAAAAATACTGCGTATTTTTTATAGATTATGTCATTTCGTTGTTTAACTTGTCACAAATATTTTTTCCCGCCCAAACCTAACTTGACAAATATTTCAGCCAACTTTTGGTAATATAAACTTTACAGGATTAAAAATAAAGACTTCATAGTATTTGCAGCATCATAAAATTGAAGCGGTTGGCACAAAAGCTTGATTTAATAAATAACAGGTGGTGGGTATATTGGTAGATCTGATTGCTCCCGGGAAGAAAGCGATACCCAAGCTGAGGGCTATTGCACAGAGCAGTGGTTTTATGCTGATTGCCGGCGGGGCTTTTTTTGGATTTTTTATGGGGAGGATAGTTATACTGGATTTCTTAAATCCTTTCTCAATGGCTTTATTATGTGCGTCCATGATAAACGGTGTGAGTCCCTATGTCATATGCACCAGCATCCTTGCAGGTTCATTCAGCCTCAATAGTCCCGAACTTTTGCTCAAAAACATTATCCTGGTCTTTGTACTGCTCATTTTTTATTTGATCATAAAGAGGACAAGTCTTAATAAGAAAATGTTTTTCAGCATATTTGCTCCATTGGCCAATCTGGCTGCAGGCATTTTTATTTTTTATATAAAAGATTATTATCTCTATGACATGCTCATGATAATCATAGAATCCGTCATGATGTGCGCATTGATAAATATTTATGACAAGTCTGTATCCTTTTTCATCAACATAAAAAAAAGGACTAAAATATCTGCTGAGGAGATAATCTCTGCTTCATTGCTCATAACCTCGGCTTTTTTGGGAGCCTCAGTACATATCTGGCAGCTGTCGGTTAAAAACATCATATCCATATCAATAATCCTGCTGCTGTCCCATTTCGGCAATATAGGGACCGGAGCTGCATCGGGCACTGTTTTCGGAGTTTTGCAAGCCCTGTCCGGTGATATATACCCTTCTGCAATCGGAGTATACGGAATTTGCGGAGTTTTGGCAGCCGCCTTCAAGCCTTATGGGCGGTTCATGTCGGTGCTGGGATTTATCCTTGGGAATGCCGTCATGACCTTCTATATAAACGGTTCGACGGAGGTCCTCATAAGGCTTGAAGAAATCTTGGCTGCTGCTTTGATATTCATGCTTATCCCTGATAAGAAGATAGAAAAATTATTTTCTCATAAATGGGGATATACTGCCGCTTCTTCCAGGAAAAAAGGAGAAGAGAGCAGAGTAAAGGACTATACTGTAGAGAGGCTGTCCGAGATATCCCAAGTATTCAGAGAGCTGTCTGTTTCCATGAGTGCCGGTCTCGGAGGAAAGGAATATTTCTCTCAATTGGATGCGGCGGAGATCCTGGAAAAGGTGGTAAGGGATGTATGTCACGGCTGCGGTATGTATAATACCTGCTGGAAAAAGGAGTTCTATGGCACCTATCAAAAAATGTTCGATGCTTTGTCCGGAATAGAAAGCGGCAATTATGATGAGAGAGATAAGGATATAAAGATCATAAATAAATGCTTATTTCCTGAAAAAGTGTGGAGCAGGCTTAAATACCATTACGATATATACAGACATACCATTGCATGGAAAAAGAAGGTGGATAGCAGCCGGCATGCATTGAGCCGTCAAATGCAAGAGACCTCAAAGCTCATCAGCGGGCTGGCCAATAAATTCAATGCAAATCTGGAGTTTGATAAAGAACTGGAGGAAGAGATTGCCGTACATATGGATAAGCTGGGCATAGGCCTTGACGATGTGACCGTAGTCGTCGACAAGTACAGCACTGAAATAGATATAAGGCACAAAAATTGCAGGGGGAAAAAGGAGTGCATGAACAAGCTTCTCCCTGAGATAAGAAATATCACAGGCAAGCATTTTGTCAAATATGATGCAGCCTGTGCCCTTTCGGGGAGGGACACATGCACCCTGAGATTAAGGGAAGCTCATAAGTATTGTATTGCCACAGGCATTGCCAGGATGCAAAAGAATTCTTCTTCCGTATCGGGAGATAATTATTCCATGATGGAGCTTAAGGATGGAAAGTTTTTTATGATATTGAGCGACGGAATGGGCAGCGGACCCAGAGCAGCCATGGAAAGCGGGATGACCCTTAATCTGCTCGAGAGGTTTTTGATCGCAGGCTATGATCAGAATACAGCCCTGGAAGCCGTGAATTCGCTTCTGCTGATAAAATCCGATGATGAGAATTACGCCACCGTCGATATGATCATAATAAACCAATACAATGGAGAGGTGGAGTTTTTAAAGGTAGGAGCCGTATCAACCTTTATAAAGTACAAGGATCATGTGGACATAATCAAGAACAGCTCTCTGCCTGCCGGCATACTGGATAAGATAGATGTAGAATTCAACAGGAGGAAGATCGGCGATGGAGATTTTGTAGTCATGATCACAGACGGGGTGCTGGAAGCCAATGATAAGGATTTGGACAAGGAAAAATGGCTGGGGGATATGATATATAATATTGATACCAGAAACCCAAAAAAAATGGCGGATATCATAATGGAGAACTGTCTACAGAAATCCAAGGGCCAAAGGACCGATGATATGACCGTATTGGTAGCGAAGCTCTGGAAATCCGCATAGAATGTGAATATAAACCTCCTTTTTTGGCAATAAGTACAGAAAAAGGAGGTTTTATTATGGATGGAGATTGCGGAATCATAAGACAGATGATCATCATTACAGACGGAAGGTCAAACATAGGCATAAACCCGGTGGAAGCGGCAGCCAAAGCCAAAGCGTCGGGTATCACGGTGAGTGCGATAGGCATAATCGATGGCGAAGGCAGAGATGAGAAGGATGTTATGGAGGTAGAAGCCATATCCAAAGCAGGGGGAGGACTCAGCGATTATTGTTATCCCCGGAATTTGAGCATGACTCTCCAGGCTATGACTCAAAAAACCGTAAACCATACCCTGGAATGCATTGTGAGCAAGCAATTAAAGACTATCATAGGTCAGGATATGACGAATATTGAACCGAAATCCAGGATGAAGGTTGTGGAATTCATAGAAAACTACGGAGAGAGAGTTGATTTGCTTTATGCCATAGTGCTGGACACCAGCAAGAGCATGACCAACAAGCTGGAGCTGGCTAAAAGCTGTATTATTGATTTGATGGAGGCATTGAGCCACCGCAGAGGTGTGAGTAAGGTAGCTTTGATTTCGTACCCGGGAGAAAACAGCCAATCAGCCGGTATAGCCTGTGAATTTACATCTGAAATATCGGTTCTGAAGGAAGGGCTGAAGCTTTTAAAGGCCGGTGGAGGGACTCCTACAGGACCTGCCATTTTGTCCGCCATGGAACTGATGCTGGAAGATGAAGCTCCTGCCCAAGCTCATTATGTATAATATCATAAACAAGGAGATAACCGGCCGCTGGTATAAAAGCAAATATAAAATCATCAGGCTCATAGGCAATGGAGGTGTCGGGGAAATATATCTTGCGGCGCATGAAAAAAGAGGATTGGTTGCTCTTAAAATCAGCAGATCCATGTTGAGCATCACCAGGGAATATGATAATATGAAGAAATGTGAGGGCAAGAATTATTTACCCATGGTTTATGAGCTTGATGATTTTGAAACCCATGGTGAAGCATATCACTTTTTTGCAATGGAATATATTGATGGATATGACCTGTCCAAAGTCATGAAGAGTGATTTGCCTCTGAAGCTGAAATTAGAAATTTTTATAATAATACTCCGCATTATTGAGGATATTAATGAGGAAGGATTGATTTACTCAGATTTAAAGCATGAGAATATAATGGTGGACAGCCGAAATCTTTTCATACGCTTCGTGGATTTCGGAAGCTTAACGCCGATGGGGGGTATTATAAAGGAATATACCCCCTTGTATGACAGGTACTCCTGGAAGATGGGAGACAGGACCGCCGATGCGGCTTATCAGGTATTCAGCGCTGCGGTCTTGCTTATGACACTCATTCTCGGGTACAAGCTTCGGCCGGACAAGAACAATATATTGTCCATCAGGAGGGCTTTAGTGAAAAATAATACCCCTGAAGCACTTGCAGAGTTGATTGAGAAGGCTCTGAAGGGTGAGATAAAAAATTGCAGGCTGTTTTATGAGAAGCTTGTGAATGTGGATATTTCCGTGAAGAAACAAAGCATTAAGCTTAATGCTTTGTTAGATTCCATCATAGCCATATTAATTTTTTTGTTGGGAGTTGTGCTTGTAAATTTGAAAGCTCTGACTCCCATTTCTCTATTCTAGAAAAGAGGATAATCTGCCCGGTTGTAGAATAAACTAAAAAATGATCAATAGCCATGAAAAAGGGAGTTGATATTGCATGAGAGATTTGACTTTGGTCGCAGAAGAGACGATAAGGAAATATAACATGCTGAGCCCCAGGGATTCCGTTGTTGTCGGATTGTCAGGAGGGCCGGATTCTCTGTGCCTCCTTCATGTGCTTTTGGGACTTAGGGAATCCTGGGGTTTAAAGATATATGCGGCACATCTCAATCATCAATTCAGAGGCAAGGATGCGGATGATGATGCTCAATATGTGAAGGATATATGCAAAGAATGGGATGTTGAGGTCTTTGTCCAGGTTTTTAATGTTTCTGCCTATGCAAAGGAAAGGGGATTATCCTCGGAGGAAGCGGGAAGGGAAATAAGATACAAGCTTTTCAGCGATGTCGCAGAGCAGGTAAAAGCCGGCAAAATAGCCGTAGCCCACAATATGAACGATAATGCGGAAACGGTTCTGATGAATTTATTCAGAGGAAGCGGCATAGAGGGCTTAAAAGGGATCGAAGCATCCAGGGGAGAGATCATAAGGCCTCTTATAAACGTGAGCAGAGATGAAATTGAGGCCTATTGCGAAGAAAAAGGCCTGAAGCCAAGAATAGACAAGACAAATCTGGAGCCTATATATGGGAGAAATAAGATCAGGCTGGAGCTCATACCCTATATAGAAAAGAATTTTAATGCAAGCATAATGAGCACCTTGCACAGGCTTTCGGATATTGTTGCAATAGAAAATGATTTTTTGCATAAAGAGGCTAAAATTACATTTTTAGAGATTGCAATTACAGGTGAAAATAGTATAGAATATAATATCAACAAATTGAGCAATATTCATCCCGCCCTTATGCGCAGGGTCATAAGGATAGGCATAGAAGAGCTCTTAGGAAGCCTAAAGGGTATAGAGTATAAGAATATCGAAGGAGTGGTGGACTTACTGGGCAAAAGCACCGGAGCTGCTGTCATACTGCCTAATAATATCAAAGCTTACATATCCTATGATAAGCTGATATTGAAATTTGATAGAGACAATGAAAGCTATAAGTATTATTTGAAGCTTGAAAACGATGCGGACAATATTGCTGAATTTCTCGATTTTACGATAAGCTTGAGGAGTATAGATGCATCCCAGATAGCCGATCTGAAGAAAGATAATAAGCATAAGGCCTATATCGATAAGGCCAAGATAAAGCAAGAACTGGTTTTGAGAAACCGTTTGGAGGGAGATGTTTTTTCTCCTATAGGCCTGAAAGGCACAAAAAAATTGAAGGAATACTTTATTGATGAAAAGATACCGAAGGAAGAGCGGGACAATATTTTTCTCATCGCCGACGGTAAAGAAGTCGTTTGGATATTAGGAAAGAGATTGAGCGATAAGTATAAGATCACAAAGAATACAAAAGAAGCAATTATGATTAATATGATGAGGGGGACCTATGATGAATAACGATATATTAAAGATACTTATAAGCCAGGACGAAATCAAAGAAAAAGTAAAGGAATTAGGGCAGCTTATTACAAAGGATTATAAGGATAAAGATCTTATGGTTATAGGAATACTCAAAGGGTGCATAGTATTTTTATCCGATCTGATAAGAGAGATAAATTTACCTCTTACTATGGATTTTATGGTTGTTTCCAGCTACGGTTCATCTACAAAGTCCTCCGGTGTCGTAAGGATCGTAAAGGATCTGGAAAAGGATATAGCAGGCAAGGATATACTGATCGTTGAGGATATTGTGGATACGGGACTTACATTGAGTTATCTGGTTGAATACCTCAAATCCAGGAATGCCAGCAGCGTAAAGATATGCACTCTTTTGGAGAAACCGGACAGGAGAAAGGCAGAGGTTGATCTGGAATATGTGGGCTTCCACATACCCGATGAGTTTGTCGTCGGATATGGCCTGGACTATGCAGAGCTTTACAGGAATTTACCCTTCGTTTGCGTTCTAAAACCGGAGGTATATTCTTAATTGTAAATTATGGTTCAATATGATAAAATTATTTTGTTGTCTTAAGAATATAGTTTAATCTGTTGTGGCAGCTTGCTGCAAATTAACCTGCAGCACGGCAAACAGAATAGGCTGGCACAACATGTTGATTTAAAAGAATGATAAGAAAGCTTTTCGACTATGTTAACACGGTTTAAAGGAGGGTAATTTTTGAAAAAGTTTTTGAGGGGTATAAGCTTTTACGTGCTTATTTTTATAATAATCATTTTCTTTGCCCAGATATTCAGCAATACCGGTGAAGGAAAGACCAAGCTCACTTATACCCAGTTTATATCAGAGGTTGAGAATAAAAGGATAAGAGAAATATATGTGACAGTTGTGGGTGATACTTCAATCATCAATGGAAAGCTTAGCGATGGTAAAAAATTTGAAACAGCAGTGCCCACTCTTCAATTCAATCAATTGGCCCAGGATTATGCAGAGAGAGGGACACTTAACATAATATATGAAAAGCCTCAGCAGACTTCGGTATGGCTTTCTATTTTGCCGCCGGTCGTGCTGATTCTCCTGTTTATAGTCTTTTTCTTCATATTTACCCAGCAAACCCAAGGCGGGGGCAACAGGGTCATGTCCTTTGGCAAGAGCAGGGCGAAACTCTTGACGGATGATAAGAAAAAAGTTACCTTTGCTGATGTGGCGGGCGCAGATGAAGAGAAGGAAGAATTAGGCGAGATCGTCGATTTCCTCAAGCAGCCCCGGCGCTTTATAGAATTAGGAGCCAGGATTCCTAAGGGTATTTTGCTGGTCGGCCCTCCCGGCACAGGCAAAACTTATCTTGCCAAGGCAGTTGCAGGGGAAGCGGGAGTTCCTTTCTTCAGCATCAGCGGCTCAGATTTTGTCGAGATGTTTGTAGGCGTGGGAGCTTCAAGGGTAAGGGATTTATTTGAGCAGGCCAAGAAAAATTCTCCCTGCATAATTTTCATAGATGAAATAGATGCCGTAGGAAGGCAAAGAGGCGCAGGTTTAGGCGGAGGCCATGATGAAAGAGAGCAAACATTAAATCAATTGCTGGTTGAGATGGATGGATTCAACATAAATGAGGGCATAATAATAATAGCTGCTACCAACAGGCCAGACATACTCGACCCTGCACTGCTCAGACCAGGAAGGTTCGACAGGCAGATAATGGTAGGCATACCAGATGTAAAAGCAAGAGAAGAAATATTGAAGATACATGCCAGAAATAAACCTCTGGTTGAAGGCATAAGCATGGAGACCCTCGCAAAAAGCACTCCGGGCTTTACGCCTGCAGATCTGGAGAATCTTATGAACGAGGCTGCTCTTTTAACAGCCAGGAGAAATAAAAAGCAGATAGAGATGAAAGAGCTTGAAGAAGCGACTATAAGGGTGATAGCAGGGCCGGAGAAAAAGAGCAGGGTGGTCAGCGAACAGGACAGAAAGCTTACCGCATACCACGAAGCAGGCCATGCAGTGGTACAAAAGCTCACTCCCAATGCAGATCCTGTTCATCAGGTTTCTATTGTTCCCAGGGGAAGAGCCGGAGGTTATACAATTTCTCTTCCTCAGCAGGATAAATATTATATGTCCAAGATAGAATTAGAAGATCAGATCGTGACTCTTTTGGGAGGCAGAGTAGCTGAGAAGGTGGTACTCAATGATATAAGCACCGGAGCCAAGAATGATCTTGAGAGGGCAACCACCATAGCGCGAAAGATGGTAACCGAATACGGCATGAGCGAGAAATTGGGGCCGATGACCTTTGGCACCGATCATGACGAGGTATTTATAGGCAGAGACCTTGCCAGAAGCAGAAATTACAGCGAAGAGATCGCAGCCAGCATTGACAAGGAGATAAGAAGCATCATAGAAAGTGCTTATCAGAAGGCAGAAGGAATGCTCAGAGCTAATATCGATAAACTTCATGGCGTCGCTAATGCCTTGCTTGAGAGAGAAAAGCTGGACAAGGAAGAATTTGAAGAAATATTTGCAAATGCATAAGGAATGGTTTAAACCATTCCTTATTAATATAAGATGAAGAATGGAGGTACATATATGAAAACAGACATACAAATAGCTCAGGAAGCTAAGATGAAACCCATTATGGATATCGCTCAGGATGTAGGAATCTCTGAAGAAGAAGTTGAGCTTTACGGCAAGTACAAGGCAAAAGTAAATCTAAGCATCTGGGATAGGCTTAAGGATAAGGCCGATGGCAAGCTGGTTCTGGTCACCGCAATAAATCCTACACCGGCCGGTGAAGGAAAATCGACCACCACTGTCGGTTTAGGGCAAGCGCTGGCAAGATTGGGGAAGAGGTCGGCCATAGCGTTAAGAGAGCCTTCTTTAGGGCCTGTATTCGGTATAAAGGGAGGAGCCGCAGGAGGCGGATATGCTCAGGTGGTGCCTATGGAGGATATCAATCTGCATTTCACCGGAGACATGCACGCCATAACAACTGCCAACAATCTTCTTTCCGCTGCCATAGATAATCATATAACCCAGGGGAATGCTCTTGGAATAGATATGAGACAAATAGTTTGGAAGAGAGTCATGGATATGAATGACAGAGCCTTGAGGGAAGTCGTAGTGGGATTAGGCGGGAAAGCCAACGGCTTTGTAAGGCAGGACGGATTTATGATAACTGTTGCTTCTGAGATAATGGCGATCCTCTGTCTATCGACCGGCATGATGGATCTTAAGGATAGGCTTTCAAGGATCATAATAGGATATAATTATGAGAATAAGCCTGTAACTGCGGGAGATTTAAAGGTCCATGGAGCTATGGCATTGCTGCTCAAGGATGCTATAAAGCCGAATCTGGTGCAAACTCTGGAAAATACCCCTTCCTTTATACATGGCGGACCTTTTGCAAATATAGCTCACGGCTGCAACAGCATAATGGCGACAAAGCTGGGATTGAAGCTTGTTGATTATCTGATCACTGAAGCTGGTTTCGGTGCGGATCTCGGAGCGGAAAAGTTTATGGACATAAAATGCAGATATGCAGGAATTGCACCCTCTGCCGTCGTAATAGTTGCTACAGTAAGAGCCCTGAAGATGCATGGCGGCGTAAAAAAGACAGATTTAGGCCAGGAAAACGTGCCCGCATTGGAGAAGGGCTTTGAAAACCTCAAAAAGCATATTGAGAATATAAACAAATTCGGTGTGCCTGTAGTTGTAGCAATGAACAAGTTTATTACCGATACTGAGGCAGAACTTGCCAAGCTGACGGATCTTTGCAGAATCCAGGGTGTAGAAGCTTCGATATGCGAGGTTTGGGAAAAAGGCGGAGAAGGCGGCGAGGATCTGGCATCAAAGGTTGTTGAAGCCTGTGAAAAGGAAAGCAATTTTAAACTGTTATATGATGCCAATGAAAGCATTAAGGACAAGATCGGCAAGATCGCAAAAGAGATCTATGGAGCCAAGGGTGTGCAATATACGGGGAAAGCGGAGAAGGAGATAAAGCTTCTTGAGGATCTGGGCCTTGACAAATATCCCATATGCATGGCTAAGACCCAGTACTCTCTGTCAGATAATCCTGATCTTGTAGGAAGGCCCGAAGGCTTTGAGATAACGGTCAAAGAGGTGAGGGTATCAGCAGGTGCCGGCTTCATAGTCGCGTTAACAGGGGATATTATGGTTATGCCCGGGCTGCCTAAGATTCCTTCAGCAGAAAAGATAGACATAGATGAGAAGGGTGTAATCACCGGGTTATTCTAATATAATTATATCAACTTGCATATTGACGAAAGGAAGTGTTTATTTTTGAGCAGCTTTAAATGTTTTGAGACTACAATAGCTCAAGTGCATGAGGCTATGCTGGCGGGCAAGCTGACCTGCCGCCAATTGGTAGAATACTATCTTAAGAGAATTGAAGCCTATGACCAAAAAGGCCCGGCGCTTAATTCCATCATCCTTGTAAATCCAAAGGCCCTTGAAGAAGCAGACGCTTTGGATGCTGCTTTAAAAGAGAAAGGGTTGACAGGTGCCTTGCATGGTATTCCCATTATTCTTAAAGATAATGTAGATACCTATGATATGGCTACTACAGCGGGTTCCCTAAGCCTGAAGGGATTTGTTCCCGAAGATGATGCCTATATCACCAGGAAGCTGAGAGAAGCAGGGGCGATCATATTGGCTAAGTCGAATTTGCATGAATTTGCAATATGGGGCGAAACGATCAGTTCAATACTGGGTCAGACTCTTAATCCATACGATCTTACAAGAACTCCCGGAGGCTCATCAGGAGGTACAGGCGCTGCCATGGCTGCAAATTTTGGGCTTGCCGGAATTGGCACTGATACAATAAACTCCATCAGATCACCATCGTCAGCTAACAGCCTTGTAGGAATTCGCCCGACAATAGGTTTGGTCAGCCGCGATGGTATAGTTCCCTACTCATTCACACAGGACACGGCAGGCCCGATATGCCGTACAGTTGCCGATGCCGTTGCAGTGCTTGACGTTATAGCAGGCTATGATAAGGCAGATGATGAAACCGCATGGTGCTGCGGGAAAATTCCTAAGACCTATAAAGCATTTTTGAATAAAGATGGTCTTAAAGGCAAGAGAATAGGCATACTGGAAAGCTTTTTCGGTAAAGATGAAGTCCATAAGGAAGTCAATAAACCTGTTCGTGAAAGCATAGAAATGTTAAAGGAAAACGGCGCAGAGCTGATATCCATAACTGAGGAAATAAATTCAGGCTGGCTGACTTCAAGTGTTAGCGTACATTTGGATGACCTCAAGGATCATCTTAATATTTACCTCAAAGCATTGCCGGATTATGCTCCGGTGCATTCTGTAGAGGAAGTTATGGCTTCCGGAAAATATCATCCGGGAATAAAAGAAAATATGGAAAAGGCTATGGCATTAAGTGTAGGGACGCCTGAATACAATCAAAAGCTTGTATTGCGCGCCCAGACGCAGACAAAGGTGATGAAGCTTATGGCAGACTATGAATTGGATGCTATCGTTTATCCCCATCAGCAGCAATTGGTTTGCAAGACTGGGGGGAGCCAGCAGCAGCGCAATGGTGTGCTTTGTTCGGTGACGGGCTTTCCTTCCATAGCTGTTCCGGCAGGATTCTCAACCCCGTCTGCTGATGCTCCTATCGGTGTTCCGGTTGGCATGGAGATCATCGGAAGACCGTGGAGCGAGCCTGTATTAATAGAGATTGCCTATGCTTTCGAGCAGGCATCTCAGTTGAGAAGAATACCCGCAAGCACCCCTGAACTTTGAACGAGACTTCATTCAGAGGGGGATTCAACCCCCACTGAATGTTAGTCGAGTCCATAGAAGGTGAATTGCCCCACAGGGGCAAGAGAGGCTGCCCTGGGGCACTGGACTTAGCCGCTCTTGGCACCCGCCGCCTATAGAGGCGGGGGTCGCCTGTGCCCTGTGGGTATAGAGCGGGTTAGTTCAGTGATAAAAATAAATAATGGCAGGAGCTCTAAGATGTGGAGGCTCCTGCTCTATTTTTATAACTCAGGAGGCGTATTCAATGATAAATAATATTCATTGAATAATATTAAAAAGCTTTGGATTTTTGGGTATAATACATAGTGTGTGTGAAAAAGTGAGGAAAATGAAATATATAAGGACTATTGTGAAAAATTAAACAAAATTTATAGTACCTTTTAATTTAGAAATGTGATAATATAATCTAAGAAGGAAAACTTGCAGAATTAAACAAAAATGAAAGATATCATTCAAAAATTTCAATAAGGTTTACAAAAAAAGTTGAAATATTGATTGATGTTTGTGTATTATTTACATAGTACCTATATATTAACTCTTTAAAAACAAATATTATTTATTAATATAAGGGAGGCTAAGCATGTTTAACAAAGAAAAGCTTGATGCTCAAAAAGCAGAAAGACAAAATTGGGAAGACAAAAAGATTGCAAAAGTATTAGCAAAGAATCCTGAGAGAAAAGCTAAATTTACGACCACTTCAGGAGTCGAAGTGAAGAGACTCTATGCTCCGGAGGATATAGCCGATTTAGATTACAATGAAGATTTGTCCTATCCCGGCGAGTATCCTTATACGAGAGGCGTACAGCCCACAATGTACAGAGGCAGATTCTGGACTATGAGGCAATACGCAGGCTTTGCAACTGCAGAAGAATCCAACAAAAGGTACAAGTACTTGCTTCAGCAGGGCCAAACCGGCTTGAGCGTTGCTTTTGATCTTCCAACCCAGATCGGCTATGATTCGGATCATTCATTGTCAGAGGGCGAGGTAGGCAAGGTAGGCGTTGCTATCGATTCGCTAAAGGATATGGAGATTCTGTTTGACGGAATACCGTTGGACAAGGTAAGCACTTCCATGACCATCAATGCTCCTGCTTCAGTACTGCTTGCTATGTACATAGCCGTTGCAGAAAAGCAGGGCGTATCGGCAGAAAAATTATCAGGAACTATCCAGAATGACATATTAAAGGAATATATAGCCAGAGGTACTTATATATTCCCGACTGAACCGTCCATGAGACTTATAACTAATATTTTTGAATACTGTGCAAAATATGTTCCTAAGTGGAACACTATATCAATAAGCGGCTATCATATCAGAGAAGCTGGTTCTACAGCTGTGCAGGAGGTTGCATTCACTTTGGCAGACGGTATAGCCTATGTAAATGCTGCCATAAAAGCCGGACTTGATGTAGATGAATTTGCACCGAGACTATCTTTTTTCTTCAATTCCCACAACGATTTACTGGAAGAGGTTGCAAAGTTCAGGGCAGCCAGAAGGTTATGGGCTAAAATCATGAAGGAAAGATTCAACGCTAAGGAACCCAAATCGATGATGCTGAGATTCCATACACAAACCGGCGGATCTACTCTTACTGCACAGCAGCCCGATAACAACGTTGTCAGAGTTGCTATACAGACTTTGGCTGCAGTTTTGGGCGGCACTCAATCCTTGCATACAAATTCAAGGGATGAAGCTTTGGCACTTCCTACAGAGAACTCGGTAAGAATAGCTCTCAGGACCCAGCAGATAGTTGCCTATGAGAGCGGAGTAGCTGACACTGTTGATCCTCTTGCAGGTTCATATTATGTAGAAAGCTTGACTTCCGAGATTGAAAAGAAGGCTTGGGAATATATCTCCAAGATAGATGAAATGGGCGGAGCTGCAAAGGCTATCGAGAGAGGCTTTATACAGCAGGAGATACAGGAGAGCGCATACAAATATCAGAAGGAAATTGAAAAGGGCGAGAGAATAGTAGTTGGCATGAATAAATTCCAGATTGAAGAATCAGCACCGAAGGGGCTTTTGAGAGTCGATCCTCAGGTAGGAGAGCTCCAGAAGAAAAAGCTGCAGGATCTGAGAGCCGGCAGAGATAACGCTAAGGTTGATCAAAGCTTGAATGCTCTCAGAAAGGCTGCATCAGGCGATGAGAATCTGATGCCTTATATAATAGAAGCGGTTAAAGAATATGCTACATTAGGCGAAATATGCGGTATTTTAAGAGAAGTATTCGGCGAATACCAGCAGTCTGTTATTCTGTAAGGAGGTAAATGAGATGAATAGACCAATTAGAGTCTTAGTTGCAAAACCCGGCCTTGACGGTCATGATAGAGGGGCGAAGGTTGTAGCCCGCGCTATGAGAGATGCTGGTATGGAGGTAATATATACAGGACTCAGGCAGACCCCTGAGCAGATTGCAGAAGCTGCTATACAAGAAGACGTTGACTGTGTAGCATTGAGCATACTATCAGGAGCTCATAACCATCTTTTCCCGAAGGTAGTCCAGCTGGTAAATGAAAAAGGCGGGAATGATATCCTTATAGTAGGCGGCGGAGTAATACCTGAAGAGGACATACCCGGACTCAAAGAGGCAGGAATCGCGGAGATATTTACTCCAGGAACTCCAACAGCCGTTACCATAGATTTTATAACACAGAACATAAAGAGAGATTAAGGGTGATTTAGATGGATATAAGAGCAGGCTTGTCCAGCGGCACCAAAAGGGCCGCTGCACGCCTTATCACTATGATAGAAAGCGGCAGCCAAGAGGCAATAGAAATCATAAAGGAATTCTATCATATGACAGGCAGAGCCAGAATTATCGGCATAACCGGTCCTCCGGGGGCAGGCAAGAGTACTGTGACAGACAAGCTTGCAAAGCTGGTAAGAAAGAGAGGCAAAAAAGCTGCTATTATTGCTGTTGATCCCACAAGTCCCTTTAGCGGGGGCGCCATCTTAGGAGATAGAATCAGGATGTCCGACCTCAATACGGATGAGGGAGTATTCATCAGAAGCATGGGTACAAGGGGGGCTTTAGGCGGCCTCTCCAAATCCGTACAGGGTGCTATCAAGGTGATGGACATAGCCGGATATGATTATATCTTCGTTGAAACAGTAGGCGTCGGTCAATCGGAAATAGATATTGTGAAGGTTGCAGATACAGTGCTCATGGTGATGGTTCCCGGACTGGGAGATGATATCCAGGCAATAAAAGCAGGTATAATGGAGATTGGAGACATATTTGCAGTCAACAAATCCGACAGGGAAGGCGCAGAAAGAACTGCCACGGAAATTGAAATAATGCTTGATCTCAACGGCATGACGGAATACAGGCCTCCCGTTAAAAATATTATAGCCAGAGATAATGTTGGTATAGAAGAATTATTTGAAGCTATTGAAAAGCATAATGAATATATGATATCTTCGGGGAATTTCAGCAAGCGCAGAGAAAAAGCGATTGAGACTGAAATATTTGAGATTTTTAAAGAAAATTTGCTTGGCAGGATAATGAAGCTTCAAAAAAGCACAGATTATTTATCAGACCTTATACTAAAAGTTTTAAATAAAGAGATGGACCCATATTCTGCTGCATCAGAACTATCAAATATATTAAACAAAGAGGAGGGGAGAATGAATGGTTAAAAAGGTTGATCATATAGGAATTGCAGTAAATAACCTGGAGGAATCAGTTAATTTCTATGAAGATATCTTGGGGCTTAAGCTCCAAGGCGTTGAAACAGTAGAGGAGCAAAAAGTAAAAGTTGCTTTTTTACCCGTTGGAGATACGGAAATTGAGCTTTTGGAAGCTACAACTCCTGACAGCCCTATTGCAAAGTTTATTGAAAATAAAGGCCAGGGAGTACAGCATATAGCTTTCAGAGTCGATGATCTGGAAAAAGCATTAGAAGAGATGAAAAAACTAGGTATAAGGCTTATCGATGAGAAACCGAGATATGGCGCCGGCGGTGCGAGGATTGCTTTCTTACATCCAAAGAGCACCAATGGTGTACTAGTGGAGTTATGTGAGAGGAAAGGATAGGGAGTGATAAAATGTCAACAGACAAAATACAGCAACTTAAAAAGATGAAAGAGGTCATATCACAGGGTGGCGGAGAAAAGAAAATCAAGAAGCAGCATGAATCAGGCAAGATGACAGCCAGGGAAAGATTAGGCTTATTGTTTGATGAAGGAAGCTTTGTTGAGATCGACGCTTTTGTAAAGCATCGCTGCACAGAATTCGGCATGCAGGAGGTAGATGCTCCCGGAGAAGGTGTTGTATCAGGTTACGGCACAGTTGAGGGGAGACTGGTTTATGCTTATGCTCAAGACTTCACGGTTGTGGGCGGTTCATTGGGAGAGATGCATGCAAAGAAAATATGCAAGGTCATGGACATGGCTCTTAAGATGGGAGCTCCGGTCGTAGGCATCAACGATTCCGGCGGAGCAAGAATACAAGAAGGTGTTGACGCGCTTTCAGGATACGGCAATATTTTCTATAGAAATACAATCGCATCAGGCGTTGTACCGCAGATATCCGTAATAATGGGACCCTGCGCAGGCGGAGCAGTTTACTCACCCGCTCTGACAGATTTCGTATTCATGGTTGACAAGACCAGCCAGATGTTTATAACAGGGCCTCAGGTTATAAAGGCAGTTACAGGCGAAGAGGTTTCTGCAGAAGACCTCGGCGGTGCCATGACACATAATAAGGTGAGCGGGGTTGCTCATTTCATCAGCGCAGACGAGAAGCAATGCATAGAGGATATAAAGAGACTTTTAAGCTTCTTGCCTTCCAACAATATGGAAAATGCACCTGAATTTGCTTGTGATGATGATCTGAACAGGATAGAAGATAAGCTTAACGATATCATACCTGATAATCCTAATAAGGCTTATGATATGAAGGAAGTAATGGCTGCTATCGTTGACAATGGAGATTTTATGGAGGTTCAGCCATATTACGCTATGAATATAATTACAGCTTTTGCAAGGCTTAACGGCAGATCTGTAGGTATCATTGCAAATCAGCCTAAAGTATTGGCCGGCTGCCTTGATATAAATGCATCCGATAAGGCAGGAAGATTTATCAGAACCTGCGATGCATTCAATATACCTGTGCTCAATCTCGTTGATGTACCTGGATTCCTGCCAGGCACCAATCAAGAATATGGCGGAATAATAAGACATGGCGCTAAAATGCTTTATGCATACAGTGAAGCAACTGTACCCAAGGTAACTCTTATAACGAGAAAAGCCTACGGCGGAGCCTATATCGCAATGTGCAACAAGGAATTAGGGGCGGATCAGGTATATGCTTGGCCTACAGCCGAGATTGCAGTAATGGGACCTGAAGGAGCCGCCAATATAATTTTCAGAAAAGACATTGAAGGGGCAGAGAATCCTGCAACGGCAAGACAAGAAAAGATACAGGAATACAAAGATAAGTTTGCAACTCCATATATAGCTGCAAGCAGAGGCTATGTAGATGATGTTATAGAACCTGCAACAACAAGACAAAGACTGATTTCCGCCTTTGAAATGCTGGAGAGCAAGAGGGAAAACAGACCTGCTAAAAAACACGGCAATCTGCCTGTATAGAAAAGGGGGATAATGATGAGCGAATTAGAACAGCTTTCATATGGGCTAATAGTTACATTGGTTGGTATGGGCATAGTATTCTTGGTACTCATTGGTCTTGCTTACATGCTTGGCGCATTAAAGCTCCTGTCCAATAGAGGAACGGCAGAAAAAAAAACTGAAGTTGTTAAGCTAGAAAAGACTGAAGAACCTGCAGAAGTGATAAGTGGACCTGCAGAAGATGAGGAAGAACTCATTGCTGTTATCAGTGCAGCATTGGCGGCTGTAATGGGCAGCAGCAGCAACCTGGTAATAAAATCTATCAACAGAGTGGAAGATAATGCTCCTGTATGGGCTAGAGTCGGAAGACAGGAACAAATGTTTAATAGATTATAGGAGGAATAGAGAAATGAGAAAATTTTTAATAAATGTCAATGGAAACAGCTATGAGGTAGAAGTGGAAGAAGTTAGAGACGGAGCAGCTGCAGCAGCACCCGCCGCACCAAAGGCAGCACCGGCACCTAAAGCAGCACAGGCTCCGGCGCCAAAAGCAGCTGCAGCAGCACCTAAAGCAGCAGCACCTGCAGCAGTACCCGCCGGAGCAGCAACAGTTGTATCTCCGATGCCCGGAACAATATTGTCCGTCAACGTAAAGGTTGGAGAATCAGTGAAAAAAGGACAAGTACTATGCATACTTGAAGCCATGAAGATGGAAAATGAGATAATGGCAGCCGGAGATGGCAAAGTAGCTTCAATAGCAGTAAATGCAGGGGAGTCAGTAAATACAGGACAGGTTTTGATTGTGCTTGAATAGCACGGCAAAGCTTTGAATGGGGGAATTTTGAATGTCATTGATAGAAGCTATACGGGATTTCTATTTTACCATGGGCTTTTCTGCCATAACCTGGCAAGAAGGCGTAATGCTTTTAGTATCTTTTGTTCTAATATATCTTGCTCTTAAAAAGGGCTTTGAACCTTTATTATTGTTGCCCATAGCCTTTGGTATGCTTCTTGCCAATTTGCCTTTGGCAGGATTAAATGCAGAACCGGTATATCAGCTTGTTACAGACCCTGTGACGGGAGAGCATGTCCATAAGATGGTGGATGCCGGCGGCTTGCTGTATTGGCTGTACAGAGGTGTTAAACTAGGAATATATCCTCCATTAATATTCTTGGGCGTTGGAGCTATGACAGATTTCGGACCTCTTATTGCTAATCCTAAGAGCATACTTTTGGGAGCTGCTGCACAGTTCGGTATATTCACTACCTTTATAGGCGCTTTATTGCTGAACTTTATACCTGGGATAAGCTTTACTATCCCGGAAGCGGCTTCCATAGGTATAATAGGCGGAGCAGACGGACCTACAGCCATATATCTTACTGCTAAACTGGCACCTCATCTTTTGGGGCCAATAGCAGTAGCGGCATATTCCTACATGGCATTAGTGCCTTTGATTCAGCCTCCTATAATGAAGGCTTTGACAACAAAGGCAGAAAGAGAAATTGTTATGGAACAGCTAAGACCTGTTTCTAAAGTAGAAAAAATAGTGTTCCCAATACTGGTTACCGTAGTAGTGTCATTGGTGCTTCCGGCAGCAGCATCCTTGGTAGGCATGTTGATGCTTGGCAATCTGCTCAGGGAAGCAGCTACAATGCAGAGCACTCTGCACAGATTGATGAAGACTGCAGAAGGCGAATTGATGAACATAGTCGTTATATTCCTCGGTGTTACAGTTGGTGCTACGGCCAACGGTGCTTTGTTCCTATCTCCTAAGACATTGGCAATAATTGCTCTGGGTCTTGCAGCCTTCTCCATGGGTACAGCTGCAGGAGTTCTATTTGGTAAAGTAATGTGCAAATTGAGCGGCGGAAAGGTAAACCCGCTCATAGGCTCAGCAGGTGTATCAGCAGTGCCTATGGCAGCCAGAGTATCACAAAAGGTAGGCCAGGAGGCCAATCCTTCAAACTTCCTTTTGATGCATGCTATGGGACCTAACGTTGCGGGAGTTATCGGATCTGCAGTTGCAGCAGGCGTTCTCCTTTCAATGTGCGCTATGTAATGAATGAATTTTAAAATACAGGCAGAAATGCCTGTATTTTTGTTATAATATATGTATGAAGCCAGAACTCAGGGTCCAGAACTCAGAGCTCAGGGGCTAGGGCAGGACACTGGGGTCATCTTTCAGTGGTTACTGTCGTCTATATCTCAGCATAAAAAGTAAAAGGAGCAGTATTATGAAAGTCAAGATACTGGAAGAACTGAAGAAGAATAGAGGAAGCTATTTATCCGGAGAGGACTTGAGCAAAAAATTCGGCGTCAGCAGGACTGCCATATGGAAGTATATTAAAAAGCTTAAAGAAGAAGGCTATATAATAGAATCTTTGACCAATAAAGGTTATGCCTTATTGGAAAGCCCGGATATATTATACCCTGCTGAAATAGAAGGGCTTCTGGATACAGAATTTATCGGCCGGGAAATCATATACCTGGATTCTGTAGATTCTACCAATAGCTATGCAAAAAGACTGGGAGAAAAGGACTTCATAGACGGCACCGTTATAATTGCAGAAGAGCAAATATCAGGGCGGGGCAGATTGGGCAGAGATTGGGTCTCACCAAAGAGCAAGGGCATATGGATGACCATATTGTTAAAGCCTGATATAAAGCCTGAGCAAGCCTCTCAGGTAACTCTAATAGCTGCTGTTGCCGTGATGAAGGGGATAAAAGGGGTATGTGACACGGATATAATGATAAAATGGCCTAACGATTTGGTGCACAATGGCCGGAAGCTTTGCGGCATATTGACGGAATTGGGAGCAGAGATAGACAGGATCAATTATCTATGCGTAGGCATAGGCATAAATGCGAATTCTGATGAGAAGGATTTTGGCGATCTCAATACAGCCACTTCAATTAAAATTGCATCAGGCCTTCAGGCAGACAGGAAAAAAATCATTGCAGAGGTGCTGAAGTCATTTGAAAATTATTATTCTCTATTTTTAAAGAACGGCAATATATCTTTCATGCTCGATGAATATAAAAAAGCCTCGGCTAATGTTGGAAAGGAAGTCAGAGTGATCACAAAAGACGGCGAGTTTAAGGCGGTGGCAGAAGATATAAGCTCTAATGGACACCTGCTGGTCAGAAGGGATGGCGGGCGGATTGAGGAAATAACTTCGGGAGAAGTGTCTGTGCGTGGCATATATGAATATATTTGATCAAAAAATATTGCATTGATTATTTAATGATGATAAAATAATTTTGCCGGCATCGTAAAGAGCTGGACTTGTACTAACAAAAATATTATATAATATCGTCCGGTATCCTTTTGGAACTGGAACGGAGGTGCGAAAATGTATAGTGAAAGAGCAAAAAGTATTATGCCAGTAAGAAAGCTTGTGGTCACAGGCATGCTGGCAGGAGTATCCATCCTGTTGGGTAGTACGCCGTTAGGCTTTATACCCATTGGTCCCGCTAAAGCTACCATAATGCATTTGCCTGTAATAATCGGTGCGATTATGGAAGGCCCCTTGGTAGCAATAGGCATAGGTTTGATATTTGGCGTATTCAGCATGATACAGGCAATAATGGCGCCGACGGTCATATCCTTTGTGTTCTTGAATCCGCTTGTGGCTGTATTGCCGCGAATGCTTATCGGACTCACAGCTTATTATACTTACAAAATGACCAAAAGTGCGGCCGCTTCCGCAACTATAGGAACCTTGACCAATACCATAGGCGTGCTGGGAATGATCTATATGCTTTATGGGGCCCAGTTCGCAGCTGCATTGGGTCAGGATCAGGGCAAAGCAGCGGCTCTCATACTCGGTATTGCAACAACAAACGGCATACCGGAAGTCATCGTTGCTGTCATAGTCGTCACTGCAGTCACAGCAGCGCTGAAAAGAATAAGAAAAGCATAAAAGCCAGGCTAAATGCCTGGCTTCAATTTAAGGGCAAGGAAGGTTATATATACATGATACTTGTGATAGATGTGGGAAATACCAATATAGTTTTAGGAATATATGAAGACAAAAAGCTGCTGGAATTCTGGAGAATAGGGACTGAAATTCATAAGACCAGTGATGAGTACGGGATGATGATAAACCAGCTTTTCAGCTTTTCCAACTATAAGCTGTCTTGTATAAGCCAGGTGGTCATATCCTCCGTGGTTCCCACTGCCATGTATACATTGGAGCACATGGCACGCAAATACTTTAAAAGTGAACCTCTGGTTATCGGCCCCGGCGTAAAGACGGGCATCAATATCAAATATGATAATCCAAAAGAAGTAGGAGCAGATAGAATAGTGAATGCGGTTGCTGCATATGAGCTTTACGGAGGACCGCTGGTCATCGTAGACTTTGGTACTGCCACCACATATTGTGCGGTATCAAAAAACGGAGAATATCTGGGCGGTGCGATATCCCCGGGAATACAGATCTCTATGGATGCATTATTCCAGAAAACGGCAAAACTGCCAAAGGTAGAATTGGTGAAACCGGAAACGATGATATGCAAAAATACCGTCAGCAGCATGCAGGCAGGAATAATATTCGGATATGTGGGACAGGTGGATTATATTGTAGAAAGAATGAAAAAAGAGCTGGGAGATGAAAATACAAAAGTAGTCGCTACCGGAGGCTTAGCAAAGCTCATAGCTACAGAGTCGAAAACGATAAGCATAGTAAACGGCTTATTGACTCTGGAAGGTTTGAGAATAATATATGAAAGGAATAGAGAATGATTGGTGGTTCTGTGAAAATAGGGGATATTCAAATCGAAAATGATCTATTTCTTGCGCCTATGGCAGGGGTTACGGATATGGCTTTCAGACTCATCTGCAAGGGCTTCGGCTGCGGGCTGGTGTATACTGAAATGGTCAGCGCCAAGGGCATGTTCTATAAAAGCGAGAACACCGCTGCTCTGACAGCAGTAGATCCTGATGAAAGACCTGCAGCAGTTCAGATATTTGGCAGCGATCCCGGAATAATGGCCTATGCGGCTGCTAAGGTAGAAGAGGATGGAGCAGAGCTGATAGATATAAATATGGGTTGTCCCACGCCTAAGATAGTGAATAACGGAGATGGCTCCGCCCTTATGAAGAATCCAAGGCTGGCAGGAGAAATAATAAATGCGGTAGTAAAGCAGGTCAGGATTCCCGTAACCGTGAAAATGAGAAAAGGGTGGGATGAAAACACTGTGAACGCTGTACAGCTTGCGCATATAGCCGAACAGGAAGGCGCCGCTGCAGTGGCTGTCCATGGAAGAACCCGGGAGCAATTTTATATCGGAAAGGCGGATTGGAATATCATCAGAGAAGTCAAAGCAGCCTTATCCATACCTGTAATAGGGAACGGAGACATATATACTCCTCAGGATGCTGAGAGAATGCTGGAGGAAACAGGCTGCGACGCCATATTGATAGGCAGGGGAGCTCAGGGCAATCCCTGGATATTTGAAAGGACCAAGAAGTATCTGGAGACTGGAGTTTTGCCCGAAGAGCCATCACCTAAAGACAAGGTGGAAATGCTCATCCACCATATGAGCATGCTGGTGCAGCAAAAGGGAGAGCATATAGGGATTAAGGAAATGAGAAAGCATGCTTCCTGGTACCTAAAAGGCCTGCCAGGCTCCTGCACTATAAAAAGCAGGATATTCACAATGACCCAAAAGCAAGAGATAGAGAACCTGCTGAACTCCTATTTAGATTCATTGATCTAAGCGGGAGTTTTTTTATACGGTATAATGCTGCTAATTTTTTTTAATATAAAATTGTATAAATTTTACTATAGTATTAGAATATATATGTAATGATTACATACTAAACAATTATTACGGAGGAGAAAGAATATGAAACATGTCATCAGTGTGAGCATTGGTTCATCAAAAAGAGATCACAAGGTTGAATTGGATTTCAAAGGCGAAAAAATAGTGGTTGAAAGAGTAGGAACAGACGGAGATATACAAAAGGCCATTGAAATAATCAGCAGCTTGGATGGTAAGGTTGATGCTTTTGGCATGGGCGGGATCGATCTGTATCTGAGAGCAGGGAATAAGAAGTACATAATAAAAGATGCGATACAAATAAAGAATGCAGCCAAGATTACTCCTATGGTTGATGGCTCCGGATTGAAGTCAAGCCTGGAGAGAAATCTTCCCGGATACATCAACGATAATATAATGCCACTTAAGGGTAAGACCGCCTTTATATTGACTGCTGTTGACAGATATGGCATGGCAGAAGGCTTTGACGAAGTGGGATGCAGCTTGATTTTAGGTGATGTCATGACAGCTCTGGGGTTTAATATACCCATATATTCTCTGAAAAGGCTGGAGCGGATTGCCGGCATAATAGCGCCCATAGCCTGCAAGCTGCCTTTTGAAATGTTATATCCCACAGGCAAGGCTCAAAACAAAGAAGAAAATTTTGCAGGGAAATATGATAAATATTTTGAAGCATCAGATATCATTGCAGGAGATTTTCACTATATAAGGCGTTATCTTCCCAATGATGCCAAAGCTAAGCTCATCGTTACCAATACGGTCACAAAGGAAGATGTGGCATGGCTTAGAGAGAGAAATGCAGGCATGCTTGTAACCTCTACTCCAAATCTCTCGGGGAGATCTTTCGGCACCAATGTTATTGAAGCATTGGCGGTAGCAATACTCAAGAAAAATCCTGATGATATCAAGGACCAGGATTATTTGAATGTATTGGAGGATATAGAATTCAAGCCTCATGTGGTCTATCTCAATGATACGATGGCCTTTAAGGCTCAAGGCGTAGGCAAATAATTAGCATATATTCATCCTGCCCATAATATTAATATTCAAAGGGAGACGGAAACCACTGAAAGACACTGAAACTTTACAGAAAAACACTGAAGGGTTTTAAACCTCTGTGAAAATCTGTGACTATCAAAAAAGACTCCAAAAGAATTGAAATATCTGATGAACTAAGAATATTGTTAAAATGGAGATGGGAGGATGAAGAGGGCTGCTATAATCGTATATGGAGACAACTCCGGGAAAATAAAGTTTTGGCTTTTAGGCAAACCTTCTGAGATTGGAAGGATCAACATTGAGATTGGCGGAGAAGCCTATGAAATATTTATATTTGAAGTTCCGCACACAAAAGAAATCAAGCATAAAATCAAAGAAAAGAGGATAATCCACAAATTCTGCGGAGAGAATAATATACAGTTTGTTTTTCCTGTTGATGAAATGGATGAAAAGCTGAATAGCATCTGGCTCAGCATAAAAATTTTATGCATTTTAAGAGAAGTTGGGATAATAAGGGGAGAGGATGTCTTTAGCCAAAGCTTTGGAATTATAAGCGGTACCTTGAACCCGATATTAATGGAAGCGATATCGGAGGAAGCATCCAGCATTATAGTACTGAAGACCGGTTCCAATGATGCGTCTATGAAAGAACTGCACAAAAAGATAATGGAAGAGAAAGGTCTTTCCATTGCTTTTGTAAATGATATAGAATTTCTGCTCAATCAATCAAAGATAATATTATGGGATGGGTTGATACCTGCCGAGAGATATAAAAATGCATTGATGTCAGCATGCATAGATATGGGAAGGGTTTTGATTTTGCCGAAGCATAGCGGTCCCCTGCAGCCGGATAGTGTGCTGATAAGGTTTGAGGATGAAATTACAAAGGCTATAATTAAATTTGCGCCAGGCACGGACATATGGAAAACAGTCTCATACTTTCCTTTTGTATGCTTTCTGGATGAGCAGGGAAATCCCGTGGATAAAGAGCGGATCAGAAGACTTCTCCTAAGAAGCAATAAAGCCTTGACAATACAAAAGTGCTAATTTATAATTAACAAATAACATGATAAGCAAGCACTGGAAAGGTATTCCTGCAGTGCTTGCTATGTTAATACCATAGGGGTTAAGCAATCAATACCAGGATAAAAAAGTAATAAGGACATATATTATTCACATCAAAGCCATAATTATATATTTTTGAAGGGGAGACGTATAAATGTCAAACAACAATAAAGAAAACTTATTAACCTTATCAGGTTTAGCCAAACTTGAGGAGGAATTAGAGTATTTACGAGCGACAAAAAGAGCTGAGGTAGCTCAAAGAATCAAGCAAGCACTTGCCTTTGGAGATATATCAGAGAACTCGGAGTATGACGAAGCCAAAAATGAGCAAGCTTTTATTGAAGGAAGGATTGCTCAGCTTGAAAATATATTAAAAACAGCCAAGGTTATTGATGATGAAGATATAAATACTGATATTGTGAATGTCGGAGCTAAGGTTTTATTGAAAGATGAAGACTTTGAGGATGAAATGGAGTATACTATAGTAGGCTCCGCTGAAGCCGATCCCATCAATTTAAAGATTTCAAACGAATCGCCTGTAGGAAAAGCCCTTATTGGCAAAAAAGTGGGAGATGTGGTAGAAATCCAAGTACCTGACGGTATTCTTAAATATAGGATTTTGCATATCAAGAAGTAGGGGGAATAAAAATGGCAAATGAAGAATTAAATCTTAATGAAATACTTAGGGTTAGGAGAGAAAAACTGAAATCTCTCAAGGAATCCGGCAAAAATCCTTTTGATATTGTGAAATATGATGTAACACATCATTCTGATGTGATCAAAAATAATTTTGATACTATGGAAGGCCAACTTGTATCTATTGCCGGAAGAATTATGTCCATGAGAGATATGGGCAAAGCATCCTTCTCCGATATCCAGGACAGAAACGGGAAAATTCAGGTTTACATAAAAACCGATGATGTTGGAGAAGAGAGCTACAAGCAATTTAAAACTTATGATATGGGAGATATCGTAGGAATAAAGGGCACGGTTTTCAAGACTAAAAGAGGAGAGATATCTATTCATGCACAGGAAGTCACTCTCCTTACAAAGTCGCTTCAGCCGCTTCCGGAAAAGTGGCATGGATTAAAGGATACAGATATAAGATACAGACAAAGATATGTAGATCTCATCGTAAACCCGGAGGTAAGGGATACCTTCATAAAGAGAACCAAGATACTGCAATGTGTAAGAAAATTCTTTGATGACAGGGGATTTTTAGAGGTTGACACTCCTGTCCTGGCTACTATTGCCAGCGGCGCTGCAGCAAGACCATTTAAAACTCACAGCAATGCCCTGGATATTGATCTATACCTGAGGATTGCTACGGAGCTGTACCTGAAAAGGCTTATAGTAGGCGGCTTCGAAAGAGTATATGAGATGGGCAAAGACTTCAGAAATGAAGGCATAAGTGTCAGGCATAATCCGGAATTCACGATGATAGAACTGTACCAGGCCTATGCGGATTATAACGATATGATGGAGCATTGCGAGCAATGTATAGCTTACTGTGCACAGGAGGTCCTGGGAACCACAAAGATAACATATCAAGGAACTGAAATTGATTTGACCCCTCCGTGGAACAGGATAACCATGATCGATGCGGTTAAAAAGTATTCAGGGGTTGATTTCAGGGAAGTCAAAGGCGATGAAGCAGCCAGAGAAATGGCAAAGAAGCTTAACATAGAAGATGAATTGAAAAAGGATTTGAAATATTGCACTTGGGGCGATATCTTAAATGCCGCTTTTGAGGCATTTGTAGAGGAGCATTTGATACAGCCTACATTTGTAATAGACTATCCCGTGGAAATATCACCGCTTACAAAAGCCAAAAAGGATGATCCGACAATCACGGAGAGGTTTGAAGCCTTCATCTTTGGCAGAGAAATCGCTAATGCTTATTCTGAGCTTAATGATCCCATAGTGCAAAAGGAAAGATTCCTGCAGCAGCTTAAAGATAGAGAATATGGAGACGACGAAGCTTATGCCATGGACGAAGACTTTGTAAATTCTCTTGAAGTAGGCATGCCGCCAACAGGAGGCATGGGAATAGGAATAGACAGGATCATAATGTTCCTTACAGACTCTTATTCCATAAGGGATGTAATACTTTTCCCGACAATGAAGCCATTGGCAGAATAATGAAAAGAAGCATGGAAATCAACTCCATGCTTTTCCTATTCTCTGCTTTTCATTATTTCTTTTTCAATGTTTTTCATATATTCGATAGAAGAAGGCGATAACATTTTAAATAATTCTTCCCTGCATCGCTTTGCCACGTCTGTTCTTACTTCTTTTCTATTTTGGGCAAAATCAATCCAGCTGATTTTTTTCCTTCCGTGATAGACATCATAATCACAGATCCTTGTATTATCTGATGAAATTTCAAGGCCGAGCAATATTTTCTTTATGTGCTTTGGTTCATATAAGGTAAAAAACCTTATGCTGTATACACCTACGGACATCAGCAAAACCGCATAGTCCTTTGACCAGCTTTCTCCGAGCACAAGCCCCAGCTCCAGATTTTCAAGCACATGCATAAGTCTCCTGTAATGAAGGTGATAAGCGTTATATATGTCATATATCCTTATCTCTACCTCATACCAGTTCTTATTTTCCAAGCCTTCATTGAGATACCTTAATGCATTTACCTTCAAATTTCTGTATAGTCCTTTGGTTGGATGCCCGATGACTATGCATTTTTCGCACAGATCATCGAGCCCAAGATTGTTGATCAAAGGCTTATCCGTAAAGGTGATAACGCTGGAGGGCAAATCAAGATTAAAGAAGGTTTCCTTCAGATCCCTTATTTCTCCTTCATAGTCTTTCAATATGGAATATATTATTTTGCTGATATTGCCGAAGTATCTGAAAATCAATAATCTGGGAGCCAGCTTAAGGCTTTTTATCAAATGATTATTTTTTTCATTGACTATTCTGCATAAAATATGATCTAAATCCTGGGGCAGCATATATACCGGACTCTCTTCGCTTATTACGGAAGGCTTATTTATGTCATCTGTAATATATATAACTGTGTAGTCCTCATTTGTTTTCGCTGATACGGTATAGATATTGTCCTTAAATGCTTTTAAGCTTGTGATAAGGTAATCCTCCATGGCAGCCAAATCATAGGTTTCAATTATCAAGTATTTTGTACTTTTTCTTACTAATGAAATCATTTATTATTCCCCCTTCTGGTTACAGCCCGATTTTTCCTTTCATCAGCCTTGATTCGTTAGTGCCGTAAGGGTATTGAAGATAAAACAGTCTTTTGGTTTTTTCAGTGAGTATATTTATAGTGGAGATTCCGTTCAGATATATTCTGTTGTTGACCATATCATTCCCTATAGAAATATCATGTCCGAAAAAATTATAATCTGCCGGGTTCTGTACGATTTTATAAGGATAATGGCTTAACGCAACCTTTGCATTGAATATTTCTATATGGCAATGCTCTTCTATTATAGTGCTCTTTTTTGCATATTTGCGCAGCAATTCTATATTATCATGATTGCCTGCGCATATGTATAATTCCTTTGCATTCGAGCTCTCAAGCATATCCATTATTGATTTTAAGTGATACTCGTATTTAGGGAGCCTTTCTTTGTACATCTCAAGCTTTATATTATCGACCATATCACCGGTATGTATTATTATATCCGGCGAAAGCTCTTTCAATAGCTTACCGAGGGCACTGAAAAAAATCACAGGAGTATCTGATATATGAAGCAGCTTTCTCTCTTTTATATTCTTTATGCTATCGGGCACATATACATAACCCATTAAGTTGTAATAAATTAATTTAAATCTTTCATGCATTCCATCGACCTCTCAAAAATCGGGCGGCTTTGAATAATTTGTTCATTCGCTGTATATAATAAATTTTACCTGAGTCAAACCATAAATTAAAGTATATAAAGAACAAAAAGAGCTTAAAAATTTGTATTTACATAGTATAATTCCTATGATATTATTTATAATGCACTTTTGAAAACAACCAAAAACAAACAGGAAATAATATATTGACAGCTCTAATAATTCATGATAATATATAATTCCTGCTGGAGCGCAGGACAAAATCACAGCAAGCGGTCTGTTGAAAAAAACTAAAAATCATATTGACACGTTTTAAATGGACTGCATGAACTTACTTCGTGACTACAGATGAAAGAATAAATAATAAAAATCATATTGACAGTTCGTTTAATGC
>NZ_JAJEKE010000012.1 GCF_024363565.1 Lutispora saccharofermentans | reverse complement strand
ACCATGGATTCCAAGGGTGAAGTCTTGTTGACCATTATGGCATCCCTTGCCCAACAGGAAAGCCAATCCTTAAGCCAAAATGTTAAGCTAGGTATTCAGTATCGCTATCAGCAAGGTGAAGTTCAGGTCAACCATAAGCGTTTCCTCGGATACACCAAGGATGAAAACAAGCAGCTAGTGATTGATCCAGAGGGCGCTGAGGTTGTTAAACGGATTTACAGGGAGTACCTTGAAGGAGCCAGCCTTTTACAAATAGCAAGAGGATTAGAAGCAGACGGTATTCTTACAGCAGCAGGCAAATCTAAATGGAGACCTGAAACACTGAAAAAGATACTGCAGAATGAAAAGTACATCGGTGATGCCCTTCTACAAAAAACATATACTGTCGATTTCCTTTCTAAAAAGCGAGTCAAGAATAACGGCATCGTTCCCCAGTATTATGTAGAAAACAGCCATGAACCTATCATTCCACGAGACCTTTTTATGCAGGTTCAAGAAGAAATGGTTCGAAGAGCAAATCTTCGCGGCGGTAAGGGCGGGAAAAAGCGAGTTTACAGCAGTAAGTATGCTTTATCGAGTATTGTTTACTGCGGACAGTGCGGTGATATTTACCGACGGGTACATTGGAATAACCGAGGATACAAGTCAATTGTTTGGCGATGCGTCAGCCGTCTGGAGGAGAAGGACTCTGAATGCACTGCACCTACCATAAATGAGGGAACATTGCAGACAGCAGTGGTCAAGGCTATTAACGAACTTTTGGCTAACAAAGAACCCTTCCTCTCAACCTTGCAGAAAAACATAACTACTATATTTAATGAAGAAAATGATAATGCCACCGATGATATTGATAGCAAATTGGAAGAATTGCAACAACAGCTTCTTATCCAAGCAAAGTCCAAGAATGACTATGAAGATGTGGCTGATGAAATTTACCGCCTTCGAGAATTAAAGCAAAATGCACTAGTTGAAAACATAGAGCGAGAAGGAAAAAGGCAACGAATCGCTGAAATGACTGATCTCTTGAATGAACAATCCTGCGAGTTGGAGGAGTATGACGAGCGGTTAGTTAGACGGCTTATTGAAAAAGTTACGGTAAATGATGACAGAATTGAGGTGGAATTTAAGTCAAGTATTGAAATAGATATAGAAAATTAGATATAAGACTTGCCGCTGATTAAGGGTAACAGCTCTTGATTGGCGGCTTTTCGTTTTTATAATGCTTATGTCATACAGGAAATTGAAAAAACTTAACGGCAAGTTGCACAAGCTACTATTTTTATAAAATACTGTCTATTGGATAATTCTGCATTCATATGGTCTACGGAGCGTGGATTATATTTTGAGATACATTGTTTTATACTAGAGTCGAGGTGAAAATGATGGATACAAAAAGAAAAAAAGAGCTTTTAGAAGCCTATAAAAACAGACATCCTGAAATGGGAGTAATATCTTACCGTTGTAAAGAAACTGGCGAGGTATTTTTGGGTATCTCCAAAGATACAAAATCAGGCTTTAACAGCAATAATATGAAATTGGCAGCCAACTGGCATCCTAATAAACGATTACAAGAACTCTGGAATAAATATGGCTCGGAAGGCTTTGAACTATCAGTTATTAAAGTGTTAAAGTATGATGACCCACACGAAGATTATACAGCAAAATTAGAAAGTTTGAGAGAACAGTGTCTCGCTGCTGATCCAAATGCAAGGAGGATATGGCGATGAATGAAAAAGTTGTTATGGTATCAAATGGTTATGAGCGTATAGATGGCAGAAACGCCTACAAATCTGGCATCAAACGTTTAACATTAGGTGCACCTATGCTGGAAGAAAATAAAAAAATGCAGATTGCCGCACAGATTTGGAAAAATGATAAAGATGGTGAATTGATTTTGGCCCAGGAGCTGCCCATCCATCAAATATTTGATTTGATGATTTTTTTGTCCAGGACATTGCTTTACTTCAAGGACGCTTACCGACTCCCCCTTTTATATGACCCGGAAAAACCCCTCGTGGAACGTGTTGGGCTACAAGGCGATGTGCTACCTGTAGAGGTGTGTGTAGACAATCAAAACATCAATGAGGACATCAAAGCATTTGCCCAGAGTCTGAATGATTTAGGGGAATTGATTGGAGAACGCAAGCGGGTGCTTAACCGAATTTTAGAAGAATTGGAGTTATATTAATATGAAACAAACCAGTATTTTATCACCTACCAGACAGCTATCAGAAGAGGAGAAGTCCCATGTCTGGCAAAAACCACCTTCACATATTGAGAGTGAAGCAGAAAAACGTATATATCAAGAAGTAGTAAGAAATTGGAATCGCGGTGAAATGAAAATTAGCACCATTTTGCTGGAGGGGGATGCTGGTTCGGGAAAAACCCAGATTGCCAAAGCTTTATCTGCTGATTTTAACCTGCCTTATACGAAAGTAACCTGTTTTGCAGATATGGATAAATCCGATGTCCTGGGTTCGATTCTTCCGGTGCTGTCAGAAGAAGATGGTCATTCTGATAAGGTTGAATATCGCTATTATCCGTCAGAAATTGTTCGTGCGTATGAAAATGGATGGCTCTTGGAGATTCAGGAACCGACAGTGATTCGGGATGCTGCTGTTTTAATGGCGCTAAATTCCGCATTAGAACCAGATGGCAGTCTAAACTTGCCAACTCGTATCGCACATCGTCACCCTGATTTTATTGCGGTTATCACAACAAACCGCGGTTACAATGGCTTCCGGCCCTTAAATGAAGCTTTGCGAGATCGAGTGCAGCATGCAGAAAAACTAGATTTACCGCCTAAAGCAGTGATGATGGAGCGGGTTAAAGCTAAGACCGGTTATGAATCTGAACCTGTACTATCTCTTTTAGCTGAAACGATTATGGTGCTGGATGAGACAGCCCGCGCCAATGCCATTAAAGGTGTGGCCGGTATGCGTTCCTATATCTTTTGGGTGGATGCCGTTCAAAGTGGTGCCTCAATCCAAAAAAGTTTATATTATAAGGTGTTATACAAAATCACGACCGATCCGCAGGAGCTTGTTATTTTAGAGCAGGCACTGGCTAGTCATGGCTTGACAGAAAAGCTTGAGGAAATGGATCACATATGTCAATCGCAAAAAGACGGAGAAAATCCTGAAGTAATGGAACTTAATATTTCCGAAAACGGAGAATTCTCTGCCAAGACAGATCAAGCTGATAAAAATGCAGTGCGTCTGAGAAAATCAGAAGACAGTGAGGGGCATTCTGATACGAGCAGTGATGAAAATACTGATATTTCAAGCAATGATAATGGGGAAAATGGCACTCCATTCTATCATGAGCTCGATAAATCAGATACAACCGAATTACAAAAAAAGAATTTCGTAAACAGTTGAACAGGGAAGCACGGCAAAGTGTTCAAGGAAGTGTCCATGAAGATATTAAGCTGATTGTCCATCGTCCGGAAGTTACCTACCAGAACAGGGAAGAGTATAACCGTATGATGACAACTTTGATGCCAGTTATTCGGGAATTAATCAGAAAAACAAATCCGCTGTTGGAGCATGAATTATCTGCTGAATTCGCGAAATCGAGGTTGTATGGCACAAAATTTTGCGCGGATCAGGTTGCCACTATGGATTTTCGCACATTTGCCCGCAAGCGTCCGCCTGAGGAAGAACCCTCTATTGCGGTTGCTCTCAGGATTGATGAATCAGCGTCAATGTCAGCCTTTGGTCGTTTGGATGCAGCAAAACAGGCAGCTGTCGCCTTATACGAATTCTGCAAAGGGTGTGGCATTCCGATAATGGTTTACGGGGATACAGCAGACCGCTCCAAGCTGGAGCAAATGTCTGTCTATTCCTATGTAGACTTTGAAAGCAAAGATGCAAATGAAAAATATGCTCTTATGAACATTCAGGCTCGCAGCAACAATCGGGATGGTATGGCATTGCGCATTATTTCCGAAAGATTGCTTAATGCGCCCCAAAAATCCAAATTAATAATCAGCATCAGTGACGGGCAGCCTAAGGCTATGCCTGATTATTCAGGTGAAAAGGCAGCGTATGATATGAAAGATACTTTGCAGGAATTTAGGCGAAAAGGCATCCAGTTCCTAGCTGCAGCTATTGGACAGGATAAGGAGGCTATCCGAGAACTTTACGGTGCTGAAAATACACTGGATATAACCGATTTGAAGCAGCTTCCAGCAAGATTGGTACAAGTAATCGCAAGGTTCATGTAGTATGATATATTAAGCAGAAATGGAGGTGGTGGCATGGATTGTGTGAAAATAGGAAAATTAATTGCCAAGCTGCGAAAGGAAAAAAACCTTACCCAGAGAAATATTGCAGATGCACTGGGTATTCAAAATAAAACTGTTTCAAAATGGGAATGTGGTTTAGGATGTCCTGACATATCGCTGTGGCCAGAACTATCTACTATTTTGGGTGTTGATATGAAACAGATGATGGAGGGTGAAATCACATCAAATAAGCCGGATAGCGGCAATATTGATAAAGTACGTTTTTACGTCTGTCCTTCCTGTGGAAATATTTTGGTGAGCACAGGAAGTGCCTCTATCTTCTGCTGCGGAAGAAAATTAGAACGTGTCTTGCCTACTGTTGCAACTATTGCACCAAAAATCACGGTAGAGGAAATAGATACTGATTACTTTGTCACTTTTGACCATCCAATGACCAAAGATCATTATCTTTCTTTTGCGGCCTATGTTAAAAGTGACAGAGTATTTCTAAATCGCTTGTACCCAGAACAAAGTCCAACTTGTAGGTTTCCTATAACTACCGGTGGCAAACTATTTGTTTATTGTATTAAGCATGGCTTATCGGTATATTCAGGTAATCTATAATTAAATCAATATTATCTTCCTGGGATGTATATGTTTGTTGTACTGTCCGTGGCTTTTTTCAATTTTAAACGTTGTTTAAAACAACTTATTGTGTTAAAATATATGCTGATACAAATAAGAGTTTAGGAGGAACCGAAACTTATGACAGCCTCAATGCGTTTAAGATAAGCTGGCAATAAAAAAAAGCAGAATCTATCCCCGATGATAGGCTTTTTTGTTGTGCTTATTTATACGATATTGAGCATTCATTAGTTACGGTGAGATATAAGTTATTTAACTATAACTTTATTTAACTATGTCTTAAATATGAATGTTTCCAAATTGTATGTATGCAGACCAAAAGCCACATTGTGGATTTAGGCCTGCATTTTTTATTGCCTAGAATGCTATTCAAAATAGAAATTCAAGCAAAATAATATGCAGGAGATAATATAAATGGAAAAATACAACAATTGGAAACTTAAGTTTTATACAATATGGGCAGGGCAGGCAGTATCATTAATCACTAGTGCCATCCTGCAAATGGCGATCATTTTTTACCTTACAGAGAAAACAGGATCTGCGATGGTCTTGTCTATGGCTTCACTAGTAGGTTTTTTACCCTATGCGGTCTTTGGACCAGCCATTGGTGTATTAGTGGATCGTCATGATAGGAAGAAGATAATGATTGGTGCTGATTTAATTATAGCAGCAGCTGGGGCCGTGCTAGCTATTGTTGCATTGTATATGGAGTTACCTATCTGGATGGTTATGGTAGTATTGTTTATCCGTAGCATTGGAACAGCTTTTCATACCCCGGCTCTCAATGCGGTTACGCCACTTTTAGTACCAGAAGAACAGCTTACGAAATGTGCAGGCTATAGTCAGTCTTTGCAGTCTATAAGCTATATTGTTAGTCCGGCGGTTGCAGCACTCTTATACTCCGTTTGGGAACTAAATGCTATTATTGCCATCGATGTATTGGGTGCTGTGATTGCATCTATTACGGTAGCAATTGTACGTATTCCTAAGCTGGGTGATCAAGTGCAAAGTTTGAAACCAAATTTCATAAGAGAAATGAAAGAAGGTATGGCTGTACTACGGCAAAATAAAGGATTATTTGCTTTATTACTCGTTGGAACATTATATATGTTTGTTTATATGCCCATAAATGCATTATATCCTTTAATCACTATGGAATATTTTAATGGTACACCGATGCATATTTCTATTACGGAGATTGCTTATGCCTCTGGTATGTTGATAGGGGGTCTATTATTAGGGTTATTTGGGAATTACCAAAAGCGAATCTTATTAATAACGGCATCAATTTTTATGATGGGGATAAGCTTAACCATTTCAGGATTACTTCCTCAAAGTGGATTTTTCATATTTGTAGTCTGCTGTGCAATAATGGGGCTTTCGGTTCCGTTTTACAGCGGTGTGCAAACAGCTCTTTTTCAGGAGAAAATTAAGCCTGAATATTTAGGACGTGTATTTTCTTTAACTGGAAGTATCATGTCTCTTGCTATGCCAATTGGGTTAATTCTTTCTGGATTCTTTGCTGATAGAATCGGTGTAAATCATTGGTTTTTACTATCAGGTATTTTAATTATTTGCATTGCAATAGTTTGCCCAATGATAACTGAGATTAGAAAATTAGATGCAAAATAAAATAAAGGAGTGTGTTCGTATGATAGATAATATTATTCAATCAGTGACAGAGAAATTATCCTCTTTGCCTTATATAGAAGGCATCGTATTAGGGGGTTCCCGTGCAAGAGGTACCCATACAGAGGATTCTGATATAGATATCGGAATCTATTACAAATCAGAATCATTTGACATTACAGCGATTAATCAAATTGCTACAGAGTTGGATGATGAGAATAGAAATAACCTTGTTGTACCTCCCGGAGCGTGGGGTGATTGGATTAATGGCGGCGGATGGTTAGTTATAAATGGGTATCATGTTGACTTGATTTTACGTGATATAAAACGGGTGGAACAAATAATCAAAGATACGGAGCAAGGAATTGTTACTGCCAATTATCAGACCGGGCATCCTCATGGTTATATAAGTGCTATGTATCGTGGAGAATTGGCAATCAGCAAGATACAATATGCTAATGATGAAAACTTTTATGAGTTTAAAAAGCAAGCAGAACGTTATCCAACCGCTTTGCAGAAGGGATTAACTGAATTTTTTATGTTTGAGGCAGGTTTCTCTTTAATGTTTGCTGAGAACAATATAGATAAAGACGATGTATCCTATGTTTGCGGACATTGCTTTCGAAGCATATCTTCCCTTAATCAAGTCTTGTTTGCAATAAATAAAGAATACTGTATAAATGAAAAAAAGGCTGTTAAGATGATCGAAGATTTTAAGATCAAGCCAAGCGATTACAAGGAAAGGGTCGATAAGGTTATTTCCTTAATATCAACTGATGTAGATTGTACAAGAAAAGGAATAGAGATTCTTCAAAGACTAGTAAATGAGGTTGAATACCTGAAAGGAGCCCATATTCAATGACTGGGCCAGATAAGAAAAACCTTTATCCGAATGAAAATATAAAGACGGTTTGCTTTATAAGTAATCTACCTAAAAGACCAAATGTTGAGATTGGTGAATATACCTATTATAGCGATAATAAAAAGTCTCCAGAGAAATTTTACGATAATATAGAGCATCATTACGAATTTCTAGGGGATAAACTGATAATAGGCAAGTTCTGTGCAATTGCAGAGGGTGTTAAGTTTATTATGAATGGTGCAAATCATAGAATGGATGGAATTACAACCTATCCCTTTAATATCTTTGGCTGTGGATGGGAAAAAGTGACTCCTGCAATAGAACAACTTCCTTTTAAGGGTGACACAGTGATTGGCAATGATGTGTGGATAGGTCAAAATGTAACCATTATGCCAGGTGTTAAAATTGGGGATGGTGCGATTATTGCCGCTAACTCAACAGTAGTAAAAAGTGTTGAACCATATACAATATATGGTGGGAATCCAGCTAAATTTATCAAAAATCGATTTAGTGATGAAAAGGTTGAATTCTTGCTAAAGCTTCAATGGTGGAACTGGAGCGAAGAGGAAATATTTAATAATCTTGAAATGTTAACAACGGGAACTGGATTAGAGCAATTATTGAATAAATCTCTGGACCCCGGACCATTCTACCACGGGACAAAAGCCGATTTGAAGGTTGGGGATTTGCTGGAACCTGGCTTTAGCTCTAATTATGGTGAGCGAAAGAAGGCAAACTTCATCTATTTTACTGCGACCATGGATGCAGCAATATGGGGAGCAGAGCTTGCGGTTGGTAACCAGCCAGGTCGGATCTATCAAGTGGAGCCTACCGGTACCTTTGAGAATGATCCTAATTTAACTGATAAGAAATTCCCGGGGAATCCAACAAGGTCTTACCGCACCAAGTCACCGCTACGGGTAGTAGGCGAAGTGTTGGATTGGGAGGGGCATGCTCCAGAGGTGCTCCAGAACATGTTAGATAACCTTGAAAAGCTAAAGCGGCAGGGTATCGAGGCAATTAACGACTGATCACATGATAGTCGATTATATTGTGCACAGATTGTCGGATGATTAAATGCATCCTTTGATAATATTGATGATGAAAGGAGGTGTTTGATGGATTCTTTAAGTAGTATGAATAATGCAATGGCATACATTGAAGAGCACTTAACTGAGGATATCGACTATAGTAAAATTGCTAAAATTGCCTACTGTTCAGAGTATCATTTTAAGCGCATGTTTTCTTTTTTATCAGGTGTAAGCTTATCAGAATATATTCGGAGAAGAAGACTGACTCTGGCTGCACTTGATTTGAAGGATAGGGATTTGAGAATAATTGATGTAGCTGTCAAATATGGCTATAATTCAGCGGATTCATTTTCCCGTGCTTTTCATTCTATGCATGGCATTCTCCCTTCTGAAGCAAGAAGTGAGAATACACAATTAAAAGCTTATCCTCGAATGGCCTTTCAATTATCAATTAAAGGAGGATGCGAAATGAACTATCGTATTGTTGAAAAAGAGTTATTTAAGTTAGTAGGATTTAAGAAAAGAGTTCCCGTTATTTTTGAAGGTGTTAATCCAGAGATTGAAAAAATGACCGAACTCTTAACACCGGAGGTTATTAAACAATTAAAATTAATTTCAAATGTAGAACCAACAGGTATTATTAGTGCATCTACTAATTTTTCGGAAGGAAGAATGCAAGAAAAGGGTGAGCTAGATCATTACATTGGGGTAGCAACATCAAGTAATGAAACTGCAGAATTTGAAGTATTAGAAATTGATGCTAGTACCTGGGCAGTATTTGAGTCAATTGGACCGTTTCCAGAAACACTTCAAAATGTGTGGGGCAGGATATACTCAGAGTGGTTTCCATCTTCAGGATACGAGGCAGTTGAAGGGCCTGAAATTTTGTGGAATGAGAGTCCAGATACTGGAAGCCCGAAATATAGAAGTGAAATTTGGATTCCAGTGAAAAAGAAATGACATTAAGTATATCAATGATTGTGGGCGAGGGCACTCCAAATTGGGATGCCCTTTTCGCAAAAGTAATGGTATCTAAGGTGGATATGTTTCCGTCTACCGATAGTGCCGAAAATGCAGTGGATATGTTTCCGAAAACGGACATACTCTAATGACATTCATTCTGTCCTCTCAAGCCACGTTGAGTGCGTGGTATTGATGACGTATTGTGGTTATAAGGGCAAATAAGGCGAGTCACCCACTATATGTAGTGGTTCTGGAGCTAAAAATGAGCAAAAAACAGGGTCAAAAACTGCATTTTTTGGCCCTGTTTTTTGGGGCGTTTCATAGATGACATTCGGTATTTTTGAAGATGATACCCGATTAAGCTATTTTTTTGCAATATTTTACAGACTCGTCGAGACCGAAGCGCTCAAACTAGTATTTGGAATTTATCAATGGTTTCTACGATTAATTTCTTTCGTTTGAATGGATTGAGCCAATTAATGATTCCTGTTTTTGTTACCTCTACTCCTTTGGAACGGCAGAGCGCAGACAAACGCTCGATGGCCTGATTGCCACCCATCGTCGGTTTAGGGAAAAATTGTGTGACGAACCCCAGAACAACTTTACCTTTGAGAGATTGGAGTTGGCAGAGATACGCCTGCATGACAGGAGATAGCAGATAGCCACGCACCGGAGCCCCGAAAACGAGCATATCAAATTCATCGAGCTTCGGCACACATGTCAGTGCTATCGAATCCACATTTGTTTCTGTATCGTTTGATGCTGCGACTCTTTCGATTGAAACGGTATGCCCTGCATTAAGAAATTGCTCACGAAGCTTATGTGCAACGGAAAGCGTATGCCCGGTCTGAGAATGAACAATAATTCCGATTTTCATTGTAATCTTCCTTTCTGGATTATAAATAAATCATGTTATCTATCCACCAGCTTTTAATATTGCATTCTGGATTGCTTTTAAAATAACTTTGCTGCTGTATGTAGCACCAGATACACTATCTGCTTTTAAGGACTGCGCCTCTATAACATTTTCGGGAATAATTTCAGCACCTTGCCCTTGGCCGTTATCGTGCTTTAACAGTTCAATATCTACTATAAAATGATTCTTTATAGTTACCCTGACTTCAGCTGATACCGGAAAGGCCGAATAACTGCCAATGTAAATGCCATCCTCTGCTGCTGCGAGGTCGACATCGGATATCTCTGAAAGAGCTAACTGTTTCAGATTTCCTTCGAACCTCGTAAGCAAGATCTTCGTAGTGATAAAACCAAGCGCCAATACCAGCAGAACAATGATTATCGCGATATATCGTTTTTTCATAACTACCCTCCTTGTTATAAACGCTCATTGCAGATAATGTATCAGATTATCGTCCCAGTTAAATTGAAGTGTCGGCGGCGAATTTTCTAAAATTTATCACCAGTAGCGCAACGAATACCACCCAAGGAATGAGGGACAGTAAAGAAAAAATCATGCCCAATACTCCTGCCGATGAGGGTACAATCATAAAGAATCCGGAAGCTAACCCCCACAAGCCAACCGATTTCTTAAACTTATGGCTTTTTATTAATGCATAGGCAAATAACAGCAGGCATATTGTACTCAATACATAGTAGACATCGAAGGTGGTGCCTGTATAACCAGCCATTAAGGCTTCGCCGGCTGCCAAATATATAGTTTGCTGTTCAGGCAGCGCCTGAAAATACTGATTGCTTAAAGTCAGCATTTCAAATGCAGGATTGGACGGATAATAACATGCAATGCCAATTAAGCCAAGTATTAATGCCAAGAGTACAGTAACGGGCTTTTCTCGGTATAAGAGGACAAAGAGGGCTAAATAGATTATTATAATAATCATATTGTTAAACAGGTAAAGAAAATCCAAGCTCAGCAGTCCTAAAAACGGATTTTGCTGATAAAGTTCAAAGAATCCTTTAACAGTATCCGGTGGCGGTGCAATCACATAAATAACTATTTGCAATGGAATAAGAATGAGCATTGTTAAAGCCAAAAACTGGGCAACACGATAAAGTGGCTGAAAGTTGATTTTGAAACCTTGGTTCATAAGACATAACCTCCTTAATAATTTCTCTTATTCTTATTGAATAAGTAATTCACAAGTTTTATAAGCTCATCTTTGATCTCTTCTTTTTGTGTAGCACCATTGGATGAGAAACTCAGCATGATCATTCCCTGTAAGGCGTAAATGATAGTCTTGGCTACAACTTCAATATCCTCAGTTTGAATGATGCCTTCCTGGATTAGCCTGATAAAGGATGTCTGCCACATGCTGTGAAATCGTTGCCCAAGCTTTTGATAACTGTCATCTCCCTCCGGCTGAACAAAAGGATAAAAGTAAAAAAAACGGAATACATTCGGGTGTTTGAAGAAATAGTCCGTATAGCAGAAAAAAGCGCCAAGGATTTCTTCCACAGGATCATCGTTCTTAAAGGAAATGGATGTAAGCTCTGTAATCATATCCTCAATCATATCGAGACGTAATGTCCACAAGAGAGCATTCACATCCTTAAAATAGTAATATAGATTGGTATATGAATATCCTGTTACTTCAGCCAAATATCGAACAGTAACGGCTTCGTGTCCTTTATCATGGATGATATCCTTCGCAGCCTCGATGATTTCTTTTTGAGTACGTTCTTTTTTCGTTTGTTTCATATTAACCTCCGGACACTTTTAACTTAGTTAAAATATTTGAACTTAGTTAAAATATACGATATATGAATTGATATGTCAAGAGCTTAATATAAATTTTTTATATTTATTACTATGATTTACTACAAATAGAAATTCGGTGAATGAGCGGGAGGATATCTCGTCCAGGGATGCGGTGGCATATGAGGATCAAATCCTCGCTGCCATAGCAAAGGAGAACCGGCACTTTGAAAATGACCGAGGTCTTGCCGAGTACATTCACGACGAAGCTCTTAAAGAAAAGGTGCATAGTCTCTACCCGACAGTGGAGGTTGTTGATGGTGAGCTGTGGGGAGTCATGACTGTAGGACTGAAGGAGACTCTCACCGGAGAAGAAACCGCTGCGCTTATGGACTATGTGTGCGGTCAGAACTCTGATGGTTATGGGGAAGGATTTGAGCAGCGTCCCATCAAAACGCCGGATGGAGAAATCTATGTCAGCTTTTGGGACAGCGAAAATTACTCCATGAAGCTGGAGCAGGAGATGAAAAACAGCTCGCCTGATGCTGGATACGGCGGTCCGGTGATGGGAGGAATGTAAAGGCCCAATCGCCGTAATCGAATGTTCCGCTGCCGTGATGCAACTTGCCATCCGCTTTCAGTCGACGAAAAGCGTTCCGCATACGGACGAGAATCTCCGGCTGAATATCAAGACTGTGATGTGCCGGGAACACCCGCTTGACCGGAAGTGCCGCCACTCGCTCAAGAGAAGCAAGATAGGCAGTCGGGTCAGTGGAGGGGTAATAGGCAAACAGTGTGTCTTTGTAGACCAGATCGCCGGTAAAAAGATAGCCGCGATCTTTTTACCAAAAGCACATATGTCCCGGCGAATGTCCGGGAGTATGCAGCATCTGAATGCGGCGGCCTCCGATATCAATTACGTCGTCATCCTTCAGCGCTCGTGTTGGAGTACCTTGAAAAAACTCATACTTGTTTACCTCATAACCTTCCGGCAACTCACAGCGGTCGATTACCATACTTTTGATCTGCTCCATAGTCAAAGGAAATTCGCCGCTCAGCCAATTCAATTCATCCTCATGAGCGTAAAAATCCGGAAAATATTTGTGACCTCCGATATGATCCCAATGGATGTGGGTGGCAACGGCAGTAACCGATTTGTCCGTTAGCTTCCTTACCTCGTTATAAATATTACAAATACCAAGTCCGGTATCAATCAGAAGACTGCGCTTGGAACCGTTTAAAAGATAGCAGTGCGTTTCCTCCCACAATGCCGGTATTCACTGATAATATGCGTATCCGCATCAATATGATTTATTGTAAACCAATCTTCCATTTGACTTGTCCTTTCTAACCTGTGTAGGGTATAAATTTGAGTTCTATAACGCTCGTGTAATTTCTGCTTTTTCTCAGTCGGTTTTGTACTCGATAATCAACCCTGCCGCCCAATTGAACAGCAGTTCAGAGAGTCGGTCAAACTCAGCCTGCGCCATATTAGGCTGTTTTCTGAACATAATGCCGGTCTGCAAAATTTCCCGTTCCTGTGGTTGCAGCATGGGGATAAGCTCGGACTTTTGTTTTATGTATGTTCCCGTTTGATCATAATAGACTGCCTGTACGGTGAAAGCGGCTGATTTATAAAGGGCTTTCAATATCTCGGCGCTTTTTTCGTGCACTATGTTGTGGCCGCACATGTGATAGATGTTGCAGGCTCCTATTCGGACGGCACGACGAATATCTTCCTTACCAATCAGCGGCAGCAGAAAATCGATGCTGCCAAAAATCGGCGTGGTGTCATGATAGAACTGAAACAGATCGGAACGTTCCCAATTGATTAACTCCTGCCGGCCGGAGATAAATCCACATACTTTTTCCCGGTTCGGAAGGGTGTCCAACATGACGCTATATGCTTTCAAATCTTGCGGAGTCACATGGTCAAGTATAACAACCGCATCAATATCGCTGCTGTCCGTTGCTTCGCCGCGACAATAACTTCCCTGCAGCCCGACAAACAGCAGACGAGAGCCAAGCAGAGTTTTCAGATCCTCCAAGTATGCTTTCATCCAGATATCTATATCATAATTCATTTTTTGCTCCTTGACATTGACTTAATAATTCTACCAAATTTTTTGTTTAACTGTGATATATAAAACATTATAGCATGTGAATACAAGTTTTTCTATCCAACCGTTTCTCTAAAGCAAATGACCTGTCCCTTATGTTTTTATCATTAGGGGGCAGGTTTTTATTGCATTTCAAACTTAAGAAAGGGGCTGCTCAAATCCACGGCGCTGGACTGCAGGAAAAAGTTTGAGGATTTCCGGCATTCCGCAAGAGCCATTCGCCGGTTAAGCGATATGATTTGTCTGGAGAACGGACTGTCTATTATAGAGAATCCCAAGCCGAGCCGGGAGCATTACGGAAACATGGCTGGGCGAAAATAAGGAGCCTTCCTTTCAGGAAAAACAGCGGTAACGGCATTTGGAACGCATTCCTCCCTCCGCATGTAAAAAGCGTCCCGAAAGGGACGTGCAGCAGCGCCGTCAGGCGCTTAACAGACAGACGCGAAAGCAGGCTGTCTGACGGGGTTTGGGGCAGAGCCTCAACAAGCAGAGCGGAGCCATTGCGACCGGAGGAAGGAATGCGTGAAGCGTGGGAATGGGCGCTTTGGCGCGCCATTCCCCCTGCTTGCCAATATAATCATTACGTGCTGATAACTAATCTAATCGGAACGTTCCGAATATATATTTTTCTAGAGATGGTAATAATATGAATGTTAGCTGCACTGCAGTCAAACATTCGTATTAAAGAGTACTACCTCATGATGAAACAAGCATTCAATGACCTTATACGCTGCACGATAACCGGTTACGTGTATAGACTACTGATTTATAGGTAATTTAACTTTAAAGGTACATCCGCCACCTGGAGTATCCTCCAATGTGATAGTCCCTTGATGTAGCTGAACAATTTCTTTGGCAATGCACAAGCCTAGTCCAAAATGCTCCTTGCTATTTCTTGACGGGTCAGCGCGATAGAAACGCTCAAATACCTTTTCTTTTTCGCTATTGGAGATGCCCGCCCCATGATCTGTTACAAAGAACACAATTTGCTTCTGCTGTACCTCCGCACCCATTTCAATAGACAAGTCGGGCATAGAATACGAGATTGCATTATCAATCAAGATACCAAGAACCGTGCCAATATGTTCCTTATCCCCAACGAACTTGGGATAATGTTCTTCTATGTTCAACTCTATACGGATGTTTTTCTTCCGTGCAGATTCTTGGAATGCTTCCCATGCCTCAATCAAAAGAGAATCCACATCTGTTTCTTTCATGCTCATTTTCCAGCTTCCGGTGTCACTCGACGCTAATCTAAGCATGGATTGTATGAGCGTGGACATGCGCCCGCATTCATCCAATACAACCTTTTGTTTTTTCTGTGAAGCTGTGGCTTGATCAATACATAGAGTTTCTGTATTGGCTTGTATCACCGATAGTGGTGCTTTTAATTCATGTGAAGCAGCCGCAATAAACCTCTTCTGGCTTTTTATGGTTGCCTCCACCGGCTCTACTGCTTTGCCGATCAGTATACGGCTCATAAAATACATGAGCAAGAGCATACCCAACCATACCAGAGGATACCAACTGCAATAACTTTTTATGATTTCCCATGGCGTAGATTGTGGAACAATCAAAATCAAATTATATTCGGTTCCAGATGCTTGAAAAGCGTCGTTCACCCCACAGTATTTTTCATTTTGCGTTTCACTAATTAAGTATATGGTGCGAGTAGCCATCTCAATATTAGCGTTCGATTCAACGGTTGTTGAAAGAAGCATATTCCCGGATTTCATTTGCTTGATCAAAATATCTGAGGATGTAACGAAACTTTCCACACTGGATATTTCAGAAATTCCGTCGGATATATAAACCCACCCGTGGAATTTAGTAACATAACTTAACAAATTAGGGTCATTTATTCCCACTCCATCTTTGATTTGCTCAATGATGCTATCACACATATTGCCAACAAATATCATCTCGGATTCCTGCACTCTTGCCACTGTGTTGCCTACCATTAGCAATTCCATTATAGTAAAAGCCAACATAGTGAAAGACAAAAACATTACTACCAATTTTTTCCGAAGCTTTTTTATCACGGCGATTCCTCCAACCTATAGCCTGCGCCGTATACAGTTTTGATTGTAGTTTTGCAACCTAATTCACGCAGGCGCTTACGCAGGAAATGAATATAGTTGTCTATATTGCCATCCTCAACTTCTCCGCGTCCGCCCCACACCTTCCAGAGCAACCCATCACGGGTCTGCATCTTATCAGGTGATTCTAAAAAAACAGTCATCACATCGGCTTCCTTTTGTGTCAGTATAATCGAATAACCATTGCAGGTAAGCCTTCTCTGCCCAGCGTCCAAGGTGAGATCATATGCCGTCAATACCTCTTTATCGACAATATCTGTTGGGCGGCGTGTCAAAGCTCTGACCCGCGCCAGCAATTCTTTCATATGGAACGGCTTGACCAAGTAATCGTCGGCCCCGCAATCTAACCCATCGATTTTATCATCCAATTCACCGAGCCCGGTCATCATCAGCACAGGTGTGTATATTTGCTTTCGCCGCATTGCTTTCAAAATCGTCAAGCCGTCTATAATAGGCAGCATCCTGTCCAGTAAAACAATATCATGGCCATATTCGAGATTCAGGGCATAAGACAAAGCCGTTTCGCCATCAGCGCAACGGTTTGTAATGTAGCCCTCTTTTTGCAACTGCTCCTCAATTACAGCAGATAGATTTTCGTCATCTTCAATTAATAATACTCTCATGTTTAGACCCTCTTTTTATGATACCGATTACATTATACCATTTACATCATACCATACAACTATCTAAAAATCCTTTAAGAACAGGGTGTATTTCCACGAAACCCTACAGGACTTTTAGAGAAACATGGCTATACGATAGACATGAAAATGAAGGAGGTAGTTTTATGAAACACAGGATGCTTTTCACTTTAATCACAATACTTCTACTGATATTCTGCTCTGGTTGCGGAAATAAGCCGTTTGATAACAACAATTCTCCAAATCCTTCGGCGCAGACAAGTAGAGGTTCTACAGACGAAAGCAAAGAAAACAAAGATAATCTAGCGGTCAATAATCCAGAAACCTTTGATGAGCTATCTGAACGCTGCCAATTGAATGGCTCTGTAACAGAGTTTTCAGATAGTGGCTGTACGATTTCACCAACAGTTTATGAGGGTGATTTGGCTTACGCGGCTGCACCTGAAAATGAGAGTCGGGTTAAACAAGTTATAGTTACCTATGACGAAAGCTGTACATTCCAAATCGTACAGGTAAGCCTTTCCACAGGGGCGATGACTTATGAGGATGCAACCATCGATGACGTTAAGAAACAAACAGGATTATTTGTCGCTGGCGAATATGACGGCGAGAGCATTCTTCACGCGGAGCAAGTGTATATCTACAGGATGGTGGAGTGATTATATGAACTTTTTCAAACGCGCTCTTTGCTATATCAGGCGCAAAAAGAGCAAAAGTATTCTTCTGATCTCCTGTTTTTTCATTATGAGTACCATGATTTTGTGCGCCACAATCGTTTTAATGACCGCACAGGCAACGAGCGACTCTCTTAAAGAAAAGACAGGCTCAAAACTCGTTTTGGAAAATCAGCAAGGTATAAATAACATTTCCGCTGAAAGTATAGCCTTGATTTCCGGCTTAGATTCTGTGAGCCGTATCAATCGGGCGGCAAGAGCCACAGCTTATCCCACCGATTTTTCCCCTGTAACATATATAGATTCAGCGGATACTGCAAACTTCACAGTAACTCTCCACGCTTATGATAATACTGAAATTGACGGATTGTTTGCGGAGGAAAAATACCGTCTGCTTGAAGGCAACCCCATCACTGAAAAACGGGGCGGGGTAATTATCGACTCTATACTGGCGGATGCCAACGGGCTTAGTATAGGCGACATGATCACATTTAGAACGGAAGCCGGGGCTAGTGCATCGGGAGAGATTGTCGGAATTTTCTTTTCAGGTATGGAACGGCAACAGGAAAAATCGGTAATGTCCGTATATCGCATAGAAAATCAGGTTTTTGTTGATCACGGAATATTTGCCTCGCTGTTTACCTCATACGATTTCTCCAAACTTTCCGTTTATGCAGCCGACCCCGATGCATTGACTACTCTGCATCAACAAATAGAATCGATAATTGACGACAGTATCAGTATCACCTCGTCCGATGCACTGTATCAACAGATACAGGCGCCATTAAAGCAGATTATTCGTATCACATCTCTGATACTTGCGTTGATTGTCGCAACAGCTATAATTGTCATTTCATTGCTCCTTTGTATGTGGATGAGAACGCGTAAAAAAGAAATGGCCGTTTTAATCAGCTTAGGTGTATCAAAACTCGATCTTTTTTTGCAGGCAATAACGGAAAGCCTTTCCCTGCTTTGCTTGGCGATCATCGGTGCAACCACTTGTAGTAGCCTGTTTTTGAACAAGCTGATGAACAATTTATTCTCGTCGGATAGTTTTATTGGCATTGCGAATATTCGATTAGAGGGTCAACATGTCTTGATGCTTATTTTACTGGGAAGCGCGATTGTACTATTGACGGTAGGAATTTCAATTTCTCCGACACTGTACACAAACCCCAGAGATACACTTTCGAGAATGGAGGGATAGGATGAACAGTATACAGAGAGCTTGGCGTAGCGTGATTCGCAAGCCGATCAAAACCTTGCTTTTGCTATTGGTTATCGTGACCATCAGCTTGCTTATATTATGTGGCATGGCTAGCAGAAACGCCAGTGTGCAAACACAGGACAATACTCGGCAAGCAATAGGCGCTGGTTTACGCTTAGACGCTAATGAGCGAAACCGCTTCAAACGAATCATGGAGGCATCTGAGCATTTTGATGAGAACGGCGAAGGCTCCTACGGAGGAGTACACCAGGAGATTACTGATACCGCTTGGGGTCCGCAATGGTCATCGTGGACGGATAACTCTTTTGATTCCTTGCAAATGGATGACATTGAAGAAATAGCCACTGTGCCGGGGATAGCCGATTATAATATCACAACCGTTATTACTCCGGTTTTGCCCGGGAATTTCGAGAGAATTGAGGATGCGGATGTCGATCAATATGCTGATATTGGCTGTGTTTCACTCATAGGCAACAGGAGGATGGCACTTGACTTCAATGTACTTTCCGGCAATGTTAGTATTAAGAGCGGGCGCATGGTTGAGGCAGATGATCAGAATGTATGCGTTATTTCCGAACAACTGGCGAAAGAAAACGTCATTTCTGTAGGCGATGTTTTGCAGTTTAAAAACCGCCGCGATCCGGAAAATACCACCACATATGAATCGACGGTTATTGGGATATATCAAACCAAACAATTGATGTCCCCCAAAATGAGTGGGGATACTTATCGTTCAGAAAATATTGTTTTCACGGATTTACGCTTTCCAGAAAAGGCAGAGGGATACGAGAATGACCCTTTATTTGAACATGCTTATTTCAAAATCAGAGATGTAGATCAATATGATAGCGTAAAGACTGCTGTCGAAAATGTAGGCATTGACTGGGAGCGGTACGATCTGATTGACCGCAACGGTAATATGTCTACAATGTCCTCCAATTTTAATGACTTGGCGAAAATTAGCACATTGCTTATTGTCATTACCTTTGTTGCGGGCCTAATGATTCTCTTTTTAATCTTTGTCTTTTGGGTGAAGAACAGAAACCATGAAATTGGTGTTTTGCTTGCACTTGGTTGCCAAAAGGTAAATATTTTAAGTCAGCTTTTCGTGGAAGCTCTGATTATTACATTTCTGTCTTTTGCAATCTCCTTTGCCTGTGCGCCGGTAATAACGGAAGTCGCAGCCAACTATTTGGTCACTCAGCAAATAGAACAAGCACAAATACAAAAAGACATGGACGCAGGCAAGGTATTAACGGAATATAGGGAATCGGAACAAACCGTAATTGGCGTAAATGTTGCAGTTACCGATGAAATGATGATCTTCTGCGGGTTGGGCATGATTTCATTAGTGGGTGCATCTGTTGGAATCGCAGGAATAAGCATCTTGCGCAAAAAGCCCAGAGATATATTGGGCGAATTGAGTTAAGGAGGCAATTATGATTTTAGAAGCAAAAAGTGTGTCCTATTATTACAAATCAAATAAAGAGGCTTTGATTCTTGACGACGTAAACTACGGCTTTGATTGTGGGAAAATGTATGCGATCCTCGGGCCGAGCGGCGCGGGTAAGACGACGCTCTTATCCTTGTTGGCAGGGTTGGATGTCCCTGTCAAGGGGCAAATTCTCTATGACGGCAAGCCACTTACTTCCAAGGGGCTTACAACTCATCGCAAGTACCACAGTTCATTGGTATTTCAAAACTACAACCTGATTGATTACCTCACGCCTATAGAAAATGTAAAACTTGGTGGTAAGGGGAATCCTGAAACGCTGCTTGGCACCATCGGCATTGGAAAAGAGTTTTGGAAGCGAAATGTCTTGCAGCTTTCTGGAGGTCAACAGCAACGGGTCGCTATAGCCCGGGCATTGGCCAGTGAGGCCAAACTATTATTGGTCGACGAACCCACCGGAAATCTCGATGACGCCACTGCATGGGATGTAATTGATCTATTAAAGCGGATTGCCCATGAAGAAAATAAATGCGTTATTGTTGTAACGCATAACAAGGAATTGGCGAAGGAAGCTGATGCAGTTATTCGCATGGAAACCCATACTTGATCTTGCTGTCTGCACACCATAAATAATTCTATTTGCCGCACGACGGCAAAAGAAAAAAACTGTCGTGCAGCAGATAATTTAACATGCACTATTTTTAGGACACGGCGGTTTTGAGAATATCAAGGCCGCCGTTTTTTTGCTCCTTTTAATGTGGATAAATCCAACAACGGCCTTGAGATAGAAGGCGTTTATATAAGTTATATGTTAGAAGGATTGTTAACGTGTAAATAATGCCGATGGTAAAGCCACAGGGTTTAAGCTGTTTTCGGACGTTATGATTGCCTGGCTTTTGACGAATAACAGGATATGGGAATACCGGCTTTCGTCATACGCTACGGCGAAGGGGGTAGTCCTATGAAGATATATCATTTGCTTTTTTCCTTGAGGTGGAAATAAAGACGATAAAGCCTATATATACCATTTCTTATACATACAGTTATATATTCAATTTCTAAAAAAGTCAGTATTTTGCCATTGGCAACTTGCTGACTTTTTCTTTTCGACAAAAAAGAGTAAACCCCGACTTGCATTTACATATTTTAACAATTATAATTTCCACAAGGTAGCACCGATGTTTCGTTGCCGTTCCCCGCCTTCGGACTTTGGATTTTTCAGAAATTCAAAGTTCGGAGGAAAGGAACATGAAAAATTACAAAGACAGCGATTATGCCCTAAATAAATTCAGCGAGGGCATTGTATATAAATTTGCCGACCGCATTGTGGAAGTTACGCTGGAGGACTATCTGACAGAGAATCCCGGCAAAACTGCGGAGGATTTTTTGGAGCTGAAAGCTCTGTCGGATGAAATCTACCACGAACAGGTCATGCAGGAAAACCGGACAAACCTTATTCTGAATTTTTGATGAGAATATGTTAAAAATTATTAGTCCCTACTTGACAGCATCTTATGAGCAAGTGGGATTAATTCAAAGTCTGCGAAAAGATGATTATGCTTACCGGGTTTATGATGAAACCGCCATAAGTCGTTTGCGGCAAATCATAATCCTACGTAAGTTGCGCGTTCCCGTGAAGCAAATCTTAAGCATACTTAACAATTGCGACGCGGTGGAAACAGTGGAAATTTTCAGAAAAAACATAAGTGAAATAGACGGTGAAATTACCGCACTGTCTACCGTTAAATCCATATTGACGCGTTTTGTTGAGGAAATCAATGAAAAAGTCGATGTTAATTTAAAGCTCCTCGGTGACGAAGCTGTGTTCTCAGTTATAAGCTCTCTTTCTTTTTCTGATAATCAAATCAAAGAAACGAGGGAGAATTTATCAATGGAAGAATTAAACAAAGCTAACGAAGAATTAATGAAACTGGAGGACAAGGATGTGCGGATTATATATCTGCCACCAATGACTGTGGCCGCCGCTTTTGCTTCGGGAGAAGGCTGTTTAGACAAAGCATCGGAGATAGTAAATAAGTTTATAAAAGAGAGCGGATTGCTAAAAATTAAACCCGACGCACGCGGTTTCGATTTCGACTGCTTGGGAGGTGCGGCAGAACTTGGAGAAAATTCACATGGGCATGAAGCGTGGGTGTCTGTTCCTGATGATATGGAAATACCCGCACCGTTAATAAGACGAGAGTTCAAGGTGGGTTATATGCTGCTCATGTGTTAAGGTCGTGGGACTTCCAGGATTGGCGGCGGCTTAAGGAATGGGTTGATGCAAGTGATAAATACGATAATGACTGTGGTTCCCCACGATGGGAGCCGGCCGAAACAGGTTATGGCCAAGGTTTTGAAGAAACGTTGAATCTCTATAATTTTATTCAAAAGCACAATGCTGAAATGAGTTATTTACAGCTTGATTTGCTGCTCCCAATTAAGGAAAAGTAAATTGCTTATAAGAGAACTGCATATTGCACTTGCGACATGTTGAGACCGTTGTGTTGCTAGTTAAAGAATAGACTGATACCAAAGGGTTTAAGGATTTTAAGCGAATAATGAAGTGTGTTTTATGTTCTCTCAGACTACGGTTTGAGGGAATTTTTAGTTTACTAAAGCTTGTAAATGACTTGAGGGCAAGGATATGGTAAAATAGGAAAAAGATTAGTAAAAACTGTTATTTAAATATTTTATTTATGAGAAGTATTTGTGAAAAAAGTGGATGATTTTTAGAATACAGGGATGGAAAGCTTTGAAAAATAAAAGCTAGAATTTGGAGAATTTATTAATATTATGAGGAGGAATTAGAAATAGGCAGGTATGAAGAAGGATTAAAAATAATTGAGGAAAGGTGTGGCAACGGAAAAGATAATATCATCTCTCTCTCGACTATCGCAATGGAACCGAACGCTAACGGTAACCCTCGTCCTTATGTCCGTGATGTGGATGCTTATTATGAAGATGGTGTGTTTTATGTTACTACTTGGGCCAAATCAACTAAAATGCAGCAGATAGCTCAAAACCAAGAAGTTGCCTTTACGGTTTGCTTCGAGTGGTTTTCTGGAAACGGAATCGGCGAAAATCTCGGATGGGTTCTAGATCCCAAAAATGCTGAGTTAAGGTCTAAACTTCGTGAAGCATTTGCCGATTGGTACGACGATGCAAATAATGAAAAGGATGAAAACTGCATTATTTTGGCAATCCGCATCACAAGAGCCACGGTAATTAAAGATCACGGTGCTGTTCGTTACAATATGGACTTTGTGAATAAAGTGGAGACTGAAGAAGGGAAAATTAAATAAGGTGGTAAGCCGTATCTATATATTCGATGCTTAAAAATGGCATCGAATATATAGATGCCTTAGGCTAGGCGGATTCAAGGGAAGATTGCATAATAGGGCACGGACAGCTATATATGGCTGTCTGCTGTTTTATCACAATGACTTTTTGGATTTTGCAACTGATCCTACGATTTCGTTGGGTACAGTGCATGTTTCACATTATTTATATTTTGAACAGTAAAGGAAGGTAGGTAGATATGCAGGCAGGAGATAAAATAGTATTTGGCAGATACGAGTGGCGCATACTAGACATACAAAACAATACGGCTTTGATTATAACCGAAGATATTATAGAACAACGCGCTTACCACGATGCCTATAAAGATATAACGTGGGCTGACTGCGCGTTAAGAAAATATCTTAATGGTGAATTTTATGACAAATTCAACGCAACTGATAAATCAAGAATAATTCCGGTAATAAATAAAAATCCTGACAATCAGTGGTATGGTTCAAAAGGCGGAGCTGATACGCAAGACAGCGTATTTTTATTAAGCATTGAGGAAGTGTGCAAATATTTCGGTGATAGCCGTTCAAAACTGCAAAACCGAGGAAAAAATCAAAGATATTGGTTTGAAAGAAAAGATGAAAACAATAGTAAGCGAATAGCAAGACTTCAGGGTAAAGAATGGAGTTGGTGGTGGTGGCTTCGGTCGCCCGGCCGCGTTAATGTAAAAGCCGTGTATATCTTCGGGACTGACGGTAATATAGGTATTCAAGGCAATAATATATTGAAAGGCAACATCAGCGATGGCAAATGTACAGGGGGCGTTCGTCCTGCTTTGTGGCTGAAACTATAATTTGAATTATGACTAACAAGTTAGACTTTGCAGATAGTTCTCAATGAATAAAAAATGGATTAGGACATAATTTGTTTATTAAAACAATATGTGCCATTCAACCAGTTATAGGATGAAGGGGAAGTTTTAATAAACATAATTCTACCGCCAAGGGGATATTAGGCATTATAGTCATCAGAATTGCAGCAGCAAGGCACGTGGAGCGTTGCGTACTTTTGTCAAAAAATTAAGAAAAGTTGATATGACAGGATAAAAGCCCATCAGATAATTTTAAAATCAGGAAGAATTGTTTTAGGTCTTTAAATTATAATTTTGTAGTATTGGAGGCAGAAAAATGATAGAGGAAATGATTAAGATAGACGATATAGGGATTAATGTACGATATTCATTAAATGATAAATCAGTTGTTTTATTTCTCCACTTTAGTGGAGGAAATTTGAATATGTGGGAAGGCATTTTACCGCAATTTGAAAATAAATACAGTATCATTGTTCCTGATTTTAGAGGACATGGCAAATCCGATAAACCCTTAGCAGGGTATCATATAGACGACATGGCAAACGATATTTATTTATTGTTAGAGAAACTAAATGTAGAGCGCTGCCATATTGTAGGCAGCTCAATGGGGGCTGAGGTTGGACTTAGTTTAGCTGCATCACACCCAGAACTCGTCCTATCCCTCATATGTGAGGGCGCCTTATATAATGAGTTTGGAGAGTATGGGTTATTTAATGGAACGAGGGATGAAATTCAACACAGAAAACAAGTCATGCGGGCTGAACTAGCTGAAAGGGAAGAACGTGTATTTAAAACGAAAGAAGAGTATATCGAGGAAAAACGAGCGGAATTAGCACAACAAGGATTATGGAATGAATATTTCTTAGCCTTCTTTGAACACAATCTACAACAGATGCAAAATGGTAATTTTACATATTGCTATTTAAACCATATTAGAACAGAATATGTTCAGAAATATTGGGATGTGAAGTTTGAGCAATATTATAAAAAGGTAAAATGCCCTATTCTATTCCTTCCAAGCGAAGAAGAATGGAAGGATGAGAAAATTAGAAGTATACTATCTGCGTTCACCAGTCTACTGGATACATATGAAATTGAGCATATAGAAAATTCCATCCATGCTTATGTTTGGATGCAACTTCCGCTTACAGCAGGCGAAGTAGTAAAGGGATTCATAAGCAAACATGATAAATAAATGAACCTGCCACAGTCTGGTGCTGCTACTGTCATTCTTTATTAGTATATAATTTAAAGGGAACGGTAATTTTAGCAGCTAATGATTGTATGAAAGTGTTGGTAATATTTTCGATGTTATTTATATTTTTTGTTTTACTTAGGGGAGCTACTGCAGAAATCAGAAACTCGAAATAATTCAATGACACCAAGGGGGTATTAGGTTCGATGGTCATCAGAAATACAGCAACAAGGCATGTTGAGAGTATAATTCTGATGACGTATTGTGGTTTAGAGGAGAAATAGCATTTGACACAACGTGTAGTGGTTTTAGGACGATTTTGAAGAGAAATGCCATGTTTTTCTTTTGCAATGGCATGGTTCAGTTTTTTACCAGTTCCAGAATTTTATATATGGATGATAATGTTAAATATCATGATGATTACAATATATAGAGATAAATATTTATACGGAGGGATTAAATGAAAATAACTTTACCCAGAACAAATTTGTTTGAGGAAAAATTGGGCGAAAAGATACAATTAGCTGTAAATGAAGAAATACAGAAATTGGATAAAACTTCAAAATACTCATTCTCTTTGGAATTTGATGAATCGCTAATATATTGTAGTGAAAGTATACAAGCATTCTTTATCCCAGATGAAAAATTGCCTCAGTATCAGAGAGGGAAAGAATTACATGGTGATGACAAAATGTATGCAATATTGAGTTATCAATTAAAAGTAGCTGAAGAGGCGATTGAAAGCTATGGTATTACTATAAATCATACCAGTATTGAAGGAAGCCCATTTGTTGAAATTAATTGTATTGATATAAGGCTGCAGGAGCAAGAAGAAAAGGATTTAAAGTTAGATAAAAAGCGTAAAAATGATAAAACCATAAAATGTAGTGTCATTATGCCAAGCCTTACTAGATTTGCAAAAAATATTTCTAATGTCTATGAAAAACTTGAAAAAGAAAGGGACAATGTTCTGGAAAGGGCTTTTAATAGTAAGAAACTGTATGAAAAGTATAAAGTATTAGTGGGTAAAGAAGAATTATATAAAATATATCTTGATTTTAAGAGTGAATACGGGGATATGTGGATCAATTCTAAAGAACATAAAGATGAACTTTTAAAAAGGTTTCATCAAACAGTGAAGATAAAAGCGGGGTTAATAACTAACGAAAAGACGAAATCAGAAGTCATGAAACCTTTAGTCATACTTGCAAAAACAATATTTGAATTGCAAGTGTATAAAAAAACTAAAACAGACAATGGAATGCATAAAGATATTGGACAAGTTTCACTAAAGACTAATGGTAAAATTATTAAGACAGAATATTGTGCAAGAAGAAAAAATTACGAAATACTAGATGAGAATTTTGATGATTGTTATATTGAGGTAACCGATAAATATGATAATTACAAATTGGTAAATAGTATACGGGAATTAGTGGAAACGGCAAATACGATATGTGAAAAATACGGTTATACTATCGATCGGGATGCTATGGATAATATATTGGATTTTATAGATATTAAACGACTTATAAAAAAGGCAAGAGAGGTATAATTTGTGTGAGATGGGGTGGTGTATTATTCTAGATATGTTTTGCCAAACAGATATGTATTAAGACATCAAGTCCATCACCACAACCCATATTGAAGCCGTAACACGACTTGTGAGGGAGTGAAATGACTGAAGAAGTCGATGTACGTCTCATGTCAGGCTTGCCCAAGAAGGCGAGCATAGCGAAGGCTGATTAGTAGCAAGCTACTGGATTTAAAACATAATGCCAAACTTGCAGCAAAATAAGTGGCAGTAATTAAACATAGGTAATAATTACCCATGTCATAAAAATATGGGTAAAAAATCTTAAAAATTACCTATATTCTATTGTGATAGGAGAGAATTACCTATATAATATATGTATCATATAAAATAGGGGTGGAAAAATGAACAATTCATTATCTAAGTTACCACCAAATGTTGAGCTTGAAACCAAGTATATTTTAAAACAATTAGCTGGGTCTCATAGAGCTTTAGCAGAACTAAAAGGTTTTTCAGAAATGATACCTAACAAAAACATATTAATAAATGCAATAACAATAAACGAGGCTAAAGATAGTTCAGAGATAGAAAATATTGTAACCACTCATGATGAATTGTTTAAAACAATGAGTAGAGAAAATTATGCTTCTCCTTCGGCTAAAGAGGTTGTTAACTATAGAACTGCCTTATGGAAGGGTTATGAACTAATTAAAAAAAATAATTTTTTATCAACTAACATGATTATTGATATACATGAAATTATAGAGCCAGATAAAGGAGGTATTAGAAAACTTCCAGGTACGGTACTTAAGAATGAAACTACAGGAGAAGTAATTTATACACCTCCAAGTGGGAAAGAAGAAATCTTATCATACTTAGATAACCTTGAACAATATATAAACAATGATTATGATGATATTGATTCCCTTATAAAGTTAGCTGTCATCCATTATCAATTTGAATGCATTCATCCCTTTTATGATGGAAATGGAAGGACAGGAAGAATAATCAATGTTTTATACTTAGTCTTAAAAGAGTTATTAGATAGCCCTATATTATACCTAAGTAAGTTTATCATTAGGAACAAATCTGCTTATTATGGATTACTTCAAAGTGTAACCAACGAAGGTAAATGGGAAGATTGGATAATATTTATACTACAAGGTGTTGAGGAAACTGCAGAAGAAACGCTTTTACTTGTAAAAAAAATAAATATATTGTTAGAAAAAACAGCTGAAGAAATAAGAGAGAAGCTTCCTAACCTCTATTCAAGAGAATTAGTGAATCTGATATTTTTTGAATTCTATACTAAGATTGGCTATATAGAAGAAGGTCTTAATATCTCAAGAAAGACTGCGGCTAAGTATTTATCCATTTTAGAAGAAGAAGGATTCTTAGTTTCAGAAAAAATTGGAAGAGAAAGAATATATCTTAATAAAGAGTTGTTTAAAATAGTTAAAGACGCTGGTAATAGAAAATGAATATAACCCTATGAAAGGCATATAAAAAGACTATAGTTCTCCACCAAGCAGTCTCTAGGTCTTTACGACATCTTTATTGTCACCTTAAGGCACGTGGAGACATGTTGTCTCCTAACAAAAATAAAACGCTGAAGAAATATAGTTTTCTAAAAAATAAAAGGTAATTTGTATGCTGTTTATGTTAGTTGTTAAAGCTTCGAATAATTCGGAAGCTGGAAATCTCCCGAGTGCAGAACTCATTGAAGCTATGACGAAGTACAATCAGGTATTAGTTAAGGCAGGTGTACGGGTTATGGCTAAAGAGCTTCATCCAAGTTCAAATAGGATACGCATTTCGTTTCCAAATTCAGGACAAAAGCCGGTGGTAACTGAGGGTTCATTTACAGAAACGAAAGAATTGATTGCTGGGTTCATTTTGATTGATGTGAAGTCAAGGGGGGAAGCCATCGAATGGGCTATGCGGATGCCAGACCCGCAAGGGTATGTGGAGGGTCAGATTGAATTGTGTCAAGTATTTGAGTAGCTTGTGCTGCAATTATTGCTCAAGGTATAATATTGCAGAGGATTTGGTGCAAAAACATTCAATATTTATCGGAACCCTATAAAAAAGGCTTTGAGAATTAATGCCACCTAATCATAGTCTTAGTAGAATAGGATAAAGTTAAAATACAATCTATACTTTAAAAGTGAATATAGCGTCGCAGAATGAGCACATTGACCGCATAAATTGTGCATGCTGACCGGTTATAACTGTGCATGTTCAACGCCCGGATTGTGCATGAAAAAGAGGGCACTCGTTTCTCTGTATAATGAATTTATGTGTCGGATTTTCGATACAAATAAATTCAAGGGAGGTCATAAGATGACCAATTACAGAGAAATTCTGAGGCTTTCTCACCTAGGGATCAACAAGCAAGACATAGCTACTGCTTGTGAATGTTCTAGGAACACTGTGGCAAATGTCCTAAAACGAGCAGGAAATTGTGGGCTTACTTGGGAGCAGGTGCAAGACTGGAACAACAAGGATATATCGGATAAGTTGTTCCCTCCCAATGCAGTAAAGCCCGCCTACAAGATGCCGGACTATGAGTATATTCACCGTGAGATGGCAAAAAGCGGCGTTACACTGAGCTTACTATGGGTGGAGTACTGCGAGCAATGCCGTGAAGCTGGAGATATCCCGTACAAATCTACTCAGTTTAACAAATATTACAGCGACTATGTCTGCAAAACCAAGGCTACTATGCATCTTAACCATAAGCCAGGCGAAATCATGGAGGTGGACTGGGCTGGTCAAAATGCCTTTATCATTGACACGGACACCGGTGAACCTATCAAAGCCTATGTGTTTGTAGCCGTACTGGCTTATAGTGGCTACGCTTATGTGGAAACCTTCCTCTCACAGAATCAGGAATGCTGGGTAACAGCTCATGTAAATGCATACAAATATTTCGGCGGCGTTACCCGTATTCTGGTACCGGATAACTTAAAGACCGGCATCATAAAGAACTCTAAAAGTGAAACTATCGTCAACAAAATATATCAGGAACTTGCTGAGCACTATGGAACTGCAGTCATTCCGGCAAGACCGAGAGCGCCGAAGGATAAGCCCTCGGTAGAAGGCTCAGTAGGAGTTATCTCAACTTGGATACTGGCGGCACTGCGAAACCAGCAGTTCCTTTCTTTACGTGAGTTGAACCTGGCAGTCAGAGAGAAACTTGCCGAGTTCAACAACAAACCCTTTCAGAAGAAGGACGGTAGTAGGGCAACCATTTATGCAGAGGAAAAGCTGTTTTTACTGTCCCTTCCGGAGAGGTCCTATGAATTAGCTACTTGGAAGGGGGGGTGCGGACGTTATTCTAGACCATTGCAGGGGTGGGGTTACGCCAAAATATAAGAAAAAAGAGTTTTGCGAAGATGTATGCTTTCGCCAAATTGTTTGATACTTTTTGGCGAAAGCATTTTGCGTTTATAGGCGATATACAGTGAAAGATATTCTCCTTTAAAAGAACTTGCAATGATTTTTATATTAAGTTAAACTGCTAGTTACCTGTAGGAGGCGGTTTAAAGTGCGGTTGACTTTGACCTTAGGGCAAAGTTTATACTAGGTATAGCAGGTATTGGAAAGGAGAATTTGCATGCTATCAATTGGAGAGTTTTCAAATATATGTAAAGTATCTACAAAGACGCTTCGCTATTATGCTGAAATAGGGCTAATTCTGCCTGATGAAATAAACCCTGAAAATGGTTATAGATATTATTCTATCGAACAATTAGAAACGATGTTATTTATCAACCGCCTAAAATCATACAATTTTTCTTTAGAAGAGATTAAAACAATACTTGAATCAGAAGAATCACAGGACGAAAAACTTTACTTGGCACTTACCGGAAAGAAAAAAGAAATTGAGAAACAAGTACAAGAATTTGAAAAAACTTTAGACCAACTAAATAATGATATATCAAATTTCAAACAAGGCAAGTCAATTATGTCATATCTGGAAAGCATTGATGTTCAACTTGTAGAAGTACCAATGATGTATCTTCTATCTATCCGAAAAATGGTTCATGAATACGATTTTCCTGAAGAATATGGTAATTGCTTTAGTAAATTATTTAGGAAAATTGCAGACAACAAATTAACTATGCTTGCTCCACCAATGGTGCTTTTTCACAGTGCAGAATTTAGTTCATTTGGTTTAGATACTGAATTTGCTATTCCAGTAAAAGAGTATGTTACAGGTACAAGGGATTTTTACCCAGGACTATGCTTAAAAACAGTTCTATATGGTTCTTATTCTGGCCTATCTTCTGTATACACTAAACAACGTGAATGGGCAGAAAAGGAAGGCTATGAATCTAACAATGCCCTTTATGAAGTATATGTAACTGACCCTTATCAAGTTTCAAAAGAAAGTGAGCTTATAACTGAAATTTATTATCCTGTCAAAAAGAAAGTGTCAAATATTTAAACCAAGAAACCACGACCACTCAACTTTCACATAATCATATGAACTAAGAAAAGACGATTGAGCTAGAGAGACAATAAATGATAAAGGAGAAAATTATATGAATCAAGAAAAAGTGACAGAGTTGGAAAGGAAGATAAACAATGATTATAGCAATATTGCAGGCATGGTTGTATTAAAAGACGGTAAAACACTATATGAAAGTTACTTTAATGAATGCACTGCTACTAGCCGAATCCATGTTTATTCAGTAACAAAAAGTATTATTTCCATATTGATTGGGATTGCCACGGACAAAGGGTACATCAAAAGTATCAACCAAAAAGTATTGGATTTTTTTCCAGATTACATAGTTAAAAGAAGAGAAAAAACAATACAGAATGTTACACTTAAGAATTTGCTGACAATGACAGCTCCTTATAAATATAAGTTTGCACCCTACATAAAGTATTTTACGAGTGATGACTGGGTAAAATTTACGCTTGATTTATTAGGAGGCAGGGGGCAGATAGGGAAATTCAGATACACCCCCCTCATAGGACCAGATATTTTGTCGGGTATTCTTGTAAAAGCGACTGGGCAATCTGTGTTTGATTTCGCAACAGAAAATTTATTCTCGCCACTGGGAATCACTGTTGAGAGTAATGTGGTTTTTCATAGTAAAGAGGAACAACTCGCATTTAATAAAGCTAAAAATATCAGCGGCTGGGTTGCTGACTCAACTGGAGTAAATACAGGCGGGTGGGGTCTTACTCTCTCTCCTACGGATATGGCAAAAATAGGTCAATTATACTTAGATGGCGGAATGTGGAATGGAAAACAAATTGTATCGACAAGATGGATAGACGAGAGTACGAAGGAACATAGCCGATGGGAAAAACTTAATCTGTCATATGGATATTTATGGTGGGTAGAGAATGGGAATGGATATGCAGCTATGGGAGATGGAGGAAATGTGATTTATGTCAATACAAAGAAAAAAATAGTAGTTTCTATTGCTTCTCTTTTTGTGCCAAAGGTCAAGGGTAGAATAGAACTTATTAAAGAGTATATTGAACCAATATTTGAGGATTGTGAATAGTGTTCTGGATAGGTGTTGATGGCTTGTAATGGAAAAATGAATAGTATTAAATATGAATGTAAGCAAGGATTATAAATGAAATTTTTATCATAGGCAATGGATTTGATAAGGGGCATTGATTACATTGCAAAATATAAGTAATAGAAACATAAATATAAAATGCAGGTTTCAGAGACTGATTTTCGAGAAAACCAACTTCCGCCAAGGAGTCAATGGGTCTTCATGACATCGTTATTGTCACCTCAAGGCATGTTGAGAGTATAGTTCTGATGACGAATTGTGGTCATAAGGACAAATAAGACGGTATGACTTAACTCAATATACATCTTTATGAATTAGTTTTAAGTTAAGTATAACTCGGAACCTGATTCATCGCCTGTGCTACCCCTCACCTACCAAAAAAATTCGGTCAAATTTATCGCCAGCTTCAAACTGGCGGTTTTTTGTCATCTAAAGCCTTACAATATTAGCGGATTTACTACAACGCCCTTATGATGTTAAGTAAGATTTGATAGCTGTCCACGTCGTGATATTTAACCTTACTCGTAGAAATCTCATTGAACAGCTTTTTAGCACAGGAAATCTTCGCCTGTTCAATCGGTTTGATGCTCAGGCTAAGTTCTTTATGCTACTTGTGACAAGAAAAGAACGGATTATAGATCCTATCTAGAGATTTTCTGTTATAACAATGTGGTATTGAAAAAATTTTGTTTACTAGAATCAACTATGAAATAATAAACTCTGGTTCTACTGCCTGCATTTTGAAAACTTCAAATAGCCAAAATGATAAGAAATCCATATTTGAGTTAACTAATTAATTTTATTTTTATTAGATAATTCATGAATATTTTAAAGCAAATATTCCAGATGCTTGCGTAAACAAGTGAAAATGAGAAAAAAATTAAAAAAGTTAAAGGAGTTGATAACGAATTGGTTAAATCTACAAACGCCGAAATACCTACTATATAAGTTAAAAATACCATTCCAAGAGATAGTGTTATGCTTGAAAATAATATAGAAATTATTATTCCCTTCCTATAAAGCAATGTTCCGATAACGATACCTAGTAGCCCGGTGGTAAAAAGCAGGATTATTGTCTCCTGTGCACTAACTATAACAAGAATTAATGCGGAAGAAAAAAATACAGTAAAACCAAGAGAAATATTAGAAACAGCAGCTATTGCAATAGGTAGTGTACTTAATGGACTTAAGGCCAACCCAATCGTGGGTAAAAATACAGGTGCTGATTGGAATAGCACAGCTATTGTTGTTAATATACCTCCAATACAAATAAACCTACTTATATTCATTTTTTTCAATTTAAATGCCTCCTATCAGGTACTACTAGTATTTTAGAATACTGATTTATATGTGCATATTTCTGTAAAAGCTTTCATCATTTACCTCAAATCAGTTTCAAAATTGACGAGGGAATATGATTGCGCTCTTGTTTGTTTTATATTTCGATTCAATAAATCCTAGAAAGGGATTTATCTGGTATTAAGTCGAATTTTATAGTTATGAATCATGGAACAATTTCAAAAACAGTACCTTGGTTAAAATCAGTCACATTCATAGAGCCATAAACCCCTAAATATAGTCTGGTTTTATTCAGATTCGTTCCCAAACTAGCATAATAAGCTGATTGAGACCCAAAATTATAATCGGTTTCAATGACACTAAAATCACTTAGTTTACAATCTGTTCTTACTCTGGTATAAGCTAAAACTCCTCTAATCGGAGGTTGAGATTCTTCATTTCGGGCAAAATCAGTAAATACAACGCTTCCAGTTAAACTGGGAATTCTATTCCCCATATATGATTGGACTCCCGTAAGTGCAGTTCCTCCAAACTTATCCGGTCGGGGATCTTTATGAAAGTAACTAGTTACAGGCTGAAGACGCTGCACTGAGGTTTTTACTGCATCATTGTAATAAGCGATTGTTTTCTCATCCAAAGTTGGATTTGCAGAGCAGCCCCTTATAATCGAAGTAGGAAGAGCACCTTCCCATCCTCGCCAGCCAAAGTTAATAAATCCTTCTTGGTCAGGTTCAGATTTCATTAAATAAGCTTGAACAAGCTGAGTAATCGATATTGGTTTATAATTAACGAATGAAAAAATTGACTCTACCAGATCCTGTCCGACAATTCCTATATATTTGATATACTGATTATAAAACCTTTGAAATGAAATGCCAGGTATATTGCGAACCCCTTTGGCAATTACCGTAAGCGTTTCCTGAATAGGTACGGGAAGTTCATCAAAACGTGTGACTACCGGTGGATTATTGATAAATGTATTCTTAGCTACATCAATTTCAATTATTTTACCGGCAATTTCCATATTATCCTGGCTTAAATTAAATGGATCGTAGCCTGATCCACCATCACCGGTTGTTAAAACAAGTTTTCCCGTTTCAGGTGAAAAGTTTAAGCTATTGACACCATTATGATTAAAAAATGGTCTTCTTAAATTAAGTAATGCCCGCCGTTTTTGAGTTTGACCATTGGATTGTAAAATCCATTCTTCAACTGTATCAATATGATCATAATTAACTTCTCTATTTATCCACTTTTGGTTTAAGGTTCTGGGGTCACATGGGTCAGGCTTAAAAAACTCAGGAAGACCTTGTCTTGAAACTTCTGAGCTCGGAAGAGCACCTGGACCTTGTGTTCCAACTACTGAATAATGAAGATAAAACAGACCATTATAAGAAAATTGGGGATGAAATGCTAACCCTATCAATCCACGTTCGTCATATTTACCACCGGAAAAACCTAGTTTTATGATTCGGGAGCGAATATCTAAAAAGGTTTTTATAACTCCATTTCCAATGTAAAGAATCTCTCCTACCTGGGTTGCAATAAATAATCTTTCCATTGAGTCACCCGGAAGTATAGCTGTTTTCAAAACAGTAGGCATATTTATCTTACCAGCAATGGGTCGTAAACTTACTTTAACTTTTTTTAACAACTAACTTTACACTCCTTTATATTCTTTTCTTTTATAAGAATATGATTAGAATTGTTCTATTAGTACCAAATTGGGGTCGGGGAATCTGATGATGCATTGCACCATTTTCCGAACCAGCGTCGAAGGAATCCAGGGCGGTCATTGGGGACGAGCCTATTTTTACACATTGAATTTACAAATATTAACAATGAAAATTTATTATTGTATCCCCAAGGTATGGGGAGAGCGTGGTTCTGATGACGAATTGTGGTCCAAAGTAGAAATGAGAAGCTTTAGCTACAAGATGTTGTGGCTTTAGAGCAGAAGTAGAATCGTATTATGTACTTGGGCAAAAGAGGAGAGCAAACAATGGAGAGATACATACAAGAGGATCAGGTAATTACCAAAGTGACGAAGCAAAAGAGAGTACAAGACTACGAAAAGAACTAAGAGACGCCCAGGACGCATTAGAAATACTAAAAAAAGCAATCAGCATTCTGGGAAACTAACTGAAGCTCTCTTCATTGAAACACCTAAAAATGAAGAAATTAAAGCAATCCTTAGCTACAGCCTTAAGATTAAACTAAGCGGAAGTGACTATACCCTATTGATAAAAGCCAGCTTGCAGTCAATGATAAACAGTACAAATGGGGAATCGTTTATACGGGAACTGCTGGGTCTTATGAGTACAGCGGCTTTATCTATCCCAACGAAAAATACCAGAAATTCGGCGGTGTAGCTTGTATGGAGGATGTAGATGGTGCTACCGACGAGGTCATAATTAAAATCAGGGAAGACGATTGCCAGGGTAAAGTATTGAAAGAAATAACCATTAAAAAAGGTGAATCCATACCATTTGAAATAGATATTCCCCAAATAAAAACACTGTACATTCAAAATTTAGTATCCGACCATGTACCTAAAAGCACTAATCCGGACAAAATGATGATAGCTGAACCTTATTTCAAGTAGGGAATAGAGGGATAGTGAATTATGAGAAAAAGGTGCTTTAAGGCTATAGCCATAATGCTTGCAATTGCATTGTTTTTGCCTAGAAAAAAGAAGGTATATGGCAATGGACATTTCGGCATCCCGGAAGAGCTGGCGCGCATTAACTATTCTCCATTCACCTCCATGTGGAAACGGTTCATCTGCTGAAACAAGCATAAACCTTGATAAATAAAAATTTGATTGATCATAGAGCTATGGTGACAAAGTACTCCTTAGGATATAAAACAGATGACATTAGATTTTTATTAAGGTAGATTGGAGAAATGATAATGGGAAATACAGATAAGTTTGAAATGATAGCAAATATATATGACACTTCTGAAAGAATTCAAATTGCAAAGGTGTCATCAAATGCCATTCGTGAATATTTAGGTGATGCTAAAAATAAGAATGCTATTGATTTTGGGTGTGGAACTGGTCTTGTTGGAATGAATTTGTTAAATGAATTTAAATCCATACTATTTTTGGATACATCACAGAATATGATTAATCAAATAAAGCAAAAAATTTCTGGCTCTAATATACAGAATGCAGCCACATTATGCTTTGACTTTGAAAAGAATAGTCTTTCTAATTTACATGCTGACTATATTTTTATGGCTCAGGTTCTACTTCATATTAAGGATGTAGAGTTAGTTTTATCAAGATTATATGATATCTTGAATGTAAGAGGGCATCTATTAATTGTAGATTTTAATAAAAATGAAGAAATAATTTCAGATATGGTTCACAATGGGTTTGAACAAGAAAAGCTTATTGATCTCATGATAAAAATAGGATATAGAGGAATTCAATCTAGAACTTTTTACACCGGAAGTAAAATATTCATGGGGCATGATGCATCTTTGTTTATTATTGATTCACAAAAATAAATAAAGGACATATTTCTTTAATATTATTAGTTGGTATAATATATTATATAGATATATGTCTAAAAGATATAAAGACGGGGTTCGATAGCGCATGCCGGGAAAATAGTATTTATTTGCTTGGGAGGGGTTTGTTATGGTTCTAAAGAAATGCTTTGCATTTTGTCCGCTAAAGGGTAAAACGAAAAACGTTTTGCTTTGCGCGGCGCTTGCGCTATGCCTACTTTTACCAGGCTGTTCCCACACGAAAAATCCTGACATATCGGACGGTGCGGAGGATTTGGTGCAAATGCCGGAAAATACCTCCATACCCGCCATGGAAACCACGGGGGAGCCTGAGGTGTTTGCCACGGGTTTTGACGGTGCCGACGGTATTGCTATGGATGATAGCGGCAACATGTATGTGGGCAACCGGAAGACCAACCGCATCTATAAGGTATCGACGAAGGGAGAAGTAATGGACTTCGTAAGCCTCGATTGCCAGGAGTTACTTTGCATGACGACGGATGAGGAGAATAATCTTTACGCAGCGGGGCGCAATAAGGTTTTCAAAATAAATCCGCAGGGAGATACGCATGAAATCGGCACGGGCTTTTCGTGCGCGGACGATGTGCGGCTGGACGGAGAGGGCAATCTTTACGTTACGGACTCATCTGAAAACCGGGTTTATAAAATCACGCCCATGCTTGAGAAGAGCGTGTTCATCGAGAGCGACCAAAGCCAGTCGGAGCTTACGCGCGGATGGCATATCACAGGGATCAGCTTCGACAATACCTTTGAAAACCTTTACATTGCTCGAATGCTAAAGGGCGAAGTCCTTAAATATCCTATAGGACCTGATGGTCTGCCTGGAGAGCCATCCATCATCGCCGATAGCCTTATGGAGCCCGATCATCTCGAGGTAGACGCGCAAGGACGGCTCTATGTTACCCTGTTCAGAGAAGGCTCTCTGATTAGGATCGATCCATCCGGCGAAATAGAAACCCTTTGTGATGGCAAAATGGGCTATGCTACAGGCATCGTACTGGGAAGAGGGGAATTTGGCGAGCAATATGCCTATGTTGCCGATTACGGCCGCAATCAGGTGGTCAGAATCAACTTAGCTGAGGATTGAAAAGGAGTATTAGTTCAGACTAATGCTCCCTTTTTAGGTATGACGGGCATGTTAAAATAGTTTTCAAATAATGCATTGAAGTGCAAATAAAAAAATAATATAATCACTTCAAGACTGCAAATGAGGAGGATCTTATGGAAACGAGAGCGGTTTGAAAAATTCCTTCATGAAAATGATAATATATCGCTGTCGTTCAGGCCTGCACTGCTACACAGCCAGCTTGAGATGATCCATCCGTTTCTTGTTGAAGCAGAATCATATAAGAGGGAGATAAATATATGAGCGGCTTTAATATATAATATTGGAACTAAATACCATAAGAAAAAGGCCAATTGGATAGATGGAGAAAGCAGTACTTACATTAAAAAGAATTGCAAGAAGATTTAAATCGAATCTTCAGAAAGATTAAGTTAGAGGAGAATACATTATGAAAATTTCAAAGAAAGATGCGTTGATATGGTTTGATTTTTTTTCACAATTACCTGAGAAAGAGGAAATTAGTACAAAGCATGAAGAAATCATTTACTCTACTCTTGCACAAATTGAGTCAGCTATCGATCATAGAAATGATGCGTTAATGTCGGAAATTAGAGGTTTGAAAACTTTAGAGAATAGAACTTTTTTTGTGGGAAATGAGAGTAAATTCCCCAAAGGATGCCGTTCTTGTCTGCTGGGCACTGGTTTAGGTGCAATTAGGAAAACGAACAAATGTAACTTGGAGTGCAAGTTTTGTTATAATTATGGAGAGCTGGATGATATTCCGACCGTTGGCGAAGGTATGTGGGAAATCGGAGGCACTAAATTTTATGAGAAGGATATTGATTTGCTTCTTTCCATCTGCAAGAAACCCACTGGCATTTCCTACGTTTATTTAGAACCATTCATGGAAATAGAAAAATACTATTCGTTTATAAAGAAATTTAGTGATGCTCAAATTTATCAACATCTATATACAAATGGCACTTTAGCCGCGGAAGAAACGTTGAAAGCATTAGGTGAAGCCGGTCTTGACGAGATACGTTTCAACCTGGGCGCTACCAATTGCTCAGACAAAGTTATTGAAAATATTGGAGTAGCGAAAAAATATATTAGAAATGTAGGTATTGAGACTCCAATGACGCCTGAGTTTTCCGAAGCATTTTTTAAGAAAAAGCAAGCGATCTTAGAGACAAAACTCGATTTTATCAATTGTGCAGAATTACATCTAAATGAGAATAACATATACAATTATTATGGAGAGAACATGTATATTTCCAGACTTGGCTATATCTCTCCAATTTGGAGCAGGGAATTAACGTTGAAATTTATGAAAATAGCCGATAAAGAAAACTGGGATTTAGCAGTTCATGATTGCTCAAACTATACAAAATTTGCTAGAGGTTTAAATTTGAGCAGCAAAGAAGGTATGTGGTTCGGAGCCAGTAATTATGCCTGTGAGTTTTCCAGGATTCCATATGAAGTATTCTTACCAATACTGAATGATGATAATTTCAAATTTTTAAGTGAAGAAGAACTGCCTGACGACTATAAGCCAGTATTGATAAATTATTAGAGCATCTTATCATTTTGTATCCGCAAGGCACGTGGAAAGCATCGCAAGGATTGAACTAGTGGAAGGTAGTTAGAGGAGAGACTTGGGAAAACTATATAACCCTTGTATATACAAAAAAGATGCACTATAGTGGAAGCTTAAATATAAAGTAACTGGTCAGATGGTCTAGCTGGTCAGACGGTGGACAGTTTTGAATTCTCAATGACAATATAGTATAATATATAGATAAGGTGGTGTTAATATGAGGGATTTGGAAAGGCTAATTAATGAGGTTAACGGCTCAATGTCAATGGAAGGCATGCCGCTTACTCAGACTGATAAAGATAGAATCAGACGTTGTTCAGGAAATGATAAACTGGTTGAAGAAACGATAGCTGAACTCATAAAAAAGCATACCGATGTCAGAGACTATAGCCATGAACAATAATTACGATTACAGCTATGAATCTAAAGGATGTCTCTAAAGGTGAAATGTCGTTCCGACTTGCATATTATCTAAGTGAAATCAATGTCCTTCACCCCTTCAGAGAAGGAAACGGCAGAGTACAAAGACTTTTTATTGAATATTTGGCCGAAAATGCAGGATATAGTGTGGACTTTTCTCAGGTGACCGACAAAAAATGATTGAGGCAAGTGCAGCTTCCTTCCTTTGTGATCATGCTAAAATGAACGAGATTTTCATTGGGATAACCAAACCTCTGCCGGAGAACTACATGACTCAAACTTTCATAGAGTAAATTCAAATTGCCATCAATACTTTAAATAGGATTACAGGATTAAGTTGCCCAATATTTGGAGTAGCATGGAATCCACCTGAAGATGATAGAAGCATTGCAAAAAGAATAATTATTTTCTTAGAAACAAAAATTGGGCTTAAAAGCATTATCGCATGATAATGCTTTTTCTATTGACACATATTACGGTTAGTGATATATTTATTACAGTAACCGTAATAGCTATACAGGAGGGAAAATGATGAGAGACAACGCAAAAGGCGGTGCTTTAACAGAAGTAACTTTTTTTATATTGCTGTCTTTATATACTCCAAGCCACGGATATGGAATTATGAAATTTGTAGAAGATAAAACACAAGGCCGTTTAGTTTTGGGAGCAGGTTCGCTCTACGGTGCGATAAACACCTTGCAGGAACGGAATTGGATAATGCCTGTTGACGACGGAAGCGGCAGAAAAAAAGAATATGTTATTACAGAGATTGGTAAGGAAATAGCAGAAGCAGAGATGAAAAGACTAAAAAGCTTAATCGATATAGCAGAAGAAATTACAGGGGGGCAAGAACAATGAAAAAATGTTATCGTTTTTTTGGCGGATTTTTGGATACTCAGGAAAACTGGTTAAATCAAATGGCACAAAAAGGGTATCGGCTAATAAAAACAGGGAAAATGACTTATGACTTTGAAGAGTGTCAGCCTGGTGAATATCAATATGCAGTTGAGTTTGTTGCTCAACAGAGTTTTAAAAAAGAAAAGGAATACCGGGCCTTTTTAGAGGAACTCGGTTATAAAGTATTCTATAAAAACGCCAATCTCAATTTCTCAGTAATCAAATTGAGATGGAGACCATATGGCAGCGGTATGGGGCAGATTTCCACTAAACCCGGGAACTATAATAAAGAATTATTTATTGTTGAAAAAAAGAATACCGGCAAACCTTTCGAGCTACATACCACAAATTCCGATAAATCCAATTATTACAAGTCCTTAAGAAACGCGTGGTTGGCAACTGTCGTTATGCTTTTAGCCTTCGCTGTTTGGCAATTTATTGATAAAGGATTTATTTCCAAGGGGGTAATTGCATTTGGCATTTTGGGAATATTATGTTCCATACCAACGATAAGATATCAGAAGAGGACCTCGGCCTTTTCAGTTCGTGCAAACATTGAAGAATAGCTGCTGTCATCCTTGTGCTCACGGTACTGATGGCGGCTGCCGGTATGAGCGGAAACCGGATATTGTTTATATCAGGCCGAGGTCGGCCGCTATTACACTTTGGCATTGTCGGGTTTTTCCTCACCGGTAACCCCAAAGAATTGACGATGCTGATGGTCTTAGCTTTGCAGGGAATGTTTTTACCCACGGATGTTGTGAAGGAAGATTTGGGAATTGATTTGCGAACTGAAAATGGACGCAAGCAATTTTGCAAGTCCTCTCTAACTATAGAAAATATGTATACTTCCAGACTTGGCTATATTTCTCCAATTTGGAGCATATCAAAATTCAGAGTTTTTAATCTGTTTTCAAGAAAAAATAATTAAAATATAGCGGAAAAATTAATAGAAATGAGTTAGAATTGAGACATGAAAGTTTGTTTGCTTCACACAAGAGAGCATAACAAATGTTAAATGAGTAATTGAAAGGAGCAGAATATGAGAAACGATATAAATGAAACAAAAGATAAAATTACTCCAGTATGTCTTCATCTAGAATTGAAGGATGATTATCTTTCGGATTATCAAAAAAGAATGCTGAGAAGATATGGAGAATCTAGAATGGGCGAGTCAATAACCAGAGATATCTTTATACCTTCTGATATGCCATTGCACAATCTGCATTATGCGATTCAAAAACTATTTGGATGGCAGAATTCACATCTGCGTAATTTTTATTTACCAGAGGATGTATATAATAAATTGACTGGTGGTACAGTCAAGGGCTGGTCGAATTTAGTAGGCATACTATTTCAACCACCATCCGAAGCAGAAGATGATATTTTTTGGGATGATGATTATCAGAAAGGCAGTATCAGCACATGGCTAAAGAAGAAATATACAGGACCATATAGCTATGGAGGAATTATGGAGCATCCAGAGATAGCAAAGCAAGATATACAGGAACTACTGGATAGATTCAAAATGTTAGAGGTTAGGGAATCGCTCACAGACTATATGGAAAGATCAAAACAAGATAAGAATGATGAAGTTAGAATAATACGCAGAGCACCGTTAGTTGAGTTGACTCTTGAAGAGATGAATTCATCTCTTGTCATTGAAAGTGGCACTGAGAGTTTGTTGGAACGGTTAGAAGTTAATAAAGTTATTGCAGCTCAAGGTGAGAATATTGATTCAAAAGAGCTGTTTCCTGTAACAAGGGAACTTATTTATAATTATGATTTTGGAGATAACTGGATTGTTACAATAACTAAGCACAAAGATTGCGATGATCTTCTGAAACAAAACATTATTGATGAATATGAGCTTGAAGAAGCGAAGGATACTGTATTAAATAAGTACAAACCGGTTTGTATTAATAAAGATGGCATATCCGTGCTTGATGATGTTGGAGGATTGAGTGGGTTTGCTGATTTCTTAGGAACTATTTATGAGGGTGAAGATAAAGAAGAAAGTGCTGATGCTCGTGCATGGGCACGGAGTCTTGGCTGGAGTAGTAGAAAAGTTTCTAATAAAATGATGTTGTAGTTATGATTATGTTAGTGAAGCAGATGTGCTGAATGCTGCTTTGTCCGAAATTACAGCTAAACACTGGAAATAAAATATTTATGAGCCATGACGCTTCTTTTTTTATATCTTTTTAAGGTCTTACGTTAATCCAAGTAACTTTAAAAATTTCTACATATAAGTATTGACATCAAATAGTTCTGTTGATAAAATATGAATGAATAAAAAGATATTCATTCATATTTTATGGTATCGGGAGGTTACATTTTTGAGTGAAAAGAAAGATATAATATACAATTGCGGTAAAGAGATATTTGAGAAAAAGGGCTTTAAGGATACGAATGTTGCGGAGATAATGAAGCAAGCCGGTATGGCTACAGGAACCTTTTATAGTTACTATAACTCGAAGGATAAGCTCTTCATGGAGATATACAACGATGAAAATGCAAAACTGAAAAGAAGGATACTGGCATCGCTTAACATGGAGGCAGAACCCATACTGGTCATGAAGGAGATGATGATGAAAAACCTTCAGGGTATGCAAGAGAACCCCATATTGAGAGAATGGTACAACCGGGATGTTTTTCAAAAGCTTGAGAAAGGCTTCCGAGAAGAAGACGGTGCAGAACGAGTAGATTTTCTCTATGATAGCTTCGTTGAGGTCGTTAGAAAATGGCAAAATGAAGGTAAAATGCGTTCTGATATCAGTGCAGAGATGATTATGGCAATATTTGCTGCCCTGGTTAATGTGGACACGCACAAAGAAGAAATAGGCCTTGAATATTTTCCGCAGGTGATTGAATATCTGGCAGAGTTTACGATGAAGGGGTTGATGATTAATGAAAACAAAAATGAAGCAAAAGAGGAAGTTTAGAACCTGGCATGTCATCTTGGGAATTGTTGCGGCCATTGCCGGATTGATGATGGTCGTTTTCCTGGCAACAGGCCCCAGCCGCGCCGAGGTAAAAAACCTTACCTTCTCAAATATTGATTTTGACAAGCTGCACGATGGTATATATATTGGCCATTACAAAGGGGTTAAGGATAGTTCGCGGGACACCAGCGTAGAGGTTACAATATCCTCAGGCAAGATAATGAAAATCAATGCTGTTGGAGGGGCTCTTGCTGGTGAAAAACAGGCAAACGAAATTAATAACGGGAAATCCCTGAATGACTTGTTTGACAGCATAATTGAGAGAGAGACATTACAGGTGGATGTCATCAGCGGAGCGACTCTTACCTCGAAATCTTATCTTAAAGCGGTGGAAGATGCGCTTAATAAAGCGCAATCCGAATAATAGGAAGGAGCAATCTTATGAGTATCGCAGTAGTTTCATATTCCATGACAGGAAACAACGAGGCATTGGCAGCTAATCTTGCCAAAGCAATATCGGCAGAGCACATAAGAATAACAGAAGCGAAAAAGCGCAGCTACGGTACCATCACTTTGGATATTACATTTAACAGGACCCCGCATATCTTGCCAGAACCACAAACACTTGATAAATATGACGGAATAATTTTCGTTGCTCCTGTGTGGATGGGGCAGCCAGCCTTTCCGCTAAGGTCATATCTGAAATATATAAAACTGAACCCGCGTAAATATGGATTTGTCAGCATCAGCGGAGGCTCGTTAAACCCTAATCCTCAGCTCTGCAATAACATAACAAGGCGTGCTGGCATCGCCCCAGCGGTTTTTATTAACATGTACATTGCTGATCTTCTGCCTAAAGATGCAAAAATTGACCCTAAGGCAGTCGAAGTCTATAAATTGACCGAAAGTGATCTGGATTCGATGACTGTGAAAGCAGTTAAGGAGATAAAAAAGCATTTTGAATAAAAATAAGGATATTATTATGACGAATGCAGCCGAGTCAAGTTCGATATCACTGACAATAAAAGTAATTGATTTAGATTGGAGTAAAAATGATAGATATAAATAAAAATTGGAAAAAGAACATAATACTCTTTCTAGCTAGCCAGAACATATCTCTTTTTGGGTCGATGCTGGTTCAGTATGCAATTACCTGGCATATTACATTACGAACACAATCAGGGATAATGATGACCATATCAATTATTTGCGGCTTCTTGCCGACATTTTTTCTGTCTCCATTTGCAGGGGTATGGGCAGACCGATATAATAGAAAGACATTAATTATTCTATCCGATTCTATGATAGCGATAGCAACGCTTGTTTTAGCTATACTGTTTTTTATAGGATACGACTCAGTATGGCTGCTCTTTGCGGCATCTGTCATACGTGCGCTTGGCTCTGGAGTTCAAACGCCAGCCATAGGAGCTATTCTTCCGCAGCTTGTGCCAAAGGATAAGCTTACTAAGGTAAACGGAACAAATAGCAGCATACAATCACTGGTCGCGCTTGTATCACCGATGCTTAGCGGTATGCTGCTAACTATGTCTACTATAGAAGTAATATTCTTGTTAGATGTTATTACGGCTGCCGTGGCGGTTTCGATATTACTTCTGTTTTTACATGTGCCTGCTCATGCTAAAGCCCTTGAGAAACAAAGAATTACTTATTTTGGAGATATGCATGAAGGTATCAATTATATCAAGAATCATGGATTTGTTAAGACAATTTTTTCGTTTATAGCAATCTACTTTATATTGATTGCACCTGCGGCATTTCTAACACCCTTGCTTATCACGCGCAGCTTCGGGGAGGATGTTTGGCGCCTAACTGCAATGTCTGTCGCCTATTCTGCCGGCATGATGGCGGGAGGCGTGATCGTGGCGACCTGGAGCGGTTTTAAAAACAAAGTTTATTCAATGGCCCTTTCAATCTTTGTTATTGGAGCCTGTACATGTGCACTTGGCATTATTCCCATCTTTTGGTTCTACCTTTTTTCCATGGGATTGATCGGTGCTGCGATGCCTTTCTTTAATACACCCTTTACAGTTTTACTGCAGGAGAAGGTACAAGGAGATTTTTTAGGCAGAGTATTTGGCGTTTTAAGCATGATTTCGAGTTCTATTATGCCACTGGGGATGCTTGTGTATGGGCCTTTAGCTGATTTCATCAAAATAGAATGGTTATTTATAGGAACCGGTTTGCTGATGCTTACTGAAAGCCTTTTCATGTTAGGCAACAAAGTGCTGATTGAGGCAGGGAAGCCAGCCTCTAAACCTGAATAAACTGTAAGATGGGATTTTTAATCTTAAGTTTGACTGTAATATATTACTTATGATAAAATATTTTTCAAACAAAGAAAATTAAAGGGGGACATTCTATCTATGTATTCTGTTCGTTTAAGATAAGCCGGCAATAAAAAAGCTGTAATGTCATCCACAACGGTGGGCTTTTTTGTTGTGCTTATTTTGCGAATTGAGACATAGATACGGGTGGAGCGTAACCAACTGAGGCGATACGTTTTTTACCTATGTCTTTTTAACGTTAAAATGCAGACTAAAGCTTGCACTGTGGATTCTAGTCTGCATTTTTTATTGCCTATAAACAGAACCAAACCAACAATAAAAAGGCAGGAGAATAAGATATGAGAAAACAAATTTCAAAATGGAAACAGGACTTTTTTACGATATGGATAGGGCAGGCAATTTCGCTTATTACCAGTGCTGTCCTGCAAATGGCGATAATTTTTTATCTTACAGAAAAAACAGGATCAGCGATGGTGCTGTCAATTGCTTCATTAGTTGGTTTTCTGCCATACGCAGTCTTTGGGCCTGTGATAGGCGTATTAGTGGACCGCTATGATAGAAAAAAGATAATGATTGGCGCTGACTTAATTATTGCAGCAGCCGGGGCAGTACAGGCTATTATCGCTTTGTATATGGAATTACCGGTCTGGATGGTTATGGCAGTGTTGTTTGTCAGGAGCATTGGAACTGCTTTTCATTCCCCGGCACTAAGCGCGGTTACACCTCTTTTAGTACCGGAAGAACAGCTGACCAAATGTGCAGGTTACAGCCAGTCCTTGCAGTCTGTAAGCTATATTCTTAGCCCTGCTGCTGCGGCATTTTTATATACTGTTTGGGAATTAAATGCAATTATAGCCATCGATGTGCTGGGTGCTGTGATTGCATGTATCACGGTAGGGCTTGTACGCATTCCCAGGCTAAGGCCAGAGCAACAAAGTTTAAATCAAAATTTTATGCAAGAGATGAAAGAAGGACTTGCTGTTTTGAAACAAAACAAAGGATTATTTGCATTGCTGCTCATAGGCACAGCATATATGTTTGTTTATATGCCAATCAATGCGCTTTATCCTTTGATCAGCATGGAATATTTTTCGGGAACACCGATGCATGTATCTGTTACCGAAATTGCCTATGCTTCCGGTATGCTGGCAGGTGGTTTGCTATTAGGACTATTTGGCGGCTTTAAAAAGCGGACCCTATTGATAACGGCGTCTATTTTTATGATGGGAGCTAGTTTAGCCATTGCGGGGTTACTTCCTCCAAGCGGATTTGTTATATTTGTAGTCTGCTGTGCGATTATGGGACTTTCAGTGCCATTTTACAGTGGAGTTCAAACAGCTCTTTTTCAAGAAAAAATTAAGCCTGAATATTTAGGACGCGTGTTTTCCCTTACAGGAAGCATCATGTCGCTTGCTATGCCCGTTGGGTTAATCCTTTCCGGATTCTTTGCTGATAAAATCGGTGTAAATCATTGGTTTTTAATATCAGGTATTTTAATTATCGGCATTGCTGTAATTTGTCCTATGGTGAATGAGGTCAGGAAGTTAGATTCAAAATAGAAATTATTAGGAGTGCGTTTGTATGGCAGGTAATATTATTGAATTAGTAACAGAGAAACTATCCTCTTTGCCTTATATAGAAGGCAAAGAGGTGAAGCAAATTGCATCGGAAATAAATAACTTTTGAAATGAGGAGAATTCATATGAAAGAAAACAAATATGATGACAATATATTTTTTCAAAAATACAGTCAAATGGGGCGCTCGCAGAAAGGACTGGCTGGTGCAGGAGAATGGGAGACTTTGAAAAAGATGCTGCCGGATTTTAAGGGTAGGCGTGTGCTTGATTTAGGATGCGGCTATGGATGGCACTGTATATATGCTATGGAAAATGGTGCTTCTTCTGTTGTAGGTGTTGATATTTCTCATAAAATGCTCGAAGTAGCAAAAGAAAAAACGCGTTTTCCACAGATTGAATATGAATGCTGTGCCATAGAAGATGTAGATTTTCCAGAGGAGAGCTTTGATGTAATATTAAGCTCACTTGCGTTTCATTATGTAGCAGATTATGAGATTTTAATAAAAAAGATATATAGAATGCTAAAGGCTGATGGCAATTTAGTTTTTACAGTTGAACATCCTGTTTTTACTGCTTATGGAACACAAGATTGGTATTATAACGAAAAAGGAGAAATACTGCATTTTCCGGTGGACAATTATTATTATGAGGGAAAACGAACAGCTGTATTTTTGGGAGAAAAAGTTACAAAATATCATAAAACATTGACTACGTATTTAAATACACTGCTTTCAAATGGTTTTATAATAAATCAGATTGTGGAGCCACAGCCGCCAGAGAACATGATGGATATTCCGGGGATGGAGGATGAAATGCGGCGCCCAATGATGCTGATTGTATCGGCAAGGAAAAAATAATGATGTAAAAGCCAGAGGATATGGAGCTTTTGCCACCACATAGCTTTGGTGGCAATGATTTGCCGAAGCTGAATTGAGAAAGGCAAATTTAGGCGGCAATATTTCCCCGTGTTCTGTTATCTAGGGATGAAACCGTACGAGCGTTGGTACGCAACTCATCGAAAGCACGTTTGATACCTGCTTTTTCACAGAACTCTTTGATGGTTATCGCTCTGCCTATATAGAAGTATATTAATTTCTATATATTGACAAGAAATATCTGGAAGCATATAATATATGTAAGACGTGAGCGAAGATTCATGTGAAAGAGGGAGGTGCTCAAATGGCTTATAACGGATTTGCTATTGATAATTACCTCGATGCGGAAAAGGTAACCAGGGAACTTGATGAATTAATTAAGAAACCTGTGTATTCAATTCGGAAAACATATCTGGATGATTATGTTGAAAATTATTTTGATAAAAAATGTACTAAGTCCAAAGCAATGATTGATGAAGCAAAACAAATAATACCCGGTGGGGTACAGCATAATCTGGCGTTTAATTATCCGTTTCCTATCGTAATAACGAAAGCTGAAGGCGCAAAATTATATGATATTGACGGGAACTGGTATTATGACTTGCTGCAGGCCGGAGGGCCCACGATTTTAGGGAGCAATCCGCCTGCCGTAAGAGATCAGGTGATTGAACTTTTGAATACATGCGGTCCTTCAACGGGGCTTTTTCATGAATATGAATATAAGCTGGCAAAAAAAATATCTGAAATGGTGCCGTCTGTTGATATGTTCCGCATGCTGGGGTCCGGAACGGAGGCATGTATGTGTGCCGCACGCATTGCACGGCTGAAAACGGGAAAGAAAAATATTTTGAAAATGGGAGGAGCCTATCACGGATGGTCGGACCAACTGGCCTACGGTATGCGCGTTCCGGGTACGAAGGGTCTCATGTCAAAGGGTGTACCTAAGTTTGTGTTTAAACACACGGATGAATTTTTCCCCAACGACCTGGAGGATTTGGAAAGAAAGCTGAGAAAAAATAAAATGTACGGCGGTACGGCAGCGGTTTATATTGAGCCCATGGGACCGGAAAGCGGTACGCGCCCCGTTTCCAAAGAGTTTATCAAAGGAGCCGAGCATCTGGCCCACAAATACGGAGCGCTTCTAATTTTTGACGAGGTTGTGACGGGATTTCGTATCGGAACAAGCGGGGCCCAAGGTTATTTCGGCGTGGATCCGGATTTGACGATTTTCGGAAAGATAATCGCAGGCGGGTATCCCGGTGCCGGCGGAGTAGGAGGGCACAAGGACTGTATGGCGCATTTGGGTGCCGGGCTCGATTCCTCCGGCAAGAAAATACCCAAGGCCATGTGCGGAGGTACGATGGCCGCAACTCCTATATCCTGTGTGGCAGGATATCATACACTTTGTGAGATTGAAAGGACAAATGCCTGCGAGACTGCCGGACGTATGGGTGACCGTCTGACTAAGGGTCTGCAGGAAATAATTAAGAAATATAGACTGCCCTTTGTGGCATTTAATCAGGGCTCTATCTGTCATCTGGATAATGCGGGCACCATGCATTTTTGCGTAGACTGGAAGAGACCGTGGAAAATTCCCAATGTTTTAAAAGAAACAGGCATCCGTCAAAAAGAAATGGAGCATATGGGAGCTGCATATATGGCGGAAGGAATTGTAACATTGGCCGGCTCAAGATTATATACAAGTGCCGCATATACGGAAGATATGATAGATGATGTATTAGTAAGGTTTGAACGTGTTTTGTCCAAATGCGGGCCTGTGGATATTTCTTGATTTGTACATGTGCGTGAGCGCATAGATTGGAGTTAATATGGCATATTCAATAGAAGAGGCAAAGGAGCTTGTAATCCGCGCAGGAAAAATACTGGTGGAAAAGGGCCTTATAGCGAGGACATGGGGAAATATCAGCGCCAGGATTTCAGATGAACAATTTGTAGTAACCCCAAGCGGCTTGGCCTATGAAACGCTGACCCCTGAACAGATAGTGGCGGTTAATACTGCGGATTGCTCCTATGAGGGGAACATAAAACCGTCCAGTGAAAAGGGGATACATGCGGAAGCCTACCGGATGCGGGCGGAGGTTAATTTTATAATCCATACGCACCAGGTAATGGCTTCTGTTCTCAGCATTGAAGGAAAAGACATCGAAGTGCATGATGATGAATATAAAAGAATATTGGGAGACACAGTTCCCTGTGCAGCCTATGGAATGCCGTCAACCGGGAAGCTTCGTAAGAAGGTGGCAGAAGCGGTATGCAATTATCCCGGGAGTAAAGCTGTACTGATGAAGTATCACGGAACAATGTGTATGGGAAAAGATCTTGAGAATTCCTTTGAAATTGCGCTGGCTCTTGAAAAGATGGCAGAAGAAAGGTACCGAAAGGCATGCGGAGAAAATAAAAAGCCGTCGGCCTCCATTACGGATTACGGAAGGAGTAAACGGGAAGGGAATATATTTATTCTGAAATGCGGCGGGCATGCTGCCGAATACAGGATAGACGGGCTGCCTGAGGGAGCTCCAAAAGCAGCGGTGCTTCATGCTGAAATTTATAAATGCGGCAATGCCATTCATATCATCCATTCCACAGATGAGGAGGTAGTGGAAGCCAGCAGTACCGGACGGATTTTAAGGCCATTGTTGGATGACCTTGCCCAGATTGCAGGCGTAAATATCAAGACGGTGAAAAACGGCTTTATAAATGCAAAAGCTGTGGCAAAGGAATTAAAGAATAAAAACGCTGTTTTACTGGAGAATGAAGGCGCCTTGTGCACGGGAATAACCGAAAGCGATGCGGAGGCGGTGGCTATGGTGCTGAGGAAGGGGTGCACGGCAGATTTATATGCTGCAGCGCTGAATAAAACGGACAGGCTAAGCACAGCGGATGCCTACATTCAACGAATTATATATGTAAAGAAATATTCGAAGATGAAAAAATAATGAGGTAAAATATATGCTGAAAAAGCTGACAGAAGAAAAATTGGCGGAAATTCTTGAAACGGGAATAGCGGAATTTGCGGAAAAAGGGCCGGACAGGGCTAATGTCAATGTGATTGCAAAGAAAGCCGGTATCAGTGTGGGGGTTCTATATAAATACTATGAAAATAAAGAAGCTTTTTTTCAGGCTTGCCTCAGAAGAAGCCTCGGTGTTCTGGAATCGGTATTGCATGAAGTAATAGAAAGTGATGACAAGCTTCTGACTCGTGCGGAAAAGATGATACGGGCAGTGCAGCGCTATTCAAGGGAATATAGTAATTATATTAAAATGTATAACTTAATCACTTCGGGGAGCGGCAAAAAATATGCACCGCTGTATGCGGCGGAGATAGAGAGCATGACAGCTAAAGTATATACCGGGTTTATCGAAAGGGCCATAAAGGACGGAGACATAAGAAACGATATTAATCCACGGCTTTTTGCATTTTTCTTTGATAATTTGCTTATGATGCTGCAGTTTTCATATTGTTGTGATTATTACACGGAGAGGGCGAAGGTATATTGCGGGGAAGATATTTTGGAGGATGATGAAAAGGTGGTTTCGGAATTACTAAAATTCCTGGAATCCGCATTTACTTTTTGCCAATCTGAGGTTGTCCATAAAAAGTAGTTGCGTGCTAAAAGCACGAAGAAGAGGATAAAATTATGAAATACGTGATCGCTTATGATATAGGGACTACCGGCGTAAAAACTTGCCTATTCGGGATAGGCAAAAATATAGAGCTGATAGCCGATGCCCATCAGGGCTACGGCCTATATATAGTGGGAAAGGTCGGAGCGGAGCAGGATGAAGATGAATGGTGGAGTGCCATGTGTTCTACCACAAAAAAGCTGTTTGAAGCTGCTGATATCAAATCCTCCGAAATAGCGGGGATATCTTTTTGTTCCCAAATGCAGGGGCTTGTGCTGGTTGATAAAAACGGCACACCTGTCCGCAGGCCCATGAGCTATATGGACCAGCGTGCCGTTAAGGAAATAAAGGAAGGTATGGCACACGGAATACAGATTGCGGGAGGCAATGTTTTTAAACTGACTAAAAGTCTGATCATATCGCGTGCGGCCTCCACCAGCGTCAAAGATCCCGTATGGAAATACAAATGGGTTGAGCATAACGAACCGGAAAATTTTAAAAGGATACATAAATGGCTGGATGTAAAAGAATACCTTATTCATAGATGCACCGGACGCTTTATCATGACGGAAGATTCGGCATTTTCCACCCTGCTGTATGATACCAGAAGGGGGAAAAGAGGCTGGAGCAAAGCCCTGTGCAAAATGTACGGCGTCCGGATGCAGCACCTCCCTGATATAATAAAGTCCACGGACAAGGCGGGCGGTCTTACTCAAAAGGCATCCGCCGATTTGGGGCTTGTTTCCGGGATACCGGTATTTGGCGGCGGAGGGGATGCATCTCTGATAGGAATAGGGGCGGGATGCGTTGAAACTGGAGATACTCACATATATTTGGGAACTTCCGGATGGGTTTCTACAATCGTGGATAAGCAAAAAGTTGATGCAGGCAAAATGATTGCGGCAATAGTGGGAGCACAAAGCGGACGTTACAATTATTTTGCGGAGATGGAAACGGCAGGGAAATGCCTGGAATGGATGAAGGACCATCTGGCTTTGGATGAAATAGGCATTTACCTGGGGAAAAAGCATGTGGCAGAAAATCAGGAAGCCATTTATACTAATTTGTACGATTACCTGATGGATACAATAAAGAAAATAGAACCGGGGGCAGGCGGCGTGATTTTTACACCCTGGCTTCACGGGAACAGATGTCCTTTTGAAGATCCCAATGCTGCCGGAATATTTTTCAATATTACCTTGGATACGGGCAAAACGGAGCTGATCCGCTCAGTGGTAGAAGGTATTTGCTATCATTTGAGATGGATGCTTGAGTGTCAGGAGAAGAAAATAAAAGTGTCCGAAACGATACGGTTTGTGGGAGGAGGTGCCCTTTCGCCTATAACCGGGCAGATTTTGGCTGATATAACCGGACATAGGATTGATGTGAACGCAAATCCTCAGAATGTAGGTGCTGTAGGTGCGGCGGCAGTTATGGGAGTAGGACTGGGAATTATTCCCAATCTGGAAACTATAAAGGAATATGTTGCTGCGGAACAAATTTTTGTTCCCGATGAAAAAACAAAGGCTGTGTATGACAGAAATTTTGAGGTATTCAAGAGGCTGTACAAATCTAATAAAAGCAGCTTTAAAGCTTTACGTTTGAACGTTTGAGGTGTGTATGAGCGAATTTCGCGGTGAGGATGTGCAGCAATAATATCTGCGGAAAATCCGGTTGCGGCAAATCATGTACGTAATCTGGAAATGGGGGTATGAAATGAACATTGTACCAAAAAAAGAGGGCAAAAGGAATGACAGTGAGAAAAATCAAAGCATAAAAAAAGAAATGATTCGCGGTCTTAAATTCGGATTATTCTCTGCTTCCGCAGGAATAATAGAGATATCTGTTTTTTCCCTGCTTAATGAACTGACAAATTGGCGTTATTGGCCATGCTATTTAGTAGCATTATTTTTGTCTGTATTGTGGAATTTTACCTTGAACCGCCGGTATACATTTCGTTCTGCTGATAATGTATCCGCTGCCATGCTGAAAACATTAGGTTTCTATTGCGTATTTACTCCTGCCTCAACGATTCTAGGAAATCATCTTGCGGACACTCTTCTTTGGAATGAATATTTGGTTACGCTGCTCATTATGCTGACAAATTTTGTTCTGGAATTTTTGTATGACCGATTTTTCGTATTCCGAAAATCTATTGACACAAATCATCTGGCAAAAAAGAAACAATATTGATGTGACATCGTTTTTTTGACATAACTGTTCTGGTATTAAAAGCACTGAGATGTAAAAGTTTTGGTGCTTTTGTTTTATTAATATATAAATTAAAGGAACAAAGTCTTCAGTCAATTCGTTCTTTATATACTTTTTCCATCGCCTGATTGGATGTGCAAGAATACTGTGAGGATGAGCGTATAGAAGGAGCTTTCCGCTTTAGCCGTGTTATGGACCATTCCAAAATGTGCGCATAATCAAACAAGCCATGACAGATTCCATGGGTTATATCATAAGACGGTCCGTAAGGTCTTGAAGCAGGTATGTACTGCTGCTCATAGTATACAAGGTTGGGGGATCATGATTTCCCGGCATCCACAGATTCAGGTGCAGCAATAAAAGACTATCGGTATCGCGATATTCAGAAAATCTTAAGATTTTAATAAGTAAAAAGCTATAAAATGGATTTTTGCTTCGTGGTATAATAATTATGGGGATATATACTTAAAAGAAAGAAGATGACGCTTTTGGCTGCAAATATTTTGATAGTTGATGACGAACAAGCAATTGCCGATTTGGTAGAAGTTTATTTAAAAAATGAGAATTATAATGTCTTTAAATTTTATAACGGGAAGGATGCTTTTGACTGCATTGAAAATGAAAGGTTAGATCTTGCCATTTTGGATGTTATGCTTCCCGATGCAGATGGTTTTTCAATCTGTCAGCAAATCCGGGAAAAGCATAATTTTCCGGTTATCATGCTGACAGCCAAAGAAGAAGAAATCGATAAAATTACCGGGCTGACATTAGGCGCGGACGATTATATGACTAAACCGTTCCGCCCTTTGGAACTTATTGCCCGTGTAAAGGCGCAGCTCCGGAGATTTACCAAATATAATTCTGCGGAGCCAAACCAGGAAGAACACTTGATTGCCTTTTCCGGCTTGGTATTGGACATAGATACCCATGAATGTACGCTGAATGAAAAAAAGCTATCTCTCACTCCTACAGAGTTTTCAATTCTTTGGGTCCTTTGTTCCAATCGCGGACGTGTGGTCAGTTCGGAAAAATTGTTCCATGAGGTATGGGGAGATAAATATTTTACTAACAGCAATAATACGATAATGGTTCATATCAGGCATTTAAGAGAAAAAATGCATGATAGCGCGGAGCATCCTAAATATATCAAAACGGTGTGGGGGGTTGGCTATAAAATTGAAAAGTAAGAGAGATAAAAGAAGGAATGATTATACAAAATTAAAAAGAAAAGTATTTCTTCGAATGTTTCTTATTATTTTTGCCACGGCTGCAACTGTTATCCTTCTGCGCTTTGTAATTCAAAAAAACTTTAGTGTTGGAGATAGTATTGTACAATTTTTAAAGAATACGTTACATTTGCGCGAAAACGTTGCTTTATTAATTTATCGGTTAATATTTTACAATAATATAGAAGTTATTACATTAATTATAATTCTCGTATTCTTGGTTATTATATTTAAATTTTCAACTTCCTGGTTTACTAAATATTTCGATGAAGTCAGTGCCGGAATGGATAAACTTGCTGAGGAATCCGATGATGAAATTATATTATCACCGGAATTGGATTTTATGGAAAATAAGCTTAATCAGATAAAAAACAACTTGGAAAAACAAAAAAAGGCCGCGCTTGATGCCGAGCAGCGCAAAAATGATTTGGTAGTTTACTTGGCTCATGATATAAAGACACCTCTGACCTCCGTTATAGGATACTTAAGTCTTCTGGATGAAGCTCCTGATATGCCTCCTGAACAGAAGGCAAAATATGTCGGTATTACCTTGGAAAAAGCTTATCGATTAGAGCAGCTTATAAATGAGTTTTTTGAGATCACAAGATTTAATCTTCAAACTATTGTTTTGAATAAAGAAAAAATCAATTTACTGTTCATGCTCCAGCAGATGGCAGATGAATTCTATCCCACGCTGACTCCACAGGAAAAGCAGGTGTCTGTCAATATACCAGACGACCTCATGCTGTGGGGAGATGCAGACAAACTGGCCCGTGTGTTCAATAACATTTTGAAAAATGCGATAGCCTATAGCTATGAAAACAGCGTCATTGACATTTCTGCTAAACAGCAGGACAAAAATATAATTATAACTTTTACTAATCAGGGAAATCCAATCCCGCAGGCAAAGCTTGAAACTATTTTTGAAAAATTTTACCGATTAGATTCTGCACGTTCCACAAACACCGGTGGAGCAGGGTTAGGTTTGGCAATCGCACAAGAAATTATCACGGTTCACGGTGGAACAATCTCTGTGGAAAGCAACCCAGAAAATACTACATTTACAGTAAAGCTTCCGTTATAAAAAGGCTTCTATCGAAGTCTATTAGATCAATGAAGCCTTTTTGAAACCCATAAACGGAAAGTTCCTTATATTATAAAAGAAAAAGTTGAACTTTCCTATTCGTTATAAGAAAATCTTAAGAAGTTCATAAGATGGAATTCCAACATAGCTCCTTGTTCTGTGGTTGAATAATATCATCACAGAATAAGGAGCTGTTCTATTATGGTACGAAAAGTAAAAAAGAAAAAGCCAGGAATACGCATATTTTTAACACTTTTGTTGATGGTTGTCGTTGCTGCTTTTGTTTACAAATCCATCATTTTACAGTACCATGTTTAAAGGACTCAGTGATCATAATGTTATTGGTGGAGAAATTTTAGGAGGAAAAACCGGATATACTGATGAGGCTGGTCTGTGTCTCGCGAGTCTCGCCAAAGTGGATAATCAAGAATATGTTTTGGTTACAGCTGGTGCAAAAGGAGATAACCACTCGGAGCAGTTTAACATTACCGATGCAATAGCCGTATACAGCAGCATAAGAAAATAATAAGTTCTTCATAAGAATTTATTTATATTTTGATAAGTTAAAATTCCAACATCGCCTGCATGATTTCGATAAGATGAAATTGTCGAATCGGGCAGGCTTTTATATTCCTGAAAGGGGGGCCTCATACATGAAAAGAAAAAGAATTACTCAGCTGTTTCCATTCTTACTGCCGATCCGTAGGACACAAAGAGAAATAATCTTTTATGCCAAGATGTACTTTGACCGGAACCGTTATGCGAAAACAAAGGCTCCAGAGCTTTTACCTTTTTGCATATATGAAACCAAATCGAAGCTTCTAAATGAAAATACAGGCTTTGATATGAGATATCAGGAAAACAAGGTTTTTAACTTGAAACTTGCTGCTAAGACACTGAACGGTCTTTTGATAAAGCCTGGAGAAACTTTTTCGTTCTGGCAAACAGTACGGAACGCCGATAAACATACGCCCTATAAAGACGGGCTGGTTTTAAAAAACGGAAAGCTCTGTGTTTCAAACGGTGGCGGTCTTTGTCAGATGAGCAATCTGCTGTTTTGGGTGTTTTTACACTCGCCGCTTGCCGTCGTGGAAAGGCATACGCACAAAGTAAAAGACTTTCCCACTATGCGGGATGAGGAGCCGGAGGGCGTGGACGCTACGATTAGCGAGGGTTGGCTTGACCTTAAAGTTAAGAATGAAACGGATATGACGTTTCAAATTGGTATTGCTTTTGACGATACGCATATTATCGGGAGTTTATTCACGGACAAAGATTCATCTTTTGTCTACGAAATCGAAGGCAAAGACTTATCGTATTCCCGCGAGAACGGCAGGATATATGAGAAAATTTCGATTTACCGCCGAGAAATGGCCGCCGGTACACAGGTGATCTTGTCTGAAAGATTGCTATATAAAAATCTTTGCGAGATTGGTTATCGGCTTCCCGACAATACATCAATAGTTGAGAGAGGAGAAAAATGTTATGAATAAACTTAAAATCGCCGTACTGTTCGGCGGTTATTCTACTGAATATGATATTTCCCTACAATCCGCCTATTCTGTGATTACACATCTGGATAGAAGCAAGTACAATCCGGTTTTGCTCGGTATCACACCGTCGGGCGAATGGTTCCATTTTTCCGGTGAGCTTGTAAAAATAAGAGAAAATACTTGGTACAATCCCGCTGATTGTGTTCGGGCCATTATTTCGCCCAGCCGAGAAGTGCATGGGGTGTTGAAATTTGAGGCGGGTGAAGTCTGCACAATCAGGTTGGACGCCGCTATGCCCGTACTTCATGGTAAAAACGGCGAGGATGGTACGGTTCAAGGTTTATTGGAACTTGCCGGTATACCCATTGTCGGCTGCAACTCTCTTTGTTCCGCGCTCTGCATGGACAAAGACAAGGCGCATAAAATCGCTCATGTGGCCGGTGTCCGAATACCTAGCTCTTTCATTCTTGAAAACGAAATGGATGCGGGAACGGTTTGGGAGCAAGCGGAAAATATCGGCTATCCCTTATTTGTCAAGCCCGTTAGAGCCGGCTCATCCTTTGGAATTACCAAAGTTTTGAATAGGGATGAGCTGCCCGCAGCCGTCAATCTGGCCTTTGGACATGATGACAGGGTTATCATTGAGGAAAATATATCCGGCTTTGAAGTTAGCTGCGCTGTTTTAGGCAATGATAAACTGACTGTGGGAGAATTAGGCGAGATTGAGCTTGCAGACGGCTTTTTCGATTATAAGGAAAAATACACGCCTGAAACGTATTCCTTTCATGTTCCGGCGCGAATACCGGCGCAAAAAGCCGAGGAAATCAAGGATACTGCCAGGACGATATACAGGGCTTTAGGTTGTACCGGCTTTGCGCGGGTGGATATGTTTTTAACTCCATCAGGTGAAATCATCTTTAACGAAGTGAACACTATCCCCGGATTTACAACACACAGCCACTACCCGCATATGCTCAAAGCTGTTGGCATGTCATTTGAACAGATCATTGATACGGCTATTGGATTGGCGGTGGGCGCATGAAAACGGTATCGCTTTCAAGAAATATGGTGCATACAGGTCACTTAATCCTCGTCAACCGGAATCATCCATACCGGGAAGGATCACCATATAAAACGCTCGCGCCCGTAGATGCCACGAACAACAATGTGCTTTTGGAACGCCGTGTCGCTTCGGTCTACGATAAGCTAATGGACGAGTTATACGCTCGAAATCGGATTACGGCGGTGAGCGGTTGGCGGTCACAACGGGAACAAGAACAGATTTACAGTGAATCCTTGTTGGAAAATGGAGCAGACTTTACTGCGAAATATGTTGCGCTTCCTGGGCATAGCGAACATCAGACTGGACTCGCGGTTGACCTTGCGTTGAACCAGCCGGATATAGACTTTATACGGCCATACTTCCCTTATACTGGAGTATGCGGAGCCTTCAGGGAGATGGCGGGCAGGTTTGGATTTATCGAACGATACCCGGAAGGTAAAGAGAATATAACAGGTATTGCCTATGAACCCTGGCATTTCAGATATGTCGGTGCTCCCCACGCCATGATAATGGAGCAGATGGGTGACACACTGGAAGAATACCACGCCAGAATTAGGCAATTTCCCTATGGGCGCGACCCGCTGCAATACGATTTTGGCAGTTCGAAGATAGAAGTATCCTATCTACCTGCCGGCAAGGAAATCGTCACGTTTGATATAGAGGGCGATACGCCATATTCAGTATCCGGTAACAATATGGATGGATTTGTCGTCACTGTATGGAGGTCAAGCAGATGATGAAGGGCACAGGTAGGGCGTGGATTGAGCTTGACATGAACAACCTGCGTCACAATATAAACGTTGTGCGGGGCCTCTTGCCCGATGGGTGCCGGCTTATGGCCGTCGTCAAAGCGGATGCTTACGGGCATGGGGCGGTGGAGATTGCCAAGGAACTGAACTCGAACGGCATACGCGCGTTTTGTGTCGCATCGGTTTCGGAAGGCGTGGAATTACGCAAGCACAGCATAAAAGGTGAGATTTTAATTTTGGGATATACGCATCCCGAGCAATTTTCCCTGCTTATAAAATATGGCCTGACGCAGACTGTGCTTGACCTTGATTATGCTGAATTGTTAAACGGTTTCGGCGAAAAACTCGTAGTCCATGTTAAGATTGATACGGGGATGCACCGCTTGGGTGAACGTTCGGAAAATATCGACAAGATTTTGCGGGTTTTCAAGTGCAAAAACCTTGTTATAAACGGCATTTATACCCATCTTTGTGCCGTCGACAGCGACAGGCAAACCGATAAAGACTTTACACAGATGCAGATTGATAATTTCTATCGCGTTCTCTCAAAGATTGAGGAACAAGGCTTCGCGCTTCCAAAAGCACATATTCAGAGCAGCTATGGGATATTCAACCGTCCCGATTTATCCTTTGACTACGCCAGAGTGGGCATTGCCCTTTATGGCATGTTATACACCCTCAACGACACAGAGAGATACAATACCGGGCTTCGCCCCGTTTTGTCGGTAAAGACAAGGGTTAGCGCGGTAAAAACACTCTTTGCCGGTGAAACGGTGGGCTATGGGCTTGCATTTACAGCGCCGCATAACATGAGAATTGCGGCGCTGACTTTCGGCTACGCTGACGGCATCCCACGATGCCTTTCCTGCGGTATCGGCCATGTCCTGATTAACGGGCAGAAAGCACCTGTTGTTGGCCGTATCTGTATGGATCAGATGATGGTTGACGTTACGGGTATAGAAGGCGTAAGGCAGGGCGATATTGCGGTTATTATTGGCAAGTCCGGCAAAGCAGAGATAACCGCCTGTGAAATTGCAGAGCGAGCAGGCACAGTCTCAACTGAAGTTTTGAGTCGATTGGGAACGAGGTTGGAACGGGCTTTTTTATCAAGAAAATAGGGAGGGCAAATAATGGCTATTTTACAGGTCAAAGATTTGACAAAGACGTATGGCAAAGACAATATAACCGTTACGGCTATATTAAATAAAACTCAATTTACAGATATAACCTTCTCTTTTATAATAAGAAAAAGGATGGTAATGGAATATGATTAATAAAGATGATGTAGATGAAAAGAAAGGAATATTATGTGCGAATTATTATTAGTTGAAGCATCAAAGAAATACGAGAGGCAAGCTATGGTATACAGACAAGACTATATATCCCATGGAGAAAAACATATAAATGGCAGCAGTGGATTTATTCACTATCAAGATTATGATGAATGGCTAAGGAAAATTGAGCTTGAAAAATGTAAGGAAGCTTCGCAGGAAGACACGCCTGCCACGACATATTTCACAATACGGAAAGAAGACAATAAAATCATAGGCTCTATTCAATTGCGTCATCATTTAACAGAAGAGCTAAAGAAAGACGGAGGAAATATCGGTTATGGAATATGCCCGTCAGAAAGGGGCAAAGGTTATGGGACACAGCAGCTTGCGCTTGTATTGCTTCAAGCGCGAGCGCTGCAGATTCAAAAAGTAATGATTTCATGTGATAAAAGCAATAGAGCCTCTGCAAAGGTCGCCATAAACAACGGAGGCATTTTATCAGGAGAAGGCTTTGATGAAGAAAGCGAAACAATAACAGAAATATATTGGATTGACCTTCTGTAGTAAAGATGAATTTAATTCATCAGGCAAATATATACAAGCCACATTAGTCAACTTAACCAGTCAATATTATTTTGAAAGGGGCCCTTCATTATGAATAAGTTTCGAATCGTATATGCAACCAAAACAAGGCATTCCAAAAAGCTTGCTGAAGCGATTGGAAAAGCTCTGAATATTAAAGCGGATAACGTATCGGACAATCCTGCACTGGAAGACGTAGATTTACTATTTATTGTCGGCGGCATTTATGGGGGTGGAAGTCTGCCGGAGCTTTTAGATTTTGTGAAGAATTTAGACGGGGGAAAAATCAAAAGTGCCGCCTTGGTTACATCCTGTGTATCGAAAAAGCAAGGACAGGACAGTATACGAAAGCTTCTGGATGAAAAAAACATTAAAGTTATGGATGAAATACTCTGTCAGGGAAGCTTTTTGTTTATAAAATTTGGCCATCCCAATAGTGCCGATATACAGGAAGCAGTAGATTCCGCAATCCGGTTGTCAAAAAAGGTGAGCGAGTAGAATGAAAAAGAAAGGTATTGCCCTCATCATATTTTTTTCTCTTATATAACACCTGAATATATTTATAATAAATGATCATTCTCTAATAAGCAACCGAAAATTATTGGAAACATAATATAAAGCAGGAGTTATTTGGAGGTAAATATTGTGAATGATTTTGATTATAGTAATATACCTGGGTTATATTGGACAAAAGACACCAGGATAGGAAAGGTAAGGGTTACAACTGATCCAACACCTTTAAGGGTTGAATCGGAAAATCTTCCGGGAAGAAGACAGCTATGGGTGGTCAATGATGCTGCAACTTATATTTACCATTCTACTGATCCTGATTTTACGCTTGAAAGCGGGAAATACATCTTTAATGTACCAGCCGAAGTAATTGTATATGATCTTGATCCAAATGAGGATTTGACCATTTATGCCAAAACCAAGGAATATCCGGTGACAATTAGAGTATTCGAGGTGAAATAGTATGGCATTGACAAGTTATCAATTCAGGAATCAGCCCTACTGGCTTGGTTTTACATTTGCAGGTCAGGCTTTTACGATTTCCTATAGGAGCACGATCAACCCCGGAAACAGCTTATATATCCAAATATCCACAGGGAAAGATACCATTACTCATGTAACAAACAGAACGATCACAAGTCAGGCTGAGCAACTGGGGATAAAACTAATAGAAAATCCAAGCTTTAAAGCTGGAAACAAACAGATTCCGGCAATCAATATGGATGGCAGATCTAAAATACAAGCAGCTACTTCCTTTTACTCAGATGCCTCAGATGTCTGCGGTGGAATAATATTGGAGAAAAGTATGATACCGAGGTACGCATTTTATGGAGGCTCCCCGGTAGAATCCACCCTGTACGAAAGAATCCTTCAGTATGATACTAACTATATTTTAGCAATAACCAATGAGGGCTGTTATCCTAACAGTGTCGTGGTAAACATGGCGTTTTATGAATCAGGGAATTAAAAATTTAACATATATTCAAAACTTAAATAATAGAATCATGAAACTGACAGAGCAGAGCCATATCCTTAGCCATGTAGTGCAAAAAGGATATATGTACTCTGCTCTTTCTGTATCCTCAAGGCATACAGAATGTGTGGTAGGGGTAGAAAGAGGTAAAAATCTAAGTTGATTATAATCGAAAAGCTTACAAGCGATGGTACAAATCATGCAGTATTTTAATGTATACCCAACATAACCGAAGCATGAAAAGTAAGTCCCTCATGCTTCACCATCCCGTCAAAGCCGTTGCCTACAGCGATGGCCAGCATTTTGCCGGAAATGATAGTAATTGAACTGGAAAAATGAAAGGAGTAAAAAACTATGGAAAACAGAGGCAATTGGGTGTTGGCAAAGTTCACCCCGTGTGACCTGTACGAGGCGCTGCCTGCAGACAGCGGAGACTTCAGGCTAATCTCGGTGAAGCCGATTGAAGTCGGTGCGTTCTAAGTATAGCGAGGTCAATATGTTGTAAGCTCCTAGACTTACAGTTTAGGAGCTTTTTGTAATATTATATATTTATCTGGTGATATTTAAGTTGGCTATATTGACAGAAACTCAATATAGAAGTAAAATTAGTATAACTAGTATGAGAAGTAATACCAAAAGGAAGTGCGCTATGAATAAAAAAACTTCGGAAGATAAATATATGGGTTCTGTGAAGGTAGGTCCAAAGGGGCAGATTGTTATTCCAAAGGAAGTGAGAGATATGTTTGATATTTCTCCGGGAGATACTTTAATTTTGCTTGCAGATGTCCAAAGGGGTATTGCGATTGAACGGTATGATGTTTTTTCTAAGATTGCTGATGCAATTTTTGCGGGTAAAGCAGAAGGTTCAATTATTTTTGCCAAAGAAATAAAAAAATTGAGTGAGTCCGAAGGAGAGAATGATGAGTAAAATAGTATTTTTCAGCATCCCGGCTTATGGGCACACTAATCCTACTATAGCGGTAGTAGATGAGTTAGTAAAACGTGGTCATGAAGTTTGGTATTATTCCTTTTCCATGTTTCAAAATAATATTGAAAAAGCAGGGGCAAAATTCATCTCCTGTGATGGTTATCTGCCAGAGTTTACGCCGGACATAGAAAAGAAGGTTGGGAAGGATTTTGCAGCACTTATTGAGATGGGAGCAGATACAACGGTGAACCTGGATAAAAAGGTATGTGCAGAGCTTAAAGAATTTAAACCGGACTGTATTGTATCGGATTCCATATGTATTTGGGGGAAATTATTTGCAATAAAATTAGATATACCTTATATTTGCTCTACTACGACCTTTGCAATGAATAGATATACTGCAAAGCTGATGAAACAGAGTCCAAAAGAAATGCTTCGTATGCTTGCGGGCATTCCAAGAATTAATAAAAAGATAAAGCTGCTTCAGGAAAAAGGCTTTAAGGTAAAAAACTTTATAAGTATGATTCAAAATGACAATGAAACTGATACGATTGTTTATACATCTAAAGAGTTCCAGCCTATGGCAGAAACATTTTCGGATAAGTATGCTTTTGTGGGGCCTTCTTTCCTAGTTCCAGAGATTGAACAAAATGAAAAGAAGCACCCGCTGATTTACATTTCATTGGGAACCGTGCTGAATCAGAATATACATTTCTATCAAAACTGTATTCAAGCATTAGCTGATGTGGATTGTCAAATTATCATGTCTGTCGGAGAGAAGACGGATATTTCAAGTTTTGTTAGGTTGCCGGATCATTTTAAAGTTTATCCCAGAGTTGAACAATTAAAAGTCTTGCAACAGGCAGATGTATTTATTACACATTGTGGGATGAATAGTATAAGTGAAAGTTTATATTTCGGCGTACCATCCGTTTTATTTCCATTGCACAGTGAAGAAGCTATGGTGGCAAACCGGGTAGCAGAACTGAATGCCGGAAAGAGATTAAAGTCGGATGCTGCAAGCAGTATCCGGGAAATTGTTTTACAAGTATTGAATGATCAATCCTATAAAAGAAATGCAGAAGTGATCTCTAAAAGCTTGCAGGAAGCCGGAGGGGCCGGTGCAGCTGCAAATAAGATAGAGAAGGTGTGCAACAGTTTTTGATGATTTAACAGGATTTATTTTTTAAGCTGCTCCTTATAAGGTATAGGATTGATATTAAAGCCGGTATGTATAAACCATATATTGGAGCTATTTCAGCGCTTACCTTTATGCTTATAAATTCAACCAAATCATCATGGCCCCTGAACATTATCATAGCTAGGGATATGATAATGAGGGAAATGGGGATTATATAGTCATTGCATGATGAAAGGCCGAAAAGCCTTTTTACTATGTTGAGCAATGCAAAAAAATACACTCCTATTTTTATAAAGCTTACGAAATACCATATAGGTATGAATAATATGTCAATACCGCTTATGTTGTTTCCTATCTCAAGGCTTCTGAAGTAATAATAAAAGGGAAAATCCAGTTTACTTGTAAGCGGTGCGCCAAAAAAACCTATTACCGTAGTGGATACCGCAAGAGTTATAACACCGCTCGCAAGAGCTGACAGCGGAAGCCATTTTTTAATATCCGCTTTATTTTGAAGATTGGGTATAAGAAAAAGCCATATTATGAGATCTTCATATACGGGGGCATGGGCAATTGTTCCGTATATTATAGGCTTTAGCCCGCCATTAAATACAGGAAGCAAATTTTTATAATCCAGCTTGTTTATCGATATCAAAATAACGATAAATACAAAGAAATATATGATTATGAAGGCTGCTTCGCTTATCCTCCCAAGTATTGGAATTTTCATGTATGACAAATATACGACCAAAGCCATTATAAATAAAGCGAACACCTGCAAGGGCACACTTGGCAGTATTGATAAATAAAAAAGTTCGCTGAAGTCTCTTAAATATACGGATGTAGAGGTCAAAAATATAAAAAAGTATAAGAGGTAAATGAACTTTGCAAGTATTTTACCCGCTCTATAGAGCAAAAATCATAAAAATCCTGGGCCTTGCTGTCGGCTATATGGGCGTAAAAATAGCTTAAGGCTATTCCCAAAATTGTACTGAGTATTGATGCTCCTATTACATATTGCTTGGTGCCACCACTGGTGACCATAGGAAAGCCTCAGAAAATCAGCAGCGAATTAAAAAATATAGTGGTCAGTAGGCATTGCTTTGCACTTAATTTTTCCACTATGGTCACCACCTTTACTCTTTAAGATATTCTAAGATGCCCCAGGATGAATATCTGGCTATTTTTTTAATAATAATGGCTGGGTTTAATATCCTCATATCGTTTATAAACAAGTAAAAGTATATAAAGGATACCATCATCATTGAAAGATACAGTATAAATTCTTTATAGTTTTTGTTTTTGATCATTTTTTTTGTCTGCAGATAGATCATTGATATATAAAAAGCGGTGAGCACAAAAATTATCATTCATTTTCCCTCATTATTGGTTTGGTTATGAATCCTGTTTTATTAATCTCTACATTCACTGATACTTTGAATTCCGCATCCTTATATATATCCCGCCACTTATCCTTCAGTGACTTCCAAATATGAGGATGCTTCCTATATACCTCTCCATTAAAGTCAAATATGTCGGCCTCATATTCTGTTTGCACTTTTTTTATTGTTCCAAGCACATCTTCTTTTGTTTTCTCTTCCAGCAGTGCCTTTATGATAGATACTTCTGTATGCTGATTTGCATTTTCCCTGAGTCCAAGCTCGTCAATTTGGCCGTTATAGCTTATATTGATATTGAATACCGGCTTATTGCCGCTTAAAACAGGGTCGATCTGCGTTTTAATATTTCTTATTATAACGGACACTGTATTATCTCTATAAATAACCGGTATAAGCCCTTCCTTGAGCTTACCTTTGATCAAAAGGAAAGCCCTTGTTTCATCTTTATTAAGCCAGCCCGAAAGTTTGCCATCCCTTATAACAGCAGCCCCTTCCAGCATGACTACGGTAGATTTGCCCTCAAGTATATCTCTGGTCTGTTCGGTAGGCTGGGGCGGATAGGGCAATATACGCAGGTTTATCCTTCCTAAAATTGAATCTTTATATTCTCCCGACAAGTTTGCAAGAAAATCCTTTATGTTTAAGGTGTAAGACCTTCCATGTTCTTTTGTGGCAGTTATCATGCCCAGGATTTCGGTTGAAATATCCCTGGACATCTCAGGCTTTATTGTCAGTATATCCTGGACCCTGCCTTCTGTGAGAAGCACATAACTGCTGTATTTTACTTCCCTGCTTCTTGCCATAGTGTCTGCGATTTCATGCAAGACATAGCTGGCAGCATCTTTCCCTATTATATATATCTTGCAGTGTATCCATGAAAGGGATAATGCCGACCTTAGCCTCAAGTTCCTTGTAGCATCAAGTATGGTTTTTCCTCTTTCAGTTGCAGTCCATATCATTTTTTCATTCTGGCCATTTTTGTTAGATGGGCTGCCAGCAGGAGTTATGGTGCTCACCGAGACAACGAATTCATCTGATTCACTGTCATAATCGATTGCAGTCGCAGATACTATACTTGTTTCATTTATTTCCCTTTTGTCTGTACAGCCTGTTATTATTATAGCCAGAATACAAACAAAAACTATGATTTTAAGTTCTTTTTCCATACGCTCACCTTATGCCGTATTGTGTTAATCACCCATACGATTTTTATTTCTGGGTTTTAGGAATAAAGGCCTTTTTTTCATAAATGGCAGGGGAGTCCTATAAATAACATTCTGCCAGTCGCTGAAATATATGGGGGCCAGGGGTGCAAGATAGGGTACCGTAAAGGATTCGAGCGATGCAAGATGTATAAGCAGTGCAACCAACCCTGACATTATGCCGAATATACCTAAAATAGACCCAAGTGCCATAAAGGGGAATTTTAACAGCCTTATAGCCAGCCCAAGATCATATGAAGGGGTTGCAAAGGATGCAATACCTGTTACAGCGACCACTATGACCATGATTTGTGACACTATACCTGCTTCCACTGCTGCTTGCCCTATTACCAGTGCACCTACTATGCTTACCGCTTGGCCTATTGTCTTTGGCAGCCTTATACTGGCTTCCCTTAAGGCTTCAAATGTAAATTCCATGAGCAGAGCTTCAACTATAGCTGGGAATGGTACCCTTGCCCTTGTTTCCATTATGCTCACAAGGAGGGGAGCGGGAACCATTTCCGTATGAAAATTGGTAACTGCGATATAGATTGCAGGGCCTAATAGGGATATGGCAAGCAATATATATCTTAAAAACCTTATAGCCGTTGCAGCATAAAGCTTTTGGTAGTAATCCTCGCTTGACTGCACATAGTGTATAAATACACTCGGCACTAAAAGTGCAAAGGGAGTCCCATCGGTCATTATTGCAGCCCTTCCTTCAAGAAGCGCCGAAGTCACGGCATCAGGCCTTTCGGTTCTTGATATAAGAGGCATAGGCGTGAACCGGTTATCCTCTATAAACTGTTCTATATATGAAGATTCAATTATTGCATCTATGTTTATTTTTGAAAGCCTGGTCCTTACTTCATTTAGTATGGTATTATCAATTATTCCGTCTATGTAGAGTATTGCAATATCTGTTTTTGAGTACTTGCCGATCTGGATCATTTCAACTTTAAGCTCAGTGGACTTTATCCTTTTTCTGATGAGAGAGATATTCACTGAAATGTTTTCTATAAATCCTTCTCTGGGGCCTATGACCACTGCTTCGGATTGAGGTTCTGAGACCCTTCTCTGTTCAAATTTTCTGCTGTCGATCAGAATCACATCATCACTATCGTCTGTAATAATCAGGCAATGTCCGCTTAAAATGAAAGTGATAATATCCTTTAAATCCTTTGTAATCCTTACCGATCCCGCATTTATAATCTTACTGGAAAGCTCATGGACCAGCCTATCCATATCATTTATGCCCACACTGCACTCCGACATGATGGGATTTATTACATTATCGTTGATTACTGACTTATCAACTATATTGTCAATATAAACAGCACATGCTTGTATATTGATAGTTGGAATTATAAACTCCCTGAATATAACATCATCACAGCTTTTGAATATGCCTTTCAATATATTTATATTTTGGGTTAAATCACGCACAAGCGAATCGGAGTTTAATATATTTTCGTTTATTATTTCTATTTCTGTATTCTTATACTTTCTGGGATGTTTTAAATTAATTTTTCTGGACATAACCATATCTCCTCAGGTAACTACTTTTTAATAGTATTTTTATTATTTTCCAATATATTCACCAAATTCTTCTTTTATTTTTTGGACAAGGGAGGCGCTGTGTTTAAGATGTGTTTTTGTTGATAGCAGTGTTCACGACAAAAAAATAGTTGATATATCAACTATTTTTGAATATAATCATATTTAAGAAAGAGGTGTCTATCTATGCTATTAATTCGCAATATGTGGTTGGACATGAAAGGAGTTTTGCGCTTGGCCCGGCAGATCATCAATGCGGAGCTTGAACCACTGAACCTATCAGGTGCCGAAGGCGACATACTCTTTCACCTTCTGACAGGCAGCAATAAACTTCAGCAGGAACAACTTGCAGAGCAACTTGACATAGGAAAGGCTGCCGTTTCACGGGTGGTGGATTCGCTCGAATCCAAAGGGTATGTCATGCGTGTACGGCAGCATGAGGATAGACGAGCGTACAGTGTCTTCCTCACTGATAAGGCTTTTTCGGTAGGTGAGGATATTAAGAATATTTACGATAAGCTATATATGCGCGTGAGAAAGGGTATAGCCGACGAGGAGTTTATCCATATCGAATCGCTGCTTTCACGTGTTGCGGCAAATCTTCAATCCGGGAGGGACAAATAATGCCGCTTGAATTTATAAAAGGTTATGGGATACTGCTTGGCTATTTTGCAGTCTGCGCATCGGGTGCACTTGTCTTGCGACGCCTGGTTGCAGTACCTGCGGAGGTTTTCCGTAAAATCTTGCACATCATACTCTTAGGTTCAATATTCGTCTGGACATATGCGTTTGAGACATGGTGGGTATCGGCAATGGCAGCAATGATATTCATAGCAATGGTGTTCCCTATTCTCGTGTTCGCTGAGCGTATACCCGGCTATTCCGAACTGCTTATCGAGCGCAAAAGCGGAGAGATTAAGAGCAGTCTTGTCATAGTGTTCAGTATGTTCGCAGTGCTGATTTGCGTTTGCTGGGGCTGGATAGGAGAGAAGTATTTAGTAATCGCATCTGTGTTTGCCTGGGGTTTGGGCGACGCAGCGGCGGCCTTGGTAGGCAAACGCTTCGGAAAGCACTATATAGAGGGGAAACTGGTTGAAGGCCGCAAGAGCCTTGAGGGAACTCTTGCGATGTTTGTGGTGTCTTTTGTTTCGGTTATGGGCGTCCTGCTTGTAAACGGCTCAGTGGAGTGGTATGGTTATGTCCCGATTGCCGCCGCCACTGCAGCGGTATGTGCAGTTGTGGAGCTTTATACGAAGGGCGGTATGGATACATTGACCTGTCCGTTTGCGGCGGCGGCAATTCTGATACCCTTGGTCCGTCTATGGGGGGTGTGATATCATGAAAGAAAAATCAGGCGAGCGTACACTTCTCGCTTCGGTAGTAATGAGTTCGCCCGGTCCAATAGTCGTGGGAGCGGCACTTTTTTTTGGCCGCTCATCTACGCAGCTCGCGGATTTCATTCGCCGCACGGCAGAACTGGTCTCGATAGTCGTATCATGGGCAGTGTTCCGCATTCTGCATAAAAGCGGTGAGCCGGATCCAGTGCGTAAGGATAAGCTGGAACGCACTGCAAATTTATGCGTTGGAGCGGCAATGTGTCTGTCCGGCGCAGCTATGCTGTTCATCGCATTGTTCTCGTCCAATACAGAAAAAGGGAACGTCATTCCGGGCCTCGTAATTGCAGTGCTGGGCGTAACGACGAACTCATGGTTCTGGTTGCGCTACCGCAAACTCAATATTGAAAAACCGGATGCGATACTTGCCGTACAAGGCAAGCTTTACTGTGCAAAGTCGGTCGTGGATGCTTGTGTGACGATCTCTTTGACATTCCTTGCTGCTGCTCCTGCTGCGCCTATGGCGCGGTATGTGGACTTGGGAGGGTCGATAATTGTTGCAGCTTATCTCATTATGAACGGTATTATTACGATATGCGGCAGAGATGATATAGTGATTTGGAAACAAAACTCATAAATGAAATGCTCCGCCGCCGAGGGACTGCCGGCATCAACCATAATGTTAAAGGTTGATTGGATTCAAATTTATTGAGCAAGAATTATAACTTCATTAAGATATGGTGGTGAAAACATGGATTTGCGTTTGAAATTCAATGAAGATGTATTAAATTATGATCGATGGCGTCCAACATATGGAACGAAAATATTCGATGATATAATCAATTATTCTAAAATAAATAGTACGAAAAAAGCCCTTGAAATCGGTATTGGAACAGGTCAGGCAACCTTATCCATTCTGCAAACAGGTTGCAAAGTAACAGCTGTTGAACTCGGTAATAATCTGGCTGAGTATGTAAAGCAGAAGTTTATGACATTCAGTAACTTTGAAGTGAAGAATGTTGACTTTGAAAGCTTCATATCTGGACAAAATCAATACGATATCATATATTCAGCAACTGCTTTTCACTGGATTCCGCAGGATTTAGGGCTTACTAAGGCGCATGGCCTGTTAAAGCCAGGCGGAACCATAGCATTATTCTGGAATCATCCATTTGTTAATCGCAAAAATGATCCTATACATGAAGAAATAAGGAAAGCATATAATAAATATATGCCTTCTGACGAAAATCCGATTGAATTTGATGGAAGCACTTGTAAGCGATATGAAGATAATTTATTAGCATACGATTTTATAGATGTTACTACCAAGCTATACAAGAATGTGCGAACCCTAACCTCACAAAATTACATATCCTTATTGAACACATATTCAGACCATAGGGCGTTACCGTACAGTATAAAAAAAGGATTAGAGGGTGAAATAGAAGAGGGGATAGAGAAATTCGGCGGTAAAATCACTATATATGACACCGTTGACTTGTACTTAGCCAAGAAGCCTTTGTTAGTTTTCTGATATTTGGATTGTGACTTTATTGTGATATTTTCAGAAATCTATTTTTTTGACTGCCATGTATCATCATAATACCCTTTAGAAACTGCGGGATAATCTGAGTATTCCCATCTCCTGCTTTCTTTCATATATTTGTCTGATACAAGATAATACTTATTAGGGCCTTCATCATCATCCCATGTTGCATCAATATGATAATACTTCTCTCCGATTTTAACCAAATTCCAGGAGTGTGGTATATAACGTTCACCCCCTCCTGGTGCTGCTTCCCCGGAAACATACATATTCTCAATTCCCGCTTCGTTTAAAAGCAATCCTAAGAGTTTGGTATAGCCATCACATACTACAGTTCTGCCTTTTAAAATTCCTATAGCTTCAAACATATACCTTAGCCCGAGAGGAGTCGGGTCTTTAGCCTGTATAAGGCTATAGTTGCCATGGTCAATCACATATTTATGAATGGCGGCCAGTTTTTCCAAGTCACTCATATTCTTGCCGGTTACTTCGCTTACTATCCTTTTGACTTCTGATTTGACAAAATCATACTCCTCTTGAGTATATAGGCCTGTTGCAAAATAATCTTCCTCATTTTCGGAATAAGCAATTTCCTGCCGTGTTTGAGGAGGCAGCAGATACTCACCGTTTGTCTTTAAAATACTCATGCTGAGAGCATGGCTCGGATAAGGCTGAACCGCCGCAAGCCCCTCACTAAATGAGTTTGCAGATAAGTACTCAGGCTCCTTAAAGGTTGATCCGTCCTTATTTATGTATCCATAAGCTGTAACAGGGTCTCCGTAAGGATCGGACAGCACATCTTCAACTCCGACAACAGCATGTCCTTCACTAAAGCTCTCGGCCCTCACAAATTTATGCTTTTGCCCCGTTTGAGAAGAATAAATTTCATCGAATATTTCTCCATCCATGTTCATAAAGGCGAAACCATTGTCCCCATCAATCAGAATCATGCCATCCTTTATGCTGCTGACAAAGCCTGAAGGCATTTCTACAGGCTCCATTTTTGTATTTATCAAGTAGCGGACAAACTTAAGCTCTTTTCCACTCGAATCATATTCTGAATATGGTACTTGTGGAAAGGACTCTTCGCTGTCGTCTAGTATATAGTAGGATGGGCCGCCGCTAAACATTGGCTTTATAAGCTTTAAATCATCGGTGATATACCCTACTTTGGGGCTGATACCGCTTCGGCCTGTAGGCATATCACTTATTTCTGTATGTATTCCGGCTACCGTAGAATTACTGCCGTAATAATAATAATCCGTTTCAAGAACAACATTGCCCCTTTTATCAATTAAACTCACCTTTTCATCCTTGTCGGTTACTACAGCGTAACCATTTTTGAAGGAATAACCACTGACAAACTTCTTATCAAAGGCAAGCTCACCTTTACTATCTATGTATCCGGTATAAGTGACTTGACTGTCATTTTCATCAAAGCACCTTACAAGGGCCAGGCCATCGGAAAATTCTGACGCTTCTTGAAAGCTGGGAGTGATTATCCAGTTTCCGCTTTTGTCAATATAGCCGTATTTTCCGGCATTTGTGTCAAGCTTGGGTTTCAGATCTATACTGCTTGAATTATCTATGTCCGCAGATACTATTATAGAAGATAGCAGCAGTATACAAATGATATTAATAATTATTTTTCTCATATCTCTCTCCTTATTTCCAGTTAATCTTGCCGTCTGGCATTACTTCAGCTTCATTGCCGTTCAAGTAAAACTTGTAGTTAAAATCTCCAAGAATTTCTACCCTGTCAAACAATGGAGCCACTAGCCAGGTATCATCCTTTTTTAGTAAGCCATACAGGTTTATGCCCTTTTCTCCAGAGTATTGTAAAGCCAAGGCAATACCTTTGTTAAAAGGAAAACCATGAACGAAATTTACCTTTTCACCGAGTACAATATTGCCATTATGATCTATGTATCTCCCTCCTGAACTTGTAAATACAAAAGCAAGGCCTTCCCGGTACGGGGTTGCAGTTGGATATATACCGCTTACTTTTTTACCGTTTTCATCTATGAAATAACATTCTGTATAGCTAGTATGTACAAGTCCTTTACCTTCGCTGAAGGGGTATGCGTACTGGTATTCTATATTGTCCAGAAACTTGCCGTCCTTTTTTATATATTTCTGTTTTCCGTTAATTGTTACAACTGCAATTTCATACTCTCCAACCGAGAGCATACTTTCTGAAACAGGCTCAATTACAGTTCCATCCATGAATACGATACCCCATTTTTCACCTTTTTTGATATGAAAATAGCCATAGTATCCATCATTAGTATCGGATGCGTTTACTGCTCTGAAAGCGCTATCCCAAACCGGCTTCACGACATAAGAATAATCCTTTCTTACGTATCCGATTTTATCACCTTTTGTAACTCTTGCTACCCCGTCTTCAAACATGCCTATCGAATCATAATCACCAACAGCACTGCTCTCCTCCTGATTCAGGGGAGTGAAGTCACTGTTTAGGAAGAATTCTTTCCCGTCCTTTTTCACCTTAACAACCGGGGGATTGCTTTTATCGTCTTCGTACGAATAAGACTTGGTTCCGTCTGGATTTATTATTTCTGTTTTTATTTGACTTGTATAAAAGTTTGTGTATATATAATCATAGACAGGCTCTAGCAGAGTCTTTCCATTTCTATCTATTATTCCCTCTTTTCCATTCAGCTTTACTTTTGCATAGCCATCTACAAAGAAGGAGTATATCTCATCATACTTTGGATCTATCAAATATGAATTGCTCGCTATGTCTAATATGCCTTTCTTTCCTTTAACCTCAACAAGAAGTAAATCAAAACCGCTCAATCTACCCGCTGAGTCAAATTTTTTATCGTCAATTAGTTTACCATCCGCATTTACCAATACAGTTTGTCCATTCAGTACTGCATAAATCCAACTGCCGTAGTTTCGCATATCATCATATATAGGCTCTACTATTTCATCACCGTTTTTTCCCAGAAGCCCATATTTACCGTTCAGTTCGGTCATATAGAGCGTGTCTCCCGAATCCCAGTGCCAGAGCCAGTCAAATTTCGGCTGTATTATTTTCCCATTATTAAAATAGAACCCGACCTTTTCCTTTCCATTTGTCTTTTTTGTAGTTCTGACACCATAATCTGTTGCCAGCATAACAGCGGTATATTCTGGCTCTATCAATTTACCCCTTTTTATATCATAGAAGCCATATAAATCGTCTGCCCTTACGTCAATATAACCTTTGCCAACATCATACTTACCGACAGAAATAAAAGAATATTTTGTATCAATAATCAGCTTTCCACTTGAATCAAGTAATCCGTAAAGCTTCTTACCGTTTTTTTCATTATATACAATATTATATCCGCAGCTTCCGGCTGACCAATAATTAGTGACACCGTCAAACTGGGGGCTTACGAGGTACGAGCCATCCTTGAGCACAAAGCCGTACTTTCTTCCGGCCTTGGTTTCGCCTGTTCCTATCATTGCAACCTCTGTATTTGTTCCGGGTATCTTGTGGAAATCTCCTGTTTCATCAAATTTAGGCTCGATTAAGTAAGAACCGTCCTTGTTAATAAATCCGTATTTAATTGGCTTACCAGAATCGCTAACTCCGACAGAAGCTGCTCCGCTTGAAAAGCCCCTGGCATCTCTGTATTTTGATTCAATCACTATTTTAGCTGCATTGTCAATATAACCGTATGTCCATTGACCTCCCCAAATGCCTATTACAGCTCTGCCTTCTGAATATTTACCAATATAGTCAAATATGTACTCCGGCTTCTTTTCTGCACTAGTAATAACTGTAATCATTGCAAAAGTAATAACGATAACAAGAAACAACTTAAGTTTTTTCATATTTACCTCCTTTAATGGTACTGCGCACAATGTTAACTGTTGATTTTGTCTCTAGAGTGTTCATGTAAATAACCTCTCTAGCAAACTAATCTTATAATATCAAAAGGATTATAGCATATCAATATTTGTCCGAATATGCAGAATTTGCTGCTTATTCTATCTTAGCAGCTTTTGCACCTTTGCATGGTCTAGTTACGAAGGTATCCGTGCCGTATATATGAATGGCTCCCGGACGAATCCTAATGTGTCTAAAAATATATTTAAGGATTATGATATTATATATATAGTGCCGGAAACAAAATCTTTTTATCAGGATGAGACTTGGATAGATTGAGCGGAAGTTATCGGCAGAACTGCAGGAAAATAGATGAAATCGGAAAAGGAAGACGATAATGATCTATTTAAATACTTTTACATTTCCAAATGGAGATATGGAATTTAACTTTTTTATTGGTATAAAAAGAACATGCTACGACTCGTTTTATCCGTTTAAGATATTATCAAGGCATGGTCTTGAAAGAATTGATTTTGAGCCGGTTACTATCTTATATGGCGGAAACGGCTCAGGAAAATCGACAGCTTTAAATGTAATAGCAGAAAAAACCGGGATCAATCGTGATTCTATCTATAACAAATCTAATTTTTATCCCGACTATGTCAATATGTGTGAGATGCGGCTTGAAGGCGGTATTCCTGAAGGCAGCAGGATTATCACCAGCGATGATGTATTTGATTATATGCTGAACATCCGTAATCTCAATAAAGGAATTGACCAAAAACGGGAAAAACTTTTTGATGAATATTTGGATGCGAAATATTCTAATTTTATGATGAAATCTATAGCGGATTACGAGCAGCTTAAAAAAGTAAATTCAGCCAGAAGTAAAACCCAGTCTCGTTTTGTGAGGCATGAATTGATGGATAATGTACGGGAATATTCGAATGGAGAAAGTGCTTTCCTATATTTTACCGAAAAAATCGCCGAAAACCGACTCTATATATTGGATGAGCCGGAAAATAGTCTTTCCCCAAAACGCCAGATGGAATTGATGAAATTTATTGAGGATTCTGCAAGGTTCTTGGGCTGTCAGTTTATTATATCGACACATTCGCCATTTTTGCTTGCCATGCACGGAGCAAAGATATATGATCTGGATGAAAATCCTGTCGATGTGAAACGGTGGACAGAACTGGAAAATGTGCGCACATATTATGAATTCTTCAAAAAATATGAAGACGAGTTTTGATGCTGAAAGTATGCCCCTGTTTGGGCAGGCTTTTCCTGCAATAGCTCATAAGGGTTTATCTACAACACAAAATATACAACAACCGATATTCTTCCCAAAATTTCGATCCACTCTTAGCGAAAAAATGATAAAATTAGGACAAGGGAGTGGAAGAAAAATGGAAAAAGAAAAAGTTCGGAATATCCATGGGATAACAACGGGGACTGTTACAGAAAACTGGGATGCGGACGGAGAACATCCGGGCATGGTCAAGGTGGAGGTCTTCTTAGAGGAAGAAGGCAAGACCATGACCGATTGGATGCAGGTTGCCCAGCCTTACGCCTGCAATGGCTATGGTACTTATTGGCTGCCGGAAGTGGGTGACGAAGTGCTTCTGGCCTTTCATGGGGGTGAAGTGAGCCGGTATTATGTCATCGGTTCACTTTGGAGCAAAAAAGATAAGGAACGTCTGGAGATACATACTCCGAAAAATCTGAAAATCACCCTGGAAGATGAGAAACAAATGATCGTGATTCAAGATAAAGATGGGAAAAATATGCTGCAGATCGATGGGGAAAACGGAAAAATTGTGATAGCCGCAGAAGACAACATCTCCTTTAAAGCAGGCGGAGATAGAGCTTCTCTGGAACTGGACGGTCGTGGTGGGAAAGCCGCGTTAAAAGCAGATATCATTTCACTGAAAGCCAATGCCTCCTTAAATATTCAATCTTGTGGCATCCTGGATCTGAAAGGCTCAATGATCAAAATCAATTGAGAACGAATTTTTATCAATCCAGGCGCAGAAAGCCAGCAGGCATTGGATGAAACAAATTAGCTTGATCTGCTGAAAACGCAGAAAAAAGGAGGAAAATACGTTGGGAATGTGTGTGTGCAATGGTGCCATACTGTCGTGCTCTTTTGGTTTGGCGCCATCTTCTCTTATGGTGATGCCCCAAAGCAGGGTGATCACTTTCAGAGGGCCTGTTGCCAATATCATGGACAATAAGCCGATGGTTAATGTTCTGCCTTTCGGCATGTGCCAGTCCCTGGCAAATCCGACGGTAGCAGCTGCTACGGCGGCAGCATTAGGCGTATTGACGCCGATGCCTTGCATCCCTGTCACAACTGCACCGTGGACGCCTGGTTCACCCACGGTGCTCATTGATGGTATGCCAGCCCTGAATAATACGTCTAAATTGATGTGTGTGTGGGGTGGTGTGATTCAGATCATTGATGCGGGGCAAGTGACGATTCAGGTTCCGTAAAGAAACTGAAAGAATTTGTTATTTTTAGAATTGCACAGAAGACGAGAGAACAACGATAATAAGGAAAGAGAGGAAAGAGCATGGCATTCAAGACTGAGTTTGAATTTGAACTGCCCAAGGGCTATGTGGATAAGGAGGGGAATATACATAAGAAAGGTCTTATGCGCTTGGCGACGGCGGCAGATGAGATATTGCCCATGCGAGATATACGTGTGCAGCAAAATCTGGGCTATTTGAACATAATAATTTTGTCGAGGGTTATTACCAGACTAGGTGACTTCAAGATGGTCGATACGAATATTATTGAAAACCTATTTGCTTCTGATTTTACCTATTTGCAGGAATTTTATAAGAGTATCAATGAGATTGGACAATCCCCCATGCAGCCGGAGGAATGAGATATTTTGATAACACTTGTTTTTGTATACGAAAATGATATAATGAAATCAAATAGATATGGAGAGGGATTCATAATGTATTGTCCGATTTAAGCGTAAATAAAGCAATAATTTGTGCTGCTTGCGGCAGTACTGTTTTTTATGCTTAAATTTAAGATAGAAAGGACCTTACTTTTATGAAGCCAGAGAGAAATGTTTGGCTCATGTATGCTATTGCCCTTTTACAAGGCATGGTATTCTATGGGCCAATTGCTGCTTTATACCGTCAATCAGCCGGTATAACTATTTTTCAGATCACTATTATAGAGGCTATATCTCTTACCCTTTGCCTACTTTTTGAGCTTCCCTGGGGTATTGTTGCCGATAGAATAGGTTACAAAAAAACTATGCTTTTTTGCTGTGTACTATATTTCCTTTCTAAGATTGTATTTTGGAAAGCGGCGGGTTTTGGAGCATTCTTGGCCGAAAGAATCATGCTGAGTATAGTAATTTCGGGACTATCAGGTGTGGACAGCAGCATCCTGTATTTATCCTGTGATAAGAGTAGAGCACAAAAAATATTTGGAATCTACAATAATTTACAAACAATAGGTTTGCTTTTTGCTGCTGCAATATACTCCCTATTTATTAAAGATAATTATAGACTCTCAGGATTTCTGACTGTTTGCAGTTATGGGATTGCTGCCATAATTGCTTTCTGGTTGGTAGAGGTTAAAAACAATGACAATGAAAAGGCAAAAGCAGAGGTTAAAGAATTCGTCGAGCTGCTAAAGCGGACATTGAAAAACAAATACCTTATTTTGTTTTTGATAGGTGTTGCTTTATTGAATGAAACTCACCAAACTATTACGGTGTTTTTAAACCAGATTCAATATGTAAAATGCGGATTATCCGATTCTGCAATAGGATATATCTATATAGGCGTTACAATAGTTGGTGTCCTGGGTGTTTTTTCTGAAAGGCTGACTCGGAAGCTTGGCATTATGCGGTTTGCATCGATTTTGTACGGAGCGGCTGCAATGGCATGTATTATTCTTGCAGCAACAGCTGATGCCTGGCTTTCTGTTGTATCCATCGTGATGCTGCGGATAAGCTTCAGCTTGTTTCAACCATTGCAAATGGAATTGCAAAACAGGCAGGTGATTTCACAAAATCGGGCCACCGAGCTTAGCATCAATGCAGTAATTATAGACTGTACCGGTATAGGAGCCAATTTGATATATGGCAAATTAGCAGATATTGACATAACATTTGCCATGCTTGCTGGCTCGTTCTTGTGTTTGGCTGGTTTTTTGCTTTTTTATTTATGGCAAACTAAATATAGGGAAAATGAATATAACATTAACACAAACATATAATTATCTTAATATAACTTTTTTAATTGAACTTGTTGTGCTAACTGATAAAAGAGTATATCACTGAACTAACCCGCCCTAAGACCCCCGCCTCTATAGGAGGCTGGTGCTAAGGGCGGCTAAGTCCAGTGCCCCAGGGCACCTTCTCTTGCCCCTGCGGGGGGGCAATTAACCTTGTATGGACTCGACTAGCATTCAGTGGAGTTGGAGACCTCACTGAATGAAGTCTCGTTCAATGTAAAGAGGCTTAGAGTTTGTTAGCGATGTATAGGAAAAGTTTTGACGCAGCCCTATACAAGCTTGCAAAGTCTTAGCCTTGAAGCTTTATACTTGTTATCAGCCAGCACAACAGATTAATTCAATAGTAGGTATAAGCCGGTATGAAGAATATTAATATAAAAAAGTTTTTTATGAATAGGTTTACAGGAAATATCCTTATTCCAACACTTTCCATTATACTGATCTATTTAATTATTTCATTATACTTTATCAATCATTTCTTTTTCAACACAGTTATAAATGGGATAGACCTCTCACTTAAAGCGCATAATGAGACGGGCCATATGGTAAAAAATTATATTAAAGGCTATAAGCTGCAGTTGATAGAAAGAGGCGGCAAAACGCAAGAAATAACAGGGCAGGCTATACAGATGCAATACAATAAAGGAAACAGCATCCCTGAGATATTGCGCAGGAAAAATCCGTTTACATGGATAGGTTCATTGTTTAAAGAACAAAAATATTATGTAAATGATCTGTTTGTTTATGATGAAAATGATCTGGATAATGAAATAAATAATCTAAATTGCTTGAAGAAGGATATAATTGAGCCCCGGAATGTGGATTTTAAGTACTCAAATGGTTCCTATGAATTGATTGAAGAAGTTCAGGGGAATAAAATATTGAAGGATAAACTGTATGAAGCTATAAAGCTAAGCATATTAAACGGAAACTTGAAGCTGGATATAGATGAAAAGCTTTGCTATGAAAATCCGAAGTATACCTTAAACTCTGATAAGACACCGGAAACATTAAGGCTATTAAATAAGTATGTATCCGCAAATATAAATTATAAATTTGGCAGTGAGAGTGAGATAGTGGATGGAGATAAAATAAATAAATGGCTCATTGTAGATGAAAATTTGGATGTGCTAATAGACAAAACAGGAGTGATGGGATATATAAAGGAATTGAGCAAAAAATATGATACGGTTGGGATAAAAAGGAGTTTTAAAACATCTACAGGAAAAGTAATAGAGGTCGAAGGCGGGCTTTATGGATGGAAGATTGATCTTGTTGCTGAAACAAAAGCGTTATTGAAAAATATAGATCTCGGTGAAACTGTTGAAAAAGAGCCTATATATGTTCAAAAGGCATTATTCAGGGGCGCAGATGAAATAGGCGGCACTTATGTAGAAGTCAATATAACGAGGCAGTATTTATGGTTTTATAAAAATGGAAAGCTTATCACCCAGGGCCCTGTAGTAACAGGAAATCCCAATAGGGGGCATTCCACTGTGACGGGGACTTATATGCTTAACTATAAGCAAAAGGGTGCGACCTTAAGGGGAGCAAATTATGCATCTGAAGTAACCTATTGGATGCCTTTCTTCGGGAATATGGGAATACATGATGCCAGCTGGAGGCATTCTTTTGGAGGAGAAATATATAAAAGAAACGGAACCCATGGATGCATAAATGCTCCGCTATATTTGGCAAAAACAATTTTCGATAACATAGAAGAAGGGATACCTATTATTAGTTATAAAGAATAAAGCACAGGTGGTCAGCCTGTGTTTTTTAATTCTGCCTTTAAATTGCTATATAGGGTAAAAAGGCCTTTTCGCTGCGCATGAATATGCAAGGAGTGAGGTTAAGTGCTTAAAAGGAGTTGATTCACACCGGAATTTTGATATGATATAATTTCTATAATGAGAATTTATGTATGCATAATTTTGAATTTGCTGCAAAATATCGATTATTGTATCTTTCATAATGTGATGAAAAGTAGGTGGAGAATCAATGTGGTATAATGTTTACAAAATTATTGCAGCAATAATACATGCCCTTTCAATAGGGATTACACTCCTGTTGGGACTTTCTCTAATAGGAGAAGAGCTTCAAAAAATTATAAAAAAGCTGATTTTTTTAATAATAATCATGAGCATTGCCTATTACTTCTTTTATGATATCTTGACAAGCGATTACGCAATTTTATTGATTTATCTTTCATTGATACCTGTTATGAAAAAAGCATTCAAGCATAAATATTCCTATACGATCATAGCCGTTTTGCTGGGACTGATTTTAGAGCTTATTATGCAAATATTAAGCAAACAGGCTGCAGCCTATTTTTTTATGGATGGGAATATTGATGAAGCAAGGTTATATATAGGCTTCGCGGCTGTTCTCACTTACTCTTTGCTGTGGACTGCCATATATTTGAATAAGATAAGCCTTTTTTCCCGGAATTGGACACTGTATCCTGATTTAGAGAAAAGCCAGAGAAAGAGCTTTAATAGATATGTGCAATTGATTATTTTTGTACTGGTCTTGATGGTAGCTTGGATTTTTTATATCATGGAGGGTCTTTCATACTCTTTTAACCAACAAGTCCCCTTGCTTATTTTCACGATAATTTTTTTCACACTATTTCTTTATCTTATGAGAATATTGGTTTTCTACGGGATGGAAAGAGTAGAGATCTTCATTGATAAGCAATATCAGAAGGAGATGCTGGGGTTTATTGAGATTATACGTTCTCAGCGTCATGATTTTAATTTCCATTTGCAGGCCATTTTAGGAATGCTGGAAAACGGAAATAATTCGGAATGCAGAGATTATGTTAAGACTATGGTAAAGGATACACATGAGGCCAATGATATCCTGAATTTATACCATCCGGCTGTCGGTGCGCTGCTCGGCAACTTTAGAAAGCTTGCGGCAAATAAGGGAATTGATCTTCAAATTTTAATACATTATAATTTAGAGAATATTCCATGTACTGTTTATGAAATAAACAAAATATTAGGGAATCTGCTTCAGAATGCAATAGATGAGGTGGAACAGCATCAGGAGGGCTCTCCATGGGTGAAAATTATGATCCTGAAACGCAGCGGAAATTGTGTTTTTAAGGTATCCAACAAAATAGAAAAGGGCAAAAATAGCTTTAAGAATATATTTGACTCAGGTTACTCGACAAAAGCTTCCCATGAAGGAATCGGATTGAATACAGTGCAGAAAATCGTATCCAAATATGAAGGTATCATTTATACTGAATTTGAGGATGACATCATTCATTTTATTGTTCAGATTCCTATAAAATATTGAGTTATTACTACTTTGTTAACTTGTAAAAAGCTGTGCTTTTTATGTCACTCTGACAAAGGAAGAGTCTCAGGCCCAAAAGACAAGACCCGGGCAAATGCATGAACTCCTATAAGGTCTGGGATTCTTCCCTGCGCTCAGGATGACAGTCAATGGCAATATATCAAAGTAGTATTATATTATGAATTTGAATTTTGAGCTTATACATGCTGCAGCAGTATATGGAATGATTGGAGATGATTATGATAAGCTTACAGTTAAAGGTCTTGCTAGTAGATGACGAACAAATATGCCTTGATGCTATAAAGGCTTCCTTGAGCACTTTTAATTATATCAGCATCGCAGGCGAAGCCGATAATGGCACCGATGCTGTTAAATTCCTGCAAAATCATGAAGTTGATTTGATTTTCCTGGATATTGATATGAAAGATATAAACGGTTTTGAACTTGCAAAGCACATACAGTATCATTATCCTGACATCATGATCATATTTTTAACTGGATATGCCGGTTTTGCCCTTAAGGGCTATGAATACCGGCCCGTTGACTTTCTTACAAAGCCGGTGAACCTGCTCAGACTGGAGCAGGCCTTATCTAGGGTAAAGGAGTTGAAGGGCCACAACAAGCCGGCAAAAGAAGTAAAGATCGGTATTAATGTGGAAGGCGGCTTCGAAATAATTAATGTAAAGGATATCTCTTATATTGAAAAGAGGGGAAGAAAAATCTGCATTATCTGTGAGAACGGTGAGATATTCAATTGCAGAGATTCCCTGCAAAAATTGGAGCATATTTTCAGTGAACATTCCTTTTTTCGCTCACATCAATCCTTTCTGGTGCCCATTGAAAAAATAAAAAGTATAAGGATTGATGATTTCAAGAGGTCCTATTTGATGCAACTGAAGGATAAGAAGGAAGAATTGCCCTTGAGCAGGGATAAATACAATGAGCTAAAGGAGCTATTGCTCCAAAGAGGAATAAAATTTTATTGATGAGGTTTGACCCGCTTTTTTAGGCGGGTATTTTTTTGCCGTGAAAATTATACTACGGAAAAAAACATGGCTATATACGAAATAGACATTATAATTACCCAAATAGACAAACAATATTGTAAAAATAGAAGTGCTGCATTAAATTTAAGAAAACATCTATAAGCGGCAACCATTATTTCCAGCCTTTTTTCAAGACTCCTCCTTAAAAATAAGAAAGCGCTTTCAAAAAGTCACTTAGTTGCCGCTTATAATTGAAGCCATAAAACAAATATACATTGGTTTGTACGCATTGATGCTGTGCATGAACTGGGATGTAAGACCTTTTTATGTACAGTTTTTTTATCCTTATTGTCTATACAGCTTGCAGCAGCTTTTAATAAAAACTTGACATCAAAACGTACGAAACTGACCTCATAACTACCGGAATAAGCAAACAATATTGTAAAAGCCTTTATGGAATATTAAATTTAAATTGTGGATTTGTAAAATTCTTATTAAAAATATGTTAAAAGGAGGTTAAATAAATGGTTTGATGTTGAGGCGATTATATAATATTAGAAGACGAAGGGAAAATACGGCCGCATGCAAAAAAGGGGAGAAAATGATTTGTTCAAATCTAAGGTGATCAAAATATTTGATTTCAAGGATGCAGAGGTGCCTGAAAACCTGCTGAGGATTGAAGTAGATGAAAAAGAAATATTGAAAACACTGGAAGGGATAGCTAAGAAACATGCCGTAACAGTGGAGCCGGATGGTGGGATAAAGGCCGGAGATTTTGTTATGGTAGAAATGGAGAGCAGCATGGAGAAATATAATAGGTCTAATGTTCCCATAGCTGTAGGAGCAGGCTTGTTCGATAAAAATTTTGAAGAGAAGCTTATAAATATTAAAAAGAATGAAGAAAAAATAATAGATGTGGACGGACATGCTGTTAAGACTAAGATTCTGAGCATTAAGAGAAAAATAATTCCGGCCATTACAGATGAATTGATCATAAAAGAAAATATAGAAGGGGTTAATTCAGTACCAGAACTTAAAGACCATTTATTTAAAATGAGAGCTTCCAAACTTAAGGAAGAAAGACTTATACAAATAAGTTATGAAATTTTAAAGGAAGTTGCCGATCGATCTGAGTATTGCATTGCAGACGAAGATGTAAGAATGCTTTGTGAAGAAGAGCTTGACAGATGCAGAATTCTATCAAAAATGGAGGGGCTGGTTTTCGAAGAAATGTCTGAAAAAGAGCTGGGTGCAAGAGTGGGATTTGGCAGTATTGAAGCATTTAAGGAACATATCAGAAAAAGCCATGAGAAAGAATTGAAGATGGCTCTTGTTGGAATGGACATGGCTAAAAAAGAAGATATCATATTTGATGAGAGATCTTACGAAGGACATATTGAAGAAATTTCGAAGAACGAATCAGTGGATATTGAGATTGCCAAGGCAATGGAGCCTTTTTTTCGATACATTGCCTTTCGATACACAGGATTTTTAAGAAAGAAAATTTCTGAATATTATGGAAGCAAGCTTCAAGCTTTTTAAGGTTATATTTTAACAAAATATTTGAAAATAAGGTTTATTGACGAACTAGGAGGAGTTAAAATGCCGGTAATAGAAGCAAATGCACAAAATTTTGAAGAAGTTATAAAAGAAGGCTTTGCAGTTGTTGATTTGTATGGAGAAAACTGCAATCCCTGCAAAAGATTTATGAAAGTCATAGAAGAGTTAGAATTTGAGCTGCCTTTTGTAAATATTGTAAAGGTGAATACCACACAGAATAAGGACATAGCTGTCCGCAATCGGGTTCGCGGCGTGCCGACCATACTTTTTATGAAGGATGGCAAGGAACTAAAGAGAAATACTGGGTTTATGGAACTGGAGCAGCTAAAAGAAGTGATAAAAGAGTATCTTTATTAGGAAGAGATTGCTGTAAATGAATATTGTTTGGAGGAGATCGTCTAATGCTGCCACAAGGAACTATAGAAAAAGTACTGAATGCTGCTATTGAAACAGGAGGGGACTTTGCTGAAATATTTGTTGAGGACAAGACGGGCGAAGCTTTGAATATGATCGGCGGAGTGCTGGAAAAAGCTCTTTCCGGACGGGATTTTGGAATTGGTATCCGCATTATGAAGGGCGATTTTTATGTTTATGCCTACACTAATGATCCCGGGGAAGAAAATTTGATAAAAGTAGCCCGGATTGCGGCACAGGGAATAAGGGCTCAAAAGGAAGATCTTATTATTGATTTGCGGAGGAGCACAATAAAAAACAGGCATGATATAAAGATCATGCCTGACAGTGTGACGAGAAGGGAAAAGATAAGCTGGCTTCGCAGGGCTCATGAGGCTGCAAAGGGATATGACCCGGTTATTGAACAGGCCTTCATATCATATTTTGATTATGTTCAAAACGTTTTGATTGCCAATACGGAAGGGGTATTTGCTGAGGATGTGAGGTGCAGGAATCGCCTTGGAATCGAAGCAATGGCTGTATGCGGCACGGACAAAGAGACGGGAAGGACAGGACCGGGCTATTTTGGAGGACTGGAATATATGCGGCAGCTTGACATAGAAGCATATGCCAAAGAAGCCGCCGCCAGCGCAAAGACCATGCTGAAGGCGGGTTTTGCACCATCTGGGAAATTTCCTGTCGTCATTGAAAACGGATTCGGAGGAGTTCTCTTTCACGAGGCATGCGGCCATGGCCTGGAGTCTGCGAGTGTCGCCTACAACTCATCGGTATTTGCGGATAAACTGGGACAGCCCATTGCATCATCTCTTGTGACTGCATATGACGATGGAACACTTATGAATATATGGGGCTCTCTGAATATTGACGATGAAGGAACACCAACCCAAAGAAACTTATTGATCGAAAATGGAATATTAAAGGGCTATCTGGTCGACAAGCTGGGGAGCCGAAGGATGGGAATGGACTCTACCGGCTCAGGCCGCCGGGAATCCTATTGTTATCCTCCTACCGCCAGAATGAACAATACCTTTATAGCTGCCGGAAATTCCACACCGGAGGAAATCATCTCAAATACCGAGTACGGAATATATGCCAAAGAATTGAACGGCGGTTCTGTCAATACAGCAACCGGCGATTACAATTTCAGCATCAGCGAGGGATATATAATAAGAAACGGAAAAATAGAAGAGCCTGTAAAGGGTGCTGCTTTGATAGGCAATAGTCTTGATACCCTGAAAAAGATAGACATGGTAGGCAGCAATCTGGAGCATGGGATAGGGATGTGCGGGGCTAAAAGCGGTACGGTCCCGGTAACCGTGGGACAGCCTACTTTGAGGGTATCAGAACTTACTGTGGGTGGAAGGAAGGAGGTATAACTATGGACATATCAAAATTACAGGAAAGGCTTTTTGATAAGGGAAAGCAGATTGGATTCGGTGATATGGAGATATATTATTCCTCTGGCAGATCCACTGCGGTAAAGGTTTGGAACAAAGAAATTAGAGGCTATGAGATCAGGGAACAAAGCGGAGTCTCTTTTAGAGGACTTTATAATAACAAAATGGGATATTCATATACGGAAAAGCTTGATGACAAATCCGCGGATTTTCTGCTTGATGAAGCGATAAAAAATGCTAAATCCCTGGAAATAAATGGAGTTGAGGAGCTTTTTGGAGGTGCCGATCATTATGAAAAGCTTGATAATTATTCTGAGGCTTTAGCGGAGCTTTCAACTGAGGCTATGATCCGTTGGGCCTTTGAAATGGAGAATGCTGCTTTAGAGTCTGACTCTCGGATCAAGAGGGTTATCGAATGCGTCGTATCAAATACTTGCGGTGAAACTGCCATCATAAATACCAGAGGCTTGAATTGCCGCTCTAAATATGCCGATGCAGCAGGGGGTATTTATGTGATGGCCGGCGATGGGAAGCAAACTGCAACAGGTTTTGAATCGGATTTTACCCTGCAGGATGTCTCAAAGCTGAACTTTAAGGAGATTGGGGAAAAAGCCGCCCGGGAAGCCGTTTCAAAGCTGGGCGCGTCTTCCATTGAATCGGGGAATTATCCTGTTATTTTTAGATACGACACAGCAACCCAATTGTTGGGAGCCTTCGTTTCCAGTCTATCCGGCGAAGCGGTGGAAAAGGGATTTTCAAAGCTTGAAGGAAGGCTTGGGGAACAAATCGCAGGAATCAATGTAACGATTATAGAAGACCCTTTGATGAAAAATGTACCGGGAAGTGCAGCCTTTGACGGAGAAGGATATCCTACGCGGCGTTTTGAGCTTGTTAAAGAAGGAAGGCTTATGACCTTTATGCATAACAGCAAAACAGCGAGAAAGGCAGGTACATTATCTACAGGCAATGCCAGAAAGGGCGGATACCGCGGCACTGTAAATGTAGGTCCCCACAATATTTATCTGAAACCGGGAAGCCTGCCGCTGGAGGCTATGATAGAGAAAACCCAGAAGGGGATCCTTATAGTGGAATTGCAGGGCGCAAATGCCGGGATTAATTTTGTTTCAGGGAATTTTTCGTTGTATGCAATAGGTCATCTGATTGATGATGGCAAGCTGGTGCACCCCGTAGATCAGATAACAGTTTCGGGCAATATATTTGAGATTTTGTCTGATATAGAGGAAATAGGAGGAGACTTGCGCATCCGGGGAGCTGAGCAATGAAGTCATATTTGGAACGATATTCATTGCATTGGCGAGGACTTTTATCGCTATTCCCGGACAATTTATTGATAATGCTGCCAAAGCAAAAATTGATATGAAGCTTCGCAGGCTGATATGGAAATCGCTGATGAATATGCCGCTTTCTTTTTTTGATAAAACAAAAGCCAGAGAGATGGTAAGCAGAACTACTTCTGATACGGTGAATGTCAGTTCTTTTCTTATGACATCATTGTTGCCGCAGATAACTTCGCTTTACAGTATAATAATGACACTTATGATAGTGAATGAATACGACAGGAGATTAGCCGTGTCATTTTTTGTCCTTATACCTCTTGTAGCTTTGGTCGCTTTCATACAAGGAAGATTGAATTTTAAAGCAGTGTCAGAGGTAACAAAAAGCAATTCAAAATTGACTCAATTCTTAGCAGAGCGTCTTACCAATATTCCTCTTATAAAGGTGTTCGCAAATGAAGAAAAAGAGGATATAAGGGGAAAAGAAGTGATAAGCAAGCTCTACAAATCTCAGGTAAAAGCAGTAACGGTCACTGCGATATTCAGACCTGTAATATCTATTGTGGAATCACTTCAGACTCTGGTGATTGTCGGATTAGGCATATATTATGTTCCAAGAGGGGCTTTTGGAATTGATGTCTGGGTGGCTTATTACCTATATGCAAAAGACCTTATGCTTCGCGTCAATTCAATAGTATCACTCTTTTCTGCTTTTAAGGCATCCCAGGGCGCAACCGAGAGAATTTCAAGGCTGCTGGAAGAGCCCAGCGAAGAGTACCGCAAATATTTGATTGAGTGTGAGGCAAAGAAGGATGAAGCAAAGAAAGAAATTATTTTTGAAAATATATCCTTCGGATATGGCGATAATAATGTCTTATTGGATGTAAGCTTCAGGGTGCCCGCCGGAAAAGTCACTGCTATCGTGGGGCCCAGCGGAAGCGGCAAGACCACGATACTGAGCCTCGTAGAGCGGTTCTACAAGCCGGAGGCAGGGGTTATCAAGCTGGGAGATGTTCCTGTAGAGGATATAAGCCTTGCAGGCTGGAGGAGAAAATTCGGTTATGTTGCGCAGGAAATGGCTCTGATGTCCGGTACCATCCGTGACAATATCCTATATGGAATAGACAGGGAGGTAAGTGAGGAGGAATTTCAAAGAGCCGTAGCAGCGGCTGATGTGATGGATTTTGTCAGAGAGTTTCCGGAGGGCTTCGACACCGAGGTGGGAGAATTCGGCTCAAAGCTTTCGGGGGGGCAGAGGCAGAGAATAGCAATTTCCCGTGCTATTTTGCGGGATCCTGAGTATCTCTTGCTTGACGAGGCCACTTCCAGCCTGGATGCCTATTCTGAGCATATTGTGCAGAAGAATCTGGATGGATTGATGAAAAATAGAACGACTATCGTCATTGCCCATAAAATCGCTACAGTTGTAAATGCGGATCAGATCATTGTTGTTGATTCCGGTAAAATCGCGGGTATAGGAACCCATGAAGGGCTTCTGAAAACGAACGAAATATATAAGGGATTTTTTGATATTCAGAGCCAGAGGCAATTTGCCTGTCAAAGCTAAGCCGCTGCTGCGGGGAGAGGAGTAAGCATGGAAAATAGAATTGCAACCAAGCAAAGATGGATGCCTTTTATCAAATTCTTTTTAAAAAATAAGGTGCCGTGGCATTTATATATTCTGTCATATTTATGTACAATAGCTATGACCTCCATAAATTTAAAGCTGCCTTTGCTTACCAGGGACATGATGCAAGGTAAAATATTTGAGCCGGGGGTTGTATGGGGTTTTGTGGGCTTGACCGTAGCGGCATCAATTATTAGAGCTTTATCTACTACATTGTTTGAGTTTGGTGACTCAAAGTTTGAACTGAATCTTAAAACCAATTTATGGTCAAAGCTTATGAGAATGCCCATGAAATACTTTAACTATGAAAAGCCCTCTGGACTTGTAAGCCGTGTAACAAGCGATGCTCAGAAGGTTCCAAACGCCCTTTCAGTAGTTAACAGCATTATAGGAGGAGTTCAAGGCTTGGTAGGCTCTATAATCATTATGTACGGCATGAGTAGGTCCCTTTCAATGCTGATGATTCCGCTGATACCCTGGACTATGTTTGTTATATGGTTTATCGGAAGATTTGAATTCAAAATAGGTGGACTTGTACAGAACAAATTTTCTGCAATGACAGGATTTATGGCAGAGAGATTGGGAAGCATGCGCCTGATAAAGTCTTTTGGTGCTGAAGGCAAGGAACAGAAGAGTGGTTATGAAACTGTAGAAAATTTCTTTAAAGCTGAGTTATATAGGGCTAAGATATTTTCTTTCATTCAGCAGCCTATAGCAAAGACTATAGATATTGCCATCCTACTTTTGGTTTTTGTCCTTGGGGCACAGGAAGTAGGCGCGGGGAGATTGGAGGTAGCTGATCTGATTGCCTTCTATATGTATGCAGAAATGCTTTTGCCGAGTATTTTTGCCCTTTTGCAGGCATATCAGTATATCAAAGGAGTTCAAGGCTCAGCAGCTAAAATTGGAGAAATTCTTGAAAGCGACAGCGAGGTTTTTAAAAGAGAGAAATCCTTCAGCATACCTGATTCGGATATAAACTTTAAAAATATCAGTTTTGCTTATACCGAGAAAAATGTTCTAAATGATTTGACTTTTACTATACCTAAAGGCAAGGTTACAGCTATTGTAGGCCCCAGTGGCAGCGGGAAGACCACCATATTCAATCTTTTGGAGCGCTTTTATAAGCCCGGAAATGGGATTATAACCTTTGGTGATATTCCCATTGAAGATATACATTTGGATGAGTGGAGAAAAGCCATCGGATATGTTCCGCAAAACAGTCCGCTGCTTTCCGGAACCATACGTGAAAATATATGCTATGGTGTCGGCCGTGAAGTGAGCGAGGCGGAAATCATGCGCGCGGCCAAGTTGGCAAATGCTTATGATTTTATCCGGGAGCTTCCCGGCAAATTCGATGCCGAGGTCGGAGAAGTTGGCGGTAAGCTTTCGGGAGGAGAACGCCAGAGGATTGCCATTGCCAGGACCATCATAAAGGATCCGGATTACCTGCTGTTGGATGAAGCGACCTGCAGCCTTGACGCACGGGCTGAGCAGGAAGTTCAAAAGGGACTGAAAAACCTGATGAAGGGACGGACTACCATTGTGATTGCCCATAATATGAGGACGATTCTGGATTCCGATCAAATAATCGTTTTAAGCGATGGGGCCGTAAACGGTATTGGAAAGCATGAGGAGTTATATAAGATTAACGCCATCTATCGGCAGTTTGTAGATTTGCAATTGAAGGAATGCAGCTAGAGGTTTATGTAAGGAGATAAAAAATTTAGATGTGGCAACCAAATAAATACCTGAAGGGAGTGTTATTAAATGAAAAAAGTATTGTCATTTATATTGATTCTTGTTCTTGTATTTCAAGGTACCCTGGCAGCATTTGCAGATACAGGTACAACAGATGCCGCTGCTGCGAGTCCGGCGGTGCAGTCATCCGATACTGAGGAAGCAGAAGAAGAGGTAATAAGCGCTGAAGCCGAAGCCTGCCTGACCTTGGGGATAATTTCAGAAGATGAGGCAACAGTTGAATATATGAAGCAGGAAGTGACAAAGCTTACTGCGGCAACAATGCTATTAAGGCTAAGGGGACTCTATGAGGAAGCAAAGGCTTACAATGGAAGTGAAAGCTTCCGGGACGCCGATAAAGTAAGCTCGACTGAAGAGAAAAATATACTGGCTTACCTGAAGAAAAATCCCCAGTACGGATTTGCGGGGGATGAGGAGGATAACTTCAATCCGACCCAGACTGTTACAGAGCAGTATTACTATAGAGTGCTGCTTGAAGCCTTGGGATATAAAGAGATTAAAGAAGACTCATCAGGAGATTTTATCTGGGAGGATACTCTTGATTTCGCCCAAAAAGTTGGCCTCACTCCGGCAAAGGTAGAAAAGGCTACTATTGACAATTTGGCTTCAGCTGTAATAAAAGCTTTAAAAGCAAATACAGCAGACGAAAGAGTTTATATCAATAAATTGATAGAGGCAGGCATATTTACAAAGGAGCAGGCCGGGTATGCGGGAATCTATGAGGCTGAAGTAAAATCAGCCGCATCTGCCGGCAATACCTTGGTAAAATTGGAGTTTAATAGGCCTGTAGACAAAATAGTTGCGGAGGATAAATCCATATATAAAATAGAAGGACTTGAGACAGAATGGTCTGAAGCAGTAGGGCTTGAGGTTAAGTCTGCAAAAAAAATGCCCAATGGAAGAAACGTGGTCATACTGGAGACATCGCCTCAAACCTGCGGTCAGGTATATAGTATAAAGTATGGCAACGGAAGCTTCAAATTTGCGGGCTTGCCGGAAACCGGTGGCAGACTGTCGCTTAAGAGCGTCAGGGAGGATACAGAAGAATCATCAAAAGGAGAAATAATAGTCAAGTTTGATAGGGCGGTCGATGCAGTTTCGGCAACAGATATAAACAACTATTCCTTTGAAGGCGGGACTATTGAAGCAGTAAGAATGCCTACGGATGTAGAAGTCTATTTCAGGGTAAAGGGACTAAAGGGCGGAAAGACCATCAAGGCGAAGGTTTCCAATATTACGGCCCTTGACGGGAGTGTCCTGAAATCCGCCCAATATAGCTTCAGATTGGCTAGCAGTAGTACAAATGCTCAAAGAGTAACTGATATTGATGCAGGCGGGAACACAAGAGTAATGGTTACTTTTGCTAAAACTTATGATAGAAAATCCGCTGCCGATCCAGCAAACTATGAAATAAAATCTGCGTCAGGTTCTTTGGCCGTAAAAGAGATAAGGGAAGCATCTTCAATCAAGGTCGAATTGATAACCGAACCACAGCAGTCGGTTGAATATGAGCTGACAGTAAAAAATGTAGCCGATACCAGGGGTAATGTAATGTCAAAGCCGTACAAAAAGTTCTTCCGGGGGAAAATGCCTACAAAGTCACAGCCCAGGATTACCGGTATCCAGATTTTAGAGCGAAATCTCATAGAGGTCAGCTTTAGCAGCAAAGCCAGGCTGGATATGGAATCCGCCAAAAATGTCCGGAACTATACTATCGACGGGGATGTTACGATTTATTCCGCAACTACGCCCCCAAAAAATGAGGATCCGGCGGATTTCAGAAAAATACAGCTCAAGGTATCTCCCCTTGCTTTAAATCAAAGATATACCCTGAACTTTGAAGGCATTAAGGATGAATACGGAAATGAAATCAGGGAAACCAAACTTAGTAAACATGCCGATGCAAATGCAGTGGCGGCAGCGGGCATTAAGGCAGTAAAATCTTTAGTCGGATCCGGTGACCAGTATGTTACTCAGATTGAACTGGAATTTGACAAGCAATTAGACTTTCTGGATGCAATGGATATATCAAAAATATGGATAGACGGAGGTATAGGACATCCGGTAAGCTCAGTTTTTACTGTAGTGGATAAGAAGCTTCTTTTGGATCTTCCAACGCCTCTAATATCCAGTAAAAAATACACGGTAAGCATAGATGGAATAATGGACAATGCGGGGAATATGTTGAAAATAGAAAAAGTACCATTCTATGCAACAGTTGCCGAGGATGATAAGAATCCTCCGGAGATTGACGATGTATCGGCAGTAAATAAATATGTGGTAAGTGTAGCTTTTGACAGGCCCATAGGAAATATAGGGGATGCAAAGCTAGAGCTGAAAAAAGTGGACAGTAATGGGGGTCCCGTTGGAGACAGCATTATATTGACCTCAAAGGTCGTCTACGATGATGACAGGCGTGTGGAATTCTCTGACTATCCCAAGAAAAAGCTGGAAGATGCGGAATATATGATAGTAGGGCTTAGCGCAAAGAATATCCTGGGGAGAAGGTATGAATTGCCTACAGACTTTAGGAATAGAGCGGTATTCCAGGGCACCGGCGAGGAGCCGGAGAAGCCGGAAGTACAATCGATTTATCAGAAGGATGCAAAAAAGTTCGAATTATACTTTAGCGAAAAGGTTAAGGCAACCTCAGTGAACTTTGACGGCTTGACCCCCGGCGTTAAAGTGGATGACAGCACCATCGGCTACTTGAAATCAACTGGAATCCTCAAGAGCGGCAAGGTATTTAAGGCTGATTTGGGGAAATCCTTTACAAATATGCATGGGATCAAAATTCAAAATACGGATGAAAAATCTGAGACTGAAATAACGGCTGATCTGGACGATTCGGAAGCGCCGTACATTGAAAATGTGGAAGCTGTTGACAGAAATACTGTGAAAGTTGCCTTCAATGAAGGCTTGGAAAGGCCTGGAGCATATGAGATAGAGTATGTGAACAATAAGGGCAAGAAAGCCGTAATCAAGCCTGAAGCAGTTGTAGGCGCGGAACAGGATGATACGGTGTTGTTGACATTGAGCAGCGGTTTTCTTACCTCTGAGTATGAATATACTTTAAGGGTAAAATCCGACCCTATGGATTATGCGGGTAATAAAGCCAATATAGTAGGCGAGGAGTATGCCTTTAGCGGTACGGATACAAAAACTACAGATAATTATATTACACAAATTGAGGCAATAGGTGATACAAGGGTAAGAATAAGCTATTACAAGCCTCTTGACACCAGCAAACCGATTACAATGTCTTTGATGAAGAGGTTCACTCCTCCTTTTATAACAGACCGGACTCCGGGGAAGGAGCCATACTATGAAAGCTCCACGACGATAATTATTAATACCACAGTGTCATTGGAGAGCGGCGTATGGTATTGGCTGTATCCGCATGAGAATGACTGGAGGAATACAAATATTATAGGAGCCCTCCAAAGTAGTGTTCCTAATGAATTAGAGGTTGAATTATCAAATGACGAGTATGTTTTTATATACTCGGGAATGAATGCAACGGATACAGTTACGGCAGAGGTATATGGATTAAAGGAGACAAACGGCAGCTATAAGCTTGACAAGCTGACAAAATTAACAATCACTAGTACGGATGAAGAAGACCCGGGCTTTGAACTGGATTCACAAAATAATCTGGTACTGAGTGCCGGTGTAAAAGACTCCAATGGAAGCGCTGTTTTTAATTATGCGGACAGCGAATTAAAGACGGCCGTGAATGCAGTTAAACAGGCTTACCAGGCAGAGACCATACCTAATCCAACGGAGGCTCAGCAACAGAATGCTGCTGACCTGGAAAAAAAGGCGGTTGACCTCATAAAAGCTTATACAGGGGTATGCAAAAAAGAATTGATGAAGCTGCTGACTCCTGATGGAAGCGGATTGAATTAGTTTAGAAAATAAAAAATATTTTGGAGGGATTTATATGAAAAAAATACTAAGTGTGTTTATTATTATAACAATGTGTATTTCATTATTCGGATGCGGAAATAATGCGGCAACAAGTGAAACGCCAGCGACTGAGACGCCAACGGCCGAAACGACAATAACCGAAACAGCAACTACTGAAACGGCAAAGACCGAAACAGAAACGGTGGAAATAGCAGCCGCCGAAACCGCGGCGGCCGAAGCGGAAGCTGAGGCGAAGGCAGCCGAAGAGGCTGCGGAAAAGGCGGCGGCAGAGAAAGCTGAAGCGGAAAAAGTAGCGGCAGAAAAAGCGGCAGCCGAGAAAGCAGCAGCAGAAAAGGCAGAGGCAGAAAAAGCGGCTGCCGAGAAAACAGCAACTGAAAGCAATGATGGGCTAAAGCTAGGTGGAGAGCGTAGCATTGACGGGTTTGTAAAGGCCTTAAAGGCAAATGGTTTTAGGCTTAGTAAGGTAGGCAAGATGTCTGATATGATGGGATCGGTGGATGGATATAAATATAATGTAAATGGAATAGGTATAGAAATATATAAGTTTGATTTAAACAGCAAATTGCCGATCTCTGTTAAAAACATTAAAAGTATCCAAGAGTCAGGTAAGATGATACTGCCATTGCAGACAGGGGATACGGAAATACAGGCAAAAATAAACAATGATTTAGTAATTGCAGGCTATGAGAATCATAAGGACAAAGACAAAATTTTGGAGATATTTAACAGCTTGGAATAGATTGGCCTCTTGATTCTTGACTATTCATAGCGCAGTGTTATAAATTATTCCTGAGGCTATATTTATAAAGCCTCAGGAATAATTTGCTGTGTAATTATGAAGCTTTTGCTTCTTCGGGTATTGTTTCCACTATAAGCCTATTTAGTTTGGAGGTTGAATAGTATGAGGGATAAGGTAAAATATATGTTTTTGATGCTATCTTTTATCTTGATCATTGCAGGTATTTACAGGGGGGAAGCAGGGGAAGTGCTGGAAAAAGCTATCGACATTTGTTTGGAGTGTATAGGAATTGGGTAGCTTTAAGAGAAGAATGGTTCAATTTGCTTCAACACTTATAGGTAATGGATACTTTAAAGGCTTCGCAAAGGGAACCATATACAGAGGAAAGCTGAAGTCCTTTTGTTTTCCGGGACTCAATTGCTATTCCTGTCCTGGAGCTTATACCTCCTGCCCCATAGGCTCACTTCAGTCTGTTGCTGTAGGGCTTAAGCATCAGGTATCTCTATATGTCATAGGCTTGCTTATGCTTATCGGTACTATTGGTGGAAGGTTTGTATGCGGATGGCTGTGCCCCTTCGGGCTGTTTCAAGAGCTTTTATACAAGATACCTTCTAAGAAGTATAAAATGCCCAAATTCTTAAGCAAGCTCAAATACTTCTTTCTCACTGTATTTGTATTGCTGCTGCCTGCACTGTTTACCAACGAAGTAGGAATAGGGCTTCCCTATTTTTGCAAATATATATGTCCTGCAGGCACCCTGGAGGCAAGCCTGCCGCTTATAATAAGAAACGCTGCTTTAAGAAGGGCCATAGGCATCATGTATTACTGGAAGCTGCTGCTTCTTGGGGTAACTGTGATTCTGGCCGTATTATTCTCAAGGCCCTTTTGCAGGGTGGTATGCCCGTTAGGAGCAATATATTCTCTTTTTAATAGGGTAAGTTTTTATCAAATGAATGTAGACAGCAGCAAATGTATAAAATGTGATATATGCAATAAAAACTGTCCTGTAGATATTAAGATTTATGAAAATGCTAATAGTCCTGAGTGTATAAGATGTGGAATTTGTATGGGGAAGTGCCCGACAAAAGCCATCGGTTCAGGATTCAAAACAGGGAAGAGGAGGATGGAGGATGAGAAAGTATTGGATACTGGCAGCGGCACTCATAGTTGCCATTAGTACCTCGGCTTGTGAAAGCAAAGCACCTGCAGAAGAGCCTAAGCAGCAGGCTCAGGAAACAGCTAAGCAGGAGGTGGAGACGTCAGACCCGGATATTATGATACCTGATTTCACCTCCGGGGATTTAAGCGGAAATGAAGTAACAAATGAATTCTTTGCCGACAGCAAGATCACCCTGGTAAATGTCTGGACTACTACCTGAGGCCCCTGTATAACAGAGATTCCTGCGTTGCAGGAGATAAATGACAAATATTCCGACAAATGCGTCAAGGTTTTAGGGATATTGAAAGACAATAAAATTGAAAGCGCCAAGAAAATATTGGACCAAAAAGGCGGCAAATATACCAATATCCTTGCAACAGACAGCCTGGCAGACGGGTTTTTGGATAAGATAATGTATACGCCGACTACTTTGATAGTAGATAATAACAGTGAGATATTAGGAGAATTGATAGTTGGAACCCGTTCAACGGATGAATTCTCCAAGCTTATAGAGGAAGCCTTGATCGAAGCAGAAAAGCAGGCGGAAATCAGGAATAAAGTAATTCCGGGCGGAGAGCTAAGCATTGAAGGATTTGTAAAAGCTTTAGAGGCAAATGGCTTTAGGGTTAGTAAGGTAGGTCAGACCTTATCCGGGATGTTAGGTGCTGCAGACGGATATAAATACACTGTAAATAGCAGAGATATAGAAATATATCAGTTTGACCTGAACAGCAAAGATCCGTTGACCGTTGAAAATATTAAAAGTGCAAAAGAGTCAGGTACGGTTAGAATACCCCTGAAGGAAGGGGATCACATAATGCCGGTAATCATCAAAGGAAACATAGCGGTCAATGGCATTGAGAAGCAAAAGGACAAAGAAAAAATACTGAAAATATTTGACAGTTTGGAATAGGATAGCTTGTTTACTCCTGACAATTCATAGAACAGCACTATAAATTATTCCTGAGGCTATATTGATAAAGCCTTAGGAATAATTTGCTGTTAAGACACAAAGTTATTTTGAGAATGGAGGTCAATTGTTGTGAAAATTTTAGTCACAGGCTTTGAACCCTTTGGCGGGGAGAAAATAAATCCGGCTCTCGAAGTAGTGAAACGGCTCAGACATGAAATTTCCGGTGCAGAGGTCATTAAACTCACAGTGCCTGTTGTTTTCAGGAAGTCAATTGAAGTAGTAACAAATACAATTTGTGAGTTAGAACCTGATTATGTGCTGAGTGTTGGGCAAGCAGGCGGATCGGCTGATTTATCTGTTGAAAGAGTTGGTATAAACATAGACGACGCAAGGATATCGGATAATGACGGTCAGCAACCGATAGACACGCCTATAGATCCGGAAGGTCTACCTGCCTTTTTTGCGACTATCCCTGTAAAAGCTATTGTACAGGCTATAAGAGAAGAAAGAATACCTGTCCGGGTTTCATATACAGCCGGTACTTTCGTCTGCAATCATCTTATGTATGGAGTTTTGAATCATATTTATAAAAATAAGCTGAATATCAAAGCGGGCTTTATTCATATACCATTTGTTCAAGAACAGGTTACAAATAGGACGGGAATACCTTCAATGCCCATTGAAGTTCTTATAAAGGCCATTGAAACCGCAATAGGTGTAATAGTGACAACCGATGAAGACATTAAAACTGCAGAGGGATATATCTATTAGTAATCAGAATCCTATGTGTACCTGACACCATGGCAATCTATGGAATGCTGAAGTGAAAATTGAAAAAAGAATGGAAGCTTCCGATGGCAAGAAGTATTGGACTACCCCTGAAAAAGTAGAGCCCAAAATGGCAACTATACTACTTAGAAAGGGGTTGTTATTATGTCAGCAAAAAGATACGACTTAGAACAGGAGGAACAAATAGCACGAATGGTAGCCGAAGGAGGAAAAAGCGGTAACCAGATTTCAGAATAGCTTGACAAATCGTCGATATACGGCTAATATAAGATTATATCATTGATTGGCCGAAAGGAGGAGATATTATGGCTTATATAAAAAGAGATATTGAGGCATTGGTTCTTGATACCTCAAAGGAATATGCAGGAATCATGATTACCGGTCCCCGGCAGGTCGGAAAGACTACCATGCTGCGGCAGCTGATGGATGACAGCCGCCGCTATGTCACATTGGATGATATGGATGAGCGGAAAATGGCAAAGGAGGATCCGGCCCTGTTTTTATCTTTGCATCCCGTGCCGGTCCTGATTGATGAAGTGCAGTACGCCCCCGAGCTATTCTCCTATATTAAAATAGCGATAGACAATGGCGCGGCGCCAGGCGATTTTTGGCTTACCGGGTCGCAATCCTTCCGCCTTATGGAACTGGCACAGGAGTCCCTTGCGGGACGGATCGCCATTTTCCATTTGACAGCCTTATCCCAGCATGAAATATACGGAAGCGGCAAAAATACACCGTTTATACTGGAACTGTCCAAGCTGCAGGAGCGAGCACAAAGAGGTATGCAAACAGATGTGACCGGAATCTATCAGCGTATCTGGAATGGTGCCATGCCTGGTATGATCAGCGGAAAATATACGAATCGGGAAACCTTTTACAGCAGCTATCTCCAGAGTTACATCGAACGTGATGTCAGCGACATGGTGGAGCGCATTGATAAGCTGGGTTTTCTGGATTTTATCCGGGCTGCCGCCTGCCGGTGCGGACAGCTGTTGAACATCCATGATATTGCGTCTGACGTAGGCTGCAGCGCGGATACTGCGAAGAGGTGGCTGGGCATTCTGGAAAAGTCCGATGTGATTTTTTATCTTCGGCCATATTCCAACAATCTGCTGAAAAGAACTATCAAGACTCCTAAGCTGTATTTCTTCGATACAGGGCTGGTGGCCTATCTGACAAAGTATAGCAGCCCTGAAATCCTGGTAAATGGCGCCATCAATGGAGCGATATTGGAGAATTATGCTGTCGCCGAAATACGGAAAAGCTATACTAACGCTGGTATGGATTGTCTGATGCACTATTATCGCGACCGGGACAGTAAGGAAGTCGATGTGGTAATCGAAGCGGATGGTGAACTACATCCGCTGGAAATTAAGAAATCCACCCGGCCTGGCAGCGAATTGACAAGCACGTTCAAGGTACTGGACGCATCTTCTGTTCCGCGTGGCACAGGGGCCATTCTATGCTTGCGCGAAGAGCTATCCGCAGTGGATCGGCAGAATTACATTGTACCTATTTGGATGATTTAAGCTTGAATATATTAGCTTAACGCTTGTCCGGAAGGACAGGCAGCGTCAGTTTTTTTGCATGCATATGCAAAAAAATCTACTTGGATACGATTATAAAATATGTTTTATGGACTTATGAAGATAGAGCAACAGATTCGTCTTGGCTGGCTTCTGACGAAAAAACAGCAGTTGACCTGATCAAGGCTTATACAGGGGTATCCAAAAAAGAAGTGATGAAGCTGCTGAATTCTGATGGAAGCGGATTGAATTAGTTTAGAAAATAAAAAATATTTTGGAGGGATTTACATGAAAAAATATTAAGTGGGTTTATTATTATCACAATATGTCTTTCAATGATAGGCTGTGCAAATAAAGCGTCAGCAAATAATACGGCGCCAAATGAAACTGTGACAAATGAAGCAGCAGCCGAGAAAGCCGCAGCAGAAAAAGCGACGGAAGAAAGCAAAGATGGAGTGATTCTAGGCGGAGAGCTTAGCATTGACGGATTTGTAAAAGCCTTGAAGGAAAACGGTTTCAGACTTAGCAAGGTAGGCAAGATGTCTGATATGACGGGATCGGTGGATGGATATAAATATAATGTAAACGGAATAGGTATAGAAATATATAAGTTTGACTTAAATAGCAAATTGCCGATAGCTGTTAAAAATATTAAAAGTATTCAGGAATCAGATAAGATGATACTGCCATTGCAGGCAGGGGATACGGAAGTACCGGCAAAAATGAACAATGGTTTGGTAATTGTAGGCTATGATACGCATAAGGACAAGGACAAAATCTTAGAGATATTTATGAGCCTGAAATAGCTTAATTCTTGATTCCTTACACATTCATAGTGCAATATAATAAATTATTCCCGGGACCGTAGTGATAAAAAGCCCCGGGAATAATTTATTGAGCAAAAGGGACGGCATGAAGCGAAATACAATTTAAATCAAATATTATAATAAAAAAATACAATTTATTGATTTAAATTGAGGCGTATAAATATTAATTATATTAGAAACATTTAACGAAGTTTTTCGTCTGATAAATAAACAATGATACTTTCAATATTTTATTTGCAAAGGAGAATAACCATGAAAAAGCTGAAAGATATGCTGCCGTTTTTATTGGTTACTTTGTTTAGTTTTTATCTGTTGCCATTATTCATTAAAGATACAGGATCAGCCATGCTAACCCTTTTAATAATTATCCCTGTGATATGTTTTGTTTGCTCTATGATATATGGTTTTAAAAAGCCATTCAGTTTGTTTTATTCTGTAACTGTGGCAATCTTATTTATTCCGTCTATATTCATTTTCTATAATTCAAGCGCTTGGATTTACATTGTAGTATATGGAGCAATTGCTTTGATTGGAAGCGGCATAGGAGCATATATTTCTAAAAATAGAAAATGAGCATGATCGGCCCACCGCTTATATGTATATATTGACTTTTTGAGTATAGTTGAATATTATGATATAAACGGACACGAACAAAATGGCGTTGACGAGGAGGAGTACATACTCACCGGAAGCAGAGAGAGAAGATGGCTGGTGAAAATCTTCGTGAAGGAAGTATGGAAGTAGCCTTTGAGCTGTGAACCGAAAGGATATAATCTTAGTAGGCTTCAACGGAAATTTCCGCCGTTAAAAGGAAAGCAGTATCGGATAATGTATTTATTTATCCCGCACTGTCAGAGTGCAGATAGTCATATCTGAATTTAGGTGGTACCGCGGACGCATACGTTCCGCCCTAAGCAAATATAAAAAGCTTCGGGCGGATTTTTGTTTTGTGTTCGTAAAATTTAAGGAGGTATTGCCATGCAGAAAAACTATGACTTTAAACAAGCAGAAAAAGAGATGCAAAACTTTTGGAAAGAAAATTCTATCTACAGCTTTGATATTGAGAATCAAAGCGAGATCTATTCTATTGATACGCCGCCGCCTACCGTTAGCGGCAGCTTGCACATCGGGCACATATTTTCCTATGCACAAGCGGAAATGATAGCACGCTTCAAACGCATGCAGGGCTATAATGTTTTTTATCCTTTTGGCTTTGATGACAACGGTTTACCAACAGAAAGACTTGTTGAAAAGGATGAAGGTATCATTGCAAAAGACCTTCCGAGAAGCGAATTTATCAAAAAGTGCGCTGCAACCTCTGCAAAATACGAAAAAGAATTTAAAGACTTGTGGCAATCTTTGGGCTTCTCGGTTGACTGGTCGCTTCAATATGAGACCATTAACCCTATGGTTCAGCGGATATCACAAAAATCCTTCATCAAGTTTTTGAAAGATGGAAAGGCATATATGAAGGAGTCGCCGGTTCTATGGTGCAGCGAATGTCAGACCTCGATAGCACAGGCAGAGTTGGAGACCATTGAGAAGGACACTACCTTTAATTATGTGAAATTTAAGGCAGCCGAAGAGGAATTAATAGTTGCCACAACAAGACCTGAGCTGCTGTATGGTTGTGTTTGCCTTTTTGTAAATCCAAAGGATGATAGATATAAAAGATATATTGGGAAAAATGCTGTAGTTCCTTTATATGATTATGAAATTCCTATATTGGCAGATGACAAGGTTGATATGGATAAAGGAACCGGTGCAGTTATGTGCGCAACCTTTGGCGACAGTGCTGATGCAGAGTGGTGTGAAAAGTATAAACTGCCTTATAGGAAAGTTATTTTACCCGATGGGAAAATTGATGAAAGCGTACCCCTGGTCGGAGGATTAAAAATCTTGGCGGCTCGAAGACAGATTATAGGCCTGCTTTCGGAAAATGGATTTCTTTTAGACTCCCAAAATATCACACATAGTGTTGCAGTACACGAGCGTTGCGGAAGGGAAATTGAGATTTTGCCTTCAAAACAGTGGTATATAGATATTCTTACCAATAAAGAGATGTTTTTAAAAGCTGCTGATGAAATCAACTGGTATCCCGATTATATGAAAAACAGATACGTATCATGGGTTGAGAATCTTAAGTGGGACTGGTGCATATCCCGTCAGCGTTACTTTGGTGTTCCTTTCCCTATATGGTATTGCAAAAACTGTGGTGAGGTTATAGTTGCAAGTGAAAAGATGCTGCCTGTAAATCCTCTTGAAGCAAAGCCTGATAAGCCTTGTTATTGCGGATGTGACGAGTTTGTGCCTGAAAGCTCTGTTTTTGACACATGGGCTACTTCGTCAGTCACCCCTCAAATAAATGCAAAATGGGACGAGAAGGATGATATTTCGAATAGGCTTTTACCAATGAGCCTGAGAACACAGGCCCATGAAATTATACGCACATGGGCGTTTTATACCATAGTTAAAAGCCTTTACCATACGGGACAAATCCCCTGGAAGGATATAATGGTTTGCGGTTTTGTTCTCGCTAAAAAAGGGGAGAAAATCAGCAAATCAAAGAGCAACTCTGAGTTATCACCAAAATTGCTTATTGAAAACCACTCTGCTGACGCTATAAGATATTGGGCTGCCAATTCAAAGCTTGGCACAGATACATTCTTCTCAATTGAAGAATTAGGGATAGCCAAAAGATTTATTACAAAGCTATGGAATGCATCCAAATTTTCAATATCTCACTTACAGGACATTAAACTAGATGCTGAAGTGAATTTGATGCCTGTAGACAGATGGATAATCGAGCGATGCAAACAAACTGCTATCGATGCAAGAAAGCTTCTTGACCAGTATGAAATAGGACCGGCCAGGCATGAAATCGATGATTTTTTCTGGAAGGATTTTTGTGACAATTATCTTGAGATTGTTAAGGAACGTTTATACCAGCCTGAGAAACATGGCTATAAAGAGCGTCGATCAGCACAATATGCCCTATATTATTGCATGCTCAATATATTGAAGCTATACGCTATTTACGTTCCGCATATAACCGAATATATTTATCAAGAGTTTTTCAGACAGAATGAGGGTGGCATCTCCTTGCACAAGTTGTGCTGGGAGCCTGAAAAAACTGTTGATGATGAAATCATACTTTTTGGAGAAAAGCTAAAGGGCATTATTGCTGAAACAAGAAAGTACAAGTCTGAAAATGCTCTGTCGATGAAGACAGAAATAGAAGAGATTGTAATAACTGCAGATGATAGATTTATAGAATTGTTTAAACAAACTATAAATGATGTAAAAGCCTGCTGCCGGGCAGAAAAAATAAAAATAATCCAGTAGTTTGCTTGGGTGTTCAACCAGGATGGGACGTGTAATTCCATGGGATAAAGTATTATCAGAGTCCTTATCGGGGTGAAGTATGTTTCTACGCAAGGAGCGTCTATAAATTGATGTATATATGAGAATAAGACAGTGGATATTACAAAATATGTATTACATTTACCCGCTCAGAGGGAGCAACGGAGGTGCATGATGAAAAAAAAGATTTTGATATTGGAAGATGATGAAAATTTAAGCCGCGGCATTGCCTTTACCTTTGAAAAGGATGGCTATGACGCTGTTTCATCAGGCAGTATTAAGGAGGGGAAGCGACTGCTGGAGCAGCATAAGATTGACCTTATCATACTGGATTTGGGATTGCCGGACGGAAACGGAATGGACTTATGCAAAGAAATCCGCACATATTCAAAAATCCCTATAATTATGCTGACCGCCTGCGATTTGGAAACAGATGAGGTATTCGGCCTTTTAGCCGGTGCGGACGATTATATTACCAAGCCCTTTTCCCTGTCCATTCTACGGGCAAGAGTGGAAGCGCTGCTTCGCCGTACAGAGGCTGAAAACCGCTATATCATCCATTCCGGCAAATACAGGCTGGACACAAACCTTTGCAAACTTTTTAGGGAGGATGAAGAAATACCCATCAGCGCAACGGAATACAGACTGCTCTATTTTTTGATGACAAACGCCGGGCAAGTGCTTTCAAAGGAACAGATATTATCCACCCTATGGGACAACGAGGGGAATTTTGTGGATGAAAATACCCTGCCCGTTAATATCAGTCGCTTGCGGGCAAAGCTGGAGGAGGACCCGAAAAATCCCCAGATCATTAAGACCATTCACGGCATCGGCTACATTTGGAACGGAGGGGTGTAGGGATGGCATTTGCAGTTACTGTTGTCATTGCTGTCATTTTGTGCAGCCTGACCGTCCTTTTCAGCTATCGCTATGCAAGGAAAACCTTTGATTCTATCGATCAGGTTTTGGACAGTGTACTAACTAGAAATGCAAAGCTTCCATTTGAAGCGGCAGCGGATAGCCGGCTTTCCAAGCTGACGCATAAAGCCGCTAAAATCATTCAGATGAACACAATGGATATTTCTCAAATCAAGCAGGAAAAAGAAATCATACAAAGCTTTATATCGGATATGTCTCATCAGATGAAAACGCCCTTATCCGGAGTTGCCATGTATACCGACCTGCTGCTTGAGGGAAGCATTAGCGAAGCCGAGCGGCAGGAATTTTTATTGCGCATCAAGATAGGAACGGAAAAGCTGCAATGGATGATGAACAGCCTTGTAAAAATGTCAAGGCTGGAGGTCGGAGCCGTCGAATTGCACCCTGTTCCCGCAGGTATAAAGCAAACCATTTTCGACAGCATCAGCACCGTTTTCGGGGCGGCGGCCAAGAGAAATATTTCCGTTCGGACGGCTTATTTTGAGGATATTGCCTTGCTGCATGACCGCAAATGGACAAGCGAGGCGATCACAAATATTCTGGAAAACGCGATTAAGTATTCTCCATCAGACGGGGTAATTGATATATCTGTGGAAACCCTGCCCATTTACACAAAAGTCAGCATTACTGATTATGGCATGGGCATTGCCCCCGATGAGTGGAACTATATTTTCAAGAGGTTTTACCGGGGACGGAACGCCAAGGGTATAGACGGAGCCGGATTAGGACTTTATTTGGCAAATTTGATATTTCAAAAACAAGGCGCTTATATCCTTGTAGATTCCAAACCGGGACAGTATACGATTTTCTCCGTGTTCTTACAAAACTGTAAGAAATAAATCCGATCCTGTTAGGAGCTTGTAAGAATCGTCGTTTATGATGAAATCAATGGAGAAAGGAGGCATATAGCATGTTGGTTTTGAAAACAGAAGCCCTAAAAAAGTATTATGGGAAAGTCCCCAACACCGTCAAGGCATTGGACGGCGTTGATTTGGAAATACAGGAAGGAGAATTTGTGGCCGTTGTCGGTACGTCTGGATCGGGGAAAAGCACTCTCCTGCATATGCTGGGCGGCTTGGACACGCCGACGGGCGGTAAGGTAATTGTCGGAGGCAAGGATATTTCGGGAATGACGGATGAACAGCTTACCATCTTCCGGCGCAGAAATGTAGGCTTTGTCTTCCAGAATTATAACCTTGTGCCTATTTTGAATGTTTATGAAAATATCGTTCTGCCCATCGAACTGGATGGGAATACCGTGGATGAAAGTTTTGTAGACAGCATTATTGAAACTTTGGGCTTATCAGAAAAGAAAAATAATCTCCCTAACAATCTTTCCGGCGGACAGCAGCAGCGTGTCGCCATCGCCCGTGCTCTCGCAACGAAGCCGTCCATTCTTCTTGCGGACGAGCCGACTGGAAATCTGGACAGTAAGACAAGCCAGGATGTTTTGGGGATTTTGAAAATGACCTCTACCAAGTTCCACCAGACCATGGTGATGATTACCCATAACGAACAGATTGCCCAGCTTGCCGACCGTGTGATCCGGATCGAAGACGGCAAAATCGTCGCCGCGGAAGGTCGGTGATGATATGAGGAATAACAATAAAACCATCGTAAGAAATCTATCGAAACGAAGCTTTATGGCGAATAAAAGCCGGAACATATTTGGGCTGACTGCCATTGTGCTTACCACCGTTTTGATTACGGCGGTGTTCACCATCGGCATCAGCCTCTCTGACGGTATGCGGCAGATACTGATACACAGCTATGGGCGCAGCACGGAGGTGGATTTTCAATACCTCACCGAAGACGAGGCCCGGCGTGTGGCCCAACATCCGCTGGTTAAGGAATACGGCCTGTCAAGGCTGATCACTACAACGACCGAGGGCGTTTTCCGTCAGGCACAGGGAGAAATTCATACGGCGGACGAAAATTTTGCCGAGTTTACCTTCAGTACACCGACAACAGGCCGGCTGCCAGAAGCAGAAAATGAAATTGCCCTGACAAGCTGGATTCTGGACGCGATGAATTTGCCGAGGGAATTGGGGCAGTCCGTGCATCTGGATTTTGAAGTAGGCGGAACACCTTACAGTCTGGATTTTACCGTTTGCGGATTTTGGGATATGGAATTAAACCTTAACCCCTACGGAATTTTGTATATTTCCGACGCGTTGGCGAACAAGCTGCTTGCAGGCGTGAATCCGGCGGAAACACGCCTGGGCAGCGGTTATTACGGTGTAACAAAGCTGACTGCCAATATAGACGGCAAGCTATCTGAACTTGAAGATAATGTCAATATCATCCTGCAGGATACAGTCATTGACGCCGAGGCTGCGGGCATTCTCTTTAACGGTGCTTACAACACAACGAGTTCAGACGGCGGAATCATAGCGGCAATGGTATTGATTATAGCCATTATACTGGTAAGCGGCTATCTTCTCATCTATAATATTTTTTATATTTCAGTTATGCATGATGTGAGGTTTTACGGCCTGCTGAAAACCATCGGCACGACACAAAAGCAGCTTGGCCGTGTTGTCAACTTTCAGGCACTTTTGCTTTGTGCGACTGGCATACCTGTGGGGCTGCTTTTGGGTTATCTGCTCGGCATCGTGCTGATTCCTGTGCTGCTCGGTTTCCTGAGCATCGACTATATGCCGGCGCCTCCGAATCCGTGGATATTCCTGCTGGGAGCGGTGCTCTCGCTGGCTACGGTACTGATCAGCTGTCACGGCCCCGCGAAAAAGGCGGGAAGGGTCACTCCCGTGGAAGCGGTACGTTTTACCAACGTTGCCTCCTCTCCCTCAAAAAAGGTAAAGAGCGGCAGCAGCGGGGCGAAAATATCCCGTATGGCTTGGTCCAACATATTTCGCAGCAGGAGAAAAGCGTCGCTTGTCATCGCGTCCCTGTCTGTGGGGTTGATTTTGTTTAATATCGTCTATACCTTAGTGGGCAGCTTTGATGTGAACAAATTCCTGCAAGGCCATATTAACGGTGATTTTCTGATTGCTGACATGGATTATTTCAGTTTTGCCAGACCTTATACGCCAAGCTATACGTTAAGCAAAGATTTATTGCATGCTGTAAAGGAACTTGACGGTGTACAGGAGATTGCCAAAGTCTATTATGCAAATGGCTTTGCTCCCATAGAGGGAAATATTAAGGACGGCTTAATCGATTTTCACCGCAGAGGGATTTTAGCGGAGAAACCTTCCCTCACGGAGCAGGAAATTCAAGGAATAATTGAAAAGACGGATTTCAGCGCTTACGGCGATTTCATAAACGCGCAGGTTTACGGCTTTGACAACTATTGGCTGGATAAGCTGGAGGAAAACCTGGTAGAAGGAAGCTTTGACCGCGAGAAATTTTTATCCGGGGATTATCTGCTGCTTGGATTTGACGGCGGGGGCATGGTTCGGGTCGGGGATACCGTTACATTCTCTTTGAACGGTAAGGATGAAGAGAAGCGCAGCTATGAGGTCATGGGGCGGGTAAATCATAGCGCACTCAATTCTTTAAGCGCGCATTTTATCTCGATGCCCGGGTTTTCTGTTTATTTGCCGTCCTCGGAGTTTGAAAGCCTGGAAAATCCGGACATCATGTCGGCTACAGTTATGGCGGATGAAGCCGCTGTTGACAGCCTCCAGACAGAGATTGGGTTACTGCTTGCAAATAATCCCGAAGTGGACTTTCGCTCCCGCGCCGATTACATTGCCGAGATGAAAAGCGACAATCAGCAGTTTGCGCTCATCGGCTTTACGCTGTGCGCTGTGATCTTACTGATCGGCATCCTGAATTTCGTCAACACCACCATGACAAACATTTTTTCCCGCAAGCAGGAGCTTGCCATGCTCCAGAGCGTGGGCATGACAGCCAAGCAAGGCAAAAAGATGCTTGTATTGGAAAGCATATACTATATGGCGCTGGCGCTGCTTGTCTTTGTAACGGTGGGCTATGCGGTCAGCTACTTTGCCGTCAATACTGTAACGCAGGGCAGCGCTGCATATACCTATAAATTCAGCGTTGTGCCTTTAATGATCTGCTTCCCGGTGCTGCTGCTTTTAGCCTGCGTACTGCCAATCCGGGTGTATAAAAATATTTCGAGAGACAGCGTTGTGCATAGGCTGCGGGAATTGGAATAATAATTTCACCTATTTTAAGTTGTTGTGCGGCAGCTAATAATGTATAATGGGTTATGTAAAAAAACAATCATAAGCGCAGAAAATTTACGGTTTCACAGTAAATTTGATATAGGTGACATATGGATAAAATAAATATAAAAAATTTATTAAATAATATTGTTTACTTAACCCTAGGCTGTTTTATTACCGCCTTTTCCGTGAACTATATTCTCAAGCCAAACGGCCTTATTACCAGCGGAATAACAGGCCTGGCAATTATTTTAGAAAAATATGTGAATATTAATTATTCTTATATTTACTATTTTATAACATTTGTTATACTTATCGTCACATTTTTACTTATGGGGAAGAAAGAAATTATGAAAATTGTTTTTCTTTCTGTTTTATATCCGACGATCTTATTGGTCATGCAGGATATTAAATTTAAATTTATAGAAAACGATCTTCTTCTTGCTTCAATTTATTTCTCTATTTTTTATGGAATCGGAGTCGGAATGATACTCCGTAAAGGATTTTCATTTGGAGGAACAGATACCATCGCGAGAATTTTAAATAAAAAAGTTTTCCCTGCAATAAATGTAAGCTACATTATGATGGTTTTGGATGGAATTGTGATACTCATATCAGCTTTTGCCTTTGGAAGGAATATAGCGTTGTATTCTATTATCAGTCAATTGGTGGTTACAAAGGTCTGTGACTATATAATGTTTGGATTCGCCACTAAATTGTACAAGCTGGAAATAATCAGCAGCAAATATGAAGAGATCAGTAAATTCATCATGTTTCAATTAGGAAGAGGAGTAACGGTCTTTAAAATAAAAGGCGGCTATACAAATGATGAAAAAATTCAAATAGAATCCGTTTGCTCACCAAATCAATCCATCATGATACAGAAGTTTATTAAGGAAATTGATCAGGCCGCATTTGTAAAAGTGTTGCCCATCTCATCAGTTTGGGGCAGAGGCAGCCGTTTTATTGACATTAATTCAGAAGACTGAGTCAAAAGCTGATACCCCAATATGCAATGAAGCCAACAGGCCGAGAGAGGTCCGTATCAAGGAAAGAAGTGAGTAACATGGATGAGGAGACAAATCAAATCAGAACAAGCACATTATTCAAACGCCTGTTCAAAACATCAAATTTAGAGCAATTCATGAAAAAGAACACAGGCCAAATGCAGTTACAGTCTTTCAGCAAATACATAACGGAACTGTGCAAAAATCAAGGTCAAGTGCCGGAGCGTATTATCAAACGGGCGAACATTGAACGCTCCTTTGGGCATCAGATTTTCAAAGGGACAAGAAAGCCTTCAAGGGATACAGTTCTTCAATTGGCCTTTGGGTTTGATGCCGATGTGGACACGGCTCAGGATCTTTTAAAACACGCCGGAATGAGCGCCTTGTATCCGCGTGTTAGACGTGATGCGGCGATCATCTACTGCTTGCATAACCGCTTTACCATTGTGGAAACACAAAGTGTTCTCAACGAATTGGAATTACCTTTGATTGGAGGAGGCAGCAGAGTAAAATGAATGATATAAGTGCAGCTGTCGTCGATATTTTAAATACCTTTGATGAACCGGAATATCCTGCAGGATTTCTGGAGAAATATGTTCCAATGGAGTGCCTGGCATGCAGCCATGGTACGGAGACATTTTTGGTTAAGCAAAAAACCGGTGAACGGTTTTATGTTGCAAAATTCTATGACAAAAATCTCTACTCTTTTGTGCATGAGAGCAATATATTGAAATCTCTGCATCACATCAGCCTTCCTGCCTTTGTAGATGAATTCCAAGATGACAAGGTAGTATGCATTGTACGCGAATATATGGAAGGTAAGCCTCTCAATCAATTTGCAACGGAAAACAATCTGACAAGGAAGGACGTTATAGGAATTTGCGTACAGCTTTGCGACATCCTCGCCTATATCCACGGACGGGAAAAGCCTGTCATCCACAGGGACATCAAGCCTCAGAATATTATCGTTAAGGATGATGGACAGGTCATTCTCATTGATTTTGACATTGCCAGAATCTATAGAAGCGGAGCGGATACCGATACCCAGTTCTTCGGCACCAGGGAGTATGCTCCTCCGGAGCAATACGGCTTTTCGCAAACTGATTGCCGTACCGATATTTATTCCATAGGCGTGGTGTTGGGATGGCTGCTCACCGGAGAGACCAACGCTAAAGAGGTCATCCGTAAACTGGGTCACGACCGGCTTGCAAGCGTATATAAAAAATGCACGGCTTTTTCACCGGAGAACAGATTTTCTTCGGCAGCAAAGCTAAAATCTGCTTTGCTTCATACGGGTGACAGGTGTAAAAAATCTGCCCTGGGATGGATGGCTGCGATACTGTCCTGCATGGCGTTTCTTTGTGCAGGTTTTTCCATCGGGCGTTATACCGATTTTTTGTCTTCCGTCTTAGAGCCTTCTGTGAGGGTCGCTTTTGAAGAGCCTATGATTGAAAAGGCTGTTCGGTTTCAGCTGGACAAAGCGGCAGATGAAATCATCACTGAAGGCGATCTGCTTTCGGTCACCGAGTTGTATATTTTCGGAGATGCTTTGATTGCAAAAACCGGAGAGGAGCTGCACAGCGCAGCTGATCGTCTTATCAAAAGCAACAAAATGAAGGAAGGTCCTATCCGATCTCTTGCTGACCTTGCAAAAATGCCCAATCTAAAACAAATTTCCATTTCCATGCAGGAGATCAGTGATATTTCTCCATTAGCTGTTTTAAATAATCTTGAGGCTGTGGATATAAAGAATAATCCTGTTACAGATATTTCGCCCTTGGGGAAATTGAAGTTTTTGAAACGCGCCTGCCTGTTTGACACTCGTGTTACTGATTTATCACCGCTTGCAAATTGTTCCATGCTCAATGACATTGACGCAGGCAAGCTGCCGGTTCGCTCTCCCGCAGCGTTTGAAATATTCAGCAACCTGCAAAGGCTCAATCTCTATGAAACAACGATAGACACCCTTGACGGGATTGAAAAGCTGGCACAGCTTAGATTTATTGAGGTTACAAACGTCATCGATGGAGACCTTACGCCGCTGCTCTCGTTGGCATATCTCGAAAATGTCATATTGGGAGAGGGGATGCGGCATGCGGCTGAAGCAATTGAAGACAAGGCGAAATTTGCAATATCCTACAGATAAAGTTGAAGGGATGCCTATGCGCAGCTTGAAGCTAAAGATTTCGAGATAAAGTAAATATAACTAAATATATCTTACAATTAATACGCCTGTCTTTTGACCGGCTTATTTTTTTACAAAATCGGAAGCCGGCAGCAATAATTGATTTGACCGCAGTAATTTATTTGATTAAATTGGTAATAATACTTTATAAACAAAGGATTTTACCAATTGGGAGATTGTTGAAAGCGATGAAGAAAAGCAGTAAAACAGATTCCGCCACTTATATAAGCAAAGATATAAATGAAAATATAACCAGGCTTAAAGATGATTTTGGGCATAGCAGCGATATTATTATTAACTGTATCAAATCTGATAATAATAAGGATTTAATATGGGCAAACATATATATTAAAAGCCTGGTGGATAGGAATACTATAAACAATTTATCATCGGAACTGGCTGAATTAAACTTCAAAGATTGTAGCACAGAACCTGATATAAACTTTGATATATTGATGAATTACCTTCCCGGCTTGAGAGATTCAAAGGGAGGGTTTGATTTTGAAAGTCTTTATGCTGCTTTATTATCTGGCGATACTGTTTTTTTATTTGATGGCTGCGACAAGTTTTTAATAGTGGCCTCGGAGACCGATGAGAGCAGGTCTATTGAAGAACCTACTTCCCAGACTGTAATAAGAGGGCCAAAAGAAGGATTTACCGAGAATATCAATATCAATATTTTGCTTATCAGAAAAAGGATTAAAAACATAGCTTTAAGAGTGGAAAATATGACTATAGGCAGCATAACAAAAACAACAGTAAGTTTAATGTACATTGACAAAATTGCAAAAGAGGAAATTGTGCAGGAAATAAGAAACCGTCTTGATAGAATAGAAATTGACGGCATTCTTGAAGGCGGGTATATCGAAGAATTGATTAAAGATGACAGGTATTCATTTTTTCCTACTTTTTTAAGCTCCGAAAAGCCTGATTCGGTCGTTGCTGCCTTGCTTGAAGGCAAGGTAGCGATTTTAGTTGATGGAACATCTTATGTATTGACTGTCCCTGCGCTTATGGTTGACTTTCTTCAAGTCAGTGAAGATTATTATCATCACTATGTCGTATCTTCTGTTATGCGTTTTTTTAGGTTTGCTGCTTTTTTTCTCACGCTTTTAGTACCGGCAACATACATAGCATTGACAACATTTCACCAGGAGATGATTCCTACTTTATTGCTTGTCAGCTTGGCAGCTCAGCGTGAAGGCGTTCCTTTTCCCGCCTTTTTTGAAGCGCTGCTTATGGAAGCCACATTTGAAATATTGAGAGAGGCCGGCATAAGAATGCCCAGAGCCATCGGACCTGCCATTTCCATAGTAGGAGCTTTGGTGCTCGGGCAGGCAGCGGTGGAAGCCGGCATCATATCGGCAGCTATGGTCATCATTGTTTCAATCACTGCCATATCAAGCTTTGCTATACCTAACTATGAAATGTCAAATGCTGTAAGGCTAATAAGATTTGCTTTAATGTTTCTGGCGGGGGTGCTCGGCCTATATGGCGTATTCATGGGCTTAATGGTTATGGTGCTTCATTTGTGCAAAATAAAATCCGTCACGGTTCCATATTTAACGCCGATTGCGCCAAGAATAAAGGGCATGAACAGAGATACTATTTTAAGACTTCCGTTGTGGAAGATGAAACGCAGACCTATGGGTATCAGCGGGACTGATGCATCAAGGGTAGAAGAAAAGAATCCTGTAAGCTCAAGCCAAAAATCAAAGCCGGAATTAAGGTGATATGGCTTGGGAGGCTTTATAATGAGACTATTCATAGGGCACATGGAGGTTAACATAATATGAAGTTAAAAAGAATATCGGCCATTTTTATTATACTGCCAATCATATGCTTGAACGGGTGTGTGGACAGCCGCGAATTAAATACGCTTGCGATCACTGTATGCATTGGTATCGATAAAGTTGAAAACGGTTATTTGTTGACTCAGCAAATTGTTAATCCGAAGGCAATAGCTTCTAAAAAAGCAACCAATGAAGCTCCTGTCATATTATATTCTGATACAGGAGAGGATTTATTTGAAGCATTCAGAAAATTAACCGTACAATGTCCCAGGAAAATATATGCTTCCCATTTGAGAATGGTCGTATTTGGAGAAGCTGTTGCAAAAGAAGGCTTGCAAGGCATCATCGATTTTTTGGCGCGTGATCATGAATTTCGTACTGATTTTTATTTTATAATAGCTAAAGATACAACTGCGAATAAAGTCCTAAGCCTCTTGACTCCTCTGGAAACAATACCCGGGATCGCATTGTACGATTCTCTGCGAGCCTCTATGGCTGCATGGGCCCCTACAAATACCATAAGAATTATAGAACTGGTAAACGCCATTATTGCTGATGGGAAAAACCCCGTACTTGCAGGAGTCGAGATTGTTCCAAGCATAGTTAATTCGAATTCCACGGATGCTTTAAAGAAAACAAATGATATCGAAAGGTTAAAATATACAAGCCTGGGAGCCTTTAAGGAGGATAAGCTTGTAGGTTGGCTAAATGAAGACGAAGCCAAGGGGTATAATTATATTGTTGGGAATGTGAAGAGTACAGTGGGGTATGCCAATTATGGAGATGATGTAAAGCTTACATTTCAGGTTACAAAAGCTAAATCAACTATTAAAGCTCATTTAGTAAACGGTAAGCCGGCCATTGATGTACAGATCAACGCAAAGCAAAATATTGGAGCAGTGGAAGGAGACTTTGATGTTTCCAGTGAAGAAAACAAAAAAATATTAAATGAGATATCCGAGAAAGAAATCAAACTGATGTGCATGAAAGCGGTCAATATGGCACAGAACGAATTAAAGACTGATATTTTTGGTTTCGGAGAGGCGATACACAGGAGGTACCCCAGGCTATGGGAAAAAATAAAGGATGATTGGGACGATGAATTTGTAAGGCTCCCAGTAAATATCACTGTAAAATTTGAGACAGACAAGTTGGGGCAAATAACAAAACCTTTCTTTATAAAGGAGAAAGAGTAGGATGATTATAGTATCTATTCTAGCAGTATTAGTGTTTGACATCGCAACATGTTATATAGAAATACCGAAAATGCTGCAAGGCAAACTTTATAAAGAGCTATGGACATTTTCGATTTTGCTTGCATTAGGTACGGCACTTGCGATACTAAAAAGTTTTGAGGTAGATATACCAAACCCTTCGGACTTTATAGCATGGATATATTCTCCTGTTGCTGATACTGTAGAAATGTTATTAAAATGAGGCATGAAATATGGATAAAATAAAAATAACAGATCACCAATTGATAGCCATAACCACAGCCTTTGTGTGCGGAGTGTCCACTATTATTATTTCTTCAAGAGTTACGACGATTGCCAGGCATGATGCGTGGATATCTGCAATAGGCGCAATGCTATTTGGATTGCTCATAATTTGGATGAATACCTATCTGGGAGGATTATATCCTGGCAAAACATATGTTGAGGTCATTCAATTGTTATTGGGAAAATGGATTGGCGGTTTTATTGCCGCATGTTTTATTATGATGTGCTTTATTGGCGCGCCGCAATTTATATGGTATGTTGGTGATTTTTTTACGACACAATATATGCAGGAAACATCTTTGTATATTATAAATATATTATTTTCAAGCGTAGTTGTTATTGCATTATTATACGGGATAGAAACAATAGCCCGCGCTTCTGAAATATTTTTTTATGGAATAGTTATCATGTTTATATTATCCATGCTCTTGGTCAGCCCTAATATAGATATTAATAATATATTGCCTGTCCTGGAAAGGGGTATTACGCCGGTATTAAGGGGTTCACTACCGATGCTTGCGTTTACGGTTCTGCCCACAATCATTTTGAATATGGTATATCCGGTGAATGTAAAAGACATAAGAAATGCAAAGAAGTCAATATTCGTGGGATATATGATAGGAATGTCCATTTCATTCATTTCAGTTCTGATGTGCAATTTAGTCATGGGAAGTACGATTACAGCAAGCTCGCGGTTCCCGGTTTTTTTACTCACGAAAGAAATCAATGTAGGCGTTATATTTACAAGATTGGAAGCTTTGATAGTCATTGTTTGGCTGTTTACTATTTTTAATAATACTGTGTTTTATTTTCATGCAGGAGCTTTAGGATTAGCACAGCTTTTAAAGCTAAAGGATTATAAAAGCATTGTCTTGCCGCTGGGATTAATCATGAGCGTATTTTCAGGCTTTGTTTATAAGGATGTCATATATGAAAGCAAATGGGATACTGAAGTCTGGTTCCCGTATATTGCTTCATTCGGACTGATTTTGCCGGCGTTGCTGCTGATTATTTTTTTTATAAAAAAATATATATTCAAGATGGATGTATATGGAAAATGAAAAAAGGGCATATGTTACAATGCCCAAGCGGGCTTCCCCTGTATTTCTGTATTTTCTCCAACATTCTTGGCAGGGAAGCCTTCTATGATTTGATTATCATTAAAGATGCTCCTTTGCTTGACCAGGCTGCCGGATTTGAGCAAGGTATTTTTGCCTAATCTGCTGTAGTCGCAAACTATTGAACCGGATTCTATTACACTGTTCGAGCCGATAGTAGTGCCATGAATTATGCAGCCGGGACCGATGATTACATTATCTTCAATGATCAGCTCATTGTCGGGCAATAAATGCAGCACCGAGTTTTCCAATATCTGAACGTTTAGAAGGAGCTTCCGATATAAACGGCATCTCCCTGAATATGAGGGATGCATTGGAAATAACAGAAGAAGATATAAAAATAAAAGCATTGGAATCTTCACATTTTCTTATTGTTGAAATGAAGAAATAATCGGGTGATAAGCTTATTATAATTGATCACACATATGTATCCGATGAACTCGCCGGTCAAGGTGTGGGAAAGCTGCTGCTAAAAGAACTTGTCGATTGGATAAGAAAGGAAAACAAAAAGATAATCCCTCTTTGCCCTTATGCAAAAGCACAGATGGAAAAGAACAAGGAATATCATGATACAATATATCTATGGCAGTATGGACGGTCCTTTAAAACTGAGAAGCAATATTCAGTTTTAAAGGGCCGTCCTATTAGTTAAATCTTTTTCCAGCGTTTTAAATTAGGAAAATATTCAAGCATAGCAGCTCTTGCCGCGTTTTCATCGGGATACACCCCGGCTTCAAGTGTGAAGGGAATGCAATTTTCAATCATTTCTTCCATGGTTTCTTCCTTGGTAAAGCTTCCGTTTTGATAGCAGTAGCAACAGTAATCCACATTCTTTGTCCCATTAGTATTTGTGCCGAAATGACTTTCTTCAGTCATAGGCATTGCGCAGCTTTGACAGAAATTTTGTATGTTCATGAACATCTCTCCTCGCATTTTATTTTGATATTTGCAGTATACACCCGATAATTTGACAACAGCATGTCATATTATTTATAAAAGTCCAAAGCTTTTTCAAGCTGTTCTTTTATAATTTTTTTGATGCGGGCTGGTTCAATGACCTCTGCATACATTCCGAAAGATAATATATAGCCGTATACCCACTCATCCTCGGGATAGGATACGCAAATCGTAAAGCTCCCATCGTCATTCAACGATATCTGTGCATCATCAAATTCGTCATATACGCGGTACGCTTGTGAGGAGTGGATTTTCATGATAATATCCACTATGTTTATGTCAGTCCCTATATCAAATGCAGCCAGAGCTTCGCTTTCCAATTGTCTGTCAAAATGCTCATCCAGGATTTGTATATTTTTAATGCGGCTAAGCTTGAAAAGGCGCATGGATCGTTTGACCCTGCAAAATGCCTTCAAATACCAGGCTTTTCCTTTAAACAATAGCTGCAAAGGCTCAACGGTACGGATGTTTTTTTCTCTATAGGCATTATAGTACTCAAAAGAAATAACTTTTTTATTTATTACAGCACTTTTAATCGAGGCCAGCATTTCCTGTTTTAGATTTCCCCAGCCTGAGAAATCGATCTCGATCCAGTCATTTGATTTGCTGTCGAAAATATTGCTCAATTTTGAAAGAATACGGTCGGCTTCAGGGTAATTTATTGCGCTTAAGCTTTGCAAAGCAGCGATCATTTCATTCTGCTCGCCTTTTGAAAAAATAGATTTATTCAGAACAAAGTTGTCGAGAATACTTATGCCTCCGTTTTTACCTTTGCTTGTATAAACAGGTATCCCGGCCTGGCATAAAGCATCTATGTCACGGTAAATCGTTCTTTGGGAAACTTCAAACCGTTCTGCAAGCTCGCTTGCCGTAATGGTTTTTCTATTCAGCAGGATATAAATTATCTGCAGCATCCGATCAATCTGCATAAAAATCATGCCTTCCTAAGATATTTCTCTTTTATTGTATAATTGCATTTCTTCTTATAGTTTACGAAATATTAAAGTGAAAAGCTATACCAAATACAGCGGTCATGGTTAGATAGTAAAATATTTTATACGAGCTTCAGATCAGAGGCTTTGCGCAAAGCGCTCACTGTATTATTCACATTTAACTTTTTGTACACGTTTCTTACATGATATCTTACAGTGGCAACGGAGATAAAAAGTTTTTCTGCTATTTCCTTGTGCTTATATCCATCGGCAAGTAAATGAATAACCTCCTGTTCTCTTTCACTAAGAATAACATCTCCATGATCTATTGTGCTTACATATTCTTGATACTGCTTGCAACAGTAAATGACATAATCCATATATTCCTGAGGAAATTCTTCTGTGTCTCTCAAGGCAGCAAGCATAGACTGAATGTATACACCGTTTTCTGCAAATGGTAGAACGATATGATCATCTGCAGCAATCTCCAGTGCTTTCCTTAAGGCATCCTGGCCTGCTTTTTCACCATATAGGGCGTTTTTGGCTATAGCTGAAAAAATATAATTGGAAATATAGCCAAGCTGATTGTTATATATGCTCAATTTTTCCTGCGCTTCTTCACATAACACCTCAAGTCTTATGTAATCACCGGACAGCAGTATGGATTTTGCACAAACAATGTAGTTGAATGCAATACCTTGGAACATAAAATTAGCAGGTGCCATATCATTGTTTTGTATCCATTCCGGGATACGCTCTCCTAATCCCAAACAGCCGTTGAGATATGCAATACAAAATTCACAAGTGGTATTAAGAACACTGCTGTCCAGCCTTTCCATTATGTCTGTAAGTCTTGTAATCAATTCTTGACACTCATTAAACTTGCCTTGAAACAATTTAAGTCTTGCCAGGGTAAAGGTAGCGCATATTATAATAGCATTTTGATTATAGCTTTGTGCTTGATAGATTGCTTTTCTAGCATTTATAGCCACATTATCAAAATCACCTGTTTCCAATGAATATTCAGCAAGCGTCAAAGGTTCACTGCCAGAGCCGCAGCCCTCTACTGCTTCTGCAAGTATATGAAAATGTGCAGAGATAAAGGAGGCTGTCTGTTTCAGTGAGCCTTTTTTTGTGTAGTAGCAATAGAGCAGATGCGGAGCACCAAAGGTAAATTCTGTAGCGTTGCTGACAATGCAGGAATAGCGTCCTCTAAAGTATTCAACTGCTTTTGTTGCATGGCCTACAACAGCCTGGGCGCTATTGAAGGCTACAAAGATCCAGGTATTATGTATTTCTCCAAGAATCCGGCTGCGTTCACTTTCGGACAGTTCTTGCATTATAAAGTGGTGCTCCATTTTTGCGAGCTGTTGTTCGAGCTTCCAGTTTTCATATGGATTACAAGTCAACGCCTTGACTCTGACATTGCGCAGCGATGCAATCGGGTAGCGGAATGAGGCTTCCACGGACAGCCCTTCAAAGGTCATATGTATCTGTGGAAATTGCGCAAAATGTATGTCTTGTGCTTGCTCGCGGTTAAGGTCATGAAGTATGGTCACGATATCTCCTGCGCGCAGCAGATAGTCATAGGCAAGACTACGTTTCTTCTCTCTTAAAAACCATTGTCCCATACGCTGGTATATGGTTCTGGGATCAATATTATTATTACGCGCTTTTTCCTGCAGGAATTCCTGTAAAAGGCTGGTCATCTGGTATGCGGAATATGCTTTGTTGTAAGATATAAATGCGTTTCCTTGTGCAAGAAAAAGAATACGCTGAGGCGCGGTCAGGTCATTCATGGCATAGGTTGCCTGCTCCGGTGTAAATATGTCTAGAAATGATAGCTTTTGCAAGAAAAGCTTTGTCTCTTCATCATGAGTATTATACAGATTACGTTCAAGCAATCGATCAATGCTTTCTCCGCGCACAATAGGAAGACCTTGTCGCAAGCTTTGCTGAATCAGATATATACCTGATATCCAGCCCCCTGTCCATCTATGTACCTTAGTGAGTGTTTCATTATTCATAGGGCATTCCATAAGTTTAAAATAGGCATAGATTTCGTCCGGCTGAAATTGAAGTACATCCTGTTCAACAAGAAAGCATACTCTCTTTTGTGACAAGTCGGTGATTTGAAGACTGGAAATATATTGTGCTACAAGTACTATATGAAGATTAGGAATATGCTCGTTTGAAATCAGAGTTATTAAAGACGCTATTTGTGGACAGTCAATCAGGTGATAGTCATCAATAACTACCATAACAGGTCTTTCATATTCAATCTCATATATGATATTAAATATGTGAACCATTTGGGATATATCAGACGGAAATCCTAAATTTTCGAATCTCATTCCTAAAGCAGGATTTACTTTTGCAATTTTAGAAGTGAGACGTCCCCAGAAATATGCAAGTGATCCGCCTGAACCCATGAGTGAAAGCCATATTGGTTTAATTTTTTTTATTCGCACAAATTCATGCAAAGCGGTTGTTTTTCCAAAGCCCATCGGGGCTCGGATTACGGTGAGGGGAAAAGAAAAGATGTTGTTAAGCTCACGGTTAACCCGCTTGCGGCTTAAAACACGAAATGTAGGTATGTTCATCCACTGCACCTCTTTTCATTAACAGCTATATATTAGTATAGCATCTATGCATAAAGATTGGATATAAATGTGCCGACCTTATTGATTATATAGTGAAATACTATCACATCTGATAGTGTTTTTTTGTGATTCCATATTGTAATATAGGACATGAAAGGGGAGCAATACCTTTCATGCTATACAAAAATATCAAAAAATGCCTCCGCCTGTTTGGATATTAATGCAGGCGGATGGTGGCTTTTCAAAAGGGCAGAGGCCCAATTGGTTTATCCGATTGTAGTAAAGGTCTTAGAAATAATCTTCCACTCTCCGCCATCACAAATCAAGTGAAAATGGTCTTCCAAACTAACATTGCCACGGAACCCAGTTTCGTAGACTATGACGTTTGCGATAAGACCAGTAACGGACAGTGAACGTATCTCTGCTTTGTACGGGTTACCCATAGATTCCATTGAGGGAGCAGATGCCATATCCTCAATAAAAGGAGCGGGGGTACCAATTAAAAGCATATCGCCGAGATAGCCGGCCATACGGGCATCTTTGTGGAACACGCTTTCAAGCACAGGAATGTCTGCCTTGTATGTTCCATTTATATAGCGGTGAATTACCTCCCGGACGTTTTCGACTTCTGCGTTAAACATAGTGAATTACCTCCCTGTTTTCATTTTGAGTTAAGCACAATTTTTATGCACTTATATTAACAATAACAATCAATATAATTATGTATTGTAAAAAAAGGAGGATAACAACGAATGTATATCCTATGTTCAAAGGGTAAGGAGGGAAAATAATGAATTCTGCAGGCCGATCTGCACACCAGAATATCACCCCTTTGCAGCCATCGCTGCGGTGTCAGCTTCAATACAGTGAAAGGCTGCTGAAGTGGAATCCATTTTCCAAAAAGAACCTTGCATTGTGCTATCAATTTAAGACGGGTGAAAGCGGAAAGCCTATCCGACTGATTCCTGATGCATGTCTGGATTTTTTGTTCCATTGCAACGAGGATAATCCGAGCGCAATAATAAGCGGAATACAGACAATACCATATGATTTGGAACTTGAGCCAAATTCGGTGTATTTCGGATTTAAGCCATACAGCTTAATGGGTATGAAACAGTTACCTATAGCATGGCATGAAATATTAGATAACAAAATTTCATTTAGTGAACAATTTGGTAACACACGAATTATAGAAGCGCTTGCGTCACTAAACACTTTTGAGGATCGTGTTGAAGCAATTCAGTCATTTGCGCTTGATGCTATGATTAATGCCGGATATACGCCAGACTTTGTAGAGTTGTCTGAACTATACATATGCAATGAAAAAGGAAATGTAAAAATGGACACGCTCAATGAATATACAGGCTATACGGGACGTTATTGCCGTGAGAAATTTAAGGAAGCTCTGGGTATATCAATCAAAAGCTATGCCAATATAATGCGTTTTCAAAATGCGGTGCGAGGGCTATTTAATGCACAAAATGATGACTGTTTATCAGACGTAGTATTTGACAATGGATATTTTGATCAGTCTCATCTTAACCGCGAGTTTCGCCGATATTCCGGTGAGCCTCCATTAAGCTATAGACGTGAATATTTAAGCAGGTAGATTGATTTTAACAGCTGGATGAATAATCCAGCTGTTAAAGCTTTTAAAGAACAAATTTCTTGTTCCGTTTTGTACAATAGCGGGCGAGAAAATAGTGATACATTTGTGGCACAAAGCAAAAGGAGGTAATGTTATGGATAATCAAGCAATTGCTCAAGAATTGGTAGAAAAAGCCAAGGTAGCACTCAAGCAAATTGAGAGCTATACGCAGGAGCAAGTAGATGAGCTTGTCTATGCTGCCTGTCTGACATTCCGTGAGCATGCAGACGAGCTTTCCACGGAGGTCGTGGAGGAAACAGGACTTGGAAATGTTGAAGATAAGCGCATTAAAAATTTTGGAACAGCAGATACCATGTGGCAGAACCTTAAAGGCAAGAAGTCTGTAGGTATTATCGACCGGGACGAAGAGAACGGTTTGATCTATGTAGCAAGTCCAAAAGGTGTCATTATTTCGGTAGCACCGACAACAAATCCTAATATCACAGCACTGTGCAATGCAGTGTTTGCAATCAAGGGACGCAACACAGTAGTCGTATCACCTCACCCAAGAGCAAAGAAAACTACTAAGCATACAATTGATTTGATTCGTGAAACATTCAAGAAAATGGGCGCTCCCGAGGATATCATTCAAATGGCTACCGAGCCGTCTGTTGAGCTTACACAGGAGCTTATGAAAGCAGGAGATGTTGTAGTTGCTACGGGCGGCATGGCAATGGTTAAGTCTGCTTATTCAAGCGGAAAGCCTGCTTTTGGTGTAGGCGCCGGAAACGTTCAGACCGTTGTCGACCGTGGATTTGATTATGACGAGGCATGCGCACAGATAGTGGAAAGCCGCAGCTTTGACAATGGTCTGATTTGTGCAGGCAACCAGTCAATCATTTTCCCTGCCGAGGACGAAGAAAGGATAGTTGCCGGACTCAAGAAAAACAATGCATATTACATGGACGATCCTGTAGAGGCAGATAAATTCAGGGAATTCTTATTCCCGGATGGAAAGCATATCAATAGCAAAGCTGTAGGACAAAGTGCAGTCAAGCTTGCAGAAATGGCAGGCATGGCAATACCCGATGGAACTCGCGCAATAGCAGTACGTGGAAGCAAAATAGGTGCGGAGGATGCGCTTTGCGGGGAAAAGATGTGTCCGGTGCTCGTTATTCTGCCATACCATACATTTGAAGAGGCTGTTGAGATTGCAAAGACCAACCTGCTCTATCAGGGTGCAGGGCATTCAGCTGTTATCCATACAAACGATGATGCAAAGGTTGAGTACATGGGTACACACCTGCCGGTATCACGTTTGCTTGTTAATCAGCCCGGTATCGCTGCGGCAGGTACAAATCCAGTATTCATAAATGGCCTTAATGCAACGACAAGTCTTGGGTGCGGCTCATGGGGCAATAATTCTATTTCAGAGAACCTTACCTATAAGCACCTGATAAATATCTCACGAATTGCATACCGCAAGCCGGGGGCAAAGCCTGCAACCCAAGAAGAGATTTGGGGATAAGCTGTACGGTTTTATAAAAGAGATAAAAATGTGTGCAAAGAACTAAAGTTCTTTAAATAATATGGAGGTGCAACTCAATGATTAAGGCAGACGTAGTTATCAAAAATGGCAAAGTAGCAACCATAGATAAGAATTTCGGCTATGTCGAAGCAGTTGCTGTCAGAGACGGTTGGATCATAGATGTGGGCTCAAATGCTGAAATTGAAGGCTCCGTAGGACCTGGTACCAAGATCATCGATGCAGGCGGCAGGCTTGTGCTTCCTGGTTGTAACGACTCCCACATGCATGCTGCACATACAGGTCTCACGCTGTCTCCTACATTTCTTGACTTTAATGGTCCTGCCTTTACATCGCTTAAGGATATTCAGGACAAGGTTTTTGAGGCGGCTTCAAAAGCAGGTCCCGGAGAGTGGGTATTTGGATGTGGATTTGTCGACGGAAACCTTAAAGAGCTTGCTGCAGAAAACCGGTTTATGAACCGTTGGGATCTCGACTCCGTATCAAAAGATGTTCCGGTAGTTCTTACCGACTTTTCATTGCACTCCCTTGTAT
>NZ_JAJEKE010000011.1 GCF_024363565.1 Lutispora saccharofermentans | reverse complement strand
ACCTTGTATGCAACAGCAAAGCCCTGGAATTGGCAGGTATAGATAAGAACTATCCGGAAGTACCTTTTAGTGTAGGTTCTATCCTTCGAACAACCGAAGGTGAGCTCACAGGCCGCTTTGTCGAATGGGGAGCAGAGAATATACTGCTTAAAGCTTGCCCGATCCTCAGTGATAAAGAACTTGAAGATTGCATTATACGTGCACAGAAGGCAGCAAATGCACAGGGTATCACAAGTCACAATGATATCCTTGGCGAGGGTGGGGAACACTTGTTCCGTGGAACATGGGGCTCACGTGTTATCAACATATATGAAAAAATGCGTGAAGAAGGCAAGCTTACCGCACGTGTTGACATCAACATCTTCTCTTCAATACTTGGAGAAGCAAGTTATGATGCGATTATTCGAGGGACAGACCGTATACAACTGCCGGTGCTTAAGGATAGAAACTGGGTAAAAGCAGAAGCAATCAAGTTCTTTGTTGACCTTGGCGGCCCGCAGTGGCTGCGCCCTGAGTACGACCGCCCAGAAGGAGCAGGCAGAAGTGCTTGGAATGGTACAAATGAGGAACAGGCAGAGGAGATCCGTCGTACGATTATTGAGCTCCATCGTAAAGGGTGGCAGATAGGTATTCATGCAATGGGCGGACGCTCAATGGATGTATGCGTTGATGCAATGGCAGAAGCAAACCAACTATACCCTGGCAGGGATTTGCGCCACTTTTTGATTCATGCTGATGATCAGACGAAGAAATGCGCAGCAAAGATGGCGAAAAACGGAATACTTGCAGCGATACAGCCTACAGCGGCAAATATCGTCTTTGGATGGAACACTCCCGTTCTTTCTGATAGAGATGAAATCTTTAATTATCAAGCATATGCGGATCTTGGAGCAATTCAGACAGGCGGTTCAGATTCAACTTGTTTTTCTATGAACTGGAGGCAGGGAATGCAGTTTGCTGTTACGCGCACAACTCCGGCAGGTGTTTCGGCCCGCACCGATCTGGGAATGAAGCGTGAGGATGCCGTCAAAATGTACACCATCAATGGTGCGTATCAGGAGCACATGGAGCATATCAGAGGATCAATTGAGGTCAACAAGGTTGCAGACTTCCAGATTCTCGACGGTGACATCTTCACATGCCCTGCAGACGAGATCGGCAGCATAAACGTTGTAATGACAATTTGCGGCGGTAAAGTTGTTTATGAGGCCTGATCATATTGTATTATACTGTTCACTCACAGCAGATGGGGCTTTCAGCTTCCATTTGGCTGTGCGGCATCAAATAAAGGAGAGCTAGATTATGGTATATAAAAATTTTAACGAGCTAATTACTCATGTAAAATCAAGTGCTATCGCAAAACGGGTAGTGGTAGCGGCAGCACAAGATGAGCATACTTTGGACGCTGTGCTGAAGGTAAGGGATGAGGGCGTTGTTGAGCCTGTTCTGGTAGGTGATAGAGCAAAAATCCTTGAAATTCTTGAGAAGCTTAATGCCGTCGTTCCGGATGAAGATATTTATGATGCACTGCAATTCTCGGAGGCTGCTGCTTTGTCGGTAAGCCTGGTACGCAACGGTAAAGCAGATTTTATCATGAAGGGCAAGCTGGAAACAGCAGACATTCTTAAAGCAGTTGTAAACAAGGAGACGGGTCTTGGAATGGGGCGCACTATGTCCCATATTGCCATAAATCAAATCCCTTCCTATCACAAGCTGCTTATCACAACTGATGGTGGGATGCTTCTCGCCCCTACACTGGAGCAAAAAAGAGATGTGGTGATTAATGCGGTATCAGCTTTGCGGTCAATGGGATATGACAAACCAAAGGTAGGTATTCTTGCGGCATCAGAGAAAATTAACCACAAGCTGCAGGATAGTGTGGATGCAGCAGCGCTTAAAGAAATGAATCAAAATGGGGAAATAGAAGGATGCATCGTTGAAGGACCTATTTCCTTTGATATTGCAATGATAAAGGAGCGTGCTGTCACAAAGGGATATGATAGTCCTTGTGCAGGTGATGTAGATGTTCTCGTGGTGCCGAATATTACAGCAGGGAATATACTGGGGAAAAGCCTGGTAGAGATGGCAGGGGCAAAAATGGCAGGGCTTATTATAGGAGCGAAATGTCCTATAGTAGTTACTTCACGCGGTTCTTCAGCGGAAGAAAAGTATCTCGCTCTTAATCTTGCAGCAGCAATGACAAAATGAAAAGGGGGGCAGGTTATATGAAAAAAGAGCGTATTTTAGCTATTAATCCAGGCTCGACCTCCACTAAAATAGCTGTTTATGATGATGAACTGCCGTTGTTCGTAAAGACTATTGAACATGATAAGGAAGATTTGATGGCATTTGCCGAAATTTTTGATCAATATGAGTACCGTAAGGAGCTTGTACTTAGAACCATGGAGGAAAAGGGCATCACTCGTGATACTCTAACAGCCGTGGTTGCACGGGGAGGATTGTTGCCGCCGGTACCGGCCGGTGCCTTTGAGATCAACGATGATATGGTCTGGCAGCTTCATTATAAGCCCCAAAATGAGCATGCATCAAATCTTGGTGCTCCGATAGCATATGCAATAGCTAATGAATTAGGTTTGAAGGCGTATGTGTATGATCCTGTTACTGTAGATGAGATGGAGCCGATCGCCAGGGTCACAGGCTTGCCTGAAATGTGCCGCAAAAGCCTCGGACATCCGCTTAACATGCGTGCAGCTGCACATAAGTATGCTGCTGAAGCAGGTATTCCATATGAAAAGCTCAATCTCATAATTGCCCACCTGGGCGGGGGAATAACGATTTCTCTGCATCGTCAGGGTAAGATGATTGACATGGTTTCTGACGAGGAAGGACCGTTCTCACCTGAACGTACAGGCGGGCTGCCTCTGTTTCAGACGTTGGAAATGGCTGCAGACGCAGGCAAGGACTTTAAAACTCTTTACAAATATGTCAAGACCAGGGGCGGACTGATGGGGCATTTGGGAACAAATGATGCCCGCAGCGTGGAGAAAAGAATTACAGGCGGTGACAAACATGCGGAGCTTATATATGAAGCAATGGCACACAATATATCCAAATTCATAGGCGGTCTTGCAACTGTAGTGCACGGTGAGGTTGATGCAATTATTATAACAGGTGGAATTGCACACTCTAAAATGATAACTGACTGGATAATAGAGCGTGTAAGCTTTATTGCACCTGTTGAGGTAATTCCGGGAGAGAACGAGATGGAGTCTATGGCTTCAGGAATATTGAGAGTTTTGCGCGGTCAAGAGCAGGCAAACATCTTTATTAAGGTAGAGTGATTTTATGGATAAGAATAAGAAAAGCACCCCTCAGGTGATTAACGGCAAACGATGGCTATATGTAATAAATGGCTTTATCTTGCTTTTGTTCCTTGGATTGATTTATGCATGGTCAATATTTGTAGCACCGCTGGAGGCAGAATTTGGCTGGAGCCGGTCTGAAACTTCAATGGCGTTTACCATCTGCATGTGCCTGTTTTGCATTGGGGGGTTTGCATCTGGCATTATATCTAAAAGTAAATCACCTCGCTTTATAATATGGATGTGCGCAATATTTGTGCTTGCAGGTTTTTTAGCAACGGCGCGTATTAGCTCACTTATAGGACTATATATTTGCTATGGCGGCTTTGTAGGCTTTGGTGTTGGACTTGCATATAATGCAGTTATCAGCACAGTTACCAAATGGTTTCCTGATAAAACAGGGCTTGTGTCCGGGGTGTTGCTTATGGGTTTCGGTTTTGGAGGCATGGCGCTTGGCACAGCCAGTACAGCACTTATTGAAATTTTAGGGTGGCGGAATACTTTTACGGGGATAGGTATTGTTTTTGCTGCTTTGATCGTAATCAGCTCTTTCCTGATTAAGCCGCCCTCCGACGAAGTCATACTCCCTAAAGCGGAAAAAGGACAAAATGATACTGTTCAAAGCCGTGATTTTACCACAAAGGAGATGCTGTGGACCACCTCATTCTGGATGATATTTACTTGGGCTGTGGTGCTTACTTCAGCAGGTCTTGCGATGATAGGACATGCATCACCTTGTGCTATAGACATGGGAGTATCTACAGCGACTGCGGCGGTATTTACCGGGCTTATATCTGTATTCAATGGCAGTGGACGTGTTGTGATAGGCATAATATTTGATAAAATAGGCCGAAAGAAAGCCATGATGATTGTAAGCGCAAGCTTCATAGTTTCTGGTTTCGTTCTAATGGCTGCCCTTGCATTTAGAAGCATCCCACTGCTAGTCGCAGGGTATATATTCACTGGCTTTTCTTATGGTGGAATAATGCCATGCAATTCAACTGTGATAAGCAGCTTTTATGGACATAAAAATTATGCCATGAACTTTTCCATGATTAATATGAATATAATAATAGCTTCACCTCTCGGACCTTTTCTTGCGGGCGTGCTGCAAACAACCAGCGGCTCTTATTTTACTACTTTCGTTGCGATGGCGATATTCGGAGCAGTGGCTTTTGTTCTGAATTTATTTATTTCACACTATGATTAGTTTTTCGAAGCCTTGGATTAAAGAAAAATAGAAAGAAAGGATGTAATAAAATGAGAAGGATAATTGATTTTCACACTCATTTAGGCGACATTTTCCATGAGAACAAGAGTATTGCTTTTAAACGGCCGGGTATTGTCAAGCATCCCGATGGTTTTGATCCTTTTGAGGATCTTGAACAGTCCGGTTTCACACGCCCTCTGATTGTACCTGATATAGAGGCGCAAAATGTACTTATTGACGCAGGTCAGTACCGCATATGGGATCGCGCTAATATCTTTACAACTGGAGAAATTATGGACAAGACCGGAATAAGTTACATGGTTTCAATGCCTATAATGCCTAACACAAGTTTTGAGGAGGCGCTTGCGGCTTCCAAACTGGATCCCCGCTTCATTCCATTTACATGTCCTGATTTTGATTTGCCTGACGAACAAATGATGGCAAAGCTTAAAAAAGACATTGCACTAGGTGCCAAGGGCCTGAAAATCCATCCCATCATCCAAAATATAGAGATCACAGATCAACGCTGCGAAGCGCCGATAAAACTATTTGGAGAGCTGGACATGCCCATTTCCTATCATTGCGGCGTCAACGATTACTATAAGGCTGATTCCCCCTACTTGTCTCTTACTAATCTGAACTATGGTGCACTGGATTATACATTTAAACTTCTCAAAAAATTCCCTGATTATGTAATCATTCCTGCTCACGGCGGCGGCTCATGCGGGGGAGAACTGGAAGCATTGGCAGAGGCTGTTAAGAAAAACGGATACAAGAATGTATATGTTGAGATGAGTCATCGTGGTGCAGCTGATATCGTTAAGTCAGTGGAGCTATTCGGGGAAGATCGTGTAATGTTTGCAACAGATTGGCCTTTTGATACTTGCGATTGTAATATCAAATGTGCAGAAGAAGCACTTGGTGGAGACCCTGTAGCCCTGGATAAATATTTTTATCGCAATGCAGCACGTATCTTACATCTAAATTTTTGATATAGATAACTTTTTAAATAATTGTAAATGGGAGGTATAATATGAAAACTCAAAATAAATGGTTCATGTTTATTATTTTGTTAATTTCCTCTATTACAGTTGGCTTGTCACAGCTAAAAATAGCTGCTGTATTAGGCTCGGTAGCTGAAAGCCTTGGCGTATCTGTCTCTCAGGCTGCTCTGCTGATGTCTTTGTTTACAGTTGCGGGCATTGTGCTTGCAGTCCCCGGAGCAGCGATCATGGCAAAGACAGGCTCGAAAAATTTGTTGCTTGCTTTGATGGCATCTTTGGTCCTCGGAAATGTTATGGGTGCTCTTGCAAACTCATTTAATGTTATGATGATCAGCCGTGTTATCGAGGGAATTTCCTATGCAATGATCATCATGGTAGGAATAGACATGATAAGCGTATGGTTTGCCGACGGTGGAGCGGGCACTGCTACAGGTATATTTAATACTTTTGCGGCAGCAGCAAATTTTATTGCTATGAACGCAAGCATTCCGATCATGCATGCAATGGGTCTTAAAGCGCTTTGGTGGACAATTGCTGCTGTTGCTGCCGTATGCTTCATTCTTGTTCTCCTCTTTATAAGGATACCCGAACGTGTTTCCGCAATCGCCAATGAGTCCGTGCCTTTAGATAGCGGTGCTTCAATTGGTGAGGCACTAAAGAACGGCCCTGTTCTTGTTATGTGCTTGCTCCAGCTTTGCCTGGCATTTGTTCTATTCGGCTTCATTACATGTTATCCTCAGCTTTTTACAGGCTATTACGGACTTCCGGAAACACAAGCCAATTTCTATTCGAGTCTTAACGGCTTGTTCGGCATCCCTGTTTGCATTATTTGTGGTATCGTAGTTGAGAAAACAGGCAAGCCTTTTACGGTAGCAATGATCGGTGCAATTGGATGTATTGTACTTTGCCTTACAATACCATATCTTACAGCAAGTACATATATCGCACATGTTATAGTGAGTGCCATATGTCCAGGCGGTTTGGTAATGACATCAGTGTTTATTATTGTTCCCCAGCTTACTGAGCGTCCTGCCCTGATCGGTTACAGCATGTCCTTTATTAACTTGATGTACTACATAGGTGTATTTGCTTCCACTCCTGTGATCCTTGGTGCAGCTAACGGCGCAGGCGGATGGAAGTCTGCTTCGCTCCTTATGACAGCTGCTTCTGTCCTTGTTTTCATATTCGCTATTGCTGCATCTGCAATGTCAAAAAAGAACAAAGTTTCAAACAAAGCAGCAGCACAAGGTTAGAAACTGGCTTAATATGAATCCTGTTTTGCAAGTTATTGCACTTCAAGGTAATACGCAGTAAAAAGAAGTATTTATATGTATTTTGCCTGAACATAAAAGTATTGCCGATACCATCCAAAGTTACTTTGAATGGTATTGGCAATACCCGTTTAAAGCCAAAGCTTGTCCTTTCAAAACGGGCAAAAAAGCTTATTTTCTCATGCCAAGTCTACTGTATTGTCAATATCCTCCTCGATGCAGAAATTATAAAGAGTGTGAACATATCTGGATGGAGAAATTAAAGCAATAGCTTCCCATATTCAGTAATCTCGCATCCGCCGCGAGTACGATTTGTTATAATTATCTTCTTTTCTGAGAGCTCTTGGAGGATACTGCGCATCTGGCCTTCAGTTATTTCTATATCAATATTTTTCATCAATTTACATAGCTTTGAACGGCCAATTTTCGGATTAGCATCAATAAATCTGATAACTTCTTTATTTATGACACTGATATCATCCAATACAAAATTTGAATTATCAATAATATAGCGAGGCAGATCACTAATGTTGAGCTTGCCTTTTTCTCCGATGCATGTAAGATATCGGCATAAGTTCGATACTTCTCTTGTATTGCCGGGCCAGCTATATGACATTAGAAAATCATAAAGACTGTCTGAGCAGATTGACTTAAATGCAAATTTTGAGCTTTTCAATAAATTTTTTAAATAATATTCAAAAAGCATTGGTATATCATCACGCCTGTTGCGAAGTGGAACAGTATAAAGTGACATAATGTTGATGCTATAAAACAATTCATTCATTAATTTTTTTTCAGCAACTAATTTATATAAATCCTGAGTAGTAGAAGCGATAATCCTGATATCTATGGGTATGTCTGTGGTACCTCCTAAGCGCCGTATTTTTCCTTCTTTGATTGCACTTAACAATATAGGCTGATGATCATAGGAGATATGGTCAATTCCATCAATGAATAGCGTACCGTTGTTCGCCAGCTCAATAAGGCCTGGCTTTCCTCCCTCTCTTGCTCCGGGAAAAGCTCCTTCTTCATAGCCAAACAGCTCCGCTTCAAAATAGTTAGATATAAGGGTTTTGATTGGGATGCTAATAAAAGGATTGTTCTTTCTCGGTGAGTTGTTATGGATGGCTCGAGCAAGGATCTCTTTTCCTGTACCATTTTCCCCATATATAACAATATGATAATCCGTAAGTGAGATTTTTTTGGCATTCTCCACCATTTTCAGTGTCGCTGCATCTTTTGTGATGTAATCCTCGAAGCTATAAAGAGAGTCAACTGCTATCTTTTCATTTGCTTTATAAGATATGGCTTGCTGTTCAATAGATTCTGCCTTTACATCATTAAGCATCATGAGATAAAGATGCCGGTGAGAATCTGAAGGTATTTCTACGGTCTTTATCTGAATTGTTTGTCCGTTAGTGTTTTGTATATACATTGCTGTATTATAGATAGATAGAAAAGTGGTAGGGAGTGAATGGCTCTTCAGCAAAGCTTCCAAATTTGTATCGTTCAGATATTGCTTTGTCAGGCAAAATAGTTTAATAAAATGTTTGTTGAACATTTTTATAATATTTGAATCGTCATATACACAAATACCTATATTCAGACAATTGATGATATCCGAAGTCAGCTTTTGGGTGCTCAATGAGATGGACAACTGATAATTGGATAGTTTCATTATCTGAACCATATGGATAATATAGTTTTTGGTTATTTCGTTAGACAGAGAAATAGGAAGATCAAAATGCAAAGCAATTTCCTGTATAGTAGATATATCTACTATACGATTGCCAATGTCTATAACAGTCGGAATACCTTGTGGGACAAGATGCGGTTCGCCGGCGGTAATTGCATATTTGATGGATTTATCCTGTATCGTACAGCCTGGATAAAAAGGTACATATGTATATTGGGTAAACCCCATTTCTTTTAACTGGTCAATAACAAACAATGTCGAGAATTCTGCATCATTGACAAGATATGCTTTTGATCCGGGCGGTATGATCAGAATTTTGCTTAGGTATGCGTGATTCAATATTCGTGTACATATGATTGTTTTAATATTTGATGGAAGCATAGGCTGAACCAGTTGAAGCGAAGACTGTGAAGCAAAAATCAAAAGATCGTATTTATCCCAGTCAACGGAGTCGAGTTGGCTGAAAAGGGTTGCATCTACTTGAAGGTATGGCTGGAAGATCGGCTCCAGATATTTATAGATACCGTTCTGAGTAGACAAACTTTTTGTAATAATAAGAATTCCTTTTCTCATCCAGAAATTCTCCTCCCTTGTTGTAATAGGTTAATTATAGGCTAAATTCATTTAATAAACAACCTAATCTGGATAAAAGTAAGAAATAAGTCGAGTTGCATATAAAAAATAAGTCGAATTATTGAAATATATAGACAATGGTGGTAAATTGTGAATAATTGCCGACGATGTTATAATAAATATTTAATACATTGCCGGCCTTATTGAAGAATTATAGAAAGCAAAAATTTAAGAGAATCTGCTTTATGTTAAAATCAAAAAGGATAGGAGAAAGAAATGGATAAAAAAAGGACATTAGAAATGATAGCTGATATTTCGAATGCTAAGGGGGTATCTGGTTTTGAGGATGAGGCAGTGAACGTGATTCGTGCCCATTCACAAGATTGCGGTGAGCAAAAGGAAGATAGTCTGCGCAATTTCTATATTTATAGAAAAGGCAACAATGGAAAGCAGCCCATCGTTCAACTGGACGCGCACAGCGATGAAGTTGGATTTATGGTTCAATCCATTCGGCCCAATGGAACAATGCATATTATTCAAATTGGAGGATGGATAACAAGCAATATACCCGCACATTTGGTATGGATAAGAAACGCGGAAGGAAAGTATATACGCGGGATTGTAACCAGTAAGCCACCGCATTTTATGAGTGAAACGGAAAGAAAGGCACCATTGGAAATGAATAATATCACTGTTGATGTTGGTGCTACTTCACGCCGTGAAGCTATCGAGAAATTTAAAATCCGTGTGGGAGAACCCATTGTTCCTGATGCGGCATTCGAATATGATGAAAAAAAAGATATTATGATCGGAAAAAGCTTTGACTGTCGGCTTGGTTGTGCGGCAATTATAAGCACATTGCAAGAGCTGGAGAGCTGCAATTTAAATGTAGATGTAGTAGGCGCTATTTCTACACAGGAAGAGGTCGGTGTGCGCGGAGCGACGGTTACAGCAAGAACTGTAAAACCTGATATAGCGATTGTGTTTGAAGGATGCCCGGCAGATGATACATGCGTTGAAGAATACGCAGTACAGACTGCTATTAAGAAGGGACCGATGCTTCGTCATATCGATGCAAAAATGATAACAAATCCAAGGTTTCAAAGATACGCTCTTGACATGGCAGAAAAATTACAAATACCCGTACAAGATGCGGTGCGCTTGTCCGGATCCACCAACGGGGCCGCCATACATCTATCTGAACATGGCATACCGACAATAGTTATTGGTATACCTGTTCGCTATGCACATACACATTATGGAATATCTTCCTATGAAGATTATACTAATGGAGTGCGGCTGGCTTGTGAGATATTAAAATGCCTTAATAAGGAAACAATTGCAAATTTTTAGCAAGATTGTCGATGACCATTATTTAAAGACAGGCAAGAAATTATATAAATATTATAGTATGCAAAAAAACCACTTGTAAGTCAGTTCATCCAGCAGCGCTGAGCTTCTGGATAACGTCTTCTAAAGTTTGGCTGGATTTATTGAGTCCGGCTGAACTGGAATACTGTTAATAAGAGAAGAGGGAGCAATTATGCATAAATATGTGTTAAAGAGATTTGCTATGTTAATACCGGTATTGATTGGGGTAACCTTTATCGTATTTTTCATCATGGCGTTAACACCGGGAGATCCGGTAACCATTATCTTAGGTGATAATGCTACCGCAGAAAATGTAGCAAAGCTGACGGAGGAATTAGGATTGAATGATCCGCTCATTGTAAGATATGTACGCTATATGGGAGGCCTGCTAAAAGGAGATTTAGGCAAATCCTACAGCAATCAACTGAGCGTATTGGATCAAATCGCGGATAGATTTCCAAACACTTTGATATTAGCAGCGGCAGCGATCTTTGTTTCACTGCTTATTGGAATACCTGTGGGGATAATCTCAGCGAAGAAGCAGTACACCTGGATTGACAATACTTCCATGATAACCGCGCTGATGGGGGTTTCTATGCCGGTGTTCTGGCTTGGATTGCTTTTGGTCATAGTATTTTCTCTGAAATTGAGATGGCTGCCCTCTCAGGGAATGGGACAAGGCCTCATCGGGGTATTGAAGAGCCTGATACTGCCGGCTGTTTCACTAGGTGCAGGATCTGCCGCCATGGTAACGCGTATGACAAGATCCTCAATGCTTGAGGTGATCAGGCAGGATTACATAGATACAGCAAGATCAAAGGGTGTAAAAGAATCCGCTATCACTATAAAACATATGCTGAAAAATGCATTGATCCCAATTATCACCGTAGTTGGCCTTCAATTCGGACACCTGCTTGGCGGTGCTGTATTGACCGAAACCGTATTTTCCTGGCCGGGTCTGGGGCGTTTCATGGTAGAGGCAATCAAGAAGAAAGACACGCCTTCCGTTCTCGGAGCCGTAATATTCTTATCAGTAGCTTTTTCCATTGTTAACTTATTGATCGATATTCTATATGCATATGTAGATCCGAGAATTAAATCACAGTACAAGGTACAATCGGCTGCAGGAAGAAGAGGTGAATGAAGTGGAAAAAGATCAAAGAAAAGAGAAGACTTTATTTCAGGAATCGTGGAGAAGGTTTAAGCAAAATAAATTGGCCATGGTTGGGATGTGGTTTCTTATATTGCTGACAGCAATTTCAGTGGCAACAACTGTTATAGATTTTGCAACAAACAAAAGAATTTATGATACATATGTGATCAGCCAGAATTTAACGTTAAGGCTGAAGGGGCCTTCTGCAGAATATATCCTTGGCCTTGATGAGTTTGGCAGAGACATTTTACTTAGAATGTTATGGGGGACTCGTTACTCTTTATTCTTAGGAGCAATAGGAATTGCAGCATCAACTGTCATAGGAGGGACGCTGGGTGCAATTTCAGGCTTTTATGGAGGCAAGGTAGATAATATTATTATGAGATTTATGGATATACTTCTGGCTATTCCGTCAATATTGCTTGCCATTGCAATCGTAGCAGCATTAGGGCCCGGCCTGGTAAATATATTGATAGCCATTGCAATATCATATATTCCAACTTTTGCTCGTGTTGTCCGGGCAAAGGTTATGTCTATAAAAGATCAGGAGTTTATCGAAGCAGCACGAGCTGTGGGCGCAGGTGACGCAAGGATAATATTCAAATATATCATTCCGAATTCTTTAGCGCCGATTATTGTACAAGCAACCCTCGGTGTAGCCGGTGCGATTTTGTCCATAGCAGGGCTTTCGTTCCTTGGGCTGGGAATTCAACCGCCTATGCCGGAATGGGGAGCCATGCTGTCAAATGCAAGGACCTATATTAGAGATGCATGGCACATTACTGTAATACCAGGTTTAGGAATTATGTTGACCATCCTATCGTTAAATGTCGTAGGGGACGGACTCCGTGATGCCTTAGACCCGAGACTGAAGAACTAGGGATTGGAGGGGGAAAAATGGCAGAACTTTTAGAAATTCGTGATTTATTTATAAGATATGAAACCGTCGATGGAGTTGTAGAAGCCGTAAACGGTATTTCGCTGAAGCTGGATAAGGGCTCCACTCTGGGCCTGGTAGGAGAAACCGGTGCAGGGAAAACAACTCTGGCGAAAGGTATTATGAGGCTTATACCAAACCCTCCGGGCAAAATCGGAGGAGGAGAAATAATATTCGACGGGCAGGATCTTTTGAAGCTTTCTGATGCTGAGATGAGAATGGTTAGAGGTAAAAAAATATCAATGATATTTCAGGATCCCATGACATCTTTAAATCCTGTGATGACAGTTGAAGAACAAATTGCCGAAGTCATCAGCATACATGAAAAGGTAAAAGGCAAGGAAGCCAGTCAAAAGGCAAAGGAAATGCTGGAGCTTGTCGGAATTCCTGCCGAACGCTCAGAGGAATATCCTCATCAGTTTTCCGGAGGAATGAAACAAAGAGTGATCATTGCCATTGCACTGGCATGCAACCCGAGCTTATTGATTGCGGATGAGCCTACTACAGCGTTGGATGTAACCATTCAAGCCCAGGTGCTTGAGATGATGAAAAAGCTGAAGAATAAGCTTAATACATCAATGATATTGATCACCCATGACTTAGGTGTGGTGACACAGACCTGCGATTATGTTGCAATCATGTACGCAGGTGAGATTGTGGAATATGGAGCCTTAAGGGAAGTGTTCAAGAATCCTCAGCACCCGTACACAAAAGGCTTGTTTGGGTCCATACCCAGTTTGGCCGAGGATGTGGACAGGCTGAAGCCTATCAAAGGCTTGATGCCCGATCCCACATGCTTGCCGGAAGGATGCAAATTTAACCCAAGATGCGAATATGCAGGAGAAAAGTGCCGATGTGAAGCGCCCAAAATGGCAGAAGTAGATGGGAGCCACGTCGTAAAATGTTTTGAAGCGCAGGGGCTATTATAGACGGAGGTAAAACATATGGAAGAGAATGCACAGAAGGCGGAGATTTTACAGGTTAAAAATTTAAAAAAATACTTTAAAACCCCAAAAGGCCTGCTCCATGCAGTTGATGACGTATCTTTCAATATATTGGAAGGTGAGACCCTGGGCGTAGTAGGAGAGTCAGGCTGCGGCAAGTCTACAATGGGGCGTGCAATATTGAGATTGCATGAGCCTACCTCCGGTGAAGTAATGTTCAAGGGGGAAAATATATTAAAGTATGATAAAAAAAGAATGAAAAAGCTGCGAGAAGAAATGCAGATCATATTCCAAGATCCATTTGCTTCATTAAATCCCCGTATGACAGTCAGCGAAACTATTATTGACCCATTGATCATTCAAGGAAAATATAAGAAGAATGACAGGGAAGGACTCAAGAAAAAAGTAAGAGAGATAATGGATCTGGTCGGTCTTTCACAAAAGCTTATAAACACATATCCTCATGAACTTGATGGAGGAAGAAGGCAGAGGATTGGAATAGGGAGAGCCCTGGCATTAAACCCCAAGTTCATAGTATGTGATGAACCGGTTTCTGCATTAGACGTCTCCATACAGGCACAGGTTCTAAACCTGATGCAGGATTTGCAGGAAGACCTTGGATTGACATATATGTTCATAACGCATGATCTATCCGTTGTCAGACATATTTCGGACAATATAGCTGTTATGTATTTAGGACAAATAGTGGAGAAAGCACCTGCAAAGATGCTTTTCAGAAATCCATTGCATCCATATACTAATGCATTACTGTCAGCCATACCCGTTCCTGACCCTGATTATATAATGGAAAGAATCCTGCTCCAGGGAGAGCTTACATCACCTATCAATCCGGAACCAGGATGCAGGTTTGCAAAAAGATGCATTTATGCCGCACCGGAATGCCTCAATCAGGAATATTCATTAAAGGAAGTAGAACCGGGGCATTTCGCAGCATGCAGCAGATTGGATGATATAAAGAAATGAGCTAATTAGTTATGTACATATGCATAACCGATTATAGAAAAAAAGAGGAGGAATTGAAATGAAAAACACAAAAAGAGTCTTTGCACTTATTCTTGCAATCTCGCTTTTACTGGCTGGATGCGGAAGCCCGGCTAACGAGCCGGCACCAGCTGCTGAAGGTCAAGACGGCGGATTGAAAGACACAGTAATCTTTGCTCAGGGAGCCGATGTAACATCCTTGGATCCTCATATCGGTAAGGAAACACCGGCAGTAACCGTACATGGACAGATTTTTAACCCGCTTGTTACAACAGATAAAGATATGAATGTTGTGCCTTGCTTGGCAGAAAGCTGGGAAATGCTATCCGATACTTCTTACAAGTTCAATATCAGAAAAGATGTTAAATTCCATGATGGAAGCGAATTAACGGCGGAGGATGTAAAATTCTCTTTAGACAGGGCAATGGCATCTTCTTATGTATCCTATATCGTTAACTTCATCGATAATGTTGAAGTTGCAGATAAATATACTGTTATTGTTAATACTAAAGAGCCTTATGCTCCGACACTGATGAATTTGACTCACCCATCGGCAGCAATTGTTTCAAAGGCAATTACAGAAAAGGATCCGGAATCAATAAAGACAAATCCTATCGGAACAGGGCCCTATAAATTTGTTGAATGGAAACCGGGCGAATATGTAAAAATGGAAGCTAACCAGGATTACTTTGGCGGCGCTCCGAAAACTAAATATGTTATAATGAAAGTTATACCGGAAGCAGCACAAAGAACCATCGCACTTGAAACAGGCGAGGTCGACATAGCATATGATCTTTCGGCAAACGACTTATCAAAGGTTTCCGAAAACCCGGATTTGAAATTGCTTGAGGGAACATCCTTAAGCGCATGGTTCTTGCAGTTCAATATGAAGAATAAGCCCTTTGACAACAAATTGGTAAGGCAAGCAGTCAGATATGCCATAGATTCACAGACAATAGTTGATACTATTTTATACGGAGCAGGTGAAGTGGCAGGCTCGATCATCCCTCCGATAGCATTCGGATACCAGGATGTTGCCAAGTATGAATACAATAAAGAAAAAGCAAAGGAATTATTGACACAAGCAGGCTATCCCAATGGCTTCGATGCAAAGCTTTATGTAAATGATAATCAGCAGAGAATTGAGATATGCCAGGTAATACAAAGCCAATTAAAAGAAATAGGCATCAATGTAGAAGTAGTAGTGCTTGAATTTGCTACATTCATTGAAAACACCAACAAAGCTAAGCATGACATGGGCTTCTTCGGCTGGACAACCTCAACAGCAGATGCCGACTATACTTATTATCCCATTTATCATTCATCACAGCACGGTGCACCTGGCAATAGATCCTTTATAGCAAATCCGGATGTTGACAAATATATTGAAAATGCCAGAATAACTGCAGACAGTGCTGCAAGACTTGAAAACTACAAAGCTCTTGAAGGCATAATATCGGAAGAGTCACCGGTTGCTCCATTATTCTACAACAAAGTAAATGTTGGTACATCCAACAAAGTTCAAGGCTTTGAGGTTCAGCCGGCAGGATATCACAGCTACTTTAACGTAACTGCTGCAAAATAATATTAATAATACCGGAATTCACCTGGCACCAGGTGAGTTCCGGTGTGAAATTAATATATTAAAATAAATATAAAAGGAAGTATATGACATGAGATTAGAGCACATTTCTTGGAAAAAGGCAGAAGAGTATTTTAAAACTCATGATACGGTTATAATTGCAATAGGAAGCATCGAAAACCATGGTACGCATATTGCTCTCGGAACAGACACATTAGTCCCCGATAAGATCCTGGAGCTTATGGAAGACAAAACAGATGTCGCCATAGCACCTACTGTACCCTATGGAAATGCAGATTCTTTAGCGGATTTTCCCGGTACAATATCTATAGGCTATGACGGGTTATACACAATAATGACCAAGATCACTGATTCTCTATATAATTTCGGAGTAAGGAAATTTGTATTTTTAAACGGACACGGCGGTAATATAGGAGCACTGGATGCAGTTTCTCTCAATTTAAACAAGAAAGGCGCATTAGCCGCAACCTTCAACTGGTGGCTTATTGCATGGGACTTAAATCCGGCATGGAAGGGCGGCCATGGAGGAGCTGAGGAAACAGCAGCAGTGATGGCAGTCAATCCAGATTTTGTTGATATGAATGCCATTGAGCCAATGGTGCTCAATGATGTATCTGAGAATCTGAAGGCAACAGGCTTTAAAACAGTAGAATTCAAGGGAATCAATGTAAATGTAACAAGAACGGTCCGCAACCTGACGGCAAACGGCTGGGTAGGACCCGATCATCCTTCCAACGCCACTATGGAGTGGGGCAAGGAGATGCTGGAGGCTACGGCAAATTATTTTGCCGAATTTGTTAATGAGTTCAGCAAAGTAAATATTGAAAGATAGTGAAGGCTGTTGGGATGAAAGCAAAAGCTGTATATGATATATTGGAAGAATATTTTAGACCGGATCAATGCACGGATGTGGTGAAAAACGGGATACAATATGATAATGCTGAAGAGATTGAGAAGGTATATACAGCAACCTTTGCAGCAGAAACTGTGATCAACGAGATTTTAAGCAGAAAAGAAGAGAATATCCTGTTGTTTACTCATCATCCATTACCCCAGAGAAAAGCGCCTGATTATAAGACCAGCAAAATCTCACGATCCTTGCTTATGAAAATGAAAGAAAATAAGGTATCGTTCTTTTCATACCATATTCCTTTAGATCGGAATGGAGAATATTCCCCAGGGAATAATCTTGCAAAAGCGATGGGGATAATACCTTATGATGAATTTTACTTTCAAGATAATGTTTTTATGGGTGTATTATGCAATTCAAGCTTTACCACAGCTTATGAAGTAAAGAAAAGGCTGGAGAAGCTGATTGGGCATAGAGCAAAATTGTACTCTTACGGGGAGACTTTTTTAGATGGCGGAAGGATTGCCATAATGGCAGGAGGAGCTTCGAATCCCGATATATATGAATATTTGGCGGGAAAAGGCGTAAATACCTTTGTCACAGGGGTTACCAACCCGCAAAAAGCTGAGTGGGTCAGTAAAATCCATGAGAAGGCAAAGCAATATGGAATTAACCTCATAGGCGGAACCCATTGCTCCACGGAAAAATTTGCTTGCATTGCAATGACGGATTTTTTTAGGAAAATGGGCTTGAAAGCGGAATTCATCGATGAAGAGAGCGACCTGTACGATCTTTAATAATATATGCAGAAGAGTATAATAGAAGCCTTTGGAAGCGGTATTCCAAAGGCTCAGTTTATAGACAAATGCCGTTCCTGGAAATGAGGGAACGGCATTTTTTCAAAATTTCATATAGTTAAGGTTGTCCAATGCATGCCATGCTTTTCTTTCATATCTGCAAAGACCCTTTCTATGAGTTTTTCCTTCGCTCAGTGCTGTTAATATTCTTGACAAATCAGTCTACAAAATGTAAACTAAAGATATGACAGTCTAAAATATGTAGACCGAAAGGAGCTTTTATGATGAGGGAATATAAGCTTACGGATATGGAATCAAAATTTGCGGATATCATTTGGACTAATGAGCCTATTCCGTCGGGAGACCTGGTAAAGCTGTGCGATGAGGAGCTATCCTGGAAAAAGTCCACCACCTACACCATGCTGAAAAGGCTTGAGAACAAAGGAATATTTAAAAACAAAAGCGGTATGGTATCAGCTTTGGTAAAAAAGGATGAGTTCTATGCAGAACAAAGCAAGCAGTTTGTCGAGGAAACCTTTGATGGTTCGCTGCCTAAGTTTTTAGCCGCATTTACGAGAAGCAAGAGGTTGAGTGGCAAAGAAATTGATGAACTGCAAAGGCTGATCGATGGACATAAGGAGGGATAGCTGTGGATAAATTGTTCTTGCAAATCCTGAATATGAATATTACGGCGGGATATGTTATTCTATTTGTCATTGCAGCTCGCCTGCTATTGAAAAAAGCGCCTAAGATTTTTTCATATGCGCTTTGGTCTGTGGTTTTATTCAGGCTCATATGTCCCTTTTCCTTTGAAAGCATGTTTAGCCTTATGCCTATAAACACACAAACTGTGCCCCATAATATTATGTACTCCCAGGCACCGCAAATTCATAGCGGTATTGCAGCAATAGATCAAGCAGCGAATAACTCTTTGCCTGCACCCGCAGTTGGTGTCAGTGCAAACCCTTTGCAGGTATGGATTGCTCTGGGCGAAGCGGTATGGCTGTTTGGTATTGCAGCATTGCTTATATACAGTGCTTACACGGCTGTAAGGCTTCGAAACAAATTGAAGCCTGCAAAACGGATTTATGATAATATATATGAGATGGACGGCATTAAAAGCCCATTTGTTTTTGGCGTGCTAAAGCCTAAAATTTATCTTCCTCCGATCCTTTCAGAAAATGACAGGGCATATATCATTAAGCATGAGCAGATTCATATTAAGAGGCTGGACTATATTATTAAGCCTTTTGCATTTTTAGTATTGTGCATTCACTGGTTTAATCCTCTTGTTTGGATTGCTTTTTTTCTAATGGAAGAGGATATGGAGCTATCCTGCGATGAAAGTGTTATTAAGCAAATGGGCAGTGAGATTAAAAAAAGCTACTCAGCTTCTCTTTTGTCACTATCTACAGGCAGGCGTACAGCGAGGGGTTGCCCCCTTGCTTTTGGTGAAAATAATACTAAAGGACGCATTAAGAATATATTAAACTATAAGAAGCCTGCGTTTTGGGTTATTATAGTGGCAATTATTGCAGTGGCAGCTATTTGTATAGGGCTTATGACTGATCCGCAAGAAAGATTACTGACAGTGGAAGATTATGCTAAGGATTTTATCGAGCAAGAAATTGAAGCCTATGAAAGTTCGGAATGGAATGATGTAAAGATTATCGACAGCAAAATAACAAGGCTTGAAAAGATCGCATCCTTTGACAATCTGATTTCATCACTCGTGGAAGTTTGGAGCCTTGAATACCGCTTGAAGCCTGATGACATAACCAAAGCCGTGCTGCCGGGCGGTATGAACGAGGTAGACGGATGGCTCACCGAAGACAGCAGTATGGGCAAGCCCATGTTGGTTTTTTCTTATGAAGGCTCAAAGATTAAGTACTTAGGCTGTGCCTGGAGCGGGGAAAATGATTTTACTACGCTTTCGGGACAGGAAGCGGCGCTTCGTATATTTTTTGAGGGTATTGGATTATTGCCTAATGAAACCTACAGCGGAAATCATATAGTTGTTAAATTCCCGCTATCGACAGGTGAAATCTGCCGGCTGTTTTTATCCCAGCCTGTTGTTCAAGGAGATTCAGGGATCTGGTGCGTAGAGCGATGGATGGATGGAAACGGTACTGTGTACCATGCTACACCAAAGACTGATGCATTGACAGCAGATTATTATAAGGATTTACAAAAGCAGTGCGATGATGGGCATAAACCATGGCTTTTAGATCCATTACAGGTTGCTATTGAATATATAAATGATGATCTGGGGCAGCATACTTCCCTTGATGAGCTTGTTCCCCAGTATTCTGTGAAGGTTGAAGATTTTATGAAAACACCCGAAAGCCATTAAATTTATATGAGCATATTTACAGACAAAGCAAGGCGTATGTTTTGGGTAGGAGGATACATATAGATGAAAACATATTATAACTCCAGTTCGTGGGGAAATGAGAAAGGGAAAGGACTTTGCGGAGTACAGCAGAAAGTAAACTGGAAGTTTGAGCATGCGGGAGCCAGGCGCTTCATTCCTGTCATATACCGCTTTTCAAAAGGCATTGTTTTCGATGTCATAACCCTTTTGGATGAAGCAAAGCTCCGTGAGTTTTTTGAAAAATATGAAGCAATTGAGGAAACGCTGACTCCATTGCAGCAGCGTTGTGCAAAGCAGGAGCATCCCTATCAGTCTATAACCGTCAGAGAAATATGGATAAACGGAGAACAAGCAAAAGGCGGCTATTCTTCCAGCAGTGCCGTCAGCATACCATGGGCCAGGCAGGATGAAGAACTGATACCGGTGCGAAAAGCATACTCCTCAATACTAAAGGATAGGACCTGCTTTGCTTGTGAACGCTTTTGCGTGCCATACCCTGAAGCAGGATCCAAAGTGCAAAAATTGCTGCGTTTTTTCCGGCTCTCCAGAGTAAAAAGTATAAAGCTGTCCACATGGCCTGTCCAATGGTTTTCACCGCTGGATATACATTTTGAAATACCGGACAAAGAAAGCACAAGAGAGGTTTGCTTTGTGCATCCCGGAACAGGGATCACACATACATTGTACTTCCAGGATTCGGAGTTTGTTGAAATACCGATGGACCAAGACAAGAGCCGCAGCCTTTACACCGTGCAGGCCACATATGAAATAGATCCCGCTTTGCCTCAGGGAGATTCGCTGCAGTTTAACAGCAGCATACAATATGCGGAGCCTCCGGAAGACAGATTCAGCCCTGATGCGGCCTCATCCATCGGTATTATTGGCGGTGCATGCGGTCCCACAGCCATTTTTCTTGCGGGAAATGACAGGAAAAAAACAATTCCTCGGGGCTTGCACGGATTACCGCTGCATAGCTGCTTTTCTGTTCCGAGCTTTTATAAAGAAGATAACTTGCACTTTATCCTTGAGGGCATCAATATAAAAAAACATGATGAAAAAGAGTATAGCTTTCCGCAGCGAATTATAGGATAATGCAAGCCATAGAATATTCGGTGATGGACTTGAAAGAATAATATTTTAAAGCTTTATGGAGGAAAATAGGCTTGACTGTTGAATAACAACATTGAAGTAAGATATGATGATCGGGCGTGCAGGCTTACAAAATCGGAGAGCAGCAAAGCTGTACGACATGTACAAGATGTGTGTAAGCTTGAAGAAGGAGGCAATTATGTTTTTTAATCTTGATAAATGAGTGGGGCATATTACTGAGAATGCGATAAAGCAGATCTCGGAAGCCTTCGGTCGAAGGCTGCAGGATACAGGCATAACACGTGTTCAATGGATTGCACTTTACTATGTAAAAGCTAAGGGAAGGATTTCTCAAAGAGATTTATCCAACCTCATGAATGTTAAGGATTCAAGTGCAGGCAGATTGATCGATCGCCTGGAACGGGACGGTTTGATTGAAAGAGAGCGTAATGATTTTGATAGAAGGGTTATTTATATTAAGCTCACGGATAAAGGAGATCAGCTTATTTCTGATTTAATGCCTATAGGTTTGCGATTCAATGATGATTTGCTGAAAGGGATTGACGAGCAAGAGCTGATGATATATGAAAAAGTTCTAAATAAAATGCTTTCAAATGTGATCGAGTGAGTAGGAAGGCGCATAAACACTTGCTTCTAATGGCATACTAGATGCTATTAGAAACAAGTGTTTTTATTTTGTCAAAAAAAGTTTGATATTTAACAAACTGTTTGCTATACTTAATATAAATAGTTGCTATGCTTAACGTTGCATAAGCAAACAAAATAAGGAGGAAATAAGATGGCGTATAATGTAAGAGAAATGCTTAATTCATTTGTGGGAGGATTGGAAAATCTTTCAGCAACAAATCCTGAAAATGTAGGCGCCTTTATGGGATTATTAGGCGCTTCATATGAGCCCAAAACATTGGATTTAAAAACAAAGGAATTGATGAGTGTAGCAATCGGCTGTTACAACAGATGTGAATACTGCATCGTATACCACTCCTATAAAGCTTTTGAAGCAGGTGCATCAAAGGAAGAAATCTTAGAGGCAGCTATGGTAGCAGTAGCCTTCGGCGGGGGACCGTCTATGGCATATTCGGTAACATTGCTGAAAGATTGTATAGCTGAATTTGAAGGTGATTTCAAATAGAAAGGGCTTTGCCCTTTTTTGCTTTGATTGAATTTTGGAGGAATCGAAATGAAATATGATTTGATTATAGAAAAGCTTTCCGGGCATGACACGTCCGGCAAAGTAGGTAAAATAAACAAGAAAACCGACGATATTTTAAATTCCGGAGATGTAATATTCACCATCGAATCCGGTAAGGGAACCATCAAATATATATCAAAATATAAGGGCACTCTGGAAGAATTATTGATTGCTGAGGGGGATACTGTCAAGAAAGGGCAGGTTATTGGCAGAGTAGAGGGAGAATTGATTCAGCAAGAACTGAAAAAGACAACTTACTCCTTTGGGCTTGCTAAGCCTTTAAGCAAAAGCTATGAGGTAGATGTAGCAATTGTTGGAGGAGGTCCCGGGGGTTATGTCGCCGCCATAAGGGCAGCCCAGGGCGGTAAAAAAGTGCTGATAATTGAGCAAGACAGGCTGGGAGGAACGTGCCTCAACTATGGGTGCATCCCTACAAAAGCTCTTGTCAGCAGTATCGATGTTCTAGAAAAGATAAGACACGCTCAAAGCTTTGGCATAGAAGTCGGAGGAGTAAAAGCTTCTCTTGAGAGAATAATGCGAAGGAAAAATGAGGTGGTCGATACATTGGTATCCGGAATTGAGCATCTGATGGAGGCTCACCAGATAGAGTATATAAATGGCGAGGCAGAAGTCAAAGATGCAGAAACCCTCACCGTTAAAAATAAATCTATTGATGCCACTATAAAATTCGGAAAACTGATAATAGCTACTGGTTCTAAACCGGCCATCCTTCCGATAGAAGGAGCTGGCAGCGAAGATATTCTTACCAGTCAGGATTTATTGGAATTAACGGAAGTGCCTTCTTCAGTCACAATCATTGGCGGCGGCGTTATTGGGATGGAATTTGCCTTCATTTATAATGCTTTAGGTGCAAAAGTAAATGTAGTTGAGTATTTCCCACAAATTTTAAACACTATGGATGAGGATGCAGCAGATATAATAAGAGAATCTGCTGCCCAGAGAGGAATTAATCTCTATGAGGGCGCCAAAGCATTGTCGATAAAAACTGCATTAGATGGAACGAAAATTGTTGAGATAGATGAAAATAAACAAACAAAGTATTTAATAAGCGAAAAAGTGGCTATGGCGGTTGGAAGGAAAGCAAATCTGGAATCTCTTGATCTGAAGATGCTCAAGGTTGAGCTGAATGAAAAGCGCAATGGCATCTCGGTGGATGCCCATATGCGAACAAGCAATCCAAATGTATACGCCATAGGAGATATAACAAATAAAATTCAATTGGCTCATGTTGCTTCACATCAAGGTATTATAGCTGCTGACCATATCAATGGAATACAAGATGAGATGTGCTATGATTTAATACCGAGTGCAATATTTACGATGCCTGAGATCGGCCATGTAGGATTGACGGAAAAGGACGCCGTCTCACAAAAGCTTGATTATATAACCGGAAAGTTTCCATTGATGGCAAACGGTAAAGCGCAGGCCATGGGAGAGACGGAAGGGTTCGTGAAGCTTATTGCCGGCAAAGAAACAAGAAAAATAATTGGAGGGACTATAGTGGGGGTGCATGCCACCGATATGCTCAGCACAATCAGTAATATCATTGCTTCAGGCTTAACCATAGATAAAGCGGCCCATGTGATTTATGCACATCCTACAACAGCCGAATCCATTCATGAAGCATTATTAAGCATAGATGGCAGGGGAATTCACTTTGCATAAGAAATTTAAAATATATATTTCAGAATCCTTTGATCCTAAGTTCAATCTTTCCGTCGAAGAATGGTTGATGGCATGCAGCGGGACTAACGATATGGTGCTTTTTCTTTGGCAGAATGCAAATACCATTGTCATAGGAAGAAACCAGAATCCTTATAAAGAATGTGATGTTAAAAAGCTGAAAGAGGATGACGTCCATCTGGTAAGAAGGCTATCAGGCGGCGGTGCCGTATATCATGATCGCGGGAACTTGAACTTTACCTTTATTACTCCTGATGAAAGCTACGATGTAGAGAGCAATATGGAAATTATCTTGAACGGGGTTTCGCGCTTTGGGGTCCATGGCTGTTTTAACGGCAGAAATGATTTGCTGGTGCAGGGAAGAAAGTTCTCCGGAAATGCTTTTATCAGCGATAACGGAATGAATTGTCATCATGGTACGCTGCTCGTTGATGTTGATCTGGATAAGCTATCCAAATACCTGACTGTATCCCCTTTAAAGCTTAAGTCAAAGGGCATTGATTCGGTATCATCCAGGGTGATTAACCTGAAGGAACTTTCTCCGCAAATAACTGTTGACAGCTTAAAGGATGCCCTTATAATGAGCTTTAATGAGTTTTACAAAACAGAAGCTCAACCAATCGTTTTAAATGAGAAAGCAATCGATGTCACAGCCTATATGGAAAAGTATGGCTCATGGGAATGGAACTATACAGAGAGCCCTGATTTTGCTATTACCGCAGAAGATAAATTCAATTGGGGTATCTTTGAAATTAATTTGGAGGTTTCTGACGGGATGATCAAGGATTGCCAGGTATTCACGGATGCCCTTGTACCCGAAGCCTTTAAAAGCCTGGAAAAACTATTTCAAAATAAAGAATTTAAGAGCCATAACATGCTGGAGGCCATAGAGAACTGTATCATAAATGAACAGATTAAGCATGATCTCTGTTGTCTGGTGAAGGATAAAATTTTAACAAACTAGCAATAAAATTCTATATCTAATAATATGAAGCAGATAGCGGTTTAAGTAGAGATATAAAAATCAGCTTATCTGCTTTTATTTTTATAAAAACGGAACGCATAGCAAAAGGCCTGTGAGATTAAAAGCATATAAATAGAAGTTTGACAAAATAGGAAAAGTACTTCAGCGATTTCTATGGTAACATATGATCAGCACGATATGACCGATAGGCTAAAGGGGGAATCTGTATCTGATGGACTATATAGATTTAATTCAAAAAACAATCGATTATATAGAGGATAAAATCACTGATAAAATTACTGTAGAAAAGCTTGCTGATATATCAGGATTTTCCAAGTTCCATTATTACAGAGTATTTCACAGCTTCGTTGGCATACCGGTAATGGAATATGTGACGAGAAGAAAGCTGGTGCATGCTCTTTTTGACTTGAGCAGCGGGGAGAAGATAGTTGATATAGCCCTAAAATACGGGTTTGAAACTCATGCCGGCTTTACAAAGGCATTTAAAAAGTGCTTCGGTTATTCGCCTAACTTTTATAGAATACACGCACCTGAAGGATTTCCTAAAAAAGTGAACCTGAGAAGTCTAAAAGAAAATAAGATTGGAGGAATTATAATGGAACCTAAAATAATTACCAGGGATGCTTTCAAAATAGTTGGATATGAATTTAAGACTACCTTGAGAAACAATGCCCACTCGAGAGATATTCCGGCCTTTTGGGATAAATGCAATATTGAGGGCAAGGAGAGCAAGCTGTATGCTACTCAAGATGTTCCAAGGCATGGTGAATACGGAATCTGTGTAAATACCAATATAGAGACTGATGAGTTTTCATATATCTTAGGCGTGGAGGTTAACGATTTTAATAATGCAGAGGAGGAAATGTATAAGCTTAATGTTCCGGGAACGGTTTATGCAGTTTTTACAACTCCTGCAGTGGTTGAAGAGGATTTTGCAGAATCCATTAGAGGCACGTGGAAATATATTCTTCAGGAATGGTTTCCAAGCTCGGGCTATGAAATTGACGACTCCAAATTGGATTTTGAGTTTTATGATGAGCGCTGCCATCCATGGGAATATGAAAAACTAAGCATGGACATCTATATACCGATTAAATAGAGAATATTAAAATTTAAATTTCCCTTGCTTTATGATAGAATATATCAAAGTCTAAAGGAAGGTGGGGGAATAATATGAAAACTACAGCAGCTTTTTTTGATATAGATGGAACGTTGTATAGGGAGGGCTTGATTTCCGAGATATTTAAGAAGCTCGTAAAAGCGGAAATCATCGATAATGAGAAGTGGTATAACGAGGTAAGGCCTGAATATCAGAAGTATGATAAAAGACAGGGCAACTACGATAATTATCTGTTAAAGATGGCTGAGATATATACCCAGGCTATAAAGGGGCTTCATAGATCTCAGGTTGAGTTTATTGCCAGGTTGGTAATAAACCAGAAGGGCGACAGGGTATATACTTATACCAGGGATAGGATAAAGTGGCACAGAGAGAACGGGCATAAGCTGATAACTATATCGGGAAGTCCTATTGAGCTTGTCAGGGAGATGGCTCTGAAGCATGGCTTTGATGATTTCAGAGGAGCGCTCTATGAAATTGATGATAATGGAATATATTCCGGGACTATTATTCCCATGTGGGATAGCGAAAGCAAGAAGCAAGCGATGAAGGAATTAGTTGAAAAATATGATATAGATCTTTCCGGAAGCTACAGCTATGGGGATACAACGGGTGACTATGCAATGTTCGAAGCCGTTGGTCATCCGGTATGTGTGAACCCGACGAGGGAGCTGGTAACCAAGGCATTGGAAAATCCTGCACTAAAAAGCAGGATCAGTATCGTGGTTGAAAGAAAGGATATGACATATTATCTTGATCCGGAGTGTATCGACCTGGGAAAAAGCTAATAATCCAAGATTAGCCTATTATATAAATCTGTACGATTAGCGTAATATGATCAATATTTTGGATATGGTTCCTTTATATTTGTTCTGTTCAAGAGATAATCCGTACTTGTATTATGCAAGTCCGCCAGTTTAATTAAGATTCCGGTGGGTATATCAACTTCCCCTCGTTCATAATTGCTGTAAATTCTTTGGCTGCAATTAAGATATTTTGCCACCTGAGTTTGCGTCATATCTTTATCTTCTCTCAGATTTCGAATTCTTTCAAACATTAAAATCACCTCAATATAATTATATTTTAGCGAATTATTCGCTATTGACATTTAGCGGAAATATCGCTAAACTAATTTTAGGAAAATGATTGAAAAATGGAAAGAAGGGAGAATATGAAAGCCATTTTGGAAGAATTGTATAACGGTAACATATATCCTGCTGAATTGATTGTTCCTAAAGCACCTAGATATAGGCAAATAAATAAAGAAATATACGAAATGTTGAAAGCATGGGAAAACAAGCTTCCGGAAGGTGACTACAAATTGCTTGAAGAGCTTTTGGATTTGCATTGCCAATCAAGTTCGATGGAAGCTTTTGCATCCTTTGTGTACGGTTTTAGGCTTGGTGCAATGATCATGCTTGACGTGTTGAATGAAAAATGAGCTACTTTAATTAAGAATTCCTCAATACTGTAATAAAGCCATTTAGTATTTGATGACTTATTTTGAAGCCTTTATCCAGATAGAATTTCAATGCGCTGTCGTTTCCATTCGATACAAATATGAGCAGATCGCTTATTGAGTTAAATGAGCTCAGCCAATCCATAGACTTTTCAAACAGTACGCTGCCAATGCCGATATTACGATAATCTTCTCTAATGAAAAACTGGGAAAGGCAACCCACATCATCATTCTTTACGGAATCGAAGTCGAAGAAGGCGTCGCATTGCAAGGTAGCAAAACCGCCGGAGTAGGTCTCCTTCGGGGAAATAGTGCTATACGCATATCCGACGATTTCATCGCCATCTTTCGCTGCCACTATATAGTTAGCCTTGGCACTCTTGACAGAAGGGATCACTCTGGTTTCAAAGCACATATCGTCAAAAAATTCAGGATGGATATATACTTTAGATTTTTGATAAGCCATTAAGTCATTGCACAAATCCTTAATGCATATGAGATTGTCCTCAGAAATGACTTCATAACAGATACTCATTTTAATCTTCCTTTCTAAAAAAAGTGTAAAACATATTTATTGGATCGATCAACTTTGATATCATTATATCAGCTGCAATTATTGCAACAAGTATGCAGTATTTTCTGTTTAAGGAAGTAAAAACTGAGTATCGGAGTGATTTTATGGATGGCCACGCAATGTATAAAAACAGCTTTGACAATTGCCCGCTGACATTTGCGCTGAACCTTATAGGCGGGAAGTGGAGATTGCCTATTATTTGGGCGTTAAATAAAAATGGCTCTATGCGATATAACGCGCTGAAAAGAAGTATTCATGGGATTACCAATATGATGCTGACTCAATCATTAAAGGAATTGGAAACCGATGGCATAATAAATCGAAAACAATATATGGAAATACCGCCGCGAGTTGAGTATTCGCTTACTGAAGACGGAGAGAAACTTATTCCGGCTCTCAAAGCGCTGGCAAACTGGGGCGATAGGATGAAAAGCATTGCCAATACTAAATAATATGTGATATTAAGCTCTGAAACCCCGATAATATCAACGCTGCAGCAGTTTGTTAAGCGCCTCGTCGATATTGGTACTGCCTCCATGCTCGAGCCATTCCTGAGGGATAATAATGTGCTTGCAGGCGCTGGACTTTAGATATCCGTATATTATCTGCGCTTCATCGATTTCATCTTTTGCAACCTTCGTGGATGCAGCGGATATTTCATCATGAAAATATGTTAATATATTTGCTTTTATCACCGCGCTCAGGTTTTCTATATCTGAGCTTTCCCGGATGTATTTTTCACTAAAAAGCACTTTGGCTCCCTTGATCAGGAAAAGCTTGACGGAATTGGGGCTCAGGTCCTCGATGATTGCAATATTTTTATTTTCTTCTGCGAACTCAATAACTTTTTCTTTGTTTATGAGATAATTTACTGCATCTATATAGTTCCTATACTTGGCTGCAGCTTCAAAATCAAGCTCCTCAGAAGCATATATCATTTTTCCCTTCATTTCTTCAAGTATGCTTAAGTCAGTGCCATTGAGCATAGCTATGATCCTGGCGATTATATCATGATACTGTTCAGCTGCAGATCCTCCCAGGCACACCCCGGTGCACAGGCCTAAGGAGTAGCTTAAGCATGGGGTATTCTTTTTCAAAGGATGGCTGCAAAGTATTTTATAGAATTCTTTTATGCCGTCTAAAGCACTATCTACGGTATTCTTGCTTGAATATGGCCCGAAATACAAATTGCCATCATCTTTAATGCGAGCATAGGCAGTTTCTATATCAGGATATTCTAAGCCTGTCCTAACAATTATATATGCATAAGACAGCGGACTTTTCATCTTCCTATTGTACCTTGGCTTGATCTCCCTGATTAATTTGCATTCAAGCATTAAAGCGTCAAATTCAGTGTCTGTAACAATATATTCAAAATCCTTTAAGTTTTTTATAAGCTTTTCAACCTTTGAGGAATGGGGTCTGGATTCTTGGAAATAAGATTGAACTCTTTTTTTCAGGTTCTTTGCTTTGCCGACATAAATAATACTGCCAAGAGAATCTTTCATAAGATATACTCCGGGAGCTGAGGTAAGATTTTTGACTTTTTCCTTGAGATTCACATCTATCCCTTCCTTCACCAGACAGCAAGCCTATATTATTTTAGCATAATAGTTAAATAGGACGCAATGCAGTGGAACCCTTAATAAGCAGCATGTTCGTCAAATGGAGTGCCGATGCCAAAAAGAAGGTATTGACATTATGAGGTTACAAGAGTAAACTCTTATTTAGGTTACAAGAGTAACCTGGAAGGAGGAAACAATTTGAGCAAACTAGCGTCGAGGATAACGGATGCAGAAGCTGAAGTCATGCGTATATTATGGGAAGCAGGCCGTGAGCTTCCTATATCGGATATTAGAAAAACCCTTGAGAAGACGAGCAAATGGGAAACCTCTACGATAAAAACATTGCTTCGCAGGCTATGTGAAAAGGGTGTAGTTTTAGCGAGGAAAAAAGAAGTGTTTTATTACAGGCCCTTGGTCAGTGAGGCAGAGTATAATGAGTATGCTACTCAAAGCTTAATTGACCGCTTATACTCTGGCAGTGCAAAAGAGCTTGTGGCGTCTCTTTTAGGAAGCAAGAAGCTGAATGATTCAGATATTGATGAGCTGCGTGCTCTATTTAAGGTGGGTGATGGAGATGAACGAAACAATTAAGCTTATACTGTCCCTATCTTTATCAGGAAGCATTCTGGCTGTATCGGTATTTGCTTTTAAGCCCTTTATAAAGCACAAGCTGTCAAAATCTGTACAATACTATATATGGGTAGTGGTGCTGCTCAGACTGGTGCTCCCATTCTCCTTTGAAGGAAGTATTATGAATAGTGTATTTTATGGAGAAACGGCATCATTGGGTGCAGACGTTCAAAAAAACTTGGCTTTGCCAATATCTGGTACAGGTAAGGATTTAGATTCATCAACATCGGCCATTGTCCGGGGAAAAGCAGCTAATGGTATCTACGACAGCGATATTGATCATAGCAGATATATCAGCCAGCTATTTAGCAAATATATTTTTGGCATTTGGCTATTTGGTGCTATCGCGGTATTCGCTGCTAATATAGCCGGATATGCCAGGTTTTCAAAACACTTAAAAAAAGCAAATAAGCCGGCTGACGATGCACAAAACAAAATGCTGGCTGCATTATTGGATGGATGCAGCGGTGTAGGGCTTGTGCGCAACAGATTTGCTGCCACCCCGATGCTTATAGGGCTTATAAGGCCCAGTATCATAATTCCTGATATTGATTTTGATGAAAACCAGCTTAAAAACATTCTGCTTCATGAAATTTCACATCTGAAACGCCATGACATAGCAGTAAAATGGCTGGCAATGATAGCTTCATCAATTCACTGGTTTAACCCGATAATATATTTTATTAAGAAAGAGATCAATCATTCCTGCGAACTGGCTTGTGATGAATCGGTAATAAAAAATCTCAGCCCGGCAGAAAAGCAAGCCTATGGAGACACATTGATATCTATTGTAGCGGAGCATAGATATCCTTATGGAGCATTGCAGGCAACTATGTCCGAAGAGAAAAACAATCTGAAGGAAAGATTGCTGGCAATAATGAGATATAATGAAAAACCGAAATTCATCATTGCTTTATCTGGAATTCTGCTGGGAGTTGTTATATTTAGCGCAATATACTTAGGTGCTGGGGTCGGAAAGGATATCCTGCCCGATGCTGACTTTAACAATGGGGGCGATGAAATCAAGGCTGCTGCAGGAGGTTATGATTTGAATGAGATTATAAAACATAAAACGCCCTATGTGGGCGATGCCAGTAAGGTTTATGCTATTATTTCACTCCTGCCTGTTCCTGATGATTATTTCAAGCAGCAGTATATGTCTATGAAGACCAGCGGCAGACCATACGGCCTAACTATATATTACGAAGCGGCTTCGGATGCCGAATATGAAGGGGAGTGGCCAATAGTTGCTCCTGATACTGTCATCGAGATGAATTCCAGATTCAATGCCTTAGTCGCATTTTCTATGATCGGCAACCTGGAGGAAGTAAGCTTTGCATTTCGCAATTCCCCGTCTCACGGAAGCCTGGACGAATCAAAATATAATACCGTTTTTACATTCCCAAGGGATGCTTTCGAAGAAAAATATGGAGATATTTCTGCTCTCGGTGAGAATTTAGATTTGCTTCAGGATATACTGGCTGTGAAAAAATCTGCATTTTCTGACGCCGAAGTCAGTGAAGCACGTGGGGTTGTCGAGGAATACTTCCGTGCCATTGCAGCAAAAGATGATAAAGCTATCTTGAAGACCTTAACACCATCTTATAACCACCCGAATGTAGTCTTATACGGTGAAGAAATACGCACTTTGCTGTCAATAGATTATGACTCTGATGACCCGATGAGAGAAAGCTATGTTAAACATGGAAGAGGAAAAAGCAATGGCACTAAGCTGGAGAATGTCATTGTGTTTAAGGTAAATTTTAATGTAAAGTATCCAGAGGAAGTTTCCGGCTCATTTAATGAAGGAGAGTATAAAAACTGGAGCATGATTTTGATCCGTGACGGAAAAACTTCATCATGGCTGATTGATGATCAAGGATATTAAATTTTTAGCCGTTAAAGGAGCTATATTCCTTTAGCGGCTTTTTATATATCCGGTAATTGTGTATGGCTTATGCCTTGAAAGGATTCATATAATTATGGCGAAAATAGCAGTATTGAGGTAAAATAGCCTATGAGATCAAATTTAAAATTGTGATGAGAAGTGATGAAAAATGAAGTTTATAAAAAAATTTTTATTCCATAGAGTTGCTTTTGTATTTTTTGCAATATCAATGCAGTTGTTGGTTTTGATAGGCACAATAATAAGATTCAAGGATTACTTTGCTTTTTTCTATGGGGCAAGCTTGGTTATCAGCATGATCGCGGTATTGTGGATTATAAACAACAATGATAATCCGGTATACAAAATGGCATGGATAATTCCTATCATGCTATTTCCCATATTTGGCGGATTGTTTTACATATTTTTCGGACGCAACAAGCTAAGCAAAAGAACAAGACGCAGAATGAAGTTTATTGAAGATAAGACAAGAGGGGTATTATCTCCTAAAGAGCATCTCCTGGATGAAATATTATTGGGAAATGAAAATGCTGCCAATCAGTCAAGATATATCCAGAATTATGCTTATTATCCTCCCTACAAAAATACGATAACCGAATACCTTCCAATAGGTGAAATAAAATTTGAGAGATTAAAGGAAGAGCTTAAGAAAGCAAAGCATTATATCTTTCTGGAGTATTTCATTATTGAAGAAGGGGTGATGTGGAACAGCATACTGGAAATACTGGCAGAAAAAGCATCCGAGGGTGTAGATGTACGGGTGATCTATGATGATGCAGGCTGTTTGTTCAAATTGCCCTATGGATACGATAAGAAGCTGGAGGAACTGGGGATCAAATGCTGTGTTTTTAATCCGTTGATACCTATATTGTCTCCTAGATTAAATAATCGGGATCACCGCAAGATTGCGGTAATCGACGGATATGTAGGATTTACAGGAGGCATTAACCTGGCGGATGAATATATAAATGTAAATGAAAAGTATGGGCATTGGAAGGATGCTGCCGTTATGCTCAAAGGCGAAGCGGTATGGAGCTTGACTGTAATGTTCCTGTCTATGTGGGATTATCTAAGGGGAATGGATGAAGACTTTAATGAGCATAAGAAGAATATTCCCATAGGGGTCGAAATTGAAGAGAATGGATATGTACAGCCTTTTGCGGATAGCCCATTGGATGATGAGCCTGTCGGAGAAATTATTTATCTTAACCTGATAAACAAAGCTAAAAAATATGTTTATATAATGACTCCGTATTTGATCATCGACAATGAAATGGTAACAGCCTTATCTACAGCCGCCAAGGGCGGAGTAGATGTTCGTATAATCACTCCTCATTGTCCTGACAAGTGGTATGTTCATGAGGTTACCAGATCATATTATAAAAACCTTATTGAGAGCGGCGTAAAAATTTATGAATATACTCCTGGATTTGTTCATGCAAAAACTTACATAGTGGATGATGAATATGCCGTAGTAGGGACTATAAATATGGATTACAGAAGCCTGTTCCTGCATTTTGAGTGCGGAGTCTGGCTCTATAAGAGCAGTTGTATTCGTGATATGAAAAATGATTTTATAAATACCTTGAAAGTGTGTCAGGAGATCACGACAAGCGATTTTGAAAGCATTAAGTGGCATAAAGCTCTGCTCAGCTCATTGCTGCGTGTTTTTGCTCCATTGATGTAGGCTGGCATTTAAAAAGCGGAAAGAGGTTTATTATGTCAGGATTGAAAATTGAACCAATGAAAGAGCCCGATAAGATCATTAATTATTGGAAAAAAGAAAAATTTACTGTAGCATGCATTGTAATATTCGGCCTTACCTTTAACAATGCCATTGTTTTGGGACCTATTTACCAAGGCAAGCTGCTGGATTCCATCGCCGGAGCTGAAAGCCTGGACTCAGTCATAAGGCTGGCTGTGTCTTTTGTTTTTTTAATCGGAATGATACAACTATTGCGTTATTTTAAGCGCTTTTATATAAGGCGCTTTGCCAATAACACCAGTGCCGTTATGAAGCTTATGATATACAATAATATAATGCATAAAAGCCTTGAGGCGCTGGAGAATGAAGATATAGGAAACTTGATGACAAGAGCCGTTTCGGATGTTGATGTGTGTGTCGAAGGAATGCGCAAGTTTACTACAGAGTTGTTCGACACCGGAGTGCTTATGGTATCCTATCTCGTATCAATGCTTGCATACGATGTAAAAATAACGGTCCTTTCCACACTATATATTCCCATTGCCATGGCCCTTGCTGAAAAGCTGAAAAACGTTATTTATAAATATTCAGCTTCCTTCCGCTCAAAAAGCAGTTACATAGCCGGTATTGTATACGACGCTATTGAAAATGCCATGCTCTATCGCGCCAATGGTATGGAAGCTCAAAACGGACAAAAGTATAATGATGATTTAGAGGATTTGCAAAGCAAGGCGATCAAAGCCAATATTCTGGAGAATTCCATGCAGCCCGTATACAATGTTATTGCCATGCTGGGAGTTATAACTGTGATCTATCTTGGCGGTGCAAAGGTTATTGAGGGCAGCTGGACTGTAGGCATATTTTCTACATACATTGTCATGTTTGCCGCTATGGCCAATAAAGCAAGCAAAGCGGCCAAACTCTTCAATTCTGTGCAAAAATCACAGGTATCATGGAAGCGCATCAAGCCTTATCTTGCAGAATATCAAAGTAAGGATGAGGCATCAGATATTGATAATAGCAGCACTGAGCTATCAGTAAAAAACCTTAGCTTTTGCTATCCTGCAGCCAGGGAGCCCATAATCGAAAACATAAGCTTCGAAGTTGATCAAGGAGAAATCATAGGCGTGACAGGCCCTATTGCCTCCGGCAAATCTACTCTCGGATTCTCCTTGCTGGGACTGTACCCCTATATAGGCAGCATAAGGATAGATGGCAAGGAGCTGAAAGATTATTCCGAATACGAGCGCAGCATGATGATTTCATATCTTGGTCATAAGCCGCAGCTGCTATCCGATACCATATACAACAATATCACTCTCGGGAATGGGAAGGACATAAACTCTGTTATGGAAGATGTCTGTTTCGATATTGATTTGCAATCCATGCCGGATGGTGTAGATACATTAGTGGGCAGCAGTGGAATAAGGTTAAGCGGGGGCCAGCAGGCAAGGATCGCACTTGCAAGGACACTTTTGAACAAAAGCAAAATAATAATTTTAGATGATCCGTTTTCCGCAGTCGATATGAAGACGGAAGAAAGGATCATTGAAAACCTGAAGGCTAATTATAAGAACAGTATAATAATACTTATTTCTCATCGCTTAACGATTTTCAGCAGGATCAATAAGATTATATTTCTATACAGCGACAAAACAGCAGGCTATGGAACTCATAATGATCTGATGAAAAGCTCCGGGTTCTATGCAGAGATATTCAATTTACAATGCATGGCAGGTGATAACAATGATTAAAAATAGCTTGGTAAAAAGATCTGTCATCAATGTGATCAAGCAAAATATTTTATTAAGCGGGCTTTTAATTTTTGCTGTTTGCGGCGTTGTTGTTTCAAGCTTGATTCCTCCCCAGATATTGAAGCATATTATCGATAACAATCTTGTACCTGAAAAGGGAAGCGGTTTGTTTGTATTGGCAATCGCGTATATGGCGGTGCTGCTGTTTATAGGTTTGTTTGATTTTATCAAGGGAGCAATCCTTACGATCATAGGTCAAAAGATTATCAAAGAGATCAGGCTTGAAATGATACATAAGCTGGAGAAAATAAATGCACTCTTCTTTTCTTATAATGAATCCGGTGCAGTGGTATCACGATTTACTAATGATGTTGAAGCCGTGAGTTCATTGTTTACCGGCGGCATTGTGGGAATGATGATCGATTGCTTTAAAATCATAGGCATTATTGCTTCCATTTGGATGTTCAGCGAAAAGCTTGGAATTGTCACCTTGCTGCTGCTGCCTTTTATTTATGGGATTACCAGGCTTTTTCAAAAGCGAATGCTGAAAGTGCAAATGGAAAACCGGGTTTTGGTGGGCAAGGTGAACAATCATATTTCAGAAAGCTTAAAGAATATTGAGATGATCAAATCCTGCAGCAAGGAAAGCTATATGGAAAATAATTATGCTGAGTATCTGCTGGAAAATTTCAAAACGGTGGAAAAAGTAAATTTTTATGATTCTGTATTTTCTCCCATCATACAGCTCACCCGTGCTGTTGTGATCGGCTTTATGGTAATACTGTCCTCCGGACAGCTCAACTATCTGGGAATATCATTGGGAATGGTGGCTGCATCTATTGACTTAATCTCTAACTTGTTTTCGCCTATCGAAAACCTGGGTATGGAGCTTCAGAGCATTCAATATGCAGTATCCGGCATCCGCAGAGTCAATGATTTTTACAATGAGCCTGAGGATGAATGTAAAAATAATCAAATAAAAGCGGATGATGTCATCCAAAACCGTGAGGAAATAAATATATCATTTAATGATGTAGCCTTTAATTACGAGAAAGATACTGATGTTTTACAGGGTATCAGCCTGCAGATAAAACCGCAGGAGAAGGTTGCATTTGTCGGAAGGACGGGAGTAGGAAAATCTACATTATTCAAATTGATCATGGGCCTGTTGAAACCGGCTAAGGGAAGCATCACCATAAACGGATATGATGTATACGGCATACCGAACTCTGAAAAACGCAAAATATTCGGATATGTAGACCAAAGCTTTCATATGATAAAAGGCACAGTTGCCGAACAGATAAGCCTCCAGGATGAGAGCATAACAAAAGAGCAAATCTGCAATGCGCTGGACTTTGTGGGTCTTGCAGATTATGTAGAATCTTTGAAAAATGGTATTGAAACGGAGATTGCAGGTGATTCTCTTTTTTCACAGGGCCAGAAGCAGCTTCTATCTATAGCGAGAGCCATTGTGACCAATCCTCCCATTTTATTGCTTGATGAAATCACTGCAAACCTTGACTCAATAACAGAAGAAAAAATTGTGTCAGTTCTGCAAAAGGCAGGACACGCCCATACCATATTATCTATATCCCACCGCCTGTCTTCCGTGGTTTTCAGCGATACAGTCGTTATTTTGGAAAACGGGAGGATAAGAAGTATAGGCTCGCCTGAAACGCTATTGAAAAATGATGATTGGTATAGGAAGCATGCCGCATTGGAGAGGTTGACCTGGGGATAACAAATAGTATAGTGTTTGTATGTTTTTATTCCCATGAATGCTTGACAGGCATAGAAATATTTGATACGGTATTACTGTACCGTCCAGACGGTTGAGAGGAGTTGTTAGCTCATGGATATCTCTGTTAAGGAAAGAATTTTATGTGAAGCAAATAAAGTTATTGCGAATAAAGGATTGAATTGTTTCACATTGGAAGAGGTAGCCAGAAAAGCCGGTGTAAGCAAGGGCGGCCTTTTATATCACTATCCGAGCAAAGATAAGCTGATAAAGGCCCTGATTGAATATCATATGGAGCAGTTTGAGTGTCAGATCACTTCTGCAGATTGGCTTACATCTTTTATCAAAGAGCAATTCAATCAAAATACGGCAGATACAAATACCATGGCAGGTTTTCTTGCGGCAATAGCGATGGATCACGAGCTTTTGGAGCCGGTAAGAGAAAAACGGAAAGAGTGGTTTCAAAATATCAGCAACATGGAGGACCCTATAATGGCCATGATCATCTGCTTTGCATGCTATGGAATTGCATTTTCCAATCTTTTTGGCCTTGAGGCGCTTTCTGATGATGATATGAAAAAAATAGAGGACAGGCTGATCAATCTGTCGGAAAAATGTTAGCAAGCATATGATCAGAACTATAATGATGCTGAGGAGGGGGATATATGTTGCCCAAAAAAGAAGGCTTGCCTAAGTTTATTGTAGTAGCTCTTATTATTACCCTGGCAATCAATTGGATGATGTCGTTAATTTCGCAATCAGCTTTCCAGGAGATCGAATACAGCGAATTTCTTAAAATGCTGGATAATAATGAGATAAAATCAGTTCAAATCACTGGAGATAGAATCATAATAATTCCTAAGACTGATAAGGATGCTTCCATCGGGGATAAAAAAATGTTTTATACGGGCAGATTGGACTATCCGGAGATTTATGATAAATTATACAGCGCAGGCGTGGGTTTTAAAACACCAGTTGATAATAAGCAGTCCCCAATCGTAAATTTCATACTTTCATGGATTTTACCGTTTGGTATATTTTACTTGTTCAGCTCCATGCTCATGGGATCGCTCAGCAAGAAGATGGGCGGCGGTACCATGTCCTTCGGGAAAAGCAATGCCAAGGTATATGTTGAAAAAAGCACCGGGGTTACCTTTAATGATGTGGCCGGCCAGGAAGAGGCCAAGGAATCCTTAAAGGAAATAGTTGATTTCCTCCATAGCCCGGGGAGATATACCAAGATAGGAGCAAAGCTGCCAAAGGGAGCTCTCCTGGTAGGCCCTCCGGGTACAGGCAAAACCCTTCTGGCCAAGGCTGTAGCAGGTGAGGCTAAGGTGCCGTTCTTTACACTGTCAGGCTCAGACTTTGTAGAGATGTTTGTAGGAGTCGGTGCTGCAAGGGTCAGAGACTTGTTTAAACAAACCGAGAAACAGGCGCCATGCATAGTTTTTATTGATGAAATAGATGCAATAGGCAAGAGCAGAGAAGGCAATATCGGAGGCAATGACGAACGAGAACAGACCTTAAATCAGCTTCTTGCTGAAATGGACGGCTTTGATTCTTCAAAGGGAGTGGTTATACTCGCAGCTACCAACAGGCCGGAGGTTCTTGATAAAGCCTTGCTGAGGCCTGGGCGTTTCGACAGAAGAGTCATCGTTGATAAGCCGGACCTGAAGGGAAGGGAAGAGATACTTAAGGTTCATTCGAAAAATATAGTGATGGATGAAGGGGTGAACCTCAAGGAAATCGCGCTGGCTACAGCAGGCGCTGTAGGGGCGGACCTCGCCAATATGGTCAATGAAGCGGCCCTCAGAGCGGTGAGGATGGGAAGAGATAAGGTGAGACAGGATGATCTGTTTGAAGCGGTGGAAACTGTTATTGCAGGCAAGGAGAAAAAGGACAGGGTTATGGGGCAAAATGAGAAAAACCTTGTCGCTTTTCATGAGGTAGGGCATGCATTAGCATCAGCCCTCCAAAAGAAAACCCAGCCTGTACACAAGATCACTATAATACCAAGGACTATGGGAGCCCTAGGCTATACGATGCAGATGCCTGAGGAAGAAAAGTTCTTGATGACCAAAGATGAAATAACCGAACAGATTGTTGTGCTGTTAGCGGGAAGAGCTGCCGAAGAGCTTGTGTTTAATGAGATAACTACCGGAGCGTCAAATGATATTGAAAGAGCCACACAGCTTGCAAGGCAGATGGTAACCATGTACGGCATGTCTGATAAATTTGGGATGATGGGCCTCGAATCTATTCAAAACAGATATCTTGACGGCCGCCCGGTTCAAAATTGTTCAAGCGAAACCTCTGCTGAGGTTGACCGGGAAGTCCAAGAAATTTTGAAGAACTGCTATGAAAAGGCAAAGGATTTGCTGAAGGAAAATATGGAGGCATTGGGAAAAATATCATCATACCTCATTCAAAAAGAAACTATAATGGGCGATGAGTTTATGGATATTTTAAACTCCGTTTCAAAGGAATAGCAATTTGTGGAAGTATCTGTGCTCTGGCACAGATACTTTTCTCTAATTGGTGCTAAACTGCTATTGAAGTCTAAACAGCCTTTTGCTATTATTTAAGTGATATAGTTATTTGAAAGGTTTTCCATAGCTTAAACCATTATGGTAAAGCTGCCAGTTGCGATTGCGTATGGGAATACCTGTCATGAAAATGGTTTTAAGAAATTCGCAATTGCTGAATATTTTTGAAAGGAGGATGGCTATGAAAAAAATAGTTAAGTTTTTTAACAAACGCTCGCTGTCAATACTAGCTTTATTCGCACTATTTGTTGGGACAACCTCTGCTTCAGTAGCAACAATGGTGTTATCACAACAGCCAAAGTGCCCGGAAGAACTATTAAAATAAGGGGTTAAAACCCCTTATTTTAATCATTTGTGGAGGGAGCCTTTCATGAAAGAGCTTATTATAAACGAGATTTTTTTTGCCATATTGGAAGGAATATTTATTTTTTTGATATTTTCAATAGTTTTGATCAGTGAACGGAAAAAGTATATACATGAAAACAAGCATAAAGTATGGCTTTTTATCGCAATTTATACGACTTTTTCATTCTGGATCACCTTAAGCTTTCCTTTTGGCTATCATACTTTGATATTAAATATTTTTTCCGCTATAGTATTGAGCGTGATAACAAAGAACAGCCTTATATTGGCAATCGTGGCCTTTACGATACCTACAATATTACTAATTATTACAGAACTGCTAATAACGGTTTTGTTAAATTTATTTTTTCAAATAAGTATAAACGATATTATAGCCAATCCGGCAATAAAAATGAAATTTTCTGTGATTGCAAAGACAGTTCAAATGACCATCGGCGTATTATTATTCAGAAGCAATTTAAAACCGGTAATAAAAGCTTCTGAAAATAAGGAAAGTACAAATTTGCTTAACTATTCTGTTCTCGGTATTTTTCTGATGAGCATTTTTTTACAAAGCTTAAACTATATCATATATAATCCCAGAGATCTGCTTCAGTATGAAATATTGCTGTTCTTTATATTTTTAGTATATATTCTTTTTGGAATTTTTGATTATCTTGACAGAATAAAGCTGTTATCCATAAAGCAAAAATATACTTTGCAAATAGAATATATAAATAATCTGGAAGCCGTGGTCAACATTTTAAGAAGAGAAAAGCATGACTACCTAAATCACCTGAATGCAATAAATGCCATATGCACACTGAATAAGCCCAATTCGGCTGAAAACATAAAAAGCTATGTGGGCAAGCTTGCCGATGATCTAAAGGAATCATATAAAGTTTTCGATACAGGAAATGTTTATATAGACGGACTATTGGTTGTAAAGAGCAACTTTGCTCATAGGAATGATATAAGCTTAGATGTGGAAATTGAGGCGCCATTAAGCCATTTAGATATTAAAGACAATGATATAATAAGCATTATAAGCAATATACTGGACAATGCTTTTGATTCCATAACCTCCATCGAAAACCACGACAGCAGAGTTGTGTCACTGTGTACATATATAGAAGGCAATGAATACTTTATTTCTATCGCAAATACCGGGCCTAAAATACCGGAAGATATACTTCCGAAGATATTTGAAAATGGATTTTCAACCAAACCGCAGAAATCCGAGCATGGATTAGGACTGTATATTGTAAATAATCTAGTGAAAAAGTATGACGGACATATTGAAGCATATAGCAGTGATATCGAAACACAATTTTTAATCAAATTTCCCCTAAAGGATGAGAAGCATGGATAAGATTGCAGGATACCTGACAAAGCATATTAAGAATAATGTACCGGGCCTCACTGATTTGCAGTTAATAAAGATAAAGTTCGGGTTTGAATGCCTTTTTAGCGAAGCTTCAAAGATTATAATTTACCTGGTTATTTTTTCTTTTTTTTCGTACACTTTGGAATTTATTACTGTATTAATATTTTTTACTGTAACAAGGTCTTTTGCCGGAGGATATCATGAGGAAACATACTGGAGATGCTTTACTACAACATTGGCCATTTTTACCGCATGCTTATACATCGGTATAAGCTTCGAAATGGCAAGGTCAGTAAAAATAGCTCTTTTGCTTGTAAGTATTATTCTTGCATATATCTATGCTCCCGTGGATCATCCCAATAAGCCCATTATAAGCGCAGACAGAAGAAGAAGGTTAAAAAATTTTTCTGTCATTATAATTATAATTTTAGGCCTAATAAGCTTTATATTGCCTGATAGATATTCCAATCTTGCGATAATGAGCATTTTAGCGGAGGCTTTATCTCTCATTCCCGGATATCTGAAGAAGTCGGATAAAAATCTCCTTTGTAGAGAAGCTAAATAATAGATAAACAATAATCCGAGGAAGGAGATAACCGACATGTACAGCAGTATTATAGAAAGAAGAAACGTAAATGATGGCCGGCACAGCGTGGTGCTTGAGATTCCGGCAGATGAGTATAATAAAATTTATGATCGGTATAGTGATGAGATTGCATCAGAAATTTTACAAAATCACCTGGAGAACAGAGGCGATGACGGAAGGCCATCGGATGTTCATATCCAGCATCCAAACAACAGTACGGTTGTGAGGATCAGCGCAAATATAGATTACTTGGGAAACGACCATACAGAATTCAGAGGGCATTGGGAAGCATGAAATAAATGGCTTGGGAGAATCACAGGAGCAATCATAGAACTGATTTATGATTGCTCTCTTTTATAAACTTACATGTAGTTAATAATTATGTTAAAATGAAAGCATTTCAATATGCATAAACTTGGAGGGATATTATGAATAAGAGAGACCTCACCCTTGCTTTATTAGTAGTAACAGTTTGGGGAGCTAACTTTACGGTCATCAAGCTGGGGCTTGGCGGCGTACCGCCTATGCTGCTTGCCGCTATGAGATATACCTTTACGGCTTTGCCTGCAATAGCTTTTGTAAAGCGTCCCGCTGTGGAGTGGCGCTACTGTATTGCATATGGATTGACCGTAGGAGTCGGCCAGTTTTCCTGTTTGTTTTATGCAATGGATATAGGCATGCCGGCAGGGATTTCTTCGATCATACTTCAATCTCAAGCCTTCTTCACTCCCTTGTTTGCGGCAATAGCGCTCAAAGAACCATTAAAGGCCAATCAAATATCCGGGCTTGCTGTTGCAGCGCTTGGGCTCGTCTTAATAGGAAGTAGCGCAGGGACGGACGGCTTGACCTCGATACCTCTCGGAGCACTTTTTCTGACTGTATTGGCGGCTGTTTTTTGGGGGCTTTCAAATATAATAGTCAGGTATGCAGTGAATAGGGCGGCATTAAAGGAAGAAAAATTAGATATGCTAAGCTTTGTGGTCTGGTCAAGCCTCGTACCGCCGATCCCTTTTATTGGCCTGGCTTTGATGATGGATACGCCGCAGACATTGATGCAAGCAATAAGCAGCTTAAATGCCACATCTTTATTTGCTGTTTTTTATCTGGTCTGCTTTGCTACATTGTTTGGCTATGGCACATGGAGCGGGCTGCTTGCAAAATATCCGGCAGGCAAGGTGGCTCCGCTTTCTCTTATGGTCCCCATAACAGGTTTGATCACTGCTCGTATCATTCTTGGTGAACAACTTACCGAGATGCAGTGGTTGGGCGGCTTAGTAATAATTCTTGGATTAGTGATAACGAATATTGGGTGGCCATCGATAAAGCAAATTTTTGGGAATAAAGATATACCATAGAAACCGTTGTTGACAATGATTTACACAGCTTATATAATAAAAGTGCTGAAGTATTTAGAAAATAAGAAATTTTATATAGGAAAGGGGTAGTGTTTTATGTCTGAAATATATATAGAGGTGATTTTTAGCTAATAAAATATCGGCATAGGTATACAATGTGCCTTATTGAGGGCTTTATTTGCGTTACCTGTGCAGCTTCTTACGAGCAACCTGAATCGTGTATTTAATGAATATTGGCACGCACCGGTAGCGTGTTTTTTTATTGCTTTTGTGCAAGTCCCGCAGGTGGTCGTTATCTGCGGGATTTTTCTATGCTTTTTTGCTTGACCGCGATATAGGTGAAAACTAAAAAACGATTAAGAAAGGATAATAAAATGGGCATAAATGAATATGGGTGGAACGAATATTTTGAAAATCAATGGAATGAAAAATTCAAGGAGGGATTGTTCCCGGGCAGGATCATTGCAGACTATGGACAAATCCTGCGAGTAGCTTGTGAACATGGTGAGATTTGCGTCAACAGGCCGGTGCAAAAAACTGGTGGCGATTTCCATATGGCAGTCGGAGATTGGATTGCGCTGGAGTCAACAGATGGCATTTCAACATGCATCAGATATGTATTGCAAAGGAGGACGAAATTTTCAAGGACTGCTGCAGGAATAGAGCTTAAAGAACAAATTGTAGCATCAAACGTGGATACTGTTTTTCTTATTCAATCCTTGAACAGAGATTTCAATATGAGGAGGCTTGAAAGATATCTTATTGCTGCATGGGAAAGCGGTGCAGAGCCTGTGATTGTACTGACTAAAACTGATTGCTGCAGCGATGTTTCCGTTAAGATGGCAACAGTGTATGCTACTGCACCGGGCGTAGAGGTTCATGCGGTAAGCAGCGTTACTGGAGAGGGCATAGATGAAATAAAAAAATATTTCCAACCTGGAAAAACCATTGCTCTGCTCGGCTCCTCAGGTGTCGGCAAATCAACTTTGGTAAATGTTTTGGCTGGAGAGGAATTGCTGAAGACTCAGGAAATCCGTGAGGATGACAGCAGAGGAAGGCATACTACAACTCACAGAGAACTGGTGCTTTTACCTGGAGGAGGATTGATTTTGGATACACCAGGAATGCGCACGTTATCCCTGTGGGAAGCAGAAACCGGCATGGAGGTCATGTTTGGTGATATTGAACAATTGGTGAAATCATGCCGTTTTCATGATTGCAGTCATGGAAATGAACCGGGCTGTGCAGTCAAGGAAGCCTTAGAGACAGGTTACCTGGACGCTGTGAGATGGGAGAACTGGCTCAAGCTGCAAAAAGAATTGGCACATCTCGAAGCTAAGAAAGAGGGCAAGCTCAGACTGCAGCAAAAACAATGGGGCAAGCAGATTGCCAAGCTCCAGAAGCAATATTATAAAGGGAGGAAATAGATAATGAATATAAAAATACGAAGTGAAAGAGTAGCGGATTATAACGGTATAGCAAATGTCAATTACGAGGCGTTTCTCGGATGGCATCCCGATAATCAGTACGTTTCAGAAAGTATAATGGTGGATTTGCTTAGACATAACTCCTTGTTCGACCCTGACTTGTCTTTGGTCGCAGAAACAGGCGGTCAGATTGTCGGATACGCGCTTTTTTCTCCGTTTAAATTTATTGTACTTGGGGCTGAACAGCTGGGAGTTGTGCTGGCGCCTGTTGCAGTAAAGCCTGAATTTCAAAACAGGGGCATAGGAGGCATGTTGATTGAGGAAGGGCATAAGAGGGCAGAGAGCAAAGGCTTTTCTTTCTCCTTGCTCTGCGGCCACCCAAGCTATTATCCGAGATTCGGCTATAAGACAAGGATGTTTTCATTGTCCGGTGCCAAAGTCATGGTTGACGCAATGAGCTTTAACGGCGATAGCTTTCATGAAAGACCTGTCAGCCTAAAGGATCTTTCACGGGTAATGGAATGCTGGAAAGATATTCATGATCATGATGGCCTTGCGCTTTTTCCGGGCACGAGCATAAGCGAATGGAGCAACCATGGTCTTCAGTGCCGCTGTACCATGGTATTGAAGAATGACAGGGTGTTGGGATATGCAAGATACGTTAAGACGAATGTGCTGAGCATCAAGGAACTGCTGGCAAAAACAGAGGATGCTGCCGATCTGTTATCTTATCTGGCATGGAAAAATTACGGCAGCAAACAGGGGGAAATTCATATCCCACTTTCGGCTGAAAAAATGAACAGCCTGATCAATGTCAATGACTTTTTTAATGCGCTGGATGAAAGAAACAATCATGAGGCCTTCATGATAAAGGTCTTGAAAGAAAAAAGCAGTATTGCCGGATACTGCGAACAAGTTGAAAAAGGTGAAATACAGCCAGGTATCATTGCTTTTCCGCCAATGTTTGATGTGGACGATGGCAGGGTTGAATAAAATTTACAACCCTGCAAACCTTCTTGCCTTTTTGAGCTCCGGATTTGGAGAAAAACGATTAATTCTTTCTAAGATTTCATCCGCTGCATCCTTGGGATTTATGCTCTGTGCTTTTGAAATAAGCTCCTCGCCTGCCCACTTTTCAACCGTTGAATAGGCCGTGGCAGGCCAACCGTATGAGTCTCCTTTTGCACTGACTTTCTGTTTGATTCCATTTATTGTGATAAACATTCCCATTTGCAGTTCGCACATAGCAGCTTCAAATTTTGAATTAGATTCCCTTGTAAAGCCTGCCATTGATTTTATCTCAAAGAGGGCCAGGTTTTCATGCTTTTCAAACAAAGCATAGATTTTCTTTGCGTAGCTGCTTATAAGACCTTCCGAGTACATGTTTTCGAAGCTCCGTCCCTTTCTTCGTGCAGCAAGAAAAACAGGGTACCATTGGAGAGATATAAATCCCGGTTTCTTGTCAAACAGCTTTGCGTATGCAGCCTTATTATCCGCTTCTATCCTTATCCTCCATTGCCATGGATCTGGTGCCAGCCCTGTATGCCATTGCTCCGGCAGAGTTAGATCTGAAAGGTTGATAAAATCAATACAATTCTTCGATAAGGGCATGAAGCCCACATCTTCCACCATATCGAGAAACTCGCCGTATTCAGTTATTTTTGTATTTGTATAGTTATCAGTCATTGCTCTTCACCACACAATCAATCAAGAAAGAATTCCTCGAAATTGTTCTCAAGCCAAACCTGTATGTATTTTGCTTCGAATTTTAAAACGCAGTAATTAGGATCTGTTACCCCAAGAGGAAAATGATCGATAAACCAATCAACCCAAAGCTGCTTTTTTATATCCATATCTTCGACAATTGCAATTTCGCCGATCATGGTAATATTGCCGCCTTCTGAATAATAGCATACGCTTGCTTTGCTATTCCTTCTGAAATTCTTTGTTTTGTTTGATTTTGTCCCCGTCGAAAACCATACAGTTTTTATTCCTTCTGTTTTTATGCTGGACATTGCAGCAGTTCTGGGATAACCGTTCTCATCAATAGAAGACAATGCAGCCGTTTCTGCATTCTTTATAAAGTCTTCTGCTTTTTTTAACAATTCATTTGCCATTATAAAACCCCGCTTTCTTTTTTCATAATGCATGGGAAAGTATAGGTTAACTTAATACCTGCTTTCCCTTAAATGCATCGCAATAAAGGCCTTCTTTATAAAGAGTAGCATAACGAATATGTCAACAGCATGTCATGTTCATTTATACATATCTAAAATATTTTTGGCATGAGCTTTTAGCTTTTCGATTATATGCTCCGGCGCCAAAACTTGAGCTTTGTCGCCAAAGCCTAGTATAAACTGCATTGCATAATCATGATTGGTATACTGCAAATCAAATTTGATGCGGTTATCCTCCGTTATTTCATAAGACCCGACTCCATAGCTTTCAACTATTTGATATTCAAGGGATCGGTCTATGAGCATAGTGACGGTTTGTGTATCCCTAAAATAATTATCAAGCTGTGCTCTTTCATCTGGTATATCGCGCGTATCAAAGGTCGCATCGGTTATTTTCAGATCATCCATCCTGTTTAGCTTGAAAAGCCGGAAATCTTTTTTAAATTTGCAGTAGCCAAAGACATACCATGAAGACCATTTAAAGGTTATGAAATATGGTTCCATGTACCTTTGGGATATTCCCTTGCTGGAATAGTAGTCAAAGCTTACTTCCTTTTTGTTGTTCATTGCTTCCTTTAATTGGTTTATCTTCTGGGAAAGGCTTGTCTTATAAAAAGATGATAAATCAATAAATATATTATTGCTGACAGACATGATATCCTCTTGCTTCGGACTAAGCTTTTCCATAAGCAATTTTACCTTAATATCCTGTGATATGCTTTCAATACCTTTTAAGCCGGTAATTATATTGTCAAGCTCATCTACGGTCAATACGCTTTTGTCAAATTTATACCCTTCTGCAATGCTGATTCCTCCGGCTCCCCCTTGATAGGTCACAATCGGTATGCCTGCCATGCAAATATCTTCGATATCTCTGTGGATGGTGCGTATGGATACCTCAAATTTTTCGGCTAAATCCTTAGCCTTTACTTTATCATTGTTTAAAAGCATGGTTATTATTCCGAGCAAACGATCAATTTTCATCATTCTTCACCTCTTTCTCAAGAGCAGCTTCTTGTTTATCAGACAGTTCAGAGCTTTTCTTATATACCGGACTCAAAATGCGAATGCACCCATAGCAGCTTGCATAGCCTGCTTCCTGGGTTTTCCCAAAAATGTAAATCTGATGACTTAAAGTACATAGAATCTCCTTTTGTGAGATGATATACATCTTTATTGTTTAGTGTTATGCGTAATTTGCCGGATAACACATAGATGAACTCTTCGCCGTGGTGCTTGTGGGCTTCGGCGGAATTGCTGCCAGGTTCGATCGTAAATAGCATAGAATCAAGAGCATGGCTTTTTTGAGATATAAGAGATTCTATGGTGACTCCCGGCAAGCCGATTTCTGTCATCTCTCCCGAGCCGCTTTTCACCACATGCTTTTCGTCATCACCTTTTTCAAAAAAATCTAGAATGCTTCCTCCATAAAAATTAGCCAGCTTGTTCAGCAAATCAAATGAAGCATTGGCTTGGTTGTTTTCCAGTTTGCTAAGATATGAGGGTGATATGTTTACTTGACGGCTTACTTCTTCAAGCGTTATATTCATGCTCTCCCTATAAGCCTTCCATTTTTTGCCCAGAAACTTTTTTGAATACTCGGTTGATACATCTGCGGATTGTATCTTAGGCATCAACAATTTTTTTATTGCCTTGCCCCCCATTTTTTCCTCAATAGACAACGCTCTAATTTTTTTCAAGACCTCAATATCATCGAGGCTATAAACCCGGTAATTATTATCCTTCCTTTTTGCAGTAAAAAGTCCGTTTTTTTCCCAATTCAATATTGTAGCCGGTGAAATACCAAGTATTTTTGCTACTTCATTCCTGTTGAAAACCAACTCATCGTCTTTCGTTTTGTTGTTCATTAAAGGCCCTTCCTTTTCTATAATAAATGACATGTTGGCGAGTTATTGAACGAGACTTCATTCAGTGATATACATATTTTAACATAGTACAGTGATAAATGCACTATCCTAACAATATATATATTATTGACAATGTTAAGAAATATATGCTATTATTTACTCCAATAACATATATAAACACAATTATAGAGTTAGGAAATTAAATTAACTTGTTATCAGCTATATATAACGCATTAAATATTTTACAAAACTGTCATTCTGAACGAAACAAAGTGGAGTGAAGAATCTGGCTAAGATTCTTCGCATACGCTCAGAATGACGGCATATGCCTTTTTAAAACTACAAATGCATTTATTGCGTTATATATAGCAAACAGATTAAGTTATAAATACATGGTGATTATGATAATATAGGGAGGGGACTTGAATGAAAGAAAAATTTGAATTGAGTGAGGCGTTTGCCGCGAAATTGGATGGGGAAGATCCTATAGCAGCATTTCGGAAAAGATTTTATCTGAAAGAGGATGAAATCTATATGGATGGGAATTCTCTCGGTCTTATGTCAAAGGATGCGGAGAAAAGCTTGTTCAGGGTTATAGAAGAGTGGAAAAATCTAGGCATAAACGGTTGGTCAAATGCAGAGGTGCCCTGGTTTTATTTTTCTAAAGCATTGGCTAAGCTTATGGCTCCTCTGGTCGGGGCGGAGGAGGATGAAATCACGATTCATTCATCTACTACGGTAAATATCCATGCAGTGATATCGACTTTTTTCAAACCTGATGACAAGAAAAATAAAATATTGATTGATTCCTTGAATTTTCCTACCGACAGGTATGCAATTGAAAGCCAGGTCCTGCTGAGAGGATTGGACCCCAAGGAGCATATTGTGGTTGTGGAAAGCAAAGATGGGAGAAATATTGATGAAAAGGATATAGTTGCAAGGATGAGTGATGACATAGCCTTAGCTTTTTTGCCTGCAGTTTTGTATAGGAGCGGGCAACTGCTGGATATGGAATACCTCACCGCCGAAGCGCATAAAAGAGATATCATGATAGGATTTGACTGCTGTCATTCTGCAGGTGCAGTGCCTCATCATCTTTCTGAATGGGGAGTGGATTTTGCAGTTTGGTGCAATTATAAATATCTGAATGCAGGGCCCGGAGGACCGGCAGCCATATATATAAACAAGAGGCATTTTGACAAGGAACCCGGGCTGGCAGGCTGGCATGGATATGTTCATGATAAAATGTTTGATTTGCTGAATGAATTTGAATCGGCCGACAATGCAGGGGGATGGCAAATGGGAACCCCTCATATGCTGAGCATGGCGCCCTTGGAGGGTTCACTGAAGATGTATAATGAGGCAGGGATAGAGAATCTGCGGGAGAAATCCTTAAGGCTTACTGATTACATGATGTATCTGATAGATAATGAATTATCCCGATATGGCTTCACTATAGGAAATCCAAGGGAAGATAAGAGACGGGGAGGGCATATTGCGCTGGAGCATGAGGATGCAGTGAGGATAAACGCTGCTCTGAAGGATATGGGTGTGATTCCGGATTATAGGCGACCTAATGTTATACGATTGGCCCCTGTACCGCTTTATGTTTCTTATCATGATGCATGGGTCGTAATACAGAAGATAAAAGAGATAATGGACGATAGAATCTATGAAAAATATGAAAACAAGAGGGGCTTTATAGCATAGCCCCCTTGATATAAACTCAAAGATTAAATATACTATAACAAGTGGTAATTTGCTATACCGCGCTGAAATAATATAAGAAATCGAGTTAGTGTATTTCATCGAACTCAATCTCATGTTGAAGTATTTCATTGATGCGCTTCTCAATTCTGTCTAAGTCAAAGTCAGCTTCCTTCTTTATGCTTTTTCTAAGCATAGGCCCGATTTGCAATATATCATCCCGTATGTCATATAGAAGCTCTAGAGCCGCAGAGGCCTCCAATTCATTTCTCGGTATTTCTACCATGCTTGCCAAAATTGAATTCTCGGTGCGAGAAGCTATTATTGGAGACTTAACCTCCTCAACATGTATAACTGTCCTTCTGCCCGGACCGCGGTCATCTTCGATTGGTTCAAGGCTGATTATTTTATCAGAACGAGCAAATTTGCCATATCCAAGAGGAACCATAACTCCTTCTTTGATCTCCATTTTTACACCACCTTATTTAATATAATCTACACCAGTAATATTGTTGCTTATATTTACTTATTTTATTTATAAAAAGCTAAAGACAACACATAAAATGTGACAACGAGAGGAGGCTTATGGTCTGACTGGTGAATTCCTGCCATGCAAGTAAATGCCAGACTCTATATATTTTAAGTCTGGCACTGTATACTATGCGAACTAATTGTTATCCTCTATAGCAAGTTATCTATCTTATACTCTTCGTATTTATCCTGAAGCCAAGTGTCGTAGGCGGCTGACAGCTTCTGATCTAAAAGAGTTTCTTTGACTTGAGCCTTGCTCTCTTCATAATTGGCTTCTTTTGCCGGTTTCTTTTCCTCTACTTTGATGATATGGTACCCATATTCAGTTTTTATGGGATCGCTTACCTTGCCGATTTCCATTGAAAATGCTGCATCCTCAAACTCTTTTACCATATCTCCCCTTGAAAAAAATCCAAGTTCCCCGCCTTGGTCTTTGTTGCCGGTATCTGTGGAATATTGCTTTGCCATTTCAGCAAAATCTTCGCCGGCTGATAACTTGTTTTTAACCTCCAGGGCCTTTTCCTCGGTATCCACTAAAATATGGCTGGCCTTTACTTGCTCTTCTTCATTGAAGGTATCTTTGTTTTCTTCAAAATAATTTTTCATCTCATCTTCTGTTATAGTAATTCCAGGCTCAAGCAACTTCTTTATCTCCAGGTTTTTCTTCACATCTGCCTTTACGTTTTCCATCGAATAGCCATATGCTTCAAGAGCCTGTTTAAAGGCTTCTTCACCGCCATATTGAACTGAAATATTCTGAATCTCTGTTTGCACAGCTTCTTCCCCAACTGTAATGTTCTGCTTTTTAATCTCCAATTCGATTATCTTATCTGAAATAAGGGAGTCCAATACTTCCTCGCCATTTTGCTCTACCAGAGCATTATATAGATCATCTTTAGTAATGGTCTCGCCATTGACCCGGGCAACCGCTTCTCCTGATTTCCCATTGAAATAAACAACTCCGGCTAAAATAATTAAAAGAAATACGACCAGTATTGTTATCTGAAAACTTTTTTGCTTTATTAGTTTTGCCACAAAGCTTCACACCTTTCTGATTATTACTTTTACTATTTTACAACAAAATGCTTAAATAAACCTTAAATTTACAAAAAAAATATGTATGAAAATATTGGATCAAAAGCATGATAAACCGAATTACATTTCATCGTTAAAATTAAGTGACAAACTTTTGAATAGAATTTGTTGACAAAGTGAGCAATACTTAGCAAGAAAATGGAATCTCAATCTTTGGAAAAATCCTTTTCTATATATTACCTTTGTAATAGGAAGTAATATTCCAATAAAAATTATAGGGGGAAGTATTGTGAGTAGAAAGAGATTATTCTCAATCTTATCTGTGCTGCTTGTATTGTCAATGTTCTTTGCCGCCTGCTCTCCGCAGCAGCCCGCAGCAACAGAACAACCGGATGAAACAGCAGCAGAGCCGGCACAAGATGAGCAGGTATTGAGGCTAAGCCTGTTCCAGGAGCCAAACACATTGGATTGGCAGAGAGTTACAGCAAATATCGAACTTTATACCCTAAGCTGGGTTATGGATGGCCTTACAAGGTATAAGCATGGGAAGATAATACCTGCTCTAGCCGAGAAATGGGACATCAGCGATGACGGCAAGGTTTATACCTTCCATCTGAGAGATGCCAAATGGACAGACGGCCAGCCTGTAAAAGCCGATGATTTCAAATATGGATGGTTAAGAGCCTTAGATCCGGCAGACCCCATGGATTATGCATACTTCTTATACGATATTGTCGGTGCGCAAGAATTCAACAGCAATAAGGGAAAAGCAGAGGATGTAGCAATAAAGGTTATTGATGACAAAACCTTGGAAGTAACATTAAAAAGACCTGTGACATATTTTGACTATCTGGTTTCCTTTGCTACCTATTATCCTACGAGAAAGGATATAGTAGAAAAGTATGGCACGAAGTTCAATGCTGAAGCAGAGAATTTTGTTACCTGCGGACCCTTTAAGGTAGAAACATGGAAGCATGAATCTGAAATGACATTCGTGAAAAATATGGATTATTGGAATGCATCAGAAATCAAGCTTGAGAAAATTATTGGACCTTACATCGCAGATGATCAAACGGAATTTAATATGTATGAAGCAGAAGAGCTGGACATGACTATTGCTTTGAATGGAGATCAGAAGGCTGCCTTGACAAAGGGCGGAGTAAAGCAGTTTAACAATGGCTCTACATGGTTCTTCAACTTCAATGTAGCTCATCCTATCCTAAAGAATCTAAACATCAGAAAAGCTCTGACTTTGGGAATCGATAGGAAAAGCTTTATCGAAAATGTTGCCAAGAGGCCTTGGAAACCGGCGTTTGCTCTGGTTCAGCCTGATATAATACCCGATGCTGACGAAAACAAAACCTTTAGAGAAGTTGGCGGCGAATATTTTAAGGATAATGATATAGAAACTGCAAAACAGCTTTTAGAGCAGGGTATGAAAGAATTAGGCCTGACAAAGATGCCTAAGTTTAAATTCATGTGTAATGATAACGCTACCGGACAGCTATATGCTCAAGCTTTCCAGGAAATGTGGAAGAAAAATTTAAATGTTGAAACAGAGCTTGAACCTGTTCCATCCTCCGTAAGGATAGACAGGCAGTCTAAACATGATTTTGAAATCTCCTTAGGCGGCTGGGGTCCTGATTATCCTGACCCGATGACTGATCTTGATCTATATACCTCCTGGTCAGGCAATAACGACCCGGGATATTACAATGTGGAATATGATGAATTGATAAAGAAAGCTCAGAATGAACCGGACAGAGTTGAGAAATTTAAGCTGATGCACCAGGCAGAGGATATACTTATGAGGGATCTGCCAATAGGCCCTATATGGTATGGTTACACTGACTATGCCATAAGAGAATATGTTAAGGGCGTTTATAAAAAAGGAGTCGGAGTAGAGGTTGACGTTGTTTATGCATATATAGAGGGCAAAAACAAATAGCGGATTCTTATATTGATTAAGAAGGTATATGTGCTATGCATATACCTTCTTAAATAAGGGAGGTGTAGATGTTGGTAAAATATATTGGAAAAAAGCTGTTATATGCCTTTATAACGATTTGGATAGTGGTGAGCGCTACATTCTTCATGATGCAGGCCATACCGGGAGATCCGTTTATGAATGAAAAAAGAGTTATACCGGAAATAAAAGAAAACCTTAGGAAGTATTACGGATTAGATAAACCCTTGCATGAACAATATTTCATATATATGAAAAATCTTATGACGGGCAAACTGGGCATGTCCTTCCAATATAAAAACAGAACGGTGAATGAAATAATCACAAATGGATTTCCCATTTCGGCAAGTCTTGGAATGAGAGCGCTTATAGTGGGGCTTATTGCAGGGATCTCCCTTGGGGTGATAGCGGCTTTGAATCATAATAAGGGGTGGGACAGATTTTCAATATTTGTAGCGATAATCGGAGTATCCATACCCGGATTTGTAATAGCGGCGTTGCTGCAATGGGTTTTAGGAGTCAAGCTGAGGGTACTTCCCGTAGCTCAATGGAAGAGCTTTGCCCACACGATCATGCCTACATTTTCCCTATCCTTAGGCTTGATCGCAAACCTGGCAAGGTTCATGCGCTCCAGCATGTTGGACGTAGTAGGACAAGACTATATAAAGACTGCAAAAGCAAAGGGTCTGTCGCCTTTTGAAATAGTATGGAGGCATCAGCTAAGAAATGCTATATTGCCTGTTATAACCATTTTAGGCCCATGGATAGCAGTAATAATAACAGGCACCTTTGTTATTGAAACGGTATTTGCCATCCCGGGATTAGGCAAATTTTATGTACAGAGCATAAATATGCAGGATTATACTCTGATAACGGGAATTACAGCATTCTTTGGAAGCATATTGGTGTTGATGAACATGTTTGTAGACATAGCATATGGATTGATAGATCCAAGGATAAGAATAAGCAAGCGCAGTTCTTAGCGGGAGGTATTATATATGGAAATCAGCAGAGAAGATTTTGTAGTCATAGGAAAGAATATTGAGCAGAGCCAGGTTTTAGTGCGCCCAAGCATGACTTATTTCCAGGATGCCTGGAGAAGGCTTAAGTATAACAAAGCTGCATTGCTGGCATTGGTTTTCCTTGTGCTGCTCACTGTTATGGCCGTATTTGGCCCTATGATGTATTCTTACTCATATTCGGATCAGGATCTCAGCATGGTAGATAAGGCGCCTGGAATAGGAGGACATATTTTCGGCACTGATAGCTTAGGCAGGGATTTATTTGTAAGAATATGGGTAGGAGCCAGGATTTCGTTGTTTATAGGCATCGCAGGAGCAGTCATAGAATTCTTTATAGGCATCGTATATGGAGGTATAGCCGGCTATTTAGGCGGATATGCCGATGAAGTTATGATGAGGATAGTGGATATCCTTTTTACAATACCTAATCTGGTTATAGTAATTCTACTCATCATGGTTATGGGGCCCGGCCTTCATACAATAATTATTGCCATAGCCCTGACAAACTGGCTTGGAATGGCGAGGCTTGTAAGAGGGCAGACCCTTCAGCTTCGTGAACAGGAGTTTGTCCTTGCGGCCAGAACCCTCGGTGCTGACGGTAAAAGAATCATTATGAAGCATCTTATACCCAATACTATAGGACCAATAATCGTAAGGCTGACATTTGCAATACCCGGAGCAATATTTACAGAAGCCTTTTTAAGCTTTATAGGATTAGGAGTGCCCGCCCCCCTTGCCAGCTGGGGCTCACTAGCGGCAGCAGGTCAGAGAACATTGACCACATCTCCATGGCAAACATTCTTTCCGGCTTTATTCATAAGCTTGGCGATGCTGTCTTTCAACATTATTGGCGATGGTCTAAGAGATGCCTTAGACCCAAGGCTTAGGAAATAAAGGGAGGATGCAAATATGAGCAAGTTGTTGGAAGTAAAAGATTTAGAGGTTTCCTTCGATACCTATGCGGGAGAAGTAAAGGCCGTAAGAGGGGTAAGCTTTGATCTCAGGAAAGGTGAGGCTATAGCGATAGTAGGAGAATCAGGCTGCGGCAAAAGCGTCACTGCGCAGAGCATTATGAGGCTGATACCCTCACCTCCGGGGAGGGTAAAGAACGGTACCATTATTTTTAATGATATAGAGATACTGAGCCTTAACGAAAGGCAAATGCAGGCAGTCAGAGGTTCGGAAATGGGCATGATATTTCAAGACCCCATGACCTCCCTCAACCCTACTATGACTGTTGGCAGGCAAATACAAGAGGTGCTGACAAAGCATAGCAAAATCACAAAGAAGGAAGCTGCATTAAAATGTGCAGAGATGCTTCAGCTAGTCGGAATACCAAATCCCATTATGAGGCTTAAGCAATATCCCCATGAGTATAGCGGAGGTATGAGACAGAGGGCTATGATTGCAATGGCTTTAGCTTGCGGACCCAAGCTTCTTATTGCTGATGAGCCTACAACTGCATTGGATGTGACCATACAAGCACAAATCCTTGATTTGATGAGGGAACTGCAAAGAAAGCTGGATACAGCAATCATCCTGATAACTCACGATCTGGGAGTGGTTGCAGATTTGGCCGAAAGGGTTATCGTCATGTATGCGGGAAAGATAGTAGAATACGGAAGTGTTGAAGATATATACTATAATCCTAAGCATCCCTATACTTGGGGCTTATTGAAATCGGTACCAAGGCTCGATAGCCACAACAAGGAGCAGTTGATGCCGATTGACGGAACTCCGCCGGACTTGTTTTCACCGCCAGTCGGGTGTTCTTTTGCGGCAAGATGCGATTATGCAATGAAAGTATGCCATCACTGTGAACCTGATTACTTTGATGTCAGCAATGGGCATAAAACTGCTTGTTGGCTTATGCATGAATATGCTTCCGGCATAGAGATCAGTATTCTAAAGGGGGTAATTTAAAATGTGGGATAATGCTAAGCCCCTTATTAATGTTAAAAATCTGAAGAAGTATTTTAATGTTGGCAAAGGTCAAGTACTAAAAGCGGTTGATAATGTAACCTTTGAAATCGGCCAGGGTGAAACTGTAGGATTAGTAGGTGAGAGCGGATGCGGAAAAACTACGGTAGGGCGGACCTTGATAAAGCTGTATAAACCCACTCAGGGGGAGATTTTCTATAAAGATAGGAATATAAATGACTTAGATAAAGCCGAAGGGAAAAAATATGCAAAGAAAGCTCAAATGATATTTCAAGATCCTTATGCATCGCTGAATCCGCGTATGACTGTAGGAGACATAATAGGAGAGGGAATAGATATACACGAGATATACAAGGGTAAAGACAGGCAAAGCAGAATATATGAGCTGCTGGAAAAGGTAGGTTTGAACAGAGAACATGCTAACAGATTTCCTCATGAATTCAGCGGAGGCCAAAGGCAGAGAATTGGGATAGCCCGTGCATTAGCCATAGAGCCGGAATTCATAGTGTGTGACGAGCCGATATCGGCCCTTGATGTATCGATACAGGCTCAAATAGTCAACTTATTGATGCGGCTCCAAAGGGATATGAATCTGACCTATATGTTTATAGCACATGATCTAAGCATGATAAAGCATATAAGCGATAGAATTGCGGTGATGTATTTGGGAACCATTGTTGAGCTGACAAGCAGCCATGAGCTGTATTCCAATCCAGTACATCCCTATACAAAAGCTCTGCTTTCTGCTATCCCCATACCGGACCCCAAAATTGAAAAAGGCCGAAACAGAATATTATTGGAAGGTGATGTGCCAAGCCCCATAAACCCATTGCCAGGCTGCAAATTTAGAAAAAGGTGCAAATATGCTATGGATGTTTGTGAAATAAAAATGCCTGAGCTAAAGGAAGTTTCTAAATCCCATTATTCGGCATGTCATTTGATTAGCCGGTAGATTTCTACCGGCTTAAGTTTTGTTTATAGATGCTCTATCAACAATGACGAATGCGAACTCTCACCAGCTAGAGCAGGTTTATGTAGAAAAAACTAAAGGCATATGGTAACATTTAGCTATATAAGTGAAGGATTGGAAGCCAAGTATATAAAAGCATACAAAACTTGCAGGAGTTAACACAATATTATCTGCGGCCATCACGGCCGCCATGAAAAGAGGATGAAGATGAAGAAAGATATTAGATATTATACTGACCAAAACAGAGAAGCATGGAATGAAGCCATGCCAAAACACCAAGCTGCATCAAAAGAAAGATTGGATCAATTGTTTTCAAAGCCAGGCTATATCTATCAAGAGGACGAGAATCTTTTACAAGTATTGAAAAGGATAGATGTCCAAGGTAAAGATATAATTCATCTTTGCTGTAATAATGGAATCGAATTGTTATCTTTAAAAAATATGGGTGCTAACCATTGTGTAGGTATTGATATCTGTGATGAAGCAATAGAAGAAGCACAAGAAAGAGCAAAGAAATGTGGGATTGATTGTGAATTTATACGCTCCGATGTTTATGATATTTCAGAAGAACTTTATAACTCTTTTGATATTGTTCAGCTTACCGCCGGTTGCATTGGATGGATACCAGATTTAAACGAGTTCTTTAGGATAATTTCTCATTTATTAAGAGTGAATGGTTTTGTTCTTATACATGAAATTCATCCTTTTAGTGAAATGTTACCTTTCGATAATAACTATATTGAAAACAGGCTGCAAATTATTGAACCTTATTTTAGAGATGAGGCAATTGTTGAAAACGGCAGCCTGGATTACGTAGGAGGGACGGATTATGTTGCCAAAACGCAATACTGGTTTGTTCACACAATTTCCTCATTAATCATGGCGTTAATTAAAAATGGTATTAGAATAGAGCATTTTTCTGAACATTCTAAAGATATATCTGCCGGACATAAAAAGCAAGAGGAATTAGATGCCCAAATTCCATTAAGTTATATTTTAGTTGGTAAAAAAGAATAAAAAATATCTGTAAGCATCAGTCTTTCGTTAGGGTGGGAGTGAAAATGTTGTTTAAAAAACTTATTATAACAATAGCTTCTTTAATTATATTAGCAATATTAGCGTTTGGATATTCTGGAAATAAGTTCATTCCGATAATGTTTACAGATGACACATGGATTAATGATCTAGGATATAAAGAGAATCAAATTCATAGACTTGCATTTAACTGGCCAGGGGATAGAAGTTGTCCAGAAATACCTATAGAAATTAATAATAAAATATTTGAATTGGGATTTGATACAGGTTGTGGAGTTGGTATATTTTTTACTGATGTAATCGAGAATGAGCTCAATTATACATTATTAGGTAAGGTCGAAGCACTAAACAGAGATGGCTCTCACCGCGGCTGGAGCAAACGTATTATTATTGATGAGTTTACTGTATTTGGAGATACATATGATAATATAGAAACTACTATATCTAATTGGAATATGTATTCCTCAAAAGAGTTCAATGGAACAATAGGTCTTTCATATTTTAAATCTAAGATAATCTCACTTGATTATGCTGGACATAGAATTGCAGTAAGTAGCAATCCTATTAATTATGACAATTTAAATTCAGATAAGTATGTAGTACTCCCATTATATAAAGCAACTAGTAAAAACCAAGAATATTTACCATTTTTTGAAGCAGAATTCAATGGAGAACCTGCTATCGTATATTTAGATACTGGTAAAAATTATTCATATGTATATAATCCAGCTAGTAGACATTCTATGACTGATAAATCGAATAATTTTATCGATGTTCCTATAAAAATTGGAAACATTGAAATGATGCTAAAAGATATGATTGAAATAAACGATATGGCGCAGGCAGAGGGGCTGCCATTTCCTACGACGATTGAATTGAATTCTGATCAATTATGGAAAAATAAATTATTGGTAACATTTGACTTGATTGATCAAAAGATAATATTTAGGAGATTACCAGAATAACACTAAGCACACGAGATACTCTCAAACCAATATTGGAATAGGGGAAAAACCACCTTTCTCTTTATCTAAAGGTGGTGAATACTCTGATTCTACCTCGTAACAAAGTAGTACTAGATGATGCTATCGGACAAATTCTTTTATATTATGATTATGGTGTTTCTTTCTATAGCTGTTAGGTGTAAAACCGCACATTTCTTTAAATACTTCACAAAAATACTTGGAACTGGAAAATCCCACTGCCGCTGCAATATCGGCTATGTTTAACACGGTTCCCGTCAGCATTATCCTTGCTTCTTGGATACGGGTCTGCAGCAGAAGCTCTTTAAAGGTATAGCCTGTCTTTTCTTTCATAAGGTGGCATATATGGGTTTCGCTGAGATGAACCTCATCCGAAAGCATTGAAAGGCTTATGTCTTTTTTATAATTATTCTTAACAAAGTCTATTATAGTGCTGATCCTTCCATCATCCCGCTTTATGGCATCGATATAGGTATATGGAATGTTGTTTGGCGATATTCCCATAGCAGAAGCTGCTTCAAGATATTTTCTGTAGTACAGTTTCGTTTTTTTGCAGTTAACTGAGGAATAAAGCTTATATAGCTCGTAATATCCCATGCTTTTATATATAAGATTGCCTGAGACTTGGGCATATCTTATGCAGCGTATAAGACATTTTCTGGCTTTAATGCTGTCACCTGATGAAAGAAAGACGAAATAAGCAAAGAAAAACATAGAGCATAGCATGTATTTATGAAATCGGGATTTGGTTTTGTAGTTCAAATTCAAATCCATAATAAATCTTCCGGCTTTAAAACCAAGCATACTTCTGCATGCCATTATTCTCACATTTATAAAATCTTTCATGTAAGGCTCATTTATTTCATCATCGTAATTGATAAGCGCCTTTTCATATAATTTCATCGAATTCTTGTAGTCCTTGCACCTGAATAGATGATCTCCTGCGATGATGTATAAGCGTAAATAAGAAATATGATATAAAGGTATGGTCACCCAATAGGATCTGTTCAAAAGCTTATTAACGAGCATTTCATAGGATATATTCATGTTTTCTCTATCGCCTATTGCTTCAGATATAGGCATAAACAGCAAGTTTAGCAAGGTCTCGGTAAAATCATTTTTGAACTGGAATTTTACATCCTTTAATGCCTTATAGTAATAGCTTGCTCTGTTGAATTCGCATTTAAAAGTATAAAGCTGGATCAAATTGATATGCAGATGAGGTAAAAAAGTTCCCTCGTTTACTGATGCTTCATAAGCTTTGAGATAGCTTATTTCTGCATTTTCCCAATCTCCGATAGACATATAAGCACATCCGATCGTATTTTGGTATTCGCAGAAGATATCATTATCCATATAAGCCAGCCCTTTTTTTAAAATGCTTACAGCAGCTCTTCCCTTGTTAGCATAAAAATAATAGTTGCCGAGGATGAAGCATCTCATAGCTTTAGTTTCATTTATATCATCGCTTTCCGGCTTTTTCAGCTTTTTTGTAAGCTTGCGGTTTAGCTGCCTTGCAAGAATAAGAGCATCGCACTTCTGGCCATTTCTCAACAAAAGTATGATATAGCAGGACATAGCATCGTAATAATTTAAGGAATCATCATCATTTAAGTATTGCATTAAGCCATATATTTGAGCTATATTATTATTCATCAATTGCACATTGCAGCGTAAAAATAATTTGATAATGAAATTGATATTATCTGGCGCAAATCCGAATTTATTAAATAATGAGGCAATATGATAGCTGTCCGTAATCTCTAGAGAATCTGACGGTGTTAATGCTATATGCTGTATGAAGTCATCAAGCTTAAATTGGGTTATAAGTTCTGTGTTCCAGGCATTCTTTAATGTACATATGATAGTGAATCTATTGTATGGAATGAAACATGAAAATTCCTTAAGCAAATCCAAAGACTTGGGTCCATAAAAATCGACTTCATCTATTAGCAAGACTAAGGGATGTTCTTCTGCAATGAGCTCAAGCACATCAAGAATTAAGGTGTTTGCTATCTTATTAATGCTTTTTGCTGCTGATCTGAGATTAAAGCTTTGCATATTAGAAATTTTTTTATAAACATCCGGATACCTTGCATTGCATTCATTGAGGAGATGTTTCAGCACAGAACTGTACGAATCAAAATCTTCACCTTTGATAAAGCATGAGAATATTTCAGCTTTCAATTTCAAAACATCCTGAGTAAAATTGATCATTGTATTTCTCTCATGACTATTTTCACCGGAAATGAGCACAAGCTTTCCGCTGCCTCTCAAGGTAGAAGTTATCACGTTGTTGATAGTTTTTATTTCACTTTCCATACCTTTAAGCCGAGCTTTACTAAATGTCATAGGAATCCCCTCCTATAACTGTTTGCATTCTTTTAAATATTATAATTGAAAATTAAGAATTATTTGAAAAATATCGATGAAAATTCTGGCAATTTTTTGTGAAAAGTTTTTGAAATTTCAGAATATTGTTTAGCAAAAAAGTGGTATTCAGATTCATAGCTGAAAAATCATGCAATTGTTAACATAGATACATAAATAATTCCCCAAATTTTACTTAGGCGCTCTTCGGAGTGCTTCTTTTTTGAAATGAATCCAAATATATTAAGAAATACTAAGGTGCCGAGCACTTCTTTTAAAGTTTAACAAAATATGCGAATTAAAAAACTGATAGAATAAAACAAAGGGGAAAGTCTGCTTATTTTTAAGATAGCCCCTATAATTGGAGGTTGATAATATATGAATACATACATATTAATTTACGAAGGATTTGCGAACTTTGAAGTAGTAATAGCAAGCTTATTATTAAAAAATAAAGGCAATTGTAATATTATAACAATTGCAGTAGACAGTGATCCTATAACATCATGTGAGGGTTTTAAATATGTTCCGCATAAACTGTTAAGTGATATAGATATTGATGACATAGATGTTCTATTAATTCCAGGCGGTGATCCAAATGAATTATATGACAAAGGAGAAGTTTATGACCTCATACGACGAGCTAATAAAGCACAAGTAATTATTGGTGCAATATGTGCAGCTCCAATTCATCTAGCTAAAGCAGGAATAATTGAAGATGTAAAGTATACTGCCAGTAATGATGTTAAGACGCATAATGATTTCAATAAAGGCAATTATGAAGACTCGAACATAGTGATTGATGGAAATATAATAACTGCGAAACCAACAGGATATGTGGATTTTGGTATTGAGATAGGCAAGATGATGTCCATATATGAAAATGAGGCGGATTTAGAAGAGACCATCAATTTCTTTAAATGCTTTAGGGATTAGAAATAGTTCAGCTGTCAGACTTCACCAGAGTAATTGCATTGTTCATTTGTTTTATTATGTGAAACAAATTTTTTGAGTTTTGTGAGGAGTGAGGAAAATGGAAAATGGATATGAAATAACAATTCCGAGAGAAGATGAAGCCGAGCATATAGGCAATATGTTGCTGCAATTTAATCTCGAATCAATATCGCTTACTCAGGAAAAACCGTTTATCAGCATTAACAGATGTATAAAAAATGGGAACGGAGAGATTATTGGCGGGATTTTGGCATGCTCTGCATTGTGGCAAGTTCTATCTATTGATACATTATGGGTAAAAAAAGAATTTCGCAATCAAGGAATTGCGAAACAATTGTTGAGTGTTGTGGAAGATAAGGCGAGAAGTATGGGGTGCCATATTGCATATTTAAGTACCTACGATTTTCAAGCTAAAGACTTTTATTTTAAAAATGGATATGAAATTTTCGGTATATTGGAGGATTGCCCTAAAGGCCATAGGCTTTATCATTTATCCAAAAAATTATGAGCTATAGTTAAGGCATACTTTTCTTATTATATGAAATATGAAGCGGACACCGAGAATAAATGAAATAGACGAAAATCAGTCAGGAATAGAAGAATGTTTTACATGATACGGAAGCGAATATGTTTGAAAAGCCCGGTTCGGCAATTCTGCATGCCGGGATTTTTGCGGGGTGTGCGAGGGAACCGGCGCGCCTACTGCGACTGGGAAAATCTGGATACACGAAGGCTGATTATTGCAAGATAGGAGATGGAAAAGAGTATGATAAATTTAAGTTATGAAATCAAATCCAAAGAGAATTTATTAATATTTTTTTTAATTTCGATAGGTGCGCAAATAATAGCTTATCAAGTTCATGAGTTTGGACATTATTTAGTTGGTATGATTTTAGGTATAGAGCAACGATTTGTGTTAACAGGAGTAATGCATGAAGAATTAACCAATTTGCATCAAGCGCTACACAGCTCGGGCGGGTTAGTTGTAACCCTTGTACTTGCTTTAATATCTTTGATTTTGTTAATAAGTTCAAAAAAATCAAATTCTTATTTACTGTCATTTGTATATGCAAATACACTTTTGAGAATACAGCCAATGGTTGATAGTTTAGTTAGCAAGAATATGCAATATCAGGATGAGTATAAAATTGCAGAAAGCGTAGAAATACCTGGGCAGCTATTATGTATTATTTCTTTAGTAATATTTTCAGCTATATTTGCAACAGCAATATATTACTCAGGTAAAAAAAAGATGTTAAAGGTTATTGTATTTATTTTTGCAAGTGGAGTGGCAGCGATTATAATCAATACTTTAGGAAGCGTGTTATTTTATTAATCTAGCAAATCTGGAATTTTGTAAGTTTCTTTGCTCTTGAACCTGCGTCCAAAACCCCTCATCAATATTCTTGATATTATCCACTATGCTATCGGCAAGTAGTATTAACTGGGAATCCATGTTATTTATGACTTTTAATGCATTTTTGCATTGCTCGCTTAAATCTTCAATGTTACCGGTATTCTCCAGGCTAATACTGTTAACTGCACCGATGAAAAAGCTGTCTATTAAATCCTTTGTCTTTAACGCATCCGAAGATTGGTTAATCAGAGACATAGTGTTTTCATTGGAACCAATATATTTATTATAGAAGTCATTATATAGATTAGCCAAATTGTTGACTTTTTGAATATAATCGTTGAAAGTTCTTTCTTTAAAGGAATTATACATTTTCTCTACATACTCTGGATCTTCCATATTTTTTTCGAATTGATTTTTAATGTCATCTAATTTGATGGAATTGTTGGGAAAATCACCTTCATTAAGTATCATTTGTAGAGTTATTGGGGATTGATATGGCTTAGCCTCATTAGCTGCATCCTTGCAAGCTTGTTCGTTTACAGAGAGATATACACGTTTTAAACCTTCACGGTACATTTCCTCATTTTTATTTACTGCATCATTAATTACGTCTTTCACATATTGTTCATGGTCTTCTGATAAATTACTACAATAGTTTATCGCATCTTCCAAAGTGCCTGAAATCTCATTTAGGATATAGTGCTCAATTCCGAGAGTTTGATTGGCATATTTGATATTGTTAAGCTTTTCTTCATCTAAATGCTCGGCTTTAGATAGCTTATTTAATTTAGCTCTCATCGCTCCGGCTTCGGATAACTCAACAATATCAGTTTGCAATTTTTGCTGAATAGGATTCTTAAACTGTCTATTTTTTGAATAGAGAGGGCTGAGGTAATTATTCATACTTGAACCTTTAATTGAATAAATCATAAATATATACATTCCTTTCGCAAGCTCAAGGCACAAAATGTAATGAAAAATGTTGCCTGAGCTTCTTTTTATTTTTCTACCGTAATATTTTCCTATAAATTTAATGTAATGCTACTGAATAAATATATAGCTTATTGCGCGAAGCTATATATTTATTACTTATAAGGGGTAATAGTTACACAAATAATAGAATGGTTCTACGGTGATAGCGTTGCCACCCTGCATTATTGCATAAAGTATAACATATCCGTGAATCGATACACTGGTCTGATATGAGTAATCACCAGAACCCAGCCAAGGATTATTATGATGAATGATTATACTAAAGTTGCCATCTCTATCGGTATAGCCGGTTGCTGTGCCTTCAGTTATTTGGTTCGTGGAATCCATTGGATTAACATACTTTACAGTTGCTGTAACCGGGTAGTTAATAGAAGGAGAACCGCTGGAATTCCGTGCTGTACCGAATATTGTATAGGTCGGCTGTAAACCTTGTATTCTATAAAAATATCCTTGACCGTAATTGCATTGGTCTGCTGGAGAAATACCTCCAAAACTTATAGTTGATGGAGTATTGTTAGTACTTACAATATAAAAGGATTGAGACCATGTATTAGACCAAAGTCCGGTTTCGTCCTGGCACCTGAATGTCATGGTATAGATTCCAGGAGTAGAAATTTGTGTTGCAAATCCTATTGTATTACCGGATGAATCATTAACATATCCAATTATCGAGTCGGATGGAATTCCTCCGACTTCCATACTGACAATAGCATCTCCGTCCGGGTCATATGTAAAATCTGTGCCGGAATATGACCACAACCATGCTATTTGAGTATTTGTAGTAAAATTACCTTCAGGTGAAAGAGACGAAGAATTCAAAATAGCATATCTTAAGTCTGCAACCGGCGGATTATAAACAGCTTCAGCAACAGTAACCGCTTGACTTGAATTAATCTTGTTTGTGGTTTTTGTGTTAATGATTAAATTTGTATTTGTTTTTAGGTTTTTATTTTCTTTTATTGTCAAATCTTTGGCATCTTTTATTTGGAGATGTTCTATAGGATTATCGGTTTCTACATCTGTAACCTTTATACTGCTTTCCAAGCTTTTTTGAATATTTCGAGTTATAGTTTTAGACTTATCTGCTGAAACCATAGAAATGTCCGTAAAAGTAAATACAAACGTCATCACTAGAACCAGTGCAAGAACTTTTTTAATTTTCATAAAAACATCACATTCCTTTCGCTATGCCTTAGGCACAAAATTATATTCTTGAGTCGTTCTCTGTAGTAAAATGCAGGTAAGCTACAGAGAACAAGAAGGTTGTAGTTGTCACGATTATTACTACTAATGGCAAAAATGATACATAGTAAGCTATATACTACTTGCTCTATCTTTACCTTTCAAAGATCAAATTTAAATTATTACTATCAATAGCTGTCATTAAAATCTTACCATACCCCTTTTGGATAATGAATACAAATATGGTATTTAAATACCTGGCTATTTTTCATAAATCACTAGGTAATATCAAAAGAGGCTATAAAGATCATATTATTGTAGACGAGGATAGTGAGATAATACTTGTATCAGTTTAATTTAGGTGATGAAAAGAAGCTTGTGGAACTGGTGGAAAAAGTAGAGAAAGACTTAGAGCTGAAGCCGTAAGAAATCACAGCAGATAAAGTATATGGAACAATCACAAATATATTACTATATAAAGGTGATAATGTGAAATATTCAATTAATAATCATTCATGCCAAGGGAAAACTTCTTTTTTATAGACGCTTTTCAGTATTTTTCCAGGCACCAGAATTATATTTTACATTGATAGTGTTAATTTATGAAAAAGAAAGTTATACTTGCTTTAAGCATTCTGCTAAACCTCGCAATAAATAATATTAGACTTCGAGTTGCAAAATCAAATGTTGGCGCTAAAAGATTTTATGAAAGAAATAATTTTGTTGTGATTGCGTGTTTTGCAGAGCACACCTATAGATAAGTATTATAACATTATTAACAACAAATTCCAAAGCGTAATAAAGAGATTTTAAGGAGTTGACCTCCATGGCGACCCCTAAATAAGGGATATTCATGCTAAAGATAACAAATACATCTTCACAGGGGCGCCAAGGCCTAAAGTATGAAGTAGGTGCACATTATTGTGCTGAAAGCCGAAGGAGGCAAGTAAACTGTTGCGTTGGAAAAACGGGTGAATCGAAAAGTTCTAGTCCGGCTTGGAGGAGGGGGAAAAATGAAACATCAATTAATCCTTGTAGATGGCCATTCAACAGTTGGAAAATCAACGACATCTAATAGTGTATATAAACAAATTGCATATCAGGATAAAATATATTGGCTTCATGAAGAATGCGAAAAGCATCCGATAAGGTATAAAGAGTTTGAAGCAGGCGATATCCATTCATTAGACGGTATGGAATTAAACAGGCAGGTAATGTTGCAGAAATGGGGAAAATTTAAAGAGGAGATTAGGCAAGGTAAGCAAGTTTGTATTACAGAAGGATGTTTTTTACACTCTTTAGACAGGTATCTTTTAAATAGTGCATGGAATGAAGAACAGATAATGAACTATTTCCAACGGATCCTTGAAATAATAAGACCTTTAAATCCACTAATAGTTTTCCTATACAGACCAGATATAAGACAGAGTTTTGAAAAAGCGTTCAAGGCACGTGGTGATCGGTGGAGAGAGCTTATTTTAAGTGTTCCAGGACCTTACGGCTTTTTTAAAACACATGAATATATAGGAGATGATAGCATCTATGCTAGCTTAGCTTATGAACAGGAGCAAATGGCAAAAATATTTGATACTTTATCCTGTAACAAGTTAAAGATAGATACAACAAATGAGTGTTGGGATAGTTATATACGTGAAATAACAGAAACTGCCGGGTACAAATACTATGAGGAAGAAAACAAATTGGCGGAAATAGAAAAGTATTGCGGAACTTATCAGCTCGAAGGAGGAGCAGACACATGGAATATTAGCTTTGATGATGAAAAAAAGCTAATATATACATCGTTGTTTTGGCCATACATGCCAATGAAATATATTGGGAATGAACAATTCGAACTAATATCATTTCCTGTTATGCTTCAATTTGATATTATGGCAGAGAAAATGCAATTCACAGTTAGCGGAAATTATGACTGGCAGTATAACAATAAAAAATTTATTAAAATCTAATAGATATAGTAGTTTATTTAACTGTCCTTGCCGGTAACAAGCATGAGTTGCCTCAGTATTTGCGCAAGGTTACACGGGGTACAAGAAAACAATGACAGAAATAATGGTGAATTTGGTGAATTAGAAATTGATTATTTACGAGCAAAACTGATATAATGATTACCAAGCTAAGGCCTATTGCTTAAAATTTTCATTTTACTGCACAGGTCTAATTTCATAATATGATAGTATGATGCTATTACTATAAAAGGAGGATTCCATGATGAAGTTTCAAGATTATAAATACATAAGGCCTGATCTGATAAAAATTGGTGAACAATTTGAAATCCTACTGGACAGATTTAATGCTGCAGATTCTTTTGAAGAGCAAAATGAAATAATGAGAGAGATCAATAAGATACGTTCAGGCGTTGAAACCATGGAGAATTTAGTTTATATCAGACATTCCATTGATACCGAAGATGAATATTATGCAAGAGAAAAGGATTTCTTAGACGAAAATATGCCTGAGTACCAAAATATTGCATCTAAATATTATAAAGCTTTGGTAGGCTCAAGATTCAAAGAAGAGCTGGCGAAGGTCTGGGGCAGACAGATTTTCACATTGGCTGAATTGGAGTTGAAGACTTTTTCTGAAGAGATAATGGAGGATTTAGTAAGAGAAAATAAATTGGTAACTGAATATGATAAGCTTATTGCATCAGCCAGTATAAGCTTTGAAGGTGAAGAGAGAAATTTAAGCCAAATGGGACCTTTTATGGAGTCTAAAGACAGAGCTATGAGAAAGAAAGCTTACGAGGCCTATATTGCCTTCTTTGAAGAAAATGAATCCAAATTTGATGAGATATATGACGAGCTTGTTAAGGTAAGAAATGAGATGGCTAAAAAGCTAGGCTATAAGAACTTTGTAGATATGGGCTATGCCCGCATGTCGAGGTCTGATTATAATGCAGAGATGGTAGCAAATTACAGGAGACAAGTCTACGAAGATTTAGTGCCTGTCGTATCTGAATTGAAGGATAGACAGAGAAAAAGGCTCAGCCTTGATGAGCTTAAATATTATGATGAACCTTTGGAGTATACAACAGGTAATGCTGTTCCGAAGGGAGCTCCTGAATGGATACTGGATATGGGTAAAAGAATGTATAAAGAATTATCAAAGGAAACTGACGAGTTCTTTAAAAATATGACGGATAGAGAACTGCTGGATCTGGTCAGCAAAAAAGGAAAGATGAGCGGAGGCTACTGCACTTATATTCCCGATTACAAATCTCCCTTTATTTTCTCTAATTTTAATGGAACGAGCGGAGATATAGATGTGCTTACCCACGAGGCAGGCCATGCTTTTCAATCCTACTTAAGCAGAGATTATGAGATTCCGGAATATAATTTTCCTACTTCAGAAGCCTGTGAGATTCATTCTATGAGTATGGAGTTTATTACATGGCCCTGGATGAAGTTGTTTTTTGAGAATGAAGAAGACAAATACAAATTCAGCCATCTGAGCGGAGCCGTAAATTTTATCCCATATGGGGTGACGGTAGATGAATTTCAGCACTTTGTATATGAAAATCCGGAGGCTTCTCCTGCGGAAAGAAAAGCAAAGTGGAGGGAAATAGAAAAGAAGTATATGCCATTCAGAGATTATGCGGATAATGACTTCTTAAACCGGGGAGGCTACTGGTTCAGGCAAGGCCATATATTCCAAGTACCCTTCTATTATATTGATTATACCTTAGCCCAAGTTTGTGCTTTCCAATTCTGGATCAAGTCCAGAAAAGACAGAGAGAGTGCGTGGGCAGATTATATAAAGCTTTGCAAAGAAGGGGGAAGCAAACCTTTCTTAGAATTAGTGGAGACTGCAAATCTAAAAAATCCCTTTGTAGACGGAACTATTAAACAGGTTGTAGGACCAATAAAAGAGTGGCTTGATACAATAGATGACAGCAAGCTTTAGTCCGAAACAAGGGCAAGCCGCATGGAGAGATCCTTGCGGATGCCTGGGGCATTTGCAATCGTTATCAGTCAATATAAAAGCTATGTAACGTATTTATTGCAACTTATATAGAATAGAAAGCTTGAATAAGGGTGAGCGCATGTTTAAATCGGTAAATGTTAAATGGTTTTTGATTCTGAGCTTGGCAATAGCTTTGACAATTCCGCATATAAGGATTATTGAGGGTGAGACGGATCCTTTCTCAGAATTACAAGAGGAGCTGGCCGGGATATCCGAAGATGAAAAGAAAATATTCCAAAGTTTATTTACGCTGGCTCAAGAGATGGGGATAATAGAAGCACAAGAAAAGGAGATTGCCCAGCAAATAGAAAAAATTAACGGGGAAGCCCAAGAGCTTGAATTGGCAATCGCTGATGCTGAGCATTCCTTTGAAAAAAAGCAGGAAGGCTTGAAACAGGTTTTGAGGAGCTACCAGAGGATGGGCCCTATATCTTACCTTGAAATAATTCTCAATTCAGACAGCTTGTCTTCCTTTATATCGAGGATTAATACTTTGCGGGATCTGACCCGGGATACGGGGGTATTGCTGGAGCAGCTGGAGTCAAGCAAAGAGCAGCTGAATGGCGCTAAAGCTGAGCTCATGGAAAAGCTGGCCTTATTAGAGCTTAAGCATAAAGAATTAACGGCAGCGATTGCTAAAAAAGCAGAATTAAAAAATGATATGGAGGAATATTTGACATCCCTGACAGTGAAAAAAGGGTACTATCAAAAGCAGCTTGCTGATATGCAGCATGTATGGAAGGAACTTAAGCTGCTGTTTTCGGAAGCTGAAAAAGAGTTTTCCGGCATCATCGAAGAAGGCAATTTTCCTCCTGACGCTTTGACGTTTGATTTCTCCATATTTGGGATCAAGGCGTCCCTAAATGAAAAAAGCTTTAATGATATAGTTTCCAGCCAGGTTGATATTGCTGAGATGATATTTGATTTTAAACCTGGTAAGATTGTGATTGAACTTCCTGAAAAGAACTTGAAATTATCAGGAGTATTCATCATTGCAGAAGGGCATATTTTAGAATTTGAAGCAGAAGAAGGGGTTTTTTATGGCATGCCGCTGGCAGCAGGAACCATAGAGGAATTATTTAAAGAAAAAAAACTGTCGTTGGATCTGGAACCCTTGCTCGGCAGCTACACTCTGCAATCTGTAGAGATCATGGAAGATCACATAAATTTGACCGTTAAACCTAATTTATATTGATTAAAAATGCAGGAGGCGATGGACTTGATTGAGGCAAAGAACGTGAGTTTAAAGTACAGTGACGGTACAATAGCGTTAAACGATATAAACTTACAGGTTGAACCGGGTGAACTGATCTATATTACAGGTCCCAGCGGCTCAGGCAAAACCAGCCTCTTAAAGCTTTTTATGGGAGTGGAGTATCCTACATCAGGTTCTTTAGCGGTTCTAAAACAGCCTATAATCAGAGGACAAGCCTCAAAAATAAGGAAGCTGAGAAGATCTATCGGCCCTGTTTTTCAAGAGTTCAGGCTTATAAAAGGCAGAACAGCCGTTGAAAATGTGATGCTAGGTATACGTTTTTTGAATATTCCACAAAAACAAATGAAGGAGGATGCGATTAATGCCTTGGTGAAGGTGGGACTTAAACACAAGATTTCCACACTGGCAGAAAATCTATCCTGGGGGGAGTGCCAAAGAGTAGCTATTGCTCGGGCAATAGCCAGGCAGCCCTTATTGATACTTGCCGATGAACCTACCGGAAACCTGGATAAAGATAACGCCTTAAATATATTGGAGTTATTGACTTCTTTTAAAGATAAGAATACGGCGGTGATCATTACTACCCATGCAACTCATTTGATTGAGAGCTTTAAAGAAGGAAAGCTGATCTGCGTAAGCAATGGAAGCATCCGTCAGGAAAGGCTGGGTTAATAAATAATGAAAAATATAATATACAATATAGGATATTTTTTCAAAGAAGCCAAAACAATAATAAAAATTAATCTGCTGACTAATATATTTTCTATTTTAAGCATAGGGCTTATTTTCTTTATACTCATCATGGTGCTCTCAAGCTGGTGGATAAGCGGCCATGTAGTCGAAACAATACAGAGCGAAGCAGAAATAAACGTATTTTTTGGTGAGAGCGTTGAAGATGACGGTATTTTGCAGATGGTGGAAAGCATTAAGAAAATTAATGGCGTCAGGGATGCCCAGCTTGTTGATGAAGATGAAGCCTATAACAGGATGTCCGCAATCCTGGGGAAAGAAGCAAAAGTTCTGAAATACCTGGATGATAACCCCTTCAGCCCATTCATAGAGGTAAAGATCCAGCTTGAGGAAATGGAAAAGGTTCTTGGAGGCCTGAAGTCTGTACCCGATATAGAACAAATAAGGGACAACCGGGATGTTTTGGAGCGTTTGAGGGGCATTATAAGAGTGTTCGAAGCGCTGGGGTGGCTGATCATGGCTACTGTAAGCGTAACAACGGTGATAACGATATCACATATTATAAAGAGCGGAATATATAATAACAGGGAGCAAATAAATACCCTAAGGCTTTTAGGTGCCCCTGAAGCATTCATCGCATTCCCATTTTTGATTGAAGGCTTGATATTGACTATGGCAGGAGCCATGGCTGCGTCTGTTCTTGCAGTGCTCGCTTTAAAAGCTTTCTATAGTCAGATGGCCGGCCCGCTCCCATTTATTCCGCTGCCTTCCCGTGAAGCTTTGGAAAACAGCTTCTTTGCTCTGAGTGTATTGACAAGCCTGGTTTTGGGAGTGATCGGCAGCATTTTCGGTTTATTGTCGGCAAAGGTCGAATAAACCGCAGGCAGGCTGGTTAAAGAATCAAGAATGCCCTCCATATCGGAGGGCATTCGCTTTTACTATTTGTTTTTGTCCCATTTCAATATCAGATTCCTTGCGGCTTTGGCTTCATCTATTCTTCTTACCGGTGTGTCATGGGGAGCGGTTTTTAAGATATCCGGGTTTTCTTTTGCTTCCTCTCCTATTTTTATCATCGCATCGATGAAGCCGTCAAGAGTCTCAACGCTTTCGGTTTCGGTAGGTTCGATCATTATAGCTTCACTTACGATGAGCGGAAAGTAAATTGTAGGAGGATGGTAACCATAGTCAAGCAGGCGTTTAGCCACATCCAGAGTAGAAATATGGCTTTCATCATCGAGAAGTCCGCCTAAAACGAATTCGTGCTTGCATACTTGATCTATGGGCAGGTAGTAATGCTTCTTCAGCTTGCTCATTATATAATTTGCATTAAGCACAGCCTTTTGGCTTACTTCCTTTAAACCGTCGGCACCCATTGACAGTATATATGCATAGGCTTTTACAGCAACCCCAAAATGCCCGTAAAAGCTTTTAACCTTGCCTATGGAGTTGGGTTTATCATAGTCCAGCACATATTTGCCTTCCTTTTTTTCTACACTGGGCACCGGAAGGAATTGAATCAGATCCTTTCTGACTCCGACAGGCCCGCTTCCAGGCCCGCCTCCGCCGTGAGGAGTGGAGAAGGTCTTATGCAGGTTGAGATGAATTACATCAAAACCCATGTCACCGGGTCTTGCCATGCCGATAATGGCATTTGCATTTGCGCCATCATAGTAAAGGAGGCCTCCGGCTTCGTGCACAAGATCTGCTATCTCTTTTATGTTCTGCTCAAAGAGCCCCAAGGTGCTCGGGTTTGTCAGCATTAAGCCCGCTATTTCATCACTCAGCACGGCTTTCAGTTTTTCAAGATTTACAGCTCCGTTTTTATCAGATTCTATCTCCACTATTTCAAAACCTGCGACAGCTGCACTGGCAGGATTTGTTCCGTGAGCCGAATCCGGAACTATGATTTTATTTCTTTTTCTGTCTCCTCTATTATCATGATAGGCCTTGATTATCATCAAGCCGGTCAGTTCACCATGAGCTCCCGCAGCAGGCTGAAGGGTTACTTTTTCCATCCCCGTTATCTCCGAAAGCAAGCTGTCAAGTTCATACATGAGCTCAAGAGCTCCTTGCACTGTCTCTTCGGGCTGAAGGGGATGAATATTGCTGAACCCTCCCAAAACCGCCAGATCTTCGTTTATTTTAGGATTATATTTCATGGTGCAGGAGCCTAGCGGATAGAAGCCGGTATCCACTCCATAGTTTTTATTGGAGAGATTGGTGAAATGCCTTATAACATCGACTTCGCTCACTTCCGGCAGTTCAACTTCTTTATCCCTTAAAAATGAATCAGGGATCAAGCTATTCAATTCTGCTTCATCTACATCGCATGGGGGAAGACTATAGGCTTTCCTGCCTTCTTTGGAAATTTCAAAAATCAGCTTATTGTAATCCTTCATCATATCACCTCCATAGCTTGAGCAAGCTTATCGATTTGCTCTTTAGTCCTTTTTTCAGTGACACACAGCAGTAAGCCGTTCTTAAATTCATGATAGTCTTTTTCCAGCTCATAGCCTCCGAGAATATTATGCTTTAATAGCTCCTTATTGACCTTGCTGCTTTCTACAGCGCTTGTAACCGCAAATTCCTTAAAGAAGGGCTTATTGAATAAGGGCTTGAATTTGCCGCTGTCTGTAAGCTGTTTCATGGCATAATGAGCTTTTTTTGTGCTTTGCTCAGCCACTTCCTTAATACCTTTTTTACCCATTGTGGTCATGTAAATAGCAGCAGTAAGGGCATTAAGGCCTTGATTAGAGCATATGTTGGAGGTTGCCTTATACCTGCGTATATGCTGTTCCCTGGCTTGCAATGTAAGAACAAAGGCTCTTTTTCCGTCCACATCATCGGATTGCCCGACAATCCTTCCGGGCATTTTTCGCATCAGCTTGGTATTGGTAGCCATGAATCCAAGGTATGGCCCTCCATAGCTCATGCTGTTACCTAAGGACTGACCCTCTCCTACAACGATATCGGCGCCGGATTCGGCAGGGCTTTTCAGTATCCCCAGAGAAATGGGATCTACATAATCTATCAATACAGATTTATTTCCATGGACTATTTTTTCAACCTCAGACAGATCTTCTATTATACCGAAAAAATTGGGGTTTTGCACAATAACACCAGCGGTATTGCTTCCCACCAATGATTTCAGCTTTTCTGCATCAGTAACACCGTCTGCCATATCAGCTTCGATCACTTCAACATCGCGGAACCTCATATAGCTTTTCAATACTTTCCTGACTTCAGGATGAACTGTTTTTGAAACGATTATGGAGTCACGCTTTGCGCTTTCTACAGCCATCATAGCAGCTTCCACGCAGGCGGTTGCTCCGTCATACATAGATGCATTGGTCACATCCATGCCAGTGAGATTGCAGATCATAGTTTGATACTCGAATATCACCTGCAAGGTACCCTGGCTTATTTCGGGCTGATAAGGTGTATATGCAGTATAAAACTCGGATCTCATCGCCAAATGCCTTACGATGGAAGGTATATAATGATCATAAGCCCCTGCTCCAAGGAAGCAGACCAGATCCTCAGTGCTTTTATTTGCATTGCTCAGATCTTTCATATGAGCAGAAAGCTCCAATTCGGATAGAGGGCCTGGAATATTGAGCTTTCTGTCGAGACGTAGATTTTTTGGTATATCTACAAACAGGTCTTCAATGGATTTTGCACCGATGCTTTCAAGCATCAGCTTTTCATCAGCTTCGGTATTTGGTATATACCTATGCATATTAATCCTCCTTACTGCAGAATTCCTCATATTCCTGCGCATTCATAAGATTATCAAGCTCGGATTTATCGGACATTTCTATAAGCACGATCCAGCTTGCATATGGATTTTCATTGATAAGCTGTGGTGAGTCCGATAATTCTTCATTAACCTCAAGGACTTTGCCTGAAACCGGAAGATATGAGTCGGAAGCCGCTTTAACAGATTCTATGACCCCAAATACCTCTCCGGCATTAAGTTCATTGTCAACCTCTGGTAATTCAACATATACTATTTCTCCCAAAGAATGCTGCGCATAATCTGTGATTCCTATATAGGCTTTTTCCCCCTCGACTCTTACCCATTCATGGTCATTTGAATAAAACAAATCCTTTTTTACTTCCATTTTTACTCCTCCTAAACTTTTTTTAATTATTCATTGATCAGACTGCAAAACTTTGTTTTAACCTGTTGTACTGACTGATAAAAGAGTGCGTTGTGAAGGGACTTAGAGTTTGTTAGCGCAGTATAGGAAAAGTTGCGTCAACTGTTTGAGCCTATATGCTGTTAAATCAGAAAACTTAATAAGTTACTTGAATTTTAATAGTAATGATAAACGCTGCATGCGAGTTTTGACGCAACCCTATGCAAGCTTACAAACTCTTAGTCCCGGAGCTTTTGCAATCGTTATCAGTCAGTACAACAGATGTACCAATGAGTTATTGCAGTAAAATCTTGATTACTTTTTGTAGTGCTTGGTATAAAACTTTCTGTTGACAACCTTAGCTTTCGCAGTCTTTTTCCTTATTTGTATTTCTATTGGAGTATCAAGCTCCGAGTATTTGATATCAACCATTGCAAGGCCGATATTTTTCTTTAGTGTAGGAGAATTATAGCCTGTTGTTACAAAGCCAATAATTTTTCCGTCAGCTAAAACATCATAGCCATGCCTTGGAATGCCCGGCTCGATCATTTCAAATCCTACTATTTTTCGTTTTAAGCCTTCTGCTTTTTGCTTTTCAAGGGCTTCTTTCCCAATAAATCCAGGCTTGTTAAGCTTTACAAACATCCCAAAACCAGCTTCCAGGGGTGTGATTTCCGCGGAAAGCTCATTGCCGTAAAGGGGCAAGTTTGCTTCAAACCTTAGAGTATCCCGGGAACCAAGGCCTGCAGGCTTTGCGCCTTTATCCTTTCCGGTCTCCAGTATTTTATCCCATAAATATTCGGCATCCTCATGTTTCATGTAGATTTCAAAACCGTCCTCGCCTGTATAGCCGGTACGGGATACAAGACAGCTTCTGCCTGCAATTTTCACATTTTCTTTGAAATAGAAAAATGCAATTTCAGATAATTTTATATCTGCCAGCTCTTGGAGTATTTCTTCTGCTTTAGGCCCCTGGAAGGCCACCTCCGATATATCAGCCGATATATCCACAAGCTCTATATCATAGCCGCCTATATTATTCTTCATCCATTCAACATCTTTATCAACATTGCCCGCATTGATTACAAGCATATAATGATTATTTGTATACTTGTAGACTAAAAGGTCATCGACAATGCCGCCGTCGGGATAGCACATGAGAGAGTAGATAATCTGGTTTTCGTTCATATTAGATATATCGTTGGTGATCAGGTTTTGAATATAGTCTGTGGCCTGGCCTCCTTTTATCTCAACTTCTCCCATATGGGATACATCGAATAAACCCGCATTATTCCTGACAGCTTCATGCTCTGCGGTTATGCCCTCATATTGTACCGGTAGTGACCAGCCTGAATAATCAACGATTTTTCCCCCATATTTTCCATGAGAATTATAAAGGGCCGTTTTTTTAGGATCACTCATAAGACTATTCCTCCTTTTAATTTTAATATATTTATCCTATAGCTCATCGCCGCTGATATTTGCGCCTATCGATCAAAGGGCGCTAAGCTTCGGGATAATATTTTCTAAAGCTCATATGCAGTTATCAAATAGTATACAGTTGTATTGTGTCCAAAATATAAAGGGATATAATAGCATAATAATAAAAGATGCCATTATATCCCACTCTGTTCCTTTACCTGAGAGCTTCTACACTCGCAGTGTATTTCCCCTACGGCGCCGTTTTACGGACTTTTCAGAGGTCCGTCCAATGACGATCCTTTTGCCTGAGAGTGTTTGTAAAAAGATGGCTTCCTTTTTATAATTGCTCCTTCGGCTATCTATTATGATATCTCTCGCCATTTTCATCCGGTTGAATATTCATTCATTGCTATAATTATATAAATGTATTCCAAATATTTCAACCATTGATATATATTTAACCCAAATATTTAAAAATTATGTTGACATTAACGTTACGTAAAGGTGTATATTGATTTTGAAAGGAGGCAAACACATGGAATATACAGTGCAAGGTTTGGCAAAATTGGCGGGTGTCAGCACCAGGGCTCTTAGGTATTACGATGAAATCGGTATTCTTAAGCCGGCAAGAATCAATTCATCGGGATATCGTATATATGGCCAGGCGGAAATTGACAGGCTGCAGCAAATAATGCTTTATAGAGAGCTGGATATAAGCTTGGACAATATAAAAGATTTAATATCTTCACCTGCTTTTGACGGGGTTGCTGCACTTAGAGAACATCGTGAAAGACTCCTTGAAAAACGAAGCCAATTGGATGCGTTGATAGCCAATGTGGAAAAAACCATAGCCTTTGCGGAAGGGAGGATAAAAATGTCTGATAAAGAAAAGTTCGAAGGCTTTAAGCGAAAAATGATCGATGATAATGAAAAGAAATATGGAAATGAGATAAGAGAAAAGTATGGTGATGATGTGGTTGACAGGTCCAATAAAAAAGTTATGGGCATGACCTGGGAAGACTATGATAAGGTAACAAAGCTTGGAGAGCAGGTTAAGGAAAAACTTGCTGAGGCCTTTAAAACCGGTGATCCCGCAGGGGAATCTGCTCAAAAAGCAGCTGAGCTTCACAAGCAATGGCTCACATATTATTGGGATGAATACAGTAAGGAAGCCCATGCGGGTATTGCCCAAATGTATGTTGATGATGAAAGATTCAGGGCTTACTATGATGAAAAGCAGCCGGGTACGGCAGAATTTTTTAGAGATGCGATACTGATCTATACGGGTATGAAAAAGAAGTAGCAGCGTCCAACCGTGAGCTTGCTGATACAAGCACCGCTAAGTAGAATGGTATGTATATCTGTACACAGTTATGCATTTTGACATGTCTATTGCTCGCCTTTGGAAAACTCCTAACGGTTCCGAACAGGCCTCCTGCCTGGTGGAACCTAAGCTGTCGTCCATGACAGCTTTACGAAGTTTTCATCAAAGCCATCGCAAAGACCTGTTAGCAAAATACATATAAGTGCCATCTATACATACCATTTACTTATTCCGTTATACAAACGATAGTAGCTAATGTGTATATGCCTGAGTAACTTATTGCGCTATAGTAAAATAGCATCCATGTATAGGCTAAGTATGCTTATATAAAAATTGAGAATGACCCTTATGAGCTGAACCTTAGAAAAGCCGTAGGCGAGGCACGGATGCCGAGCAAGCTTTCCAGATCACGGATGACCTTTGGGAAGCGTAGGATTTTCTTAGGCTCAGTGAATTAGTGTCATCAATTTTCATATACTATACGAAGCTATACATGGATGCTATTGCTTATGAAGCTTGTCAGCAAGCTCACGGTTGGATGCTTTAGCTTATTTCTTGATCTCCTGCTTTCCGGTGACCTTGCTCTTATCATCCATTGTAAAGGTGCTCTTGGCTTCATCTGCAGTAAAATATACATTTCCGTCAACGGTAGCATCTACAAGCTTAAAATTCTTAGATGAAACATAAAGGTCGCCTTTAAAAGTTCCATGCTGGATGCTGGCTTCGGGACTGTTGATGGTGAGCCTTGGTGCTGTTAAAGTGTATCTGGCAGTGATGTTTCTGTTAGCATCCTGGGCATAAAGAGCGATCTTTCTTTGTATGATATCCTTGCCCTCATCGTCTTTCTTGCCGTTTTTAAATTCGCCGTCCAATACCAGCTCTTTATCAATGTTCAGGTCTTTTGTGATAGCGATGATCCATGTGCCGCTGCTGCCTATTGCCTTTTCAAATGCTGCCGCATTATCAACTATAGAAGCAGTTGTCACCTTATCCGGTGTAGCATCTGAAGGTGTTGGAGTCGGAGAAGGCGCAGGTGCAGGCTTTGTGCATCCTGCAAGCAGTGCAGCAGCAAGGATAAATATCGATATTAAATTCTTTGCTTTCATGAATGGCCCTCCTTAAAAGTAATAAATTTTACTTTGAACTTATTATATCCATATGAAAAAAATCAATGTAAAGTGCCTGGCAGCATGTTTGTTGTCTTATGATCAGAGATTTAATATAATAAATAGTATAAGCACACAGTGGTTTGCAGGAGGAAAAATGGAATTAAAACAAGTTGACGATATGAATGTGAAAGCTTTTTTCAAGTTTTATGAAAATCAATATTTGAATAATCCTTTTAAGCGAAATTCTATGTCAGGGCTGCTAAAGGGTTTGTTGAGCGGCAAGAGTGAATTATGCAAGTCTGCTTACCTGGAACCGTTGATGGTGATGAATGACGACAGAATTATAATGATATGTATATTGGCTTATGCTTATCGGATGCCTGAGCTTCTGCAGATAGGCTTCTTTGAAGCCGAAAAATTTGATATGGAGGCCTTTGATTTAATAATCCATCGAGCCGAAACCCTGACTAAAGAAAAGGGTGCAGATAAAATATCGGGCTCTTTAAATATTCATGTGAATTACGGTTTGGGGTTCTTAGCTAGTAATTATGAGGAGCGGCAAAGCTTTGGCATGCCTCATAACCCGCCTTTTTATCATGACTTTTTTGAAAAAAGCGGCTTCAAAGCCATAGAAATGATAAGCTATAAAAAAGATATGCATTCACTTGAGCATTTGCTCAATTCTGGACTTCAGATACGGATCAGAGAGAAATATACGGTTCGCCCGGCTGATTTCAGGAATTTAAAAGCCGAAGCGCATATATATACTCAAATAAATAATGAAGCTTTTAAAGAGCATCTCTTTTATTATCCGCGAAAAGCTGAAGAAGATTTAGAATTGTTTAAGGATTTCAGATTTTTGTTAAAACCTGAAAATCTTTTGTTTGTTGAAAAAAATGGAACGCCTGTAGGATTCATGCTATGGTATCCCGATTTTCATCAATTGATGAAGCCTTCAGAGACATTAGGTTTATCAACTGTGATTAAAAATAAATTTTTTTCTGATAAAATAGATACCTTTAAAATTGTAGAAATGGGAGTTATACCGAATGAAAAAGGGCGAGGAGCGATTTTAGCATTGTTTGATCATTGTTTTCAATGCGTTAAAGGGCGGTATGATAATTTTGAATCCGGTTGGATTCTCGAAAATAATACTCTTTCAAAGAGCTTTGGCATTAAATGGGCAGATAGCAGGCATAAACGCTATAAAGCCTATATAAAGGATGTGCATTAATTGGCTGTCTATAGCAATTTATCGGATATCAAATCAAAATTACCTTTTGAACATGAGTTGTCAGTATTGCTGGAGCTCCTGGAAAAAGTAAATCCATGCAGTCAAATATATAGCTTTAATGGAGACAGCTTTATCCTCTCATACTCTTTAAAGCTAAACCTGCTGAATTTCAAACATGCTTTCCCGCTGAGAGCCGATGTCAGAATCATTGGATTGCCTATTTCGCTCTGCTGCAAAGGCTATTGGGGAGAGGTTTCTTCTGTGGAAAGAGCCATAGAAGAGATGAAGGGGCTGAAGGTAGTGCTAAATGCTGATCCCGGGTTTAAAAGGCTCGTTGCAGGAAGAACCTTATCAACCTTTGTTTTTAATAATAGATTTTCTTCTTTTGAGGATTATCTAAAAGCACTGCGCAGTTCGTATAGGAGAAGGATTATGAAGGCGCTTAAAAAAGGAGAAGGCCTTATAGTGAAATCTTTAGACAGAAAAAGATTCAGCAGGGAGCATTATGATTTGTATTTGAGCATAATGGATAGGACCCAAAATCCCTTAGAAATACTGCCTATGCAATTCTTTACCGATTATGAAGCAGATTTTTTCGAATTTATCGATTCAGGTTCCGGCCAGCTTTTGGGATTCATCCAGCTAAAAGAATTGGGAGGAGAGCTTTGCTTTCTATTTGGCGGTTTTCGCAAGGAGTACAACGAGCCTTATGACCTTTATTACAATATGCTGCTTAAGATCCTTAAAGCAGGTATAGAGAGGGGATATAAGACCATCAACTTCGGTCAGACAGCAGAAGAAAGCAAATTGAAGATAGGATGCAGGGAAGTGTATAAATATTTATATCTGCATCATAGTAACCCTATTATCAATAAGCTTTTGCAGCGCTTAGTGCCTATGTTTTCATACAAGCCCTATAAAATCCGGCATCATGTATTTAACATGGACTTGAAGGAAGTATCGTTCAAGCCGGAGATAGAGAGCGTAAAGGGGGGACTCTTATGATTGTTTTGTTGAAAAAAGTGAGAGTCAAAACCCTGTTTTCATTATTTGATCCCGTAAAGGTTGAACCCTTGGAACTTTGCTATTTGGAGGCTGTATTAGACTCTAGCGGCATTGAGTGCTATATTGCCGATGATTTATTCGGACTCAAGGAACCAGAAGAAATCAAGCCGGATGTTGTGGTCCTTACTGGTTATAACGTAGCCGAAGAGGAAATCATACGAGAAGCCAGGGCTTGCAAGACAAAATACTCCGGAGTGATTGTTATTGTCGGTGGAGTTCATGCCCAGCTTAATGCATCTGCTTTTCATCATAAAAACATAGATTATGTCATTCATTCCCAATGCTTATCGGTTTTTAAGCAGGTTATCGAGCATATTTCGGATTCAAAGAACAAGCTGACCGAGGCAGGGGTAGATTATTTCATAGATCAAGCCGGTTCGGCAGATGGCATATGGAAGGTTGGAGGAAAGCATTATATAAAAGCAGCAGACTCAATCAAAGCCGATCGCCGTTTGTTTCAAATGATCAGTCCCAAGACATCATATCTGGAGAAAAAACAGGTGGCATTGATTAAAGGAAGCATAGGCTGCCCCTATGGCTGCGAGTACTGTTACTGCAGATGTGTCAATGGCGGAATATATATAAAGAGTGATTATGATAAAATGGTTGAAGAAATGGCTGATATTGGAGCAGAGTATTTCTGGATTGTGGATGATGTACTTTTTGCAATGCGTGAGGATGCTTTAGCTTTTATAGAAGCCATAAGCAAAATTGATTTAAAGGTTAAGATAATCGGATATTTAAGAGCAGACTTTATTATAAGGGAAGCAGATCTGCTGCCTCGCTTGAAAAAAGCAGGGCTGGCAGAAGTGATCGTTGGTTTTGAATCTGTCAACAATGAGGAATTGGAGGATTATCACAAGTCAACGGACGCGCTGCGTTACCCTGAGGCTATATCGCTGCTGAAAGAAAACTCCATAGATCTAACGGCATTATTCATGGTGCATCCGGATTATTCCCTTAGAGATTTTATTGACTTGAGAGATTTTATCAGGAAGCATGATATTGACGTTTATACCATATCTGTATTTACTCCGATAAAGGGTACAAACAGCTATGAAAAAGCAAAGAAAGACCTGATAACTCAAGATATAAAAAAATATGACTTTCTTCATCTGGTATTAAAGCCCAGGCTTCCGGTCCCACTATTTTATATTTTGTTTTATTGGACACATTTGAGGCTGCTAAAGTCAAAACGCATATGGAAATATATAAGACAAAGCATCTGTTGTGTTGACTGATAAAAGAGTGCTTTGTGAAGGGGCTTAGAGTTTGTTAGCGAAGTCAAGGTGAATTGCGACACAGGAGCAAGAGAAGGTGCCCTGGGGCAATAGGAAAAGTTGCGTCAACTGTTTGAGCCGAAACATAGGTAAATCAGAGAACCGCATAACTTGCTTGAATCTTAACAGTAATGACAAATGTTTCATGTGGCGAGTTTTGACGCAACCCTATGCAAGCTTACAAACTTTTAGTCCCGGAGCTCTGCAATAGTTATCAGTCAACACAACAGTTAAATTAGAGTTATTGCAGTTAGTTCAGTGATAAAACAGGAGGAATGTTATGGCTTTCAAAATATGGGATTTTTGGGCAAGCAGATATGATAAATTATGGGTTCAAAAGTATTCATTAAAACCTACAAGAAATTATATACTGAAGCTCATAGAAAAAGGCTATAGAGGCAATAAGCATTTAAAGGTTCTGGATCTGGGCTGCGGGCCCGGTGAATTGATTGAAGAGATAGAAAAGAGATATGGAGGCTATGATATTACAGGGATAGATTATTCTGAGGCAATGCTTGAAATTTCAATGAAGAGGAATCCCAAGGCCGATCATATCTGCATGGATGCGGCAGAATTGGACAAATATGATGATGAATTTGACATCATCATCTGCACCCACTCCTTTCCCTATTATAAGGATAAAGCCAAGGTTATAGCTGATCTATCAAATATTTTAAAAGACGATGGAAGGATATTTGTGGCCTTTGCCAGCGGCAACAGCTTTTATGACAGGTTCTGCTTATTTTTTGTAAAATTTACAACCGGTAAGGCTTGTTATCCGTCGGATTTTCAATTCAGGGAGCTGGTTAAGCCATGGCTGGAGATAGAAGAGCTGGGGGTAATCAAAGAGAAATTTTTCATGCCCAGAATTGCAGTTTATACATTGAAGAAGGTGAAACAGTGAAGGTGCTGCTCGTAAGACCAAAGCCCCACAGAGAAACCATTGGGCTTCAGCATGTTATGATATGCGAGCCCCTTGAATTGGAATACCTGGTCTCTAATATACCTGATTTTATCAAAAAAAGCATAGATATAAAAATAGTAGATATGATTTTGGAGAAAATCTCATATGAATCTGTCCTGCTAAAGGAGAAGCCGGACTTTATATTATTTACGGGCTATATCACCCATGTAGGAATTATAAAAAAACTGGCGGAGCAAGCCAAAGGGTTATTGCCGGAAATAAGCACCGGTGCTGGGGGAGTTCATGCGGAGGTAGTACCTAAGGATTTCAAATGTGAGTATATAGATTTCGTGTTTGACAGAAATGGTATTGACGGATTTAATGAAGCATTGAAAGCCTTGCTGGAAGGTAAGAGTAAATCAGATATCAGAGAGATGCTCAAGGAGTCAGGACCCAAAAAATACAGTTTTTCATATAAGCATCCTGCACGCGAGGCTGTCTCGCAGTATAGGAAGTATTATTACTATATGTTTCACAAGCCCTGTGCATTGATCAAAACCTCCTTTGGCTGTCCATATAATTGTCAGTTTTGTTTTTGCAGAGAAATTACAGATGGGAAATATTTTGCAAGGGATGTTGAAGATGTTATCGACGAACTGGAAGCCATAAAAGAAGAAGAAATATATATAGTTGATGATGATTTCTTGTATGATGCGGACAGGATCGGGGATTTCATAGCAGCTATCAAAGAAAGAAATATTAGAAAGAAGTTTCTGGTATACGGGCGAGCAGACTTCATAGTCGAGAATGAAAGCCTCTTGAAGGAATTCAAAGATTGCGGTCTGCAGGCGGTAATAGTCGGCATTGAGTCCATAAGAAGCAAGGACTTGCATGATTACCATAAAGGAACCACAAAGCAGGTCAACGAGAAATGTATAGGAATACTGAAGAGCATGGATATTGAACTCTATGCCACATTGATAATTCCGTTGGATTTCAGCAAAAAAGATTTCAGAGAGCTGACTGCCTGGCTAAAAGCTCTTGAAGTAAGGTTTGTGAACCTTCAGCCATTAACTCCCTTGCCTGGGACAGATATTTTTGATATGTACCTGCCGGAATTATTGATTCGCTGCGAAGATTATCATCTCTGGGATATGGCCCATGTAGCCTTAAAGCCGAAGCATATGAGCATATCAGAATTTTATTTGCAGCTGTTGGCTTCATATTATAAGGTTATTATGAGGCCAAGACATGTAGCTGCGCTGATAAAAAAGTATGGCATTAAAGCTAATATTAAAATGCTCATAGGCAGCAGCTTCGTAAGCTGGCAGTATTTGCAGAAAATTTGGAGAGGAAAATAAATGAGGAAATTATTGTTGATTCAACCCAGCCCCTATGATAAATTTAAGCATCCAATAAAAAAGAAACGATTGTATTTTGTCGGTTTAGCTATGCCTTTATTGGCTGCCATGACTCCGGAAGATTGGACTGTAGAGATTGTATTGGAGCTGCTGGAGGAAGTGCCAATGGATACCGATGCGGACTTGATCGGCATAAGCACCATGGGGCATGGGGTCATACGTTCTATCGATCTGGCCAGGGCTTTTCGTGAAAGAGGGAAAACCGTGATATTGGGCGGCTATATGGCCAGTATCATGGCAGAAGAGGCGCTGAAATACTGTGATGCAGTTGTGGTCGGTGATGCGGAGCTGGTATGGAAAGAGCTGTTAGAGGATTTTAAAAATGGAAGGCTGAAGAAGATATATCAAAATAATTTAAAAAGCGGAAGCTTTTCAACACCTCTGCCAAGATTTGACTTGATCATGGACAAGCCTATAGGAGATTTTCTTCCGGTGCAGGCGGGAAGAGGTTGTCCCAACACCTGCAGTTTTTGTTCAGTGGCCTGCTTATATAAGGGGCACTATATCAAAAAACCTCTTGAAGAGGTGATCAGGGATATACAGCAAGTAGCAGATTTAGGATTTAAAAAATTCCTGCTTCTGGATGATAATATCTTTTCTGATAGAGAATATTTAATGGAGCTGCTGGAACATGTAAAAAGCATGAATATGTCCTGGATGAGCCAATGCGACATCAGGATAGGAGAAGATGATGAACTGCTGGGAATCTTAGCTGACAGCGGCTGCACCGCTTTGAGCTTTGGCCTTGAAAGCATTTCCCAAGAGAGCCTGAAAGCGATGAATAAAGGCTGGGCAAATCCGGCTGACTATCCAAGGCTGATCAGGAATATCCGGGGCTATGGCATTGATGTATCGACAGAAATGGTAGTTGGCGGAGAAGGAGATACTATTGAGTCGATAAAGGACACAAAGGAATTTGTTGAGAGAAACAAAATAGGAGTACCCAGGTTTTATATATTGACCCCCATACCCGGCACAAGATTTTTTAAAGAAATAGAAAATCAAAAGCGTCTGGTCAAGGAAGATATTTATAGCTTTGACGGTACGGAAGCCGTTCATATGCCTGCCAATATGTCGCCTGAGGAGCTTACGGAAGCTTATTGGCAGCTTTATGAATCCTTATTTACCATTCCCTCAATAGTTAAGAGGAATATTCTTCGAAGAGAATTTATCAAAAATCCGGGAAAGTATTTGTTTAACTGCATAATAAATCTATATTACCGGCATCAAATAAAGCGAAGGATTACACCAAATATCTTTTAGAATCTGTTTAGCGTCTGCGGATGCCTTGGTTTTGCTGGCTGATATAAGAGTGCAGCACTGAACTAACTCGCCCTAAGACCCACACCGCTATAGGCGGCATGTGCCTAAGGGCGACTAAGTCCAGCATGGACTCGACTAACATTCAGTGGAGTTGAAACCCCACTGAATGAAGTCTCGTTCAATGTGAAGGGACTTAGAGTTTGTTAGCGAAGCATAGGACAAGTTGCGTCAACTGTTTGAGCCGAAGCGGGTTTTGACGCAACCCTATGCAAGCTTACAAAGTCTTAGTCCTTGAGCATAAGGTAAATTGCTCCACAGGAGCAAGAGAGGATGCCCTGGGGCATTCGCAATCGTTATCAGTCAACATAACTAAGTTGAATTGCTCAGCAGGAGCAAGAGAAGATGTCCTGGGGAAAGATGCACCAATGAGTCATTGCAGAAAAATAAAATTTATGAAATAAGCAATTTAAATAATAAAGGAGGCAATGAATTGAAAATATTATTGGTGAGGCCGCCCAGGATCAAACAAGCTATAACTTTAAGCGATTTCATGTTTTCAGAGCCCTTGGGCTTAGAGATGATTTATGGGGTTTTAAAGGAGAATCATAATGTAGAGATCTTTGATATGATGATTGAAACTATAAGTCTGAAGGATAAAATAAAATTATGCAGTCCGGAAGCTGTCGGTATCACCAGTTTATGCATTGACGTAAATAAAGTCCTTGACCTTTGCATTGAAGTAAAAAATGAGGATGATCAGATACACACCATTGTGGGAGGAACACAAGCATATTTAAATTCTGAAGCTTTTTTTCATGACGCCGTAGATCATATCTTTGAATATACAAATGAGGAGAACCTTATAGAGCTCTATGAAAGATTAGCTCAAGGCTCAATGAGATCCAAAATTGATGGAATCAGATCCAAAGAATTTGGTTATGCATCGACAAGGAAGAAAGGCAGATATGCCTATATGCTGCCTGATAGGTCTTCTACGGAAAAGTATCGTCGTGAATACTCCTACTTTGGCTATCGTCCCGCAGCAATAATGGAATTCGGTGTGGGCTGCGAGAAAGCTTGTGATTTCTGCTTGAGATGGAGGATTGAAGGCTATGAGGAAGGCTTAATCGATCCGGAATTGACCAAAAGGGACATGGCACAAATTAAAGAGCCCACTATAATGATGATGGATAACGATTTTTTTGCGAGCGAAGAAAAAGTCAAGGCATTTCTCAGTTTGATAAGAGGAATGGGTATAAAGAAGAACTTTATAGTATATGGTTCGGTCAAAGGCATAATTTTATATAAAAATGCAATTAAAGAGTTTGTAGAATGCGGTCTGAAGGCTGTTTTGGTGGGCTATGAAACATTTAAAGATACAGAGCTGGCGGACTACCGCAAAAAATCCACAATAGAGGATAACTATAAGGCGGCCGGAATCCTTCGGGAACTAGGCGTGGATGTTTGGGCATCCTTTATGGCTCATCCGGACTGGGATGCGAATGATTTCAGTGCATTGAGAAGATATATAAAAAGCCTTAAACCCCAGATAACCAGCATCAGTCCCTTGACTCCGTTCCCCAATCTGCCGATGTATAAAAAATATGAAGACAGGTTGCTCTATAATGCAAAGGATTATGAAAAATGGAGCTTTGGACAGGTGATGATCCGCCCTTCCGGAATGAGCCTGCGAAGATATTATTGGGAGCTGCTGGTGACGAATCTATATGTAAATATCTTTGTAAACAAAAAAACAGAAATGATTGACCGATATGGATTGATGAATATAATAAGGATTTTTACGGGCTCTTTAAAAGCTTTTAATAAATATATTTCCTTGATGATCAAAAATTGATAATGATTGAGGGGTGCGGTATTAAAAATGGAGTATGAAATTGAAATTGTAAGAAAAGAACAGCTACAGACAAGTCTTTGGTCAGGCGGCACAACGACACAGCTTGCAATTTACCCTAAGGATGCTGTTTACAGCCAGCGCAACTTCACTTGGCGCCTGAGCTCGGCAAATGTTGAAGAAGAAGAGTCTGTTTTTACCTCATTGCCGGGTATAAGCAGGATCATTATGATTATTGAAGGAGAATTACTTCTGGAGCATGAAGGCCACTACAGGAAGGTTCTGAAAAGATTTGATCAGGACTCCTTCAACGGAAGCTGGACTACCAAAAGCTATGGCAAAGTGGTAGATTTCAATCTGATGATGGGGGAAGGCTGTGAGGGAGATCTGGAGGCCATACATCTGGATGGAGAGACAACTAAAGCCGTTGACTTCCAAAATAAAAAAGGGTTTTTCCGATGTGTGCAGGTTGTGTACTGTGTCAATGGTGAGGTAAGCATCAAAGCTGCTGCGGAAGACAAAACTATTATACATAAAGGAGATATTATATTAATAAAAGCAAAGGATTGCGAGTGCGGTTCTTCGGATTTCGAGATATCCAATATAAAAAGTGACAGAGCTGACTTAATCCTGGCCCGAATATATTATTGAAGCCTTTTTGATATTTAATCTCATTTTGACTAATAGATGGTTTTGTAGTAAATTTATGATATGATCAGTTAGAATAATAAAGGAGTCAAGAAGATGAGTAATTCCTACATTGCAATTGTCGGCGGCGCAAACATGGATATACAGGGCTTTCCCTATGAAAAATTCATTCCCCGAGACTCAAACCCGGGGAAGATAAAAGTATCCCTCGGGGGAGTGGGTAGAAATATCGGAGAAAATCTGGTGAAGCTTGGAATCGAAACAAGGCTGTTGAGCGTTATCGGAGATGATCCTTACGGCTATGCCATACTTAAAGAAGCGAAGTTGATCGGGCTTGATATGAGAGATACATTGGTGCTTAAAGGAGAGTCAACCTCTACATATCTGTCTATACTTGACGAATCAGGCGATATGGCTGCGGCAATATCCTATATGGATATTTGTGAAAACATGAGCGTTGATTTTATAAAAGAAAAAAGGAATGTGATCGAGGATTCGAAGCTCTGTGTTATTGACACCAATATACCCAGAGAAGTGATCGAATATATTGTTACAACATACCAAGGAACTGACTTTTTTCTTGATACTGTCTCAACTGCAAAGGCAAAAAAGGTTAAAGAAGTGATTGGATATTTTCACACCATCAAGCCTAATAAAATTGAGGCCCAGATGCTCACGGGAATTGAAATAAAAGATGATGATGATCTGAAGCGAGCTTCGGAATATTTTCTGGCAAAAGGAGTCAGAAGGGTTTTCATAAGCCTGGGTGATAACGGAATATTCTACAATGACGGAAGCAGTATTGCTCACATACAAGTACCCAAAATTAGAGTAATCAATGCTACAGGAGCGGGGGATGCCTTTATGGCGGCTCTCGCTTATGGACATTATTATAATCTGAGCATCAAGGAGAGCGCCAATATGGCCGTAGCCGCATCAATACTCGCCCTTTCACACGAGGATACTATTAATCCTGATATATCGGTGCAGAGTATAAAATCAAAGATGAAGGAGATAAATTTATGCTGGAAGGATATTTAGATATAAAACCGGAAGTTGCAGATGCAATAAAAAACGGAAAGGCCGTTGTTGCCCTGGAATCCACCATCATATCTCATGGCATGCCATATCCGCAAAATGTGGAGACTGCACTCAAGGTGGAAAGGATCGTGAAAGAAAATGGAGCAGTACCTGCCACCATTGCAATTCTTGAGGGAAAGCTGAAGGTCGGCTTGACCGAGGAGGAAATAGAATATCTGGGAAAGGCAAAGAATGTTGTGAAAACCTCCAGAAGGGATATGCCCTTTATAGTTTCTGAAAAGCTTGATGGAGCTACTACAGTAGCATCTACTATGATTATTGCGGCACTGGCAGGCATCAAGGTTTTCGCAACAGGCGGGATAGGCGGAGCACATAGGGGGGCGCAAGAAACCTTTGATATTTCGGCTGACCTCCAGGAGCTTGCCCGCACTAATGTGGCCGTGGTATGTGCAGGAGCAAAATCGATACTTGATATAGGCTTGACACTTGAGTATTTAGAGACTCAGGGTGTGCCTGTAATAGGCTTTGGTACCAGCGAGATGCCGGCTTTTTATACAAGGAAAAGCGGCTGCAAGGTTGATTATAGAGTAGACTCGGTAAAGAAGCTTGCTGATATTATTAAGACAAAATGGGATCTGGGCCTTAACGGCGGGATAGTCATAGCCAATCCTATACCGGGAAAATATGAGATGGATTATGATATGATTACAAGGGCCATCGATAATGCTGTTGCAGAAGCGGAGCAAAAAGGTATAAAAGGAAAGGAATCCACTCCATTCCTCCTTGCAAAGGTAAAAGAGATCACAGGCGGAGAGAGCCTGGAATCAAATATTGCTCTCATATACAATAATGCGATGGTTGGGTCTCAGCTTGCAGTTGAGCTCGCAGGGCCGGAAAACTGAGAGGATTATAAACATGATGCAAAGAATAAGAATTTTATGATACAATACAATTGTGATTTCACTGCAAAAACTTTAGTCCTGAGGAGCAAGAGAAGATGACCTGGGGCAAGATGCACCAATGAGTTATTGCAGTAAAATCAATTGTATATCTTAGAAAAGGAGTTGAAAAGCAGGGTTATTATTTAATATAGTGGGCCCTGCGTATTATAATGAAAATTGGATTGATAGGACTGCCGTCTGTCGGCAAAACTACTTTGTTCAATCTGTTGACGGGATCAGATCAGGAAGTAGCAGGCTTCTCAACGGGCAAGGTCGATGCAAACCTCGGCATAGCTAAGATCCCTGATGAAAGGATTGATTTTCTCAGCCAAATGTATGAACCCAAGAAAACAACATATGCAACAATTGAAGTTATTGATGTCCCTGGTCTAGTGAGCGGCTCAAGCACAGGCAAAGGAGTAGGCAATCAATTTTTGGATAACATAAGAAAAACCGATGCTTTGATACATATAATCAGAGCTTTTAAATCTGACGAGGTTATTCATGTTGAAGGCAGCATCGACCCCATGAGGGACATAGAAACCATAAATATGGAGCTGCTTTTTGCCGATTTGGGAGTGATAGATAATAGAATAGAAAGAATACAAACCTCTAAGAAGGTCACAAAAGAAAATCTGGCTGAACTGGAAGTGCTTAAAAAGTGCAAGGAAGGTCTTGAAAACGGGCTTTTGATACACAATCTGAATCTAAGCGATGAGGAGAAGGAGCATCTTAAAACCTTTGGCTTCCTATCTGAAAAACCTATGATTTTAGTTGTCAATGTGGATGAAGACCAGTTCAGGGCTGATGATTATCCCTCCAAGGAAGCTCTTATGGAACACTCTAAAAATGTTAATACTCCTCTTATTCAATTGTGCATAAAGTCGGAGCTGGAGATAGCCAAATTAGATCCTGAGGATAGGGAGATGTTCTTAGAAGACCTGGAAATAACTGAATCCGGGGTTGATAAGCTCTCAAAGACCGCCTATGAGTATCTTGGGTTGATTTCCTTCCTCACTGCGGGAAACGATGAAGTGAGAGCATGGACGATAAATAAGGGCACTGCAGCGCGAAAGGCAGCCGGCAAGATTCATTCCGATATAGAAAAGGGCTTTATAAGGGCAGAGGTGTGCAAGTTCAGGAATTTGAAGGAACTTGGCTCCATGCAGAAGGTTAAGGAAAAGGGCCTGGCCACCTTGGAAGGCAAGGAGTATATCGTGGAAGACGGAGATATCATCAATTTCAGGTTTAATGTATAACGAGAGAGAAGGAACATAGAATTGTTGATAGATGATTTCAAGCTGGGCAGTTTGCCTTCGGCTGATGATAGAGAGCCCTATTTTTGGTTTTTATTTCATAAGGACAAAATATTATTAAAAAAGACTGACGAGGCTTATAAGATTCCGGATTCCATGGATGTTTCCGCTGAAGATTTAGTTGGAAAAAGCTTTTATATAGGCAGTATAGATAATAATCCCTGCTATGCATCAAGGCTGCTTGAAGAAAAGACTATTCTTAGGGGCATGGAAGCCTTTAACCTCAGGCAGGCATATGCTGAAATAGGAGATGTTTTTTTTCAGATAGCAGGCCGCGCTCTTCAAATAGTAAATTGGGATGAAAATCATAGATTTTGCGGAAAATGCGGGGAAAAGACTGAGGATAAAATCGATGAGCATGCCAAGATATGCCCGCATTGCGGACTCTTTTTCTATCCGAGGCTATCCCCTGCTATCATTGTAGCCATAGTAAAAGATAATAAAATTCTTTTGGCCAAGAATAAAAATTCAATTACCGGCTTTTACAGCGTACTGGCAGGCTTTGTTGAGGCAGGAGAATCCCTGGAGGAATGTGTAAGAAGAGAGGTAAGGGAAGAGGTGGGCATTGAAATTAAAAATGTTGAGTACTTTGGCAGCCAGCCCTGGCCATTCCCTAATTCTTTGATGATAGGCTTTACGGCAGAATATGATAAAGGCGAAATTGTGCTCCAGGAAAATGAAATACAGCATGCTGATTGGTTTGAGGCCGGTGATATGCCTCAAATACCCGGAAGCATAAGCATCTCACGAAAATTAATAGATTGGTTCATCGGGAACAACAAATGATATATGAGCAAAATGGGAGAGTCGGATATGACCATAAGCAGTTTTTTTAAGCTGGTAGAGATACAAACCAAGGCGGCAAGCATCATCCCTTTTTTAATAGGAACTTTTTATGCAATATATAGATATGATAGTTTTATATTAAAAAACTTTCTATTGATGCTTGTTTCATTATTATGTATAGATATGGCCACTACTGCAATCAATAATTATCAGGACTATAAAAAGGCAAATGTGAAATATGGTTACGGATATGAAAGCCATAATGCTATTGTCAGATATAATTTGGGCGAAAGAAGCGTAAGGGCAACGATTTTTATGTTATTGGCCATAGCTGCAGCATTTGGATTTTTGCTATATTTGAACACCAATATCATTGTGCTTCTCATTGGCGGAATGTCTTTTATAATAGGTATAGCTTACTCCTACGGTCCGGTACCTATATCCCGCACTCCCTTTGGAGAGGTGTTTTCCGGCGGGGTTATGGGTTTCTTTATACCTATATTGGCCATATATATTCATGTGCTTGACCGGGGCATTATAACATTAGGGATTAGCGGAGGTATTTTGAATCTCGGGGTTAACATTGCGGAATTGCTTTATATAATCCTGCTGTCATTGCCCTCTGTCATAGGAATCGGTGACATAATGCTGGCCAATAACATATGCGACATAGAAGATGATATTCAAAACGGCAGATATACTTTGCCCATATACATAGGAAAAGAAAAGGCATTGAAGGTTTTCAAAGCATCTTATCATTTTGCATATTTGACGCTTTTGATTTTAATTGTATTGAAGGCAATTCCATATTTCTGTATTTTGCTTCTTGCAACTTATTTCCTGGTCAGCAAGCATATTAAACTTTTTTATGATCATCAGAGCAAAAAGGATACCTTTGTACTGGCAGTCAAGAACTTCATTATCATTAACGGAGCTCTGGCCATCGCATTAGGACTTGGAGCAGTCATAAGCGTTTTGATTTGACATAGAATGGCAGATTAATTATAATTATTATTAATAGCCATACTTTACAAACAAATAATTATTTGAGAGGTGGGTATAACATGAAAGAAAGAGTAACTTTTTACCGCTGCAGTGTATGCGGGAATATTGTAGAGCTTATAAAAAACGGCGGAGGGGAGCTCGTATGCTGCGGCAAACCGATGACAAAGCTGGCGGCAAACACTACTGATGCTTCTCAGGAAAAGCATGTACCGGTTGCCTCCAGAAAGGATGGCAAAATAGTGGTAGAAGTTGGGTCTGTACCACATCCCATGATACCTGAGCATTTCATTGAATGGATTGCCGTTGTATCTGATGACGGAATTGAAAGGATTCATTTAAATCCGGGGCAGGAACCCAAAGCTGTATTCTGTAATAAAGACAGCGTAGACGTTTACGAATACTGCAATCTTCATGGTCTATGGAAATCAAATCTATAACCTGAGATATATAGTAAAAAACAGAGTTGGGGTTCACAACTCTGTTTTTATGTTGAAGCTTGAACGATATATTTTATATCTTGATTGATATACTCAAAGGATTTTTTTATAAAAAGTAGAATAAGAATGATGTTATAATACTAAGTTATAAATTGATGTGGAGTGGTAGCTGATAAAAGAGTATTTTGTGAAGAGGCTTAGAGTTTGTTAGCGAAGTATAGGAAAAGCTGCGTCAACTGTTTGAGCCTATATGCTGTTAAATTGGAAAATCTCATAACTTGCTTGAATTTTAACAGTAATGACAAACGCTGCATGCGAGTTTTGACGCAGCCCTATACAAGCTTACAAAGTCTTAGCCTTGAAGCTTTATACTTGTTATCAGCTACCACAACAGATTAAATTGATGTGGAGTGAAGAAATGAATACAGGAATATTTAAAGATCAACGTTATAAATCAATAGTTTTTCTTGTACTGGCTTCAATACTTTGGAGCACCGGCGGAATCCTTATCAAGCTTGTAGACTGGAATCCTGTAGCAATAGCGGGGGCCAGGAGCTTCATTTCTTCTATTGTGGTTTGGCTATATCTTAGAAAGCCTACGTTTACATGGTCAAAAGCTCAATTGGGAGGAGCCGTAGCCTATGCATCCACTGTAATTTTATTTGTAGCCGCAAACAAGCTTACAACGGCAGCTAATGCAATACTGCTGCAGTTTACAGCTCCAATTTTTGTTGCAATATTAGGTGTCTGGATTCTTAACGAAAAAATAAAATGGTATGACTATTTGTCTATTGCTGCAGTGGCTGCAGGCATGCTGCTTTTCTTTATAGATAATGTGGGCTCAGGAAGCATGCTGGGCAATTTGCTTGCTGTCATAAGCGGTTTTTTTCTTGCTTGCGTGACAATTGCTCTAAGGCTTCAAAAGGATGGATCTCCTGTTGAAACCACTTTTATAGGGAATGTGCTCACCTTCATTGTTGCAATTCCCTTTATGATAGGGAAGATACCTGATATGCAAAGCATATTGGGCATCGTATTATTGGGGATATTTCAGCTTGGCTTTGCCTATATCTTATATGCATTGGCTATGAAGCATCTGTCGGCATTGGAGGCAATATTGATAACCGTTCTTGAACCTTTATTGAATCCTATTTGGGTATTTTTATTTGCCGGTGAAAAGCCAAGTCCATATGCAATTTTAGGAGGATTGATCGTCATAGTATCTGTTACTTTGAGGAGCATCGCTGTAACGAAAGAATCGGCAAAGAAAAGTGAAGAACATAAATCGGAGGTCGATTAAGTGCATTTTGATTCAGCAGGTAAATTGGAATTGATAAAGCTTAATAGGAGCTTTTACGGGGAAAATGCTGTTGATCTGTCGAAGCAGCTCCTCGGCAAATATTTAGTGCATATTGTAAGAAATGAGGAGCTCATAGGAAGGATTGCAGAGGTTGAAGCATATATGGGTTATGGCGATAAGGCAGCTCACAGCTATAAGGGCAAAAGAACAGCCAGGACAGAAGTCATGTATGGTGAAGAGGGGCATGCTTATGTGTATTTTATCTATGGCATGTACTATTGCTTAAATGTTGTGGCTGCAGAAAAAGAAGTTGCCCAGGCTGTGCTTATCAGAGCCGTAGAGCCTGTAAAAGGCGTGGAATATATGGCAAATTACAGGTATGGGAAAGCTATTGAAGAACTGAAGAAGAGTCAAATTAAGAATTTGACTAATGGACCGGGAAAGCTCTGCAGGGCTTTTAATATAACGAAGGAATGCAATGGAGAAGATTTGACAGGTGATAGACTTTTTATATGTGAAAATCAGAAGCAGGAGGAGCCTTTTGAGATTGTAAAAACAAAGAGGATAGGCATTGATTATGCCGAAGAGGCAAGAGATTTTCCTTGGAGGTTTTACATTAAAGATAATCCATATGTAAGCATTATATAAAAATTTATATTGGGGGTTATGCAATGAAAAAGCCTAGGGTAGCCATAATATTTACCGGGGGAACTATATCAATGACGGTGGATCCTCGGATAGGCGCCGCTATACCATCTTTGTCAAATGATGAGATTATGTCTTTGGTGACGAATATTGATAAATTTGCTGAAATCGAATCCATAGATTTCGGCAAGCTGCCGGGACCTCATATAGGCCCATCAAAAATGATGGAGTTGCGCGGCCTGGTTTTGAAAACCATCAGCAGAGATGATATTTGCGGGGTAATAATTACCCATGGGACGGATACATTGGAAGAAACTGCTTATCTCCTGGATCTATCCATAAATTGTGAGAAGCCCATAGTCGTTGCCGGAGCTATGAGAAACAGCTCTGAATTGGGCTATGACGGACCTAGCAATCTGGCGGCCGCCGTATGCACAGCGATTTCACCGTACTCAAAAAATAAAGGTGTACTGGTGGTTATGAACAATACAGTAAATGCAGCCGGAGAAGTTACCAAGACGAACACATTGAGCTTGGATACTTTTAAATCTTTGGAATTTGGCGCTTTAGGAGTTGTAGATAACGATAGGGTTATATTCCACAGAGATGTAATAAACAGACAGTATATACCGACAGACGGAATTGAGACCGATGTGGATCTGATAAAATGTGCAGCAGGTATGGATTCAAAATTTATAGAATACTCAGTGGATACAGGTGCCAAAGGCATTGTGCTTGAAGCCCTGGGCAGAGGAAATGTGCCTCCCAAAATGATTGAGGGCATAAAATACGCCATAGATAATGGAGTTTTTGTAGTAGTTGTATCGAGATGTCCTACCGGAAGAGTATTGGATACCTATGGCTATGAAGGCGGCGGTAAACAGCTGAGAAATATGGGAATAATTCTAGGCGGCAATCTTCCGGGTCAGAAAGCCAGAATAAAACTTATGCTGGCTCTTTCTGTGACTCGTGATATGGAGAAATTGCGGCGCATCATGGAGCAAGGCGAATATTATGAGAATGAAATATAGGCTGAAAATAAATGGATTGGTGAAAGCTTAAAAAGCTAGCACCAATCCATTTATAAGCTACATCACTCTTTTTGCACCAAAATATCTTTGTGCATAATAGCTATTGCTTAAATTGCTTATAGTTACGCCTTTTGAACTGCTGGCATGGATAAAGTCGCCGTTGCCTATATATATCCCGACATGGGATGCACCCGGAGCATAAGTTGTAAAGAATACAAGATCTCCTGCTCTGAGATTAGCTTTGGTTACATAGGTTCCGGTTGGATATAGAGATTCTGTAGTTCTTGGAAGCCAGATTCCATATTTTCCATAGACATAGTGGACAAAACCGGAACAGTCAAAACCGCTTGGGGAAGTCCCGCCCCATACATAGGGCACTCCCATATAGGATTTTGCTGTTGCTACGATATTGCTCCCGCTTGCTCTCTCAACCGTTCCTCTGGAGCTTAAGGCAGCTGCCGAGCTGTTGTTCAATGCTCTGTAAGTATTTTTACCTACTATTCCGTCAGCATATAAACCATTTGCTTTCTGAAATCTGATGACTGAATTTTTTGTTATACTTCCAAAATAGCCTGTGACATTATTGTTGAAATATCCTAAACTTTTGAGCTTGGTCTGAAGTGTGCTCACATCAGAGCCCCTCATGCCCATTTTTAAGGTAGTATAGCCATAATCAGCTTGTACAATATTAGCGGACAAAAAAATGACTAATACTATTGCGAAGACGGTGAAACCCATCTTCGAATATCTTTTTTGCATCAATATTCCCCTCTCATCAGCCTGCGAAGTTAGTTGACGGATTAGGTTGAGAGCTTCCCTTAAACGGCCTTTAATAGCCCGTTTATTCACCCCAGAGTTAATTCCTCCGCTCCACAAAATGTGTGGACTAGGCTTTTTTGTAATTATATAAGACGGAGGCATATAATTAAACCTGTAATATATTGAAGAAGATATATAATATTCATAATATGCCTTATTGCGCATCATATAGCAAATTTCAACAGGCTGCAGCTATCCTGATCATATAAAACCACCGGTTCCTTCCATGCATTTATTTTCAACTGTGCCAAGCTGTTATAAAAATGATCGAAGAGGAGATGATCTAATTTATCCCATGCTTTGAAAAGGGAAAAATTGCATAATAAAAATTCGTTGCAATCAGGCTTTACTCTAATTTTTGATATAATTATCATGAAAGCCGCTGCTGACGGAGGTACAGCGATTGATGCATATGTATCTGATGGCAATAAATTATAATTGTACATAATATATATTGTGCCGGATGAAGCTTCGTAGTATAATAGCTATTGAAATCTTTCACTTGCTATGAAAGATTTTTACTATTTTTCAAGGGGGCATGATATCTTGAACAATGATAAGATAGACTTGCACATTCATACTTCGGCTTCAGACGGGACGTGGACCGCTGAAGAAGCCGTGTCTGAAATAATTAAGAACAATATAAGCATGTTTGCTATTACGGATCATAATTCAGTAGAAAATGTAGAGACGGCGGCTGAACTTGCTGTAAAGGCGGGCTTAGCCTTTATACCGGGTGTGGAAATTGATACTTCCTTTAATGGAGCTAATCTTCACATACTTGGATACGGCATAGATATACGCAACGATGGCTTGCTGAAGCTGATATCTGGAAATAGAGACTTTATGGAACAAAAAGACGAGGAAAGCATAAAATTTCTCTGCGAGAAAGGCTTTGATGTGAGCCTGTCGGATTACGGCCGTTATCAGAATAATCCGAAGCGAGGCGGATGGAAAGCTTTAAACTATTTGATAGACAAGAAGATCTGCAGTAATACAAAAGATTTCTTCCCTCTTTTTGACGGTTGGGGAAATCCATTTGAAAAAATGAAGTTTCCTGATCCTAAGGAAGTCATTTCTGTTATAAAAAATGCAGACGGTATAGCTGTATTGGCTCATCCGGGCGCACCCTTTTATCGCTTGAATTTTAAAGACCTATTGCATGGTATGCTGGATGAGGGCATAATGGGCATAGAATGCTACCATCCTGAGAATAATTCTGATATAACAAAGCATTGCAGTGAATTTTGCCGGGCTAACAACCTCTTTATAACCGGAGGATCTGACTGTCACGGCACCTTTTTTACTGCAAGAAAAATTGGCATACCAAGCATTGCGCGCGGCAGCATAAGGCTTAGCATTTAATGAGGAGACGGAAACCACTGAAAGACACGGAATTTTTCACGAAAAAGCAGGTCAGGATATTTAAATTTTCTGACGGTTTTATTGATCCCTAATCTGTAGCTACTAACTACCGATTGTTATCATTTGCCCATTCCCCTAGGGTACAAATCAATAATTTAATGTAACTTTAATATTATAAAAATTTCAGTGATTTTTGTGAAGTTTTAGTGACTTTTCGTGTTCTCCGTAACCCCTGCGACCAAAAAAGGAGGAGATAGAATGTCTGCTGAAAATCATCCTGCTTATGGCGAGGAGAAGGCCAGGCTCGGATATACTTTAAAGCATGTGGATAAAAGCCTGAATGCCTTTATAGCTCGCAAAAGCAATATAGATGAACAAGTGGCAAAGGGCAAGAAGCATTTCAACTCTGACAGCAGTCAGCAGTATATAGATCTCATGATCAATACAATGCTCCAGGACAGAGCAGAGTTAAAATTGGTAAATCTGACACAGGCAAAAAGGAAACCCTATTTTGCCTGTATTGATTTTAAAGAGGAGGAGAGCGATTCCGGAGAAAAATATTATATAGGAAAAATGGCTTTGATAGATGAGGATACAATGGAGTTAATAATTACAGATTGGCGTGCTCCCATTGCAAATCTCTATTATGAATCAAGGCTTGGCGATTCAGAATACTCGTGCCCTGATGGTATCATAAAAGGAGAACTTCTTCTAAAGAGGCAGTATGTAATAGACTGGGGCAGCCTGAAAGAAATATATGATATTGATATAACCACCAATGACGAAATATTGCAGGCTTCCTTAGGTGCTAATGCAGACAATAGGCTGAAGGACATTGTCAGTACAATTCAGGCTCAGCAAAACAAGATAATCAGAGCCGATATGTGGACTCCCTTGATAGTGCAAGGGGCTGCAGGAAGCGGGAAGACCACCATTGCACTCCATAGAATAGCATATCTTATTTATACCTACGAAAAGCAATTTAAGCCTGAGAATTTTATGATCATCGCACCTAACCGGCTTTTTCTGAACTATATATCGGAGGTTCTGCCGGAGCTGGGGGTGGAGAAAGCCCGCCAGACCACCTTTGAAGATTTTGCTCTTCAAATTATAGGTTTGAAATTAAAGATAGCGGATGGATATGAAAAAATTAATATATTTGTCAATGAGAACAAGGATAAGAGCCAATCAGCAAGAAACAAGCTGATGAAGATGGAGTCCCAGCTCAAATGTTCCATGCTGTTTAAGGAAATCATTGATGATTACATTCAAACTGTGGAAAAGGCTTTTATTCCCCAGGAGGATTTCAAGCTGAATTCTATAACTATATTTAAGTATGATGAGTTAAATAATCTTTTCTTGAATGAATACAGCAAATTACCTATTGTGAAAAGGTTAGACGAACTTAAAAAGCATATGACAAACAGGATGAAAGCCCGAAAAGAAGCGATAATAGAAAGCTTGGAGGAGTCTTGTGTCAGAGAAATAAACAGAATAAAAGATACAATAGAGGAATCGGCAGATAGGCAAAGTATTATTATCGATATAATTGATAATAAGAATGATCTTGTAAATAAAATTGAAACCCATTCAAAAAAAGCTGTTTCGGATTATATAAAGAAAATATCTAAATTGAATCCCTTCGAGTACTATAAGGATTTCTTGCAGAATTATATGGCAGGACCTGAGCTATCCATTGAAAATATTTCATCAGAGCTGATCAATTTTATGATCCGACATTCTATGCAGGCCTTCAGGGCAGGACACATTGAAATTGAAGATCTGGCTCCTATAATTTATATTAAGTATAAAATACATGGTATAGATGAGAAAATACCCGTAAGGCATATCGTAATAGATGAAGCCCAGGATTTCAGCCCATTTCAAATATTAGTCATCCGGAAAATAATAAAGGACTCCTCCTTTACCATATTGGGAGACTTGGCTCAGGGCATACACTCCTATAGAGGTACCGGAGATTGGGGAGATATAAAAGATAAGGTCTTTGAGGGCAGGTATTGTGAACTGCTTATGCTTGAACAAAGCTACAGAACCACCGTAGAGATTATGAATGCGGCAAATGCCGTGCTGAGCAATATCAAGCATAGGAATTTTCCTGTGGGGAAACCGGTAATAAGGCATGGAGCTCCTGTCCGTGTGATGCAGAAGGGTAATCTCAAGGAGATATGCCTTCAGATTGAAAGAGACTTGGATGCACTGGAGCCCGAATCCTACAAATCTGTGGCAGTAATATGTAAGACTATAGATGAGAGCGAGGAAGCATATTCTTATTTAAAGGCCTCTAAATATAAGCCAAAGCTTATCACAGGAAAAGAAAAAGAATATAACAGCGAAATCGTGATACTGCCTTCTTACCTTTCTAAGGGTCTGGAATTCGATGTGGTCTTCATAGCTAATGGAAGCAGAGAAAACTATGGAATGGAAGAGATGGACATAAAGCTGCTGTATGTATCTATGACAAGACCGCTTCATAGGCTCTTCATATATTATTTTGGAGAGATATCGCCTCTATTGCGGCTGTTATAAAAATCATACGAAGATTATAATATATTAAAGCAGAGATATTGCTGTTGAGGTGCAGCAGGCAAGTCGAATCAGCTTGGAATCGCAGCTTTAGTCATTGTGTCCTATATAATGATAAAAAATGTTTGGAGGTATGCAGATGAAAGAAATTGTACTCGCAGGCGGATGCTTCTGGGGAGTGGAAGAATATATGTCAAGAATCAGAGGCGTTATAGAGACAAAGGTTGGCTATGCTAACGGAAATACCGAAGATCCTTCATATTCGGAAGTAAAAACCGGAGAGACCGGACACGCTGAAGCATGCTATATAAGATATGATGAAGCGCAGATCTCTTTGGAAGAGCTGCTGAAAAGATTCTGGAGAGTCATAGATCCCACAATATTGAACCGCCAGGGCCCTGACGAAGGAACTCAATATAGAACAGGGATTTACTACATTAATGCTGAAGATATTCCGATAATCAAGAAAAGTCTTGAAGAGGAGCAGGAAAAATATCCTGAGCCGATAGTTACAGAAGTCGAACCTCTCAAATGTTTTTATGATGCGGAAGAATACCATCAAAAATATTTGAAGAAAAATCCGGGCGGCTATTGTCACATAAAATTATAGGGTGAGCCATGGCTCACCCTATAATTTTATTACCAATTTTTTGCCAATATTTCAAAGTGTGCTTTTGGATGAGAGCATACAGGGCAAATTTCCGGAGCTTTTTCTCCTACATGAATATGGCCACAGTTTCTGCATTTCCAATAGACCTTGCCGTCTTTCACAAATACAGTATTTTCTTCTACATTTTTTAATAGCGCCAGATATCTTTCCTCATGCTCTTTCTCAACATTAGCAACCATTTCAAAAAGGTTTGCAATGCTTGTGAAGCCCTCTGCTCTTGCTTCTTCAGCAAATCCCTTGTACATAGATGTCCACTCGTAGTTTTCGCCTTCTGCAGCATGCTTCAGGTTTTCTGATGTATTTCCTATTCCATTGAGAAGTTTAAACCAGATTTTAGCATGTTCCTTTTCATTATCTGATGTTTCCTGAAAAATGGCAGCTATCTGTTCATAGCCTTCCTTTTTTGCAGTGGAAGCGAAGTAGCTATACTTATTTCTTGCCATGGACTCACCGGCATAGGCTTCCCATAAATTCTTTTCTGTTTTTGTTCCTTTGATATCCATTTTACCACCTCTTTTATAATACTTGTACTTTAATCGACTACTCTTTAATTATAAAATAAATGGGGCCAAATGGCAATGGATAATGATGATTAGTAGAAAAACATTAAAAATCAGCTGAGCTTTTAAGCTATTGCTTATGAATTATCCTAATATTTTTTTCAAGTCCTCTTCAGGTGTAGTGATGGGTGTAATATTAAACTTTTCAACAAGCACATTCAGTACATTCTGGGAGAAGAAAGCAGGTACTGAAGGGCCTATATAAATATTTTTTATACCTAATGCCAGCAGAGTGAGCAATATGCATACGGCTTTTTGCTCATACCATGATAGCACTAAGGTTAAAGGCAATTCATTCACACTGCATTTAAATGCTTGAGACAAAGCGACGGCGACCTTTATGGCAGAGTATGCGTCATTGCATTGGCCCATGTCCATTATCCTTGGCAGCCCTCCTATTTCACCGATGTTCAGGTCATTGAAACGGAATTTCCCGCAGGCCAATGTCAATATAACCGTATCCTTAGGGCTTTTCTCAACAAATTCCGTATAATAATTTCTTCCGGGCTTTGCCCCGTCGCATCCTCCGACCAAGAAGAAATGCCTTATGGCTCCTGCTTTTACTGCGTCTATAACTTTGTCTGCAACGCCAAGCACTGTGCCATGACCAAAGCCTGTCATCAATTCGGTGCCGCCGTTTATGCCGGTGAGAACCTTATCCTCTTTCCACCCTCCAAGCTCCATTGCTTTTTCGATAACCGGGGTAAAGTCTTTTTTGCCGTTTGCCTCATCTATATGAACAAGTTCCGGGTAAGATACCACCTCGGTTGTAAAGACTCTGTCCATATAGGAAGGTTTAGGAGGCATCAAACAATTAGTTGTGAATAAGAAAGCGCCGGGAACATTATCAAATTCCTTCTGTTGATTCTGCCAGGCTGTTCCGAAATTGCCTTTTAAATGAGGGTATTTTTTCAGCTCAGGATATCCGTGTGCAGGAAGCATTTCACCGTGAGTATATATGTTTATTCCTTTGCCTTCTGTTTGTTCAAGCAATTGCTTAAGATCCAGCAAATCATGGCCTGAAACAACTATGAAGGGACCTTTTTCAATTATTGTAGTCACTTTGGCCGGAACAGGAGTTCCGTAGGCTGAGGTATTAGCTTCATCCAGTAGCTCCATGCATTTAAGATTGATCATTCCAAATTCCATGAGCAAGCTCAGCCATTCTTCAATGCTGTGATCCTCGCCGAAGGCATACATGCCTTTAAAGAACCAATTGTTTACCTCTTCATTTTGTTTGCCCAATACATAAGCATGATAAGCATATGCCGCCATACCCTTTAGGCCCAGAAGCAAGGTTGATCGGAGCGACATTATATCGGAGTCTGCGGACCAGAGGTTCTCTATTGGGAAGTCCTGGGCATTTCCAGCACTTTCCTTTTCTTTTCTTACCTCATCGATCAGCTTTTCAATAGTGACGGTATTGAAGTTTACATTTGTGACTGTGGTAAATAGGCCCTTAAGCATCAGCTCAACAGCATTTTTTGAAGGAGCTTTGCTGTAAGAGGCTCTGGCAAGACCTACTAATGCGCATATCAATTCATCTTGCTTGTTTGAAACCTCAGGCTGCTTGCCGCATACACCTACTTTTGTGCAGCCCTTGCCTCCTGCAGTTTGCTCGCACTGAAAACAGAACATGTTACTCATTGAATATTACCCCCTTAATTTTATTATAGTATTTTGATATATTTATTATAGTTTTTTGGACATGGTGCTTTTACTACAAAGAACTCCAAAGTTTCTTTATGATCGTTAAATACATTCATTTTTACATTGTATGGAATATTTATTATGCTTCCCTTTGAATAAATATGTGTATCCTGGTCATCCAGCCGGAGTGAAATTGTACCCCTTATAACTATCATGTACACATTCGAATTTGAATAGTGTTCCGGAAGCCCCTCACCGTTATTGAGAACCATATGGTTGATGTTGACGTTTTCGTCGTCTACTATTCTTTCGATGGTTTTTTCATCTGTGATAGCAAAGCCTTGTTTGCTTTCCAGCATCATATCACCTCCTTATTCTTCGATTATAGTTCCGTCTGTACCGATGACTACTATTCTCCAGGGTATCATTTTTCCGCTTTTCTGCAGTGCTTCCTTTACGGCATGTGATAAACCGCCGCAGCAGGGAACTTCCATTCTAAGAACGGTTACACTTTTAATTTCATTATGCTTCAATATTTCTGCCAACTTTTCTGCATAATTTGAATTATCCAATTTGGGGCATCCTATTAATGTGATTTTATTTTTCATAAAATCGCTGTGTATATTAGCATAGGCATAAGCTGTGCAATCTGCAGCGATGAGCAGATGTGAATCATCGAAATACGGTGCATTTATCGGAACAAGCTTTATCTGGCACGGCCATTGCCTTAATTGGGATTCCGGATGCAGCCCGCTTGAATTATGATCGCAGCATCCTGCTAAAGGCTCCTTATGCACAGCTTTCTCTATAACTCTCGCATGAGAACCTGGGCAGCCGCAGGCTAACTTCTCAGGAACGGGGTTCTTCTTCGCTTCAATATGAACCTTTACTGCATCTTCATCAAAAGCGTCGGCTTCTCTTTCTTCAATATTTATTGCTCCCGTGGGACATTCCGGCAAACAAGCCCCGAGTCCGTCGCAATAGGATTCTGAAATCAATTTGGCTTTACCGTTTACGAGCTGTAAAGCTCCTTCATGGCAAGCGTTTATGCATAAACCGCATCCATTGCATTTTTCTTCATCGATTTTTATTATCTTTCTGATCATAATGGTTATCTCCTTCATTTACATATTCATATGCATTAAGTATAATAGTATCAAATGATAAATTCGGTAACTAAAGATACGAAAGTGAGGCATTGCGAAATGTATGATAAATGGTTGAGCGCCATTGCAGTCTGCCCATTATTCCGCGGAATAGAGCTTGAAGAATTAAGTTCCATGCTTATGTGTCTCAAGCCTAAAGTTGAAAAGTATAAGAAAAATGAATTTATAAAAATTGCTGGAGATGAATATGAAGGACTAGGCATCATATTATCCGGCAGTGCAGCTATTACAAAGGAGAACTCTATCGGAGACAGAGTGATAATAACAGTAGTAAAATCCGGAGATATGTTTGGGGAAATGGCTGCTTTTTCGGATCAGAAGAAATGGCCGGCTACAGTGATAGCCCAGGAAGCAAGCCAGGTGATGTTTATGTCATCGGATATAATTTTAGGTGAATGCCCAAAGCTCTGCAGGGGTCATAGGTTTTTGATCATGAATATGTTAAAAATTGTATCAGACAAGGCTTTACTTCTCAATAAAAAATTAGACTATCTGAGCATAAAAAGCATCAGGGGGAGAATTAGCAGTTTATTGATCGATCATTATAATAAAATAGGAACTTTGTCTTTTATGATGTCTTTAAATAGAAACGAGATGGCCGATTTCCTTAATGTGTCCAGGCCGGCCTTGTCAAGAGAGCTTTGCAAGCTCAGAGACGAAGGAGTACTGGATTTTTATAAATCATCGGTAGTTATAAAAGATATTGAGGCTCTTAAATTGATGGCAGAATAATAGTGCTCATTTAACTGGTTGTGCCAGCATCATTTAGGTTGCTTTGCAGCATCAGCAATTGGAATCAAATGGCATACTGGATCAATTTATTTATAAAAGGGGGATGTGCATGAGGATTTATACCAAAACCGGCGACAAAGGTCAGACCAGCCTTTATGACAGCAGCAGGGTTGATAAGGACAGCATCAGGGTAGAATGCTATGGTACCATCGATGAACTGAATTGTTCCTTGGGATTTGCTAAAAACTTTATAGACAATGAAGAAGTAGTAAATGAAGTAAACAGGATTCAGAGATTGCTTTTTAATGTAGCCGGAGAGCTGGCCACAAAAGACGCAAGTAAATTTCCTCATAGGGTGACAGAAGAAGCAGTGCTTGATTTGGAGAGGGTTATAGATGACTTTATGAGCAGGACCAACAATACTCCTCAATTCATAATTCCGGGCAGCAGCAAGGCCAGCGGGGCGCTGCATATGGCCAGAACCGTATGCAGGCGGGCGGAAAGAAGAATAATAACTCTTAATAGAGAAGAACCCTTAGGTGAGATCCTTATGAAATATGTAAACAGACTATCAGATGCGATCTATGCTATGGCAAGGTTTTTAGAAAGCGAGATCGTGCTCGTGGATTTTAGCAGAGAATGACAATAACCCGATAGGCCTATCGGGTTATTGTCAGATGCTCCGAACATAGGGTTTATCTAAATACATTTTTCTGTCGGCTTCAAGTATTAGATCATCATTGGATTTTGAAGTATTTTCTTTTGTGCTGAATCCCAGAGCTATATCCGGCCTAATCGTATCATCCTCATATGTCAAACATAGCTTTTTTATTCTGTTGCAAATGTTTCGAGCCTCTTTGCTTGAACATTTAGGCAGTACCACTGCAAATTCATCTCCGCCAATCCTTGATATCACATCAGATTTTCTGCAGGATGCCCTGAGTATCCCCGCCATAATCTGAATAAGCTTGTCACCGGCCTTATGCCCAAATAGATCATTGGTGCTCTTAAGCCCGTTCATATCTCCGATTATAAGGCTATATGGATATTCTTCGGTTTTATCCATTTTTTCCAGGGTTTCATCGAAATAAGCCCTATTATATAAATCCGTCAGCTTGTCATGATAGCTTAAGTGAAAAATTTTATTTTCTGCTTCTTTTCGCAAGGTAACATCCTGGAAAACTGCCTGAATTTCAGCGGCAGAATCACTGTCATTTATTATCAGGAGCCGGCCCTCCAGAATCACTTCATTTTTGTTCTTGGTGAGAATTGTTAATTCTATGCTGTTGTTTTGAACTTCACGTACAAAATTTATGAGATCGCTTGTAAGGATTCTTCTGTTTTCCTTTGATAACAGCAATAAATCAAGTATATTCATTTTTAACAACTCATATTTTGAATAACCTGTGATATCGGCGCAGGCATTGTTGATCGAAGTAAATCTGCCGTTGTTGTCAAAGGTGCAAATAAGAGCACAAGCGTTTTCAAAAAGCTTTCTGTACCTTTCTTCGCTCAATTTAAGTTTTTCTGCAGTTTCTACCTGCTCGGTTATATCCCGGATTATCCCTTTTTCAGCAATGGGATTTCCATCCGAATCTCTTTCCCAAAGGGTCCACTCTTCCACCCATCTGATTGTTCCGTCCTTGCAGACCACTCTGTATGTATGCTTAAATTCTTTGGCAGCAGAAGCCCTTTTTTCATATACTGCAATTTTTGTTGATTCTACATCGTCTTTATGGACAAAATCCCAATAATCAATTTTGCCGGAGTAAAAGTCCTCCGTTTTATAGCCATAATTTGAAATATTATCGGTCAGATATTTTACAGGAATACCGGGGCCTATAGACCATTCAAAGACTACTATGGAACTTTTCTCAATTATATCATAAGCCTGTCTAAGCCTTTCGTTATATACGGAAATATCGTTAAAGCAAGGTTCATTCTTAGGCATAATAGCTTGTCCCCCTAAACTAAAATGCTATTTAATATAATTATATCTAATAATTGGATGAAATCAAATAACAATATTGTCAATTGGTTATAGTTAACAAAAAATCGTGGGACAAATTATGACACCTCTACATATCGTGTAAATACGGCAAGAATGTTATTGAATTATGTAGAATTTTAGGGTTATTATATATAATAGTTAAGTGTGGAAATATTCGCCATAAATATGAGCGTAATGTAAGGAGGAAGAGTTTTGAAAATACGAAGCATTAGTACCAGAATTATTCTATGGTTTGGACTGACACTAACGATTATGATGATTGGCCTTGGAACCCTATTAAATTTTAAGGTGATGGATGTCATAAAGTCGTCCACTATAGAATCAAGCAAGCAGATTGTAAATGCCAAAGCTAATGAAGTAGGTAATGAGATGAGGGGCTTTCTGGAACAGATGAAAATGGTTTCCCAATCAGATATTGTCAAATCTATGGATTTTGAAAGAATAAAGCCGTTCTTAAAATCTATGGTGCTGGAAGGCCGGCACAGAAGCATGACTGTAGCCAATTCTGATGGAATTGGATGGTCTACATTAGATGTGGATCTGAACATTTCAGAGCAAGAGCAATATAAGAAGCTTATTCTGGAGGGGCAAGAATATTTGGTATCTCAACCCTTTATGACTGATGTGCATCCTATGCCCATATCTGTAATATCCTACGCAGTCAAAAATGATGGTAAAAATGTAGGCTTAGTAAATATTGTTGTAGGCGTAGATTTTTTAAGTGAAATTTCATCAAAAATCAATTTGGGCGGTTCCGGCTTTGGATGGATTATAGACGGGAATGGCCTGATAATAGCCCATGAGAACCAGGAATATGTTATGAAGACAAACATAAAAGATATGAAGGAACTGGGATACATAGGGCTGGATGAAAAATATGAAAGCATATTGAATAATCAGAATGGCAACGAGTTGTATACCGATCCCAATGGAGCGGATTTTTATTTGATTTATGAAGACATTCCAAGCACACCTGGGTGGAAATTCTTAGTTTCCGTTCCCGCTTCAGATCTTATGAAACAGGCAGCCAATGTTAAAAATATTATGATAGCCTTTGTAGGGCTAATAATATTGGCAGTATTTATAATTGCTATTATATTATCAAGATTTGTTACAAAAGAATTGATACAAGCTGCAAAAACAGTGAAGTCTTATGCAAATGGCGACTTTACTGCAAATATACCTGAGAAGACGATGAACCTGAAGGATGAAATAGGTGAGTTAGGCAGAGGAATCAATGAAATGAAAAACTCCATGAAAGGTATGATATCCAATGTTTTACTCGCTTCTGAAGAACTCGGTGCAGTGGCGGAGCAAAGCACTTCCATCACTCAGGAAATGACCAGCACTGCTCAAAATCAATCCAGCTCAATGACGGAGCTGACAAAAACAGTGGACGAAATGGCGCGCTCCATTGGGCAAGTAGCCGAAAGCACGAATAAGCTGGCAGAAATAGTCAGCAAGGTATCTCTAAGCGGTGCTACAGCAAGAGATAAAGCTGATGAAGCAGTACAGAACTCCCAAAGCGGTAAAGAAGATATGAACACTATTCAAAATGAAATGAGCATAATAAATGAGTCTATCAATGAACTCTCTGAATCGGTGCTTCAGGCAGGAAAGTCTGCAACTGAGATAAGGGATATAGTAAAATTGATAGAGAATATTTCTCAGCAGACTAATCTGCTTGCTCTAAATGCTGCTATAGAGGCAGCCAGGGCCGGGGATGTAGGAAGAGGCTTTGCCGTTGTTGCTGACGAAATCAGGAAATTGGCAGAGGATTCTTCAAAAGCCACTAAGAATATTGCAGAGCTTATCGATAAGGTTGATGATGTGATTCAAAATGCAGTGGAGCAAACCAAGAGCAATACTGTAAAAATAGAAGAAAGTGCCGGACATATAAATGATGCAGGCGGCACATTTGAAAAAATATATGCTTCAGTTCAGGAAACCAATACTATAATACAAAGCATAATAAAAGATATCAACAATATAAATGAGTTTGCTCAAGAGGTAGCATCGGCTACAGAGGAGCAGTCTGCTTCAAGTGAAGAAATATTGGCAACAGCGGAAAATGTAAATGAGATGTCTGAGAAGGTTGCTTCGGGAAGCAATGAAGTGGCAAGCAGTGCTGAAAATCTTGCCAACCGTGCTGTAGAGTTGCAAAAGGCAGTATCCAAATTTAAAATTTGAACGAGACTTCATTCAGAGGGGGATTCAACCCCCACTGAATGTTAGTCGAGTCCATACTGGACTTAGCCGCTCTTGGCACCCGCCGCCTATAGAGGCGGGGGTCTTAGAGCGGGTTAGTTCAGTGATAAATAAAATCAAGTTCAACTGATAGTAATATGCATTAACACCGGTATAGAAAGAAGCTGCTTCAGATTAGCAGCTTCTTTTTGAACCGTCGGCATAAACTACGTATCCTCGTTGGAATATGCCCTTGTAGTAATCTATTTGGAAACCGGGCACTAAATCTGAAATATCTTTTTCCACCGAAAACTTGATATCATCTACCGGAAATACTTCGTCTCCTTCTTGGGGCTCTCCCGGAGCCAATCCAAATAAAGGGCCTGCTCAGCCATAGCCTTTGACTATGACTCTATAATCTTTTGAGTCGCCTTCCATAAGCTGATGTCTTGCATTTTCCGAAATGGATATATTCATAACTTTCACCTCATATAATTATTACCTATAACCCCTAGGGGGTATAATATTATTATAAACGCTTGGTTTTGAAAATGCAATAGATATATAAATTTTAGCATGAGAATTTATAAATTTTTTTATAATATTTTTTAAAAATAAGGCAGAATGATAAACTTCATAATAATGGTATTAGTGATGTGGTATAATGAATATTGTTGAAGGATAGGCTTTAATTTAATTTGCTGAATGGGGGGTATGAGTATGGGAAAAATAAAAAAGTTTATAAAATATTATGGTCCATATAAAAAAATATTTTTTATGGATATGCTATGTGCTTTTGCGGCAGCAGGTGTGGATCTTTTATTCCCGGTAGTGGTAAGATTCTTATTGAATGAGGCCATCGCAAAGGGAGGCGGAGCTTCTGCAAGCCTTATAATAAAGATCGGGCTTTTAATGCTGGCCCTTTATTTTGTACAATATGCCTGCAACTATTTTGTAACGGCTTGGGGCCATATTATGGGAGCGAGAATGGAGTATGATATGAGGAATGATATATTCAATCATCTCCAAAAACTGTCCTTTTCATTTTATGATAACAACAAGACCGGTCAGCTCATGTCAAGGATTGTAAATGATTTATTTGATATTTCAGAGCTTGCTCACCATGGACCTGAAGAAATATTTATTTCTTTAGTTAAAATAATAGGTTCTTTTCTGATTTTACTCAGCGTTGATTGGAGGCTGACATTAATAGTATTTGCTTTTATACCTCCTATGGCTTATTTTGCTTTTGTATATAATAAAAAGATGAGATCGGTTTTCATGAGAAACAGACAAAAGATTGCGGATGTAAACTCTCAGCTTGAAGATAGCATTTCTGGGGTCCGTGTGGTCAAATCCTTTTCAAATGAAAATATTGAAATATTCAAATTCAATAAGGGTAACCTGGAATTTCTTCATACAAAAGAAGAAAGCTATGGTTATATGGGCAAGTTTTTTAGCGGCGTAACCTTGTTTCAAGGGATGATATACGTTATTACAATCATATCAGGTGCCCTTCTCATGCGGACAGGCAGTGTAAAGCCCACTGATTTGGTTGCCTTTCTGCTATATATAAACACTTTGCTGAATCCCATAAGAGCACTGATAAACTTTACTGAGCAATTCCAGAAAGGCATGACAGGATTTGAAAGATTTTTGGACATATTAAACACTGAACCTGATATATTGGATAGTGAAGACAGCATAGAAATAAATGAAGTGAAAGGCAAAATTACATTTGATAATGTATCCTTCAGATATAGCACAGGCAAGTATGTTCTGGATAATATCAACCTGAATGTAGAGCCCGGAGAGACCGTAGCTTTAGTAGGGCCTTCGGGAGGAGGCAAATCGACCATTTGCAGCCTTATACCCAGGTTTTATGAAGCAACGGAAGGTCAAATATTGCTGGATGATATAGATGTCAAAAATATTAAATTGAAATCCTTGAGAAAAAATATTGGCATAGTACAGCAGGATGTTTATTTATTCGCAGGTACGGTAATGGAAAATATCAGATACGGCAAGCCGGAGGCTACAGAATCAGAAGTTATTGAAGCTGCAAAGCAAGCCAATGCCCATGATTTTATAATGGAGCTGGAAAAGGGTTACGATACTTATGTAGGAGAAAGGGGAGTCAAGCTGTCGGGAGGGCAGAAACAGAGGATAAGCATTGCCAGGGTGTTTTTAAAAAATCCTCCTGTATTGATTTTGGATGAAGCTACTTCTGCACTGGATAATCAAAGCGAGAAAATAGTTCAGGATTCCCTGGAAAAACTTTCGACAAATAGAACAACCTTTGTTATAGCTCACCGCCTTTCTACTATAAGAAATGCAAAAACCATTTTGGTGCTTACAGATAATGGCATTGTTGAAAAAGGCAGCCATAGCGAATTGATAAAGAATAATGGTGAATATGCCAATTTATATTATGCGCAATTTATGGATGATGATGAGATGTCTATATAAAAATCAGCCCTGAAATTTTAAATCTCAGGGCTGATTTTATCCCTATGAAATATATTGTTGCCAATATAATCCCAGATATTTGTCTCAAGCCATCCATCACAGTTATTAGTAATTTCAACCACTAAGAAGCAATCATAACTATCCAGAACTTCTTTGATGGACTCATATATTGTGCTTATATCCTGACTGGACTTGATTATCCATAGATTATTGAAGCACTGTACCCAACTATCCTGATCGGCGCAGTCTTTTATTACTTTATATAAGCTGTATGTTTTTTTACTGTTCCTGCTTATATCATAACTAATCAAGTATGCTTTCAATCAATCATCCCCTTAAGCAGGTTTTATCACCTATAAAACCTTACAAACTTTATGGAGTAAATATCGCATAAGAGTAAATCATCCGTTTCGGTCTCAATGATAATTATATAGCTGACTCCGACATCTACTAAAGTTCCTTCTCTATCAACCAGCATGTTAGTGCCTATTAAGAACTCAACTTTGACCTTAGAACCTATTTGGGTTTTTAAATATCCTTGTGTATATTGAGTGTCCATAACCACAGGTGGGATTGCCGGCTGCAGCATTTCCTGCATTGGCATTTGAGCTACTGAAGGCATTTGTGCTCCTGCAGGCATCTGTTGCATCTGCGGTGTTTGGTTCATGCCTTGAGAGATTGCAGGCATTTGGTATTGCATCATTTGATTTCCGGAGGTTCCATATGGATATCCGGCTCCTCCCATTTGCTGAAGAGGCACAACAGGTATATTGTTAACTCTATAATCCATACAGCTCATTTTTGCACTCCTTTCAAATCAGGTAAGGTAGTATAATTGGGTAGGGTTGTAGAAGCAATGCTGTTCAATTCTGGTAGAAAAGCTGCCGGTTCCATTATACGGAAATATTTGAGGGCATATAGGCTGAAAAGGGTTGAAGTACCAAAGGCTCCAAGCTGCTCCTAAGATTTTGTTTCCTGACAATGCCCAATCAGCGATATCGTAATGTATTTGTTCCGGGGGATTCGCCCATATGGTCTGTGGGTTAGGCATGCCGCCAAGAACAGAGGTCATGCAATCGAATTGACCGGGTTGATTGAGAATCCTTCTCAAATCACCCTGGCCGGTTCTGAGATATTCACCGTTGGGTATATTGACTCTGTTCATGACGACTGTAGCTACCGCTTTCATTCCGTTTTCGCCTTCACCGCCGGCTTCGCATCTAATCAGTCTTGCAAATAGTTCTCTAATGTCGTAGGCCATAAAATACACCTCTAGCACAATGTTAATAACATTATATGTATCAAAATTCATACTGACACAATAAAAATATTTATAAAAAATAAATAATCAGACAATGTTAAAAAATAAACAATTATTAAAATATTCTAATAATAATGTAATCTATGTTGTAAATCATAAAAATTATTGGTAGAATTGTAATGTGGAGTTTTAATCAGGGGCATTTAATATCGCTCAAAGAACTTTTGTAAATTCTATAACATATATCAGCATAATGTTTATTGAGCGGATATTTTATGTATAATAAAAAACGAGGAGGTATTCCATGGACAAGTTAATGGAAATCAACGGCATTATCAATGGCTTTGTATGGGGGCCCCCCATGCTGGTGCTTCTTGTAGGTACTGGCATTTATCTAACTCTACGCACTAATTTTATGTCTCTTGGCAAACTAGGCTACATTCTTAAAAGTACGTTGATGAAAATTTTCTCTAAGGAACAAAGAGGCGAAGGCGAAGTAACAGCCTTCCAGGCTGTTGCAACTGCGTTGGCAGCAACTGTTGGAACAGGAAACGTTGCCGGAGTTGCTACTGCTATAGCTACCGGAGGACCGGGAGCTGTATTTTGGATGTGGCTCTCTGCTGTATTTGGAATGACTACTAAATATGGAGAAGTTGTACTTGCTGTTAACTACAGAGAAAAGACTCCTGACGGACGTTACGTCGGAGGTCCCATGTATTATATCACAAACGGATTAAAGTGGAAATGGCTGGCATATATATTCGCTGCTTTTGGAGCTCTTGCAGCATTTGGCATAGGCAATATGGTTCAGTCCAACTCCGTTGCAGCATCCCTCGAAGTAACCTTTGGGGTACCCAAGCTGGCTTCTGGTATCGTAATTGCAGTTTTATCAGCAATAGTAATAATTGGCGGCATAAAGAGAATAGGACAGGTTACTGAGCTATTGGTGCCCTTCATGGCTGCGTTTTATATTGTTGGCGGCATAATAATAATATTAGTGAATATCTCTCACGTTGGAGAAGCTTTTGGAATGATTTTTGGCAATGCATTTACACCTGCTGCTGCAGTTGGAGGCTTTGCAGGTTCAACTGTGAAGCTTGCTATGACAAAAGGTATTGCCCGCGGAGTATTCTCCAACGAAGCCGGTCTTGGAAGCGCTCCTATAGCCCATGCTGCGGCAACTACGGATCATCCCGTACGCCAGGGGCTTTGGGGAATATTTGAAGTATTTATGGATACAATCGTAATATGCACTATTACTGCATTATCTATCATGCTGTCAGGAGTATGGGATAGCGGAGAAACAGGTGCAGCATTGACTACAATGGCATTTAACGAAGGCCTTCCGGGAATAGGCGGATATATAGTATCCATAGGAATACTGCTGTTTGCATTCTCAACCATACTGGGCTGGGCATATTATGGAGAACGCTGCGCAGAATATCTATTCGGACCTAAGGTCAATAAAATTTACAGAATAATTTTTATACCATTTATAGTTATAGGTTCTATCGGCGGCTTGAATATGCTTTGGGATTTAGCTGATACTTTAAACGGCTTGATGGCTATTCCTAACTTAATAGGTGTCTTGGGATTGAGCGGAGTCATAGTAAAGCTCACTAAGGAATTCTTTTCAAAGCAATATATAGAAGAAAAGAAAAATATAAAGGCATAAAATAAAAAATAATAATTAATAAAGCGAGGATCCGGATCCTCGCTTTATTAATTATTTTAAAAAAGAAAGATTTAATTTTTATCACTGAACTAACCTGCCCTAAGACTCCCGCCTCTATATTCGACGGGTGCCTAATGGCGGCTAAGTCCAGCATGGACTCGACTAACATTCAGTAGGGATCGAATCCCTCACTGAATGAAGTCTCGTTCAAGCTTCTCGATATAATCTGCAATAAGCGAATCATAGGCATTCATAATCGCTAATATGGTTTCGTTTTTGGAAGACGCATATTTGAACTCATCCACTTTCGAAATCGGAAGCACCTTTGGTGAAGTTCCGGTTATAAAAAGACCATCACATTTTTCTAAAAAAGATTTATGTATAGATACTTCAATAACTTCTATGCCCAAGCTTCTGGCCAATTCAATTACGCGGGTTCTGGTGACTCCAAGAAGCACCTCTTGCTTCGGAGAGGTGTAAAGCGAATTATTTTTTACAAAAAACACATTGGATTTGCTGCCTTCAGTTATTTCATTTGCTTCATTTACCAAAAGCGCCTCATAAGCACTGCTCTCTAATAATGCCTTATTGACTCTTTCTCTTAATCCGGAATTTTGGACTTTTGCATTCGGGTTTTCCCTCAGGGCATTGAACAATATGGTTTTGATGCCCTTCTCATAAAGCTCGGGCTGGGGATAGTTGCTCCGAATAAAGAATACGGAGTAATCGATGACACCTTTGTCATCTTTGCAAGCAAGAACTTTTAAGTTTTTAACAGGTTTATTGTTAATTTCTATAAGCTTTTTAATATCTGCAGAAATGCTGTCGGATAATGGCCTTATATCCATACTGATCATGTCTGAAGACTTTATCAATCTATCCATATGCTCCTCCCAAAATAGAGGAACTCCATCAATGACTCTTATTACCTCATATACCACATTGGCTGCAAAATCGTTGCAGGGCTCATATGATTCCCGCTCTATTATGCTGCCATTATATATTAAGTATTTTTCAATGATTTCATTTTTCAAGCTATCATCTCCCATATTATTTTCATCATAGGTATTATACCACAACTTAAACTATTTTTTTCGAATCGCATTATTTCAGTACATTCTTCTTTATTGCTTTTAAACTTGCTAAATTTTGCATATAATCTAATATATACTATAGACAGGAGGGATGTTTATGCCCGATTTATTTGAGGTGCTTTTACGGCTGGGAATAGCAGCAATTCTGGCAGGACTGGTGGGGCTGGAAAGGGAAACCTCAAACCGCCCTGCCGGTTTAAGGACTCACATACTTGTGAGTGTGGCTTCCTCACTTGTCATCATAGGAAATCTGTATGCCTTTGATTTGTTTAAGAATCAAACCAGCATGGATCCGATGAGGCTGGGAGCACAAGTGATAAGCGGCATAGGATTTTTAGGAGCCGGCACGATTATTAAGGAAGGTCCTACTATAAGAGGGTTGACTACAGCTGCCAGTCTTTGGTCTGTTGCATGTATAGGTTTGGTCTGCGGAATAGGTTTTTATATGGGAGCGATCTTTGCCACAGGATTTGTACTGCTGTCCCTGATTGTATTAAATAAGCTTGAAATTATGATAAATGAGAAGAATGCCTATCTCAATTTAAGCGTAAAGTCTGTAGATAGGCCGGGTCAAATCGGCAGGATCGGTATTGAGCTTGGAAGGCTTAATGTTACGATTAAAAATATATCAATAGAGACCGCTGATGATTTTAATGTGATAATAAAGCTTACATTAAAAAGCCTGAAGGACATTAAAGCTGAGGATATAATTGAAGCAATAGGTGCTATTGAAGGCATAAGCCTTATTGAACTGAGTTAAAACTTCTTCCACTGTATAAAAGAATGGTGTATAATATTTACAACTGTACATTGAATGATGCAGTATAATAACTATACGAGGTACAAAAGAAGATGAGAACAGATTCAAAGAATGGTATTTACAAGAGATTTGCGGTTATGGGAGGAACTTTTGATCCGATACATTATGGACATTTAGTTACTGCAGAAGCAGTTAGAGATAAGTTCAAGCTGGACAAGGTTCTTTTCATGCCTACAAAGAACCCTCCTCACAAGATGCACAGACCCACCTCTGATGTAAATCACAGATATCTTATGACAGTGCTGGCGACAATTACAAATCCTTATTTTGAGGTATCAAGGCTTGAAATAGAGAGAAGCGGCATGACTTATACTGTGGATACCATAAGAGAGCTTCGCAGTATTCATGGCGATGATGCTGAGATATATTTTATTACGGGTGCGGATGCGATATTAGAGATACTCACCTGGCATAATGTTGATGAGCTTTTAGGAATGTGCAGATTTGTAGCAGCTACAAGGCCCGGTTTTTATGGAAAAGATATGGAACAAAAGCTTACAGAAATTAAGTCTAAATATGATAAAGAAATATTCAGCATTGAAGTTCCTTCTCTGGCTATTTCGTCTACAGATATCAGAGACAGGATATTGAACAATAAAACCATAAGATATCTTCTTCCTGAAGCTGTTGAGCATTATATCAGAAAAAGCCGGCTATATTTGAAGTAATGGGGAATGAGATATGTTAGATTTATCCGATATATATCTATATTTGGAAGAGCATCTGTCCCACAAGAGATATACTCATTCAAAAAATGTAGCAGATTTAGCTGAAGCTCTTGCCAGGCATTACGGCTGTGATGAGCGCAAAGCCAGACTGGCCGGATTGATACATGATTGCAGCAAGGAAGAAAAATATGATGATTTGGTTTATTATGCGAGAGAATCCGGATTCCCCGTAGATCAGGAAAGCTATAAGATACCTGAGGTATTGCATGGGCCTGCTTCGGTTTATGTGAGCAAAGCAGTATTTGGTATAAATGATGAAGAAATTTTGTCTGCTGTAAGATATCATGTCACAGGCAGAGAAAGCATGACACTAATGGAAAAGATTATTTTTATTGCTGATTACATTGAACCCTCAAGAAAGTTTGAAGGGATAGAAGAAATAAGGGCTTTGGCCTATAATGATCTGGATAGCGCTTTGCTATATGCTCTTGATTTAACAATATTATATGTTATAGAGAAAAAAGGATTGCTTCATCATGATACGGTTAGTGCAAGAAATTTTCTAATAGGTAATGTCACACAAATATGAATGGAGTGTTATCATGAAGAAATTTTTAATAATTTTTATCGCATCATTTTTGGGTTTTGCTATTGTGATCGGAGGGGCAACATATTATTATCTGGGAAGATTTAAAGCCAGTAGTTCGGAGTTCGCTCAGATAGTAGAAGAAAATCCGGATCTTGAGCCTCCCAGCGCCAAGGACGATCCTATCATAAACTTTCTTATAATGGGAATAGATGATGCAAGATCGGATTTTATGATGGTACTGAGATTTAATAAAGAAAACAATAAAGCAGCTTTAATATCTGTTCCAAGAGATACAAGGGTCAATATCGGCAACTATGGTTATAATAAGATTAATTCTGCTGTGGCCAGAAAAGAAGGAGCGCCTTTGGCTATGGATACCGTAGGAGATCTTTTAGATATTCCTATACATTATTATATAGAGATGGACTTCAAAGGCGCCGAAAAAATAATAGATATTATGGGCGGTGTCAGGATAAAGGTTGCTGAAAATATGAAATATGATGACCCCACCCAAAATCTTCATATAGATATAAAGGCCGGAGAGCAGGTTTTAAATGGCAAGAATTCAGTTCATTTTGTCAGATACCGTGCTACTTATTCTAATGGAGATCTGGGAAGGATACCAAATCAGCAGGAATTTGCAAAGGCATTGATCAAGCATATGACCAGCCCGAAAATATTGCCCAAGGCTTTTTCCATACTGGATACTGCCAGCAAGTATATCAAAACAAATATGGAGCAGTCTGAAATGGCATCTTATGCGCTGAGATTAAAGGATATTGATCCGGAAGGCATAAAGATGTATACTTTGCCGGGTGATGGAAGTTATATAAATAAGGTTTCTTATTTTGTTTACGATGAGGAGAAGCTCAAACAGATGACTGAAGAGATAAATGATGAAATAGGGCTGCAAAAAAGCGCAGAAGAAAAAGTCCAGGATGAAAAAAATGATGATATTGCCGGTTAAATACAGCATCAGCAAAGGAAATCGGCCGGAAGAACAAATTAATTTAAAATGCAGGAGGGATATTATTGGAGGATAGTTCTAGAGCCAAAGTCGATAAGGTTATGCAGATATTGCAGGATAAAAAGGCAAAGGATATAAAAGTTCTTGATATACGCGAATTATCTACTTTAAGCGATTATTTTGTTATAGCTACAGGTACTTCTACCACCCATGTTCAAGCTCTTTGTGATAATCTTGAAGAAAAGATGGAGGAAGCCGGTTATACAATGCATCATAAAGAAGGCTTCAGAAGCGGTAGATGGATCCTATTGGATTATTATGATGTGGTGATTCATATTTTCTATGAAGAGGAAAGGAAGTTCTATAACTTGGAGAGGCTTTGGGTAGATGCAAAAACAATAGAAACAGAGGAATAGTTATTATATAAAATCTCACTTCCTTTATGGATGTGGGTTTTTGTTTGTGATACAATATACAATATACAATATATATGTAAGCATGAGGAGGGTAAGTCCTTGAAAAATAATATACATCCTATATTAAAAGCACTAGTGCCTATTGTTGAAGGTTTGGCACAGACCTTCGGTAAAAATTGTGAAGTTGTGCTTCATGACATAAGCAATCCTCAGAACTCCATAGTTGCCATAGCAAACGGCCATGTTTCCGGCAGGACTATAGGCGGGCCTATGAGTGAATATGGCCTGGCAACCTTGAAAAAGGCCCAGTTTGACAAGCATAAGATAAATTATATGAAAAAAACCTCTGATGGTAGGGTTTTAAAGTCTTCTCTCATGTATATTAAGGATGAAAAAGGAGAAGTAATAGGTTTCTTATGCACTAATTTTGATATATCTGAAATTACTGTTGTAAAAAATATTTTAAATGACATGATTGATATTGATACTCCAGGCTCTCCTGGTGAAAGCCAGGAAGAGAGTTTTGGCAGCACCATAAATGAGGTTCTCAGCAATATCGTCAACAAGACATTGGAGTCCTTTGGCAAGCCTGTGGCCTTTATGTCAAAGGAGGACAAGGTAAATATAGTAGAAACCTTGGAGGATAAAGGCGTTTTCCTTATAAAGGGTGCAGTAGACTATGTTGCAAAAGTGCTTTGTGTTTCCAGGTACACAATTTATAATTATCTGGATGAAATAAGAGTAAATGAATAAATTTTAAGGAGGTTTTACAATGGTTAAAGAAGTGATTAGCACAACCAGTGCTCCAGGTGCTATAGGGCCTTATTCGCAAGGTATAAAATTTGGAAATCTTTTATTTGTATCAGGGCAAACCCCTCTCAATCCGGCAACGATGAAAATTGCTGAAGGAGATGTTCAATGTCAGGCAAAACAGTGCCTTGAGAACATAAAAGGAATTCTTGAGGCTGCAGGTACCAATCTCGATAATGTGCTCAAGACCACTGTTTTTATTAAAGATATGAATAACTTCAGCAAGGTTAATGAGATATATGCCCAGTACTTCACAAAGAATCAACCTGCCAGATCCTGTGTAGAAGTTGCAAGATTGCCCATGGATGTTTTGGTTGAAATTGAAGTTATAGCTTACATATCTTAGAGAACAATAAAGAGGCCTGCTTACCAAATGCGGCCTCTTCTTCTATTCATAAAGAGCACAGGGGTTTCCCTTTTTCTTCTTTTTTTCCTGAGATAACGGCTGTATACTACAACAGTTCTCCACAAAATGTATAATATAAAAGCCCATAAAAGCCATTTCAAAAATCTTTTTGGTGATTTTTCGGGCATTAAAAACTCTTCCGCAGATAGCAATTCTATTTTTTTGACCTCTTTGCCATCTAACGAATAGCTGATAAAGCCAAGAACTTGATTCTTTTCTATAGGCTTTTTAATTCCATCAATTATATTTATGCTGCTTCCTATTTTAGGTATTTCCTCATTTGATACAAGAAGGCCATAATCCTCTGCAGCCAGCAAATTTACTTTTTCATCGGAGCCCGGCAATGTCACGGTAGTAACAACCTGGTCTTTGGTCAATAAATTCTTGTTTGAATAGCTGCTGAATCCGTACTCAAACAACTCTTTTGTGGCAGTATAAACATTTGAAGAATCGCTTATGCCGTTTTCAGCCATTACGACAGATATAAGCTCTGTTCCGTCCTTTAAAGCACCGGCTACCAAATTGTTCTTGGCTTTTACGGTGTAGCCTGTTTTAATGCCTATTGCATATTCATAGCTATACTTTTTATTGCTTTTCCATATCAACTTATTTGTATTGGTTATGTAGTCTCTCACCGGCTGCTTATTGGTTTCCGGTATGGTATACTTAACGGTGTTCACCACTTCCCTGAACTTCGGAAGTGTCATTCCGTATTTTGCAATCAAAGCCAGATCTTTGGCTGTAGTAACATGATTATCATCATGAAGACCGTTGGGATTGACAAAATTAGTGTTTTGGGCACCCAGCTCCTTTGCCCGTTTATTCATAAGCTTTGCGAATTCCTCTACCGAGCCTGATATGTGCTCCGCAATTGCAACTGCAGCATCATTTGCTGATTCCAGCATCATCGCATATAAAAGCTGTTCTAAAGTAAGCTTTTCTTCAGGTATAAGATAGATCTGACTGCTTCCTCTTTCAACCAAAGAAGGATTGGTGCCAATAGTGACTACATCATCCAGATTTCCATGTTCTATGCATAGTATTGCAGTCATTATTTTTGTTGTGCTGGCCGGAAACCTCTTGATATCCGCATCTTTTTCATATAAGACTCTGCCCGATTTCGCATCCATAAGAATAGCTGAAGGGGAGCTAACATTAGGTTCGGCCCATATGCTGCTGATACTGCAAATGAAAACTATAAACGCTGTTAATAATATGAACTTTTTTTTCATCATTGCCTCCATCTCAAGTATTCAATATTTAGTATATCAAAAAAAGATATAAAAAACATTATTTATATAAAGATTGTAAAAAAAACAGGAATTACTCAAGAGTTGTAGAAAATATCTATATTAAAGTTGTACAAGGGGTGCAGGAAATTATGAATTCCAGAAAAGAAAAGCTGCTGTTTTCGATAATAATAGTTCTATGCTTTGCTCTCTCAGGTACCATTTATATAAATTCACAAAAACCTTCTGAGATATTACTTCAGGATGGAGAACATGAGAAAACAGAAAATGATGGAGAAGAAAATGATATTCCCCAAGAAGCTTCAAAGATAGGCGTTCATATCGCAGGACAGGTCAAGCAGCCGGGTTTTATATGGGTTAAAGAAGGAACCAGATTGGGAGAAGCCCTTTCTTATGTAGGAGGCGCACTTGCTGAAGCAGATCTGGATGCAGTAAATTTGTCAAAAAAGCTCATGGATGAAGAAAAGGTTTACATACCTAAAATTGGGGAAACAATACAAGGGACAGCTTCTGAATCAAGCAGCAGCCAAGCCGGAAGCTTGAATGACGGGAAAATAAATATAAACATTGCAGGGGCATCTGAGCTTGATTCCCTGCCTGGAATAGGGGAAGCCTATGCAAAAAGAATTATTGAATACAGAGAGGCCAACGGCCCTTTTAAAAGCATTGAAGACATAAAGAATGTGACGGGGATCGGAGAAAAAAGATATGAAGCAATCAAGGATTTGATTATGGTAAAATAGATTGAGACATATTCACCTTGAGTTCTATTCAAAGGAGGTTGAAATAATGGATATAAAGAGTAAAAGACTTACTCAAATGACTGAAAGCTCTGGCTGAGCGGCTAAAATAGGTCCTGAGACCTTGGCGCAAGTTTTGCGCCACTTGCCTAAATTTCATGATGATAATTTGATTGTCGGCATGGATACTTCAGACGATGCTGCTGTTTATAAAATAAATGATGATTCTGCAATCATACTTACTATGGATTTTTTTACACCTATTGTAGATGATCCCTACAAGTATGGCCAGGTTGCAGCCGCGAATTCATTGAGCGATGTCTATGCAATGGGCGGAAAGCCATTAACGGCTATGAACATTGTATGCTTTCCGAACTGCCTGCCGGTGGATGTATTGGGGCAGATATTGAAAGGCGGAGCCGATAAAGTGATGGAAGCCGGTGCGGTGATAGTCGGCGGTCATACTGTAGAGGATAATGAGCCCAAATATGGACTGTCTGTTATGGGAATGGTTCATCCGGGCAGGGTAGTAACAAACTCCGGGGCGAGACCCGGAGATATATTGATATTGACAAAGCCTCTGGGTATAGGGGTGCTGAATACCGCAATCAAAGCAGATATGCTGGATGAGGATGTGATGAATATGGCTGTAGACACCATGTCCTATTTAAACAAGGATGCCTGTGAATCAATGCAGGCTGTTGGGGCCAACGGCTGTACAGACATCACCGGATTTGGTTTGCTGGGCCATGCATTGGAAATGGCTGAGGGAAGCAAAGCAACGATTGAAATATGGTCCGACTATATACCTATTATCAAAGAAAGCATTGAGCTTGCAAGGATGGGGATAATACCCGGGGGTGCTTATAAAAATCAAGCACATATAGGCAGCAAGGTAAATTTTAAAAATGACATCAAACAAGAAATAAAAGATATACTTTATGATCCGCAGACTTCAGGCGGCCTGCTGATCTCGGTCAATGAAGATAAATCACAAGAACTTTTGAAATTACTGAAAGAGAAAAACAAAACCGAATTCAATATAATAGGAAGAGTTAAAGAACCCGGCGCAAATCCCTTGGAAGTAGTTTGATAAATGGAGGATGACTATGCTTGATAAAAAAAATTTGCTCAGCAGTATACCTTCTGTTGATGAACTTTTAAATAATGAAGAAATAAATAAGCTGTTGGATATATGCCCAAGGTCCGTATTGGTTGATTCCATAAGAGATTGCTTAAAAAAATATAGAGACTATATTTTAAAAAGCCAGGATATTAACGAAGCAGAGCTGAAGCTCAATGATATTATAGCTGCCATAGGTGGACATGTAAGAAATAAGATGGATAATCACTTAAAGCGTGTTGTGAATGGTACCGGAGTAGTTCTTCATACCAATCTGGGAAGAGCATGCATCAGTTCTTTGGTAATCGAAAGCTTGCTAGAGATATCATCAAGGTATTCAAATTTGGAGATGGATATCGGCAAGGGTATAAGAGGTTCGAGATATGATCATGTAGAGGATATATTATGCCGTATCACGAAAGCGGAAGCGGCAATGGTTGTAAATAATAACGCTGCGGCAGTGATGCTGGTTCTCAGTACAATGGCTAAATCCGGAGAAGTAGTCGTATCAAGAGGACAGCTTGTGGAGATAGGCGGTTCCTTTAGAATTCCTGATGTTATGGCTCAAAGCGGGGCAAAGCTTGTAGAAGTGGGCACTACCAATAAGACACATCTTTGGGATTATGAAATGGCAATAAATGAAAATACAAGAGCCCTGATGAAGGTCCATACCAGCAATTATAGAATATGCGGATTTACCGAGGAGGTGAGTTCGGAAGCTTTAGTAGAATTGGCCAGAGAAAAGAGCATTCCGGCTATAGAAGATTTAGGAAGCGGAGTTCTTATTGATTTGACGAAATATGGTCTTCCATATGAACCGACTGTTCAGGAGGCAGTAGCTTCCGGAATGGATGTAGTTACCTTCAGCGGTGATAAAATGCTTGGCGGACCGCAGGCTGGTATAATTGTAGGCAAAAGGCATCACATAGAGAGCATGAAAAAAAATCCCCTTACAAGGGCATTCAGGATCGACAAATTGACCCTTGCTGCATTGGAAGGAACTTTAAAGCTTTATCTGGACGAAGAAAGAGCAATAAAAAATATTCCGGTTTTAAAGATGCTTACTGAAAGCAAAAAAGACATCGAGGAAAGAGCGTCATTATTGTATAAAAGGCTCATAAGCTCTATAGGAGAAAGCTGTTCTGTATCCATTGAAGAAGAGTTTTCTGAAGTGGGAGGCGGCTCTATGCCGATGCATAGAATGCCAACGGCTGCTATATGCCTGACTTCTCATAGAATTACTGCCAATGAGTTGGAAAAAAGGCTTAGGAGCAACGAAATACCTGTTATAACGCGCATATTTAAGGATAGGGTGCTCATAGATATGAGAACTATTTGGGAAGATGAATTTGCAATAATAGAAGGAGCTTTAAAAAAGGCTCTGTCATAATTCATTAAAAGTGAGGTATATGCTTTGAAACATATAATTATAGGAACTGCAGGACATATAGACCATGGCAAAACAACCCTTATCAGAGCACTGACAGGAAAGGATACAGATAGATTAAAGGAAGAGAAGGATAGAGGGATTTCCATTGAGTTGGGCTTTACCTATTTTGACCTGCCGAGCGGAAGGAGAGCAGGCATAATTGATGTGCCCGGGCATGAGAGATTCATCAAAAACATGTTGGCAGGCATTGGCGGCATTGATCTGGTCATGCTTGTCATAGCAGCAGATGAGGGCGTCATGCCGCAGACAAAGGAGCATCTCAACATACTTTCCCTATTGAAAATTAAAAACGGCATTATAGTTTTGACTAAAAAGGATATGGTGGATGAGGAATGGCTTGAGATAGTTATTGAACAGGTAAGGGAAGATGTAGCAGGTACATTTTTAGAGAATGCTGCCGTTATACCGGTTTCTTCGGTTACAGGAGAAGGCCTGGATCAGCTTGCAGCCCAAATCGACTTATTAACAGAGAACATAAAAGCCAAGGATATAGATAAGCCTTTCAGGCTTCCTGTAGATAGGGTTTTTAGCATTGCAGGCTTTGGAACAATTATTACAGGTACGTTGATTTCAGGAACTATAAAAGAAGGGGATAAGGTGATGATATATCCTCGAAAAATTGAAGCCAGGGTCCGTACCATACAGGTTCATGATACAAGCGTAACCAAAGCCGAAGCAGGCCAAAGGGTAGCTATGAATTTAGCCGGCGTTAAGCTTGGGGAAGTTGTCAGAGGAGACGTCATTTCAGCGATAAATACAATGGAACCCACCTTTATGTTTGATGCAAGGCTGGAGCTTCTAAAAGACGCTGAAAGAAGCATAAGCAATAGGGATAGGTTGAGGATATATCATGGCTCTGCAGAAGTATTGGGAAGAGTTGTGCTCCTGGATAGAGAAGAACTGGAGCCGGGAGAAAGTGCGTTTGTGCAAATAAGGCTTGAAGAGGAGATTGCCTGTTTGAAGGATGACAGATTTGTCATAAGATTTTACTCTCCTATGATAACTATCGGAGGAGGCATAATACTGGAACCGAATCCGCCCAAGAGGAAAAGATTTAAAGAAGATGTGATTGAAGAACTTACAATTAAAGAGAAGGGAGATATTGAGGACTTAATAAATCAGCAGGTACTAAGGATGAGCGAATATTATCCCGATATGGCTTCAATAGCAAAGGCAGCCGGCAATATCACTCTGGAACATTGCGATAGCATATTGAAAAAACTAGACTCAGAAAATGTTATTAAAGCCTTTAAAACAAATGAAGGTACTTTTTATGTTCATACTCAGTTTCTGGAAGACCTGGAAGGAAAGGCAAAGATATTGCTTGATGATTTTCACAAGAAGCATCCTCTGAGGAACGGCATGTCCAAAGAGGAGCTTAAGACAAAGATAATGCCCAATGCTAAGCAAAAGATTTCTGATGAGATTTTTGATCATCTATGCTCAAAAAATATCATAAGGATAAATGGGCAGGTTGTATCGCTTTGGGACTTCAAAATAAAATTTACAGATGATCAGGAAAAGATAAAAAAGCTTATTATAGATTTATTTGAAAAAAATAGATATAATCCTCCCAGATATGCGGAGCTGACTGAGATGCTGAAGCTGCAGGAAAAATCTTTGTCACCGGTATTTAATGCGCTGGTCAGCAGCGGTGATCTGGTAAAGGTCGATCAGGATACTGCCTTTTCAAAAGCTGCAATAGAGACTGCGACAAGCCTGGTATTGAATTATATCAAAGAAAATAAATCAATACAGCTTGGAGAATTCAGAGATCTGCTGGGAACCAGCAGAAAATATGCAATGGCAATATTGGATTATTTTGATCAAATTAAAATTACAAAGAGAGTAGAAGATAAAAGAATATTATATAACAGCAAAATATGAACAGATGAAAGAAGGGGTCATTATGGGAGAACAATATAAGCATTTTTCTCATGAAAAGTGTGAATTCTATCCATGCCACAAAATTGAACAAGGCAAGAAGATGAACTGCCTGTTCTGCTATTGTCCATTATATGCATTGAAAGAAGACTGCGGAGGCAATTTCAAATATGCTGAAGGAGGTATCAAGGATTGCAGCAGCTGCTTTATACCTCACAGTGAAAAAGGATATGATCATATAATGCAAAGAATATCAGGACTTATTGAAATCGCAAAAAAAAGATAAAAAAATACGGCTATTGCCGTTTTTTCTTTTGGCGGGAGTATGTGGGAATCGAACCCACCCAGGAAGCTACCAACCCCCCACGCTGGTTTTGAAGACCAGAGGGCACACCAGCACCCATCTACCCCCATGATTAAAATCCTTTTTACATAATAACACAGGATGCATTAAAAAAACAATGGATAAATTAATTATTAGCAAAATAAATAAATATAATCCATAAAATTTCTTATTTTAAGACAAAATTTGTAAGAACAAATATTACTAATGGCAAAGAAAATAAAAATAATAAAGTGGTAACAAATACGGCTACAGATGTAAAGGCAGCTTCTGCATCAAACTGCTTGGCAAGTATTGCATTGGTTGAAGCTGAAGGCATAGCGGCCATCAAAACGCATATGGATATTACAGCATGGTTAACTCCCAGTGCATTTAGTGCAATAGCGACGGTAAATGGTATAAGCAGTAGCTTAAAGACTGCTATAGTTATTACACGCCAATCAAAAAAGCTTTTTATTGAATCTAAATCTGCTATAAAAGAGCCGATTAAAATCATAGAGATGGGAGTCGTCATTTTCCCTGTCAAGTCTAAAGCATTTTGTATAATAAATGGCAATTTTATATGGAGCAGAAATATAGTTATTGTAAGCACTGCTGATATGGTTCCGATATTGAAAAGCCTTTTTATATCAATCTTGCCTTTTTTGCTGATCACCAATATGGCATAGGTCCACTGGAATATATTAAACAGAAGATTTGCCACAGTGGCATATAGTAAGCCCACGGGGCCAAAAAAAGCATTTGCTATGGGGAAACCCATAAAGCCTACATTAGCAAAGGTTAGCAGGTTAATATAAGCTCCTGAGAGAGGAAATTTGAATTTCAGAAGCTTTGCGGTTATGTTTGCAAATACTATAACGGCAAAATATTGTATGAGTGTAATATAAAATACCTGCATCATGTTGGGCAGAGTATTAGAATCATAGCTTATATTAGCTGAAGATAACATTAAAGCTGGCAAAGATATGTATAATAAAATATTGGACATAGACTTTTCCGAAGTTTTATCTATCAACTTTACTTTTTTGGCGATCAACCCAATGAACATTATAATAAAAAGAGTTGATATCTGATTAACTGCAACTTGAAGGTCCATATTTCACCCCGATAATATAAATAATGTGAATAACAATAAATAATATAACATAGATTTTGATAAAGAGTCAAATATTGAGAGAGCATTGAGAGAGCTTTAATAAGATAAATATGTGGGTGAGTATATGGAAGAAAAATTAAGCCTGTATTCCAATAGTAATGATCCGCTGCTGAAAGATATAAGGGTATTGATAGATATCTTAACCCCTCTTGTAAGCTCGTACAGACTTCTGGTAGGGGGCGCAGACGAGTTTAATCGTATAACGCTGGCACATAAAAGCGATTTGGAGGATGCGATTAAAAGAGCTGATGATATGGGGGATATAATAGATGTTATTGATGAGAAATTAAAGGCTCTTATCAAAAATCTGATTAAAAGTATGGATTGCTATGATGAAAATATAATAAATATTCAACCGAGTATGATAGAAAAAGAGGACAACGATATTAATTAACTCGTTGTGCAAGCTTTTATCAGCTTACACAACAGATTGACTTGATCAATTCTTCGATGCTGAATTTATCCAACGAAAGCCGCACTTTATTTTCTACTGCTTTTTTCACTTTCGACGGCAGGGCAGCATCGCCGAACACTACAGCTCCTATGATTATGTTATCCTTAACAAAAAACTTCACATATTTGCGATCATCTTTATTAAACTCTTCCAGTACGTCGCAATCTTCAGCAAATATATTTCCTATGGTAAACAAAGCAATCCCATGAATTTTTAATTGCGTAAAAGGCTTCATATCTTCATACTTCAATTTCTTTCCTGCCGCATTGCACCCTGCAACTTTGCCCTGGGACATGGCTATAGGCCATATACAATAGTTGTTTCCATCGAATTCTGCTGCGTCACCTGCTGCATATATGTTTTCTACATTTGTTTCCATAAGCTCATTGACGGTTATAGCCCTGCCAATATCCAAGCCGGCATCCTTAAAGGGACCGATGCTTGCTCTTACCCCCGTGGACAGAATCACAAAATCAGTCTCTATAATTTTTCCATCCTTCAATTTTACTCCTTCTACAATAGTTTTACCTATAAACTCTTCTGTTTGAGAATTCAGATAAATATTCATGCCCTTATTGCTAAGCGCTTCAAAAAGCAAGGAAGATGCGGTATGGTCAGTTTGCCTGGGCAGCAGCCTCTCTTGCGGATTTTGCAGCACTGAGGCCCGCAATGCCTCCTCCGATTATAAGCAGTTTTTTACTCATAGTTTCACTTCTCCATTAGTATATTTGCATAATTTTGCATAATATTGTCTATCGAATAATGATTCGACATATTTATTGTTATTCCTCTTATTAATTAATAATTATTATCTTATAATTTAAAATATTTATTGGTTCTATATAAGTTGCAATAAATACGTTACATAGCTTTTATATTGACTGATAACGATTGCAAATGCCCCAGGCATCCTCTCTTGCTCCTGTGGAGCAATTCACCTTATGCTCCAGAGCTAAGACTTTGTAAGCTTGTATAGGGTTGCGTCAAAACTCGCTTTGGCTCAAACAGTTGACGCAACTTGTCCTATACTTCGCTAACAAACTCTAAGCCCTTTCACGATGCACTCTTTTATCAGTTAATATAAGCTTACTGCTGTAAAATATTTAATGCGTTATATGTAATAATGCAAAATTTTTCTATATGCTTCTTCCATCAAATTGTTTAGATTCTGGAGCATGCTTCCTCCACCTTGTGCAGTTTTCGAATTTCCGCCGCCTTTTCCATTTATAATTGGCAGCACTTCTTTCAATATTGAATTCATATTTATATCGATATCATCTGAACGGGTGAAAATAACTTGGGCTGAATCATTTAAAACACCAAACAAGGCCACGGTTTGGTTGTGATTAGCAATTTCCGATGAAAGCAGTTTAATTTCATCAGCTTTTCTATCCTCAAATATTTTAACAAGTATTTTTTTACCATTTATAGCTTTGCATTTGCTGAAAAGCTCTTCAGCTTCATATTTCAACAGTGCTTTTTTAGCGCTTGCATAATCTTTGCTTAAATTTTTATGTTCATTAATCAATTTTTCCACAGCTTTATCTAACTCTTGATATCTTACTGAAAACTTAGCACCGAGGGTAAGCATAAGCCTATTCTTATCTCTGTAATCCCCTAATGCTCTATTCCCGCATAGAAACTCAAACCTATAGGATTCTTTAAGCTTTTCGAAATTTGTGATTTTTATTATACCCACTTCGCCGGTGCTCATAACATGAGTGCCTCCGCATGGGGAGTAGTCTATATCACCTATTTTAACTATTCGTATGTTGTCTTTAACGCTTGGATGCTTTCTTAACGGCAGTTTTTGAAGCTCTTTCTCATCAACAATCATTGTTGTTATGGGCAAGTTTCTATATATAATTTCATTGGCCATATCTTCAACGAGATTGCAGCGGTTTTGGTCAAAGTCTTTAATATCTATCTCAATGCTCATAGTGTTTGTGCTCAAATGGAAACTATCGGTCTTGCCATTGAACAATTCCAGGAAGCAATGAGATAATATATGCTGGCCGGTATGCTGCTGCATAAAGTCATATCTTCTTTTCCAGTTGATTTTACATTTTACTTTTTGTTGGCCTAATCCTTGGTCGGTTATATGCAGTATCTGATCTTCTTTTTCAATTACCTCAGTAATCTCACACTCACCTATATAGCCTATGTCAGACGGTTGCCCGCCGCCTTCGGGATAGAAGCATGTCTGATCCAGCAATAATCCGTAGCGGCCGTTATATTCGATACAGTTGACTATATTAGCTTCAAAGTCTCTCAAATAAGCACTCTCATAATACAATCTTTTGCTCATTTTCTCCCTCCTGTCTTCATTATTTTTTAGTTTATCCAATTATTCTTCAAATGTAAACATGCTTCAGCAGCTATAATTATCGTATGGATTTATAGACTTCACATGACATGATGAACTTTATCAAATTCATATAATATATTAATAAAAATTTAAGGAGTGGTAAGATGTTTAATGAAGCTATAATCATACCTGTAATAATGGCAGTGATCGAAATCCTGAAAGGTGTGGGATTGCCCAAAAAGTTCGGTGCCTTGGCTGCCTTGGTCCTTGGAATAGTGATTGGGATCTTCTTTTTAGATCAACCTCAAATCAAATTGAGAATATTTCAAGGAGTAATTTATGGCCTCTCTGCTTCCGGGTTATATTCTGGTGCAAAAAATGCAATAGAAGAGGTAAGAATGAGACGAAAATAGAAGAAATTTATGCAATAATTTTTTACCATATATTGGTTAAATAATAAATACAAAAAAAGCAATAATATATAATGCGTAAACAATACAAAAGAGACATTTTTTGGAGGTGAGTTCTAATGGATGATGAGAATACACGCAATGATGAAGCTAGAAGAAGTACGGGCGGAGGAGCCATAGGATTCATTATTAGATTTGTTGTAGCCGCGGTAGTCCTGCTTGTTACTTCCTGGTTGGTTCCGGGCTTCTCTATCAGAGGATTCTGGACGGCTCTGATTGCTGCATTGATAATCTCTGCCGTAGACTACCTTATAGGTAGAATCTTTAATTTCGATGCGGCTCCATTCGGAAGAGGAGTGTCAGGTTTTATAGTATCTGCAGCCATAATATACTTTACACAATTTTTTGTTGCTAATATGGCGGTATCTATATGGGGCGCTTTAATAGGTGCTCTTATAATCGGGTTGGTCGATATGCTGCTGCCCACGAGATTCATGTAAAA
>NZ_JAJEKE010000010.1 GCF_024363565.1 Lutispora saccharofermentans | reverse complement strand
TAAATCTACAAGGAGGGGTAGCCATGGAGGATAAGATTGATAAGCTTTATGACCTGGTAGAGAAAATGTATAATAGCCTATCCGGCAAAATAATCAATGCTGAAACCAATATTAATAAAAGGCTTGACAATATAGAATTGACGCAGGAGCAGATGCAGACAAAGTTGGAGCAATTAGCAGAAATACAACAAAGCCACTACGAAGAAAATAAGCGAGAGCATAAAGAAATAATCGATAAGCTGAAAAGGATCGAAACAGCTACCCTGGAGAACGAGACAGAGATATATAATATAAAAAAAGTAAAGTAGGGTTGATTTCCTGCTTTTTTTATGCCATAAAATACTAATAATAAGCATTTTTCATATTTTTGTTCCATTAAATAGGTTAATATCTTATACTTAATATAAATAGTATATTATTAGCAAGGCATGGTGAGAGTATGCGATTTCAATATATTCCATATATATGGCCTTTGATTGTGTCTTCGTGCATTACATTATCTTTGGGAATATATGCATTGCTGAGGCGAAAAAACGCAAAAGGTGCCGTCAGCTTTATACTCAGCATGTTTGTAGTGACCATATGGTCTTCCGGCAATGCTCTTGAAATGGCGGCGACCGACTTCGGCACCAAGCTTTTTTGGGCGAATATCCAATACTTTGCTTATTGCTATTCTCCTGTAACATTGCTTGTATTATGTATGGAATTCACCGGATATCATGGATGGGTAAGAAATAAAAAGGTTTGGTGGCTTGCTGTTATACCTACAATTATCATAATGCTCGTTTGGACTGATGGAATGCACGGCTTGATAAGGTATGAGATGCATATGGATTACAGCGGATTGTTTCCGGTCATAGCTAAAAAATACGGTCCCATGTTCTATATTCATGCTGCATATTCGCATTTTTTGAATATTACTGCATGGATACTTATCGCCAGAGCGGTATTTTTAAAGAACACGGTATACAGAAAGCAAGCATTTGCATTGTTTTTGGGCTTAAGCTTAATTGTTATACCCAATATGCTGTATATTTCAGGCATCAGCCCTGTGAAAAGATTTGATATCACGCCAGTGTTCTTTGGACCGGCGGGGTTGATAATGACATGGGGTATCTTTCGCTATAAGATGTTCGACTTGATACCCTTGGCACGTGCTACTGTGATTGAGACAATGGAAGCAGGGATATTGGTACTTGATTTGCAGGACAGGGTGCTGGATATGAATCCGGCCTTTGAAAGGATCATAGGTTTGACTGCTTCGCAAGCTTCTGCCAAAAGGGTTGAAGAAGCCTGCCCCAAAATTCCGGAGCTGGCTAAGGCTTGTATGGACAGGAATATTGCACACACAGAGTTTTCAATAGATGCCATGGAATATGCAAAGGTTTATGAGGCATTGCTTTCTCCCCTTGCTGACAGGGAGGGTACTCTTATAGGAAGGCTTGCAGTTATATATGATATAACTGATAAGAAGCAGGCACAGCAGGAGTTTTTAAGGCATCAATGGAGGCTTGCAGTGATTGAGGAGAGGGAACGGATGGCCAGAGATATGCATGACAATCTGGGACAGGTTTTAGGCTTCATAAGCTTACAGGCTCAGGGCATCAAGCAGGAACTTCTGAATGCAGGGGTAGAAGTGGCCTCTCTCAAGCTGGACAAGCTGATAGGCGTCACACAGGAGACCCATGATGAGATAAGGCGATATATACGCAATGCCAGGAGTGCCGCCTTTACCGAAAAGGATTTTATCACAGCATTAGAAAAGGATATCATTAGATTTGAGGAAGAAACCGGCATATATGTTAAAAGGGATATGCCTGCTGATTTTACAGGTGAGGTACTGGAGCCTGCTATACGGCTGAACATGCTTAATATCATAAAAGAAGCTTTAAACAACGTGAGGAAACATGCGGAGGCTGATAATGTGAAAATATCCCTTTCACTTTCACAGGAGGAGCTATGCACTATCATAGAGGACGACGGGAAAGGCTTTGATTGCAGTTTATACGAAAACAGCGCCGGTACAAAATTCGGATTGAATATAATGCGGGAGCGTGCCGCCGCAATAGGGGCGAAAATTCGCATAGAATCGCCTGCGGGAAAAGGCAGCAGGATTGCTTTATATCTGCCTGTCGGGAAAGGTGGGAAAAATGAAGATGAAACTAATGCTGGTAGATGATCATCCTTTATTTTTGGAGGGTCTTCAATATCTCCTTGAAACCTATGGCATAGATGTAACCGGTGCAGCCCAAAATGGCAGAGAAGCATTGGAGCAGGCTCGCGCATTGAAGCCGGATATTATTTTAATGGATATCAAGATGCCTGAGTGCACCGGAATAGATGCATTAAAGCTGATAAAGGCAGAAATGCCGGAAATAAAGATAATCATGCTTACCACATCGGAGGAGGATGGGGATCTCTTTGATGCAGTGAAGTACGGAGCATCAGGGTATCTTCTGAAGAACACCAACGCCAGAGAGCTTGTAGATATGCTGTCTGATCTTGAAAAAGGAGAGGTTCCCCTTTCGCCGGATTTAGCTTCCCGGCTTTTAAAGGAGTTTAAAAACAATAGCTCCTATGAGCATAAGCATATGGAGAACCCTTCGGAGGACAGCCGGGAGAGGCAGCTCACCCTGAGGCAGACGGAAATACTGGAAATGGTGGCTAAAGGAATAACTTATAAGGAAGCGGGAGATGCGTTGGGGCTCACTGAGCGGACTGTCAAATACCATATGGGAAGGATCATCGAGCTGCTGCATCTTGAAAACAGGGCTCAGGTGATCGCTTATGCTGCCCGGACGGGTCTTGTCGAGAAGACTCAAAAATAAAAAAATAGGGTATATGGAATAACCCCGCATTGTGCCAGGCATTCAATATACTCAAATTGATAGACCAATCCAAACACTCGGCATCAAGCAGGACAGCTCCGGAAGGCCGGTTGTCATCCATCGGTAACCTTCTTCTTTATTATCTGCTTGATCCAGCATTTTACTAAGTTTTGTCCTGCTGGCGTCTGCCAATCCTTTTCAAGAACCTCATGGCATTTCTGACCAAGGCCTTTTCTTAGATGATGGCAATAAAGGCATTCAAGCGGTTCATAGCCTGTGTCATGTAGATCACAAAGACCGTTTTTCAAAAAATTGCATCCATTGTTTGCATGTTCCTGCAAGGCAAAATTCCCCTCACAACCTTTGAATGCAGGGGAGAGAACACCGAAGGCCATATCGGGTGAAATTTCCAGCATCATGCGGCTTCCATAGCCAGCTTTGATAGCCTTTGATGCTTCCTCAACGGTCCACCAGCCCGGACGAAGACAATATGATCTGCATATATCACAACTGCACGGTTCAGATGGCGGATATCTTTCACTCAAAGATTTATACTTTCTCTTTCTTTTCATCGCGCCCACCGCTATCCTTTTCCATCATTCCGCAAAAGAATTTGAGTGTTTTAACCATATATCCCACTACAGATTTTACATCTGCAAGTCCATGTTGTGCCATAATGTATTCCTTTGTCAGAGCAATTGATACATAGTTATATTGTTCCGCTATGATACGGGCTTCGACAGGTTTAATCATTTTGCGCCGGATCATCTTATTAATAAGTCTTTCATAATAATCCGCAGGCTCCTTGACGAGGTACCGGTAATACATTTCGGCAGCTCGTGGATTTCTGTGCTTTTCACAATCAATAATCGTTGCTGTGTTTGCGAGAGTGCTACCGACGTTTTTTCCAACATAGAAAAGAATGCTTTTAAACACTTCTTCCGGCTCCATAAGCATGAGCATTTGATCAATTTCTTCGTTCGACGGCCTTGTTTCGGGAGCATATTTTATGAACTCGTCAAAAAGGGTTTCGAGAATGTCGGCTTTGCTTTTGAAGTGGTTATACAATGAGCTTTCTTTAATTCCAACCTTCTCTGCAATGGCACGCACCGAAACGCCGTCATATCCGTTTTTTGCAAACAAATCTGCGGATATGTCCAAAATTTGGCGTGTTGTTGCCACTCCTCTTTTGCGTTTTTGGGCGCCATCGCTTTTCACATTATCCATACATCCCATCTCCTTTGATTTTATTATAATATCAATCGCTAGTTTAATCAAATATAAAGTTAACAAACGTTAGTTTAAGTGCAGCGTTTTAGCACAAGAAGTATATGGAATGCTGTTATGAGAAACCATTTTGACCTTTGCAAACCTCCTTATTGGAAGGCTGCTAATAAGGGCTGTATTTTTTTATTTCTTGTGACTGTACTTTAGTACATTGTATATTTGCAGAAAAATATGTAATATCTAAGTAATTATACAGAAGTTTCAGATTATTGATATAAAGTACGGAAGAACTATCGAATACTATGGGGAGGGATTGGATTGAACAGTGCAAAAATGAAGCCGATTCTGGCATTCATGCTGATAATGATAATGTATATGTCTTTTTCAAGCATAACAGTATACGGCGGATATCAATGGTATTTGCTCAATGACGATGGAGGTTCTCCAGGCTCCTGGACAAATTTGAATGATGAGGTTGCAAGGGCTGCCTCTCTTAAGAACGGGCCTTCCGGCGGCAACCCGGGATATTTCTATTACTTCAAAAATGACGAAGACGGTACGAGAGAAATGGCTGATGCTGAGATTGCAAGAACTGTCAATTTGAATGAGGAACAAAAGATGTTGTGCAATTTGGGGCAGCTAACAATTAATTTTTCAGTAGACTATTTCGGATGGGATGATAGCAATGGTGATAATGATCGGTTTAAAGTCCGGTTATATAAAAACGGTACCGCACTTATTCATGATTCAGGTTATTATATAGGAAATAAATCCTGGGAAACGCTGCGGAAAACCGGGATTATTCTTCCTGCCGGCACCACAAGCATAAAAGTGGATATATATGCGGACAGGGATGGCGGAAGTGACCTGGACGTGTATCTGGATAACATCAAGGTATGGGTTTCCGATGAAACATCGCCTGCAATGACCGGTGCAGCGGTGGATGGAATCAGGGATTATAACGGCAATGCAGTGCCGTTGAAAAAGGACGAGGATACAGGGGAATATCTGGATAACTGGGTCAATACTTCGGATACAATTTATGGGAGTGTAAAGTATAATGAACCGGTAACTATATCAATGAGTACTTTTCTGATGACAAATATTCTGCATAGAGATGGCTCAATGCTCTTAGGAGATATTCCGGGCAGCACCTCGCCTAAATACTCCCATGAGTATCAGATTCCGCTTGCCGGTGCGGACAGATTGGGGGAAGGAAGCGGCACTGTAAAATTCTTTTACAATCCCGGTGAGGCGGGCCCTTTCAGCATACCTGTAGGGGACATTGGAGGAAACGATGCCAGATACATAGAGAAGCCGAATATAGAGAAATATAAACTCAAGCTGGATAATGCAGTTCCCGAAATAATTTCACCAGCATGGCCATATGACAGCTATAAGACCTACGAACCGGACAGGACAAGCGTGGATATTATAGTTCGCGAGGAAAACAGGGGGGCTGAGCAGTCGCCTCTCACCTTGATTTATCATTGGGAATATAGAGATATAAGCGGTATCAAAATAACAGGGCCGGAGAAGAAAATGCTCATAAGCAATACTGTAATACCCGTAGAGGATGATACTTATACCACCTATACAGTCAAAATTGATATTCCCAATGGAAGCGGCATACCCCCTTATCAGGAGTTCACGCTTTATGCCGAGGTAAATGATGAAGCGAGAAACGTATACGGGAACAATTATATATGCTTTGGAGTAAACCAAAATGATGCTACCCCGCCAGCCATAACCTGGGATAAGAGCATTCACGGCGATGGGACAGCAGTGGACCTCAATGAAGAAGAAGATACCCTATATGCCGCAAGCCGTACGGTTTCTTTCAGTGCGGAGGATTTGGAGAGCGGCATTAAAGAGGTAAAATATCTTTGGACAAGAGAGACCTATAAAGAGGGTACAGATGTAATAAACAAAGCGGTGCTGCCTGCAGAGGACGGCAAATATCATATACAAGGGACAAGCTTTGATGCTCCGCTGGAAGGTGTATATTATCTCAATATACTGGCATCAAACGGCACAGCAGCCGAAAGCATCAGCAGCAAAGCCTTTTATTTTGACAATGAAGGCCCTCGTGCTTCAGGTGAAATCATTTATATAGACGAAAAACCTGTTTCAGCACAATACCACATAGAGGATAGGGCTTTGCAGGGTAAGTTTTTATATGCTTTATTGACTATGGATATGGGCACCTGGGACTATGAGCCGGTCACTGAACCTGACATATCCGGAGGCATTAAGGATGACGGCATGTGGCGTGCATTGGAATTGGATAGTATGGAAGGCACTGCAAGCATAGATGGAGTGCTTGGTGGCATATCTGATACCGGATACTACAAGCTGATAGCCAGGTTTTATGACGAATATTACAATTGGACACAAATTGAAAACCAGATATCCTTTGATTTTGATCCTCCCATAATCAAGGTTAAAGATCTGGGAGAGCCGGAAGTATTTCAAAAGGATCATGAGGTCAGTATAGAAATAATTGATATGTCATATGTAGATTTACGGAGTGATGATTTTTCTGTAAACTGGGTAGACGCAACCGGCGTAGAAAGGATCCCTGCCAGCTTTGAAAATCTTCAATCCATTATCATAAGGGGAAGCGATGCTTTAAACGGCAGATATCATCTCAATATCAAGGCGAAGGATTTTGCCGGTAATAGTACGGATAAAACAGTTTTTGAGGATGGAAATCCTGCAGAGTTCTGCTTCGATAATAGCCCTCCAACGGTAGATATAACATATGATAAGGAAATTGCCCAAAACATATTCAAATTCTCCTATTCAGAGCTTAAGGATGCTTATACTGATGTAGCTTTGTTCAAATATGGAATATCAGCATCACCGGATAATGAGCCTTCAGAGTGGATAGACATAGGCATTGCTTCCAATCAAGGGGAAGTAACCTATCCTGCCGCTGAGGGGGTATGGTATCTGCATATAATGCTTCAGGATACATTGGGCAATGAGCAAATCACCTGCCTTACGGAGCCGCTCCGCATAGATTTGACCAGGCCATCAGGGAGCATCGCTTTTGGCAGCGGATATACCAACAAGCTGAATGTACCGCTGCAGCTCAGAATAGATGAACTGCAAACAATAGCCGGTAAAACCTTTAAGACCATATTATCGGATGATAGGACAATGCTTGAGGATGAGGCAATAGAGGCAATACAGCCAGCGGACTGGAAGGATATAACCTATGAAGATGGACTGGCGATCTGCAATTGGGCCCTTGCAGATAAAGAAGACGGGGAGCAGCGGGTATTTGCCAGGTTCATGGACGGGGTCGGCAATATATCAGATATATATGAAGCTTCCATCATATTGGACAGAACTGCTCCCACAGGAGAGGTGGCCTATGATATCACAGGGCCAACAGCAGGGAGTGTGATTGCAAGCTTGACAATGAATGACAATTATAATGCGGCCTTGCTCAATAATGATGGAATCAGCTCTTATGTATTCAACCGCAACGGAGAGTTTGAGTTTGTCATCGCGGATAGTGCCGGGAATAAGGCTCATATAAAGGCTGTTGTAAATAATATCGATAGGGAATCTCCAAAGGCATATGTCACATATTCCCATCCCAGAGATATATGGACCAATGAATCCATAACCGCTGCCCTTCATTTGGAGGATATAAACGGCTATACGATTTTGAGCGAAGGCGGATTTACCCACACCTTTGATGAGAATGGGGAATTTTTGTTCCGGTTTGAGGACACTTTGGGCAATAGTGGGAGTATAAAAGCAGAGGTAAAAAATATAGACAAGGAAGCGCCGGAAGGCAGCATCATATATGCCGGAGGAGATACAGCACCGATCACTGTATATCTTGATGCCCACGAACCTGTGGAGGTAACAAACAATGGCGGAAGCTTTAGATATGTGTTTGATGAAAACGGGGAATTCACCTTTGAATTCCAAGATAAAGCAGGGAATACCGGAACAGCGGTTGCTTCAGTATATACGATCACCTCTCCTGAAAGTTATATGAATGTTATGTACGGTGACTCAGGAGGCCTCACAAATGAAAACATCAGAGCGGAATTCACACCCAACCCCGCTTCAGCATGTATAACAAGCCCTACGGCGGAAGGGGATTCACTTGATACATATACATACCGCTTTATTGATAATGGGGATCATTCCGTATCGATAAGAGTTTTTAGTGAAGAAGGGAATACAAGGACAGTAACAGGCAGCGTTTACAATATTGACAGGATTCCGCCGGAGGCATATGTGTATCTTAGCACAGAAGAGCCCACAAACCGGGATGTGACAGCTATCTTGCTCACCCACGACGACAGGGGGAGAAATGTAAAGATCCTGAATAACGGGGGAGGATCAGAATATGTGTTTAATGAAAACGGCACCTTTACCTTTGAATTCATGGATGAGGCAGGAAATATAGGGTATGAGGAGGTCACCGTTTCCAATATTGACAAGTCGGCGCCGGAAGCCGGCATCAGGTATTATACCGATGAGCTCAAGCCCAATAAGGTATTTGCAGAGATATACTTTCCGGAGAAAGGGGAGGAAGTTGAGATACTGAACAATAATGGCCTGGATACCTTTGAATTTGTAGAAAACGGAACTTTTACCTTTCTCTATTCGGATAAAGCGGGAAATACAGGTGAAATAACCGCAAGGGTCAGCAATCTGTCTGACGGCGTTCCAGCGGGAACCATTGAATATTATATAGGGGAGACCAAAATCTATGACCCGGATGAAATGATGATAAATAAAAGCGTGACGGCAAAGCTGGTTTTAGCCGAAGAAGGCGGCCCCTATACCATAGTCAATAACGGAGGCAGCAGCAGCTATACCTTTGAGCAAAACGGAGAGTTTACATTCGTTTATGAAGATGGAAATTTCAACAGGGGCCTTGCTGCAGCTAAAGTGAGCACCATAGATAAGGAGGCGCCTGAGCTCCGGATTGTTGCAGACACTCTAAGGCCTACCAGAAATAATGTTATTATCACAGTAAGCTACAGCGACAATACAGGCATTGCAAAAGTAAGGCACAATATGGAGCCGGAGAGCATCATATCCTCTGAAGCGGGGTTCGACTACATATGCACCGAGAATAAGATAATTGAGGTTGCTGTTGTTGACACTGCGGGAAATGAGACTGTAAAGGCATTTGATGTAAACTACATAGACAGGAAAAAGCCGACGGCTGAAATAGCCTATACTCCGCTCACCGGTACGAACGGAGATGTAAAAGCGGTATTGATCATGAATGAACCGGGAAGGATTTTGACCAACAGCGGCAAAACGGAGTATATATTTACTCAAAACGGAGAGTTTGTATTTGAGTTTGAAGATTATGCAGGCAACAAAGGATCAAAAACAGCAGCTGTAACATGGATTGATAAGACTCCTCCCGCAGTGTCCCTGGAATACAGCAATGGTGAAATGACCAATAAGCCTGTTGAGGTCATACTGCGGGCAGAAGAAGGTTCGGTGATCATAAACAACGGCGGCTCAGCGAAGAGGGCCTTTTACAGGAACGGGGAATTCACCTTCAGAGTGATGGACGATGCAGGGAACATCGCTGAGATAAAGGCCGAGGTAAAAAATATTGATGCAGACAAGCCTGTGATAACACTTAAGGGATCGCCCTATACAACTATTTTTCAGGATGAAGCTTATATAGAACCGGGATATACTGCGGTTGACAATATAGACGGAGATATATCAGCTCAGGTTATTGTAAAAGGAAGTGTGGATACAGGAATACCGGGAATATATATTTTGAGATACAAGGTATCCGATAGGGTGGGCAACAGCGGTGAAGAAATAAGGACTGTAAAAGTATTGAGCCCAGGCGAAATTGTGCTTCTCCTCAACGATGAGGTCGCCGAAGGAGAAAGCGTGATTTTAAATGATTTGGATGTAAAAGTCAGCGCCCTTGGCAGCGAGGGGAGCTTAAAGCTCAAGTGGGAAAAGGGCAAAAGGACCCAGGCCTATTTCAAGACCGGAGGATACACTGTTGCTCCCGGAGAAACCGTCAGGCTTGAGGCATTCAATTGGTACACATTCTTCCTGCAGGATAGGGAAAGAAGGACAAAAACTATACAGGTATATGTAAATCAGTAGCGGAGGTGAAATGATGAGCAGGAGATTAAAAGCAGCTTTGATGCTTGCGGTTTGGGTTTTAGGCCTTATTGGTAATTCAATTCTGGAAGTCAGCGCGGCAGGAGTGCCGGAAGTGCAATCTATCAAAAACAATATAGTTGAGCTTTTGGTAAACAAGGAGGACGGAAGGTTTGCGGTTAAAACCGCCCAAGGCTCTCCAAGCAGGCAGGAGGATAATAATAAACCTTTGCTTTTTTCGGAAGGTGTTCCCGAGACCACCTTCACTACCTTCAGGATTGATGGAAAGGATTACATATACGGCAATTCATATAATGGGATAGTCATGGATGGAGGCATGGTAACAGCGCCAAAGGTGGAGGGGATGAATAATATCTCCGGCTGGAGAATCGGAGATATTGCGGTCACACAGAAGCTGGAGCTGACGGACAATATGAAAAGCAGCGATGTGGGAAACATCAAAATAAGCTATTCCATCACAAATAACGGTACCAAAAGCAGCATGGTGGGAACGAGGCTCCTCCTGGATATGATGCTGGGGAGCAACGACGGCTGCAGTGTTTCGTTGGACGGCAACACAGATATTTCTTATGAAACCCAGGTTATGGGAGAAGATATTCCCGTATATTGGAGGTGTACAGACTCTGCGGACAGCCCCAGGGTGGTGGCTTACGGTTTTATAAAAGGCTGGGGCAATACTCAGCCTGACAGGATGACTATTGCACATTGGAACGCACTATCCGCTTCAAAATGGGATTATTCTATCAATCCAAAGCGAAATATAGGTTCATCACTCAATGAGTACAAAAGTGCAGATTCCGCAGCGGCACTTTATTGGGAACCAAAGGCACTGGAGCCGGGTGAAACCATACAATTTGAAACTTACTATGGCCTGGGCAGCATATCTGACAGTACCAATGGGGATACCTTCAGCGTGAATGTCCTGGCTCCCGCCAGGCTGAATATTAAAGGAGACATATATGAGAACAATCCCTTTGATATTTTGATGGAGCTGGATAACAGCCTTGAAAGCTCTGAAGAGCTGGTGGGCATCAATGCCGAGCTGATCCTTCCGGATGGCCTGGAGCTGGCAGAAGGCCAGCAAAGCAGCCAATATCTATATAGGATACCTGTCAGCCAAAAGCAGACGGCATCCTGGAAGGTAAAAGCATTGAATACCCAGAGGATGAAGGTGCTGCAGTATATGATACGCATCACCTCCTTGGACAGGGAAATCAAGAATATAAAGAAGTTCATCATAATTCCGGGTTTTGAGGATGATGATTCCGATATAGGTTATACGGATATAGTGCCCAGGAATCTTTATTATGAGGATGAGGATAATGCCATACAGATCATAGGCTATGGATTCGAGAAGCTTAAGGATAAAAGCAGCTATGAAATGAGCCTGGTAAATACGTCGAAGGGGAATGCCATATACCTTGGCGAGTCCGATATAAGCATAATCAGTGACAACCAGGTCCGCATAAGAATTGCAAAAGGTTTGGATACGGGAACGTACAAGCTTGTAATAAACCATAAAAACGATATGCTGGACTATACCCTTGGACAATATATAACGGTGACATCGGATGTGAGATATAAATCCAGAAACTATGGGATTTTGGTAATAAAAGAGGAAAACATCGGCGGCAAAAGGGTTCAAAGTGCCGTGCTTTATGAAAATGAATCTCAGCTCAGTGCCGGCGATAAAAGCAATGCAATGCTGATAATCAGAGGCAAGGTGAGAAGTGTATCCGATGGAAGGTTCGATGTCTCCGGTGATACCATAGCCATAAATAATGACATATATTACAAGGGCTATGGAGACAATAATCTGACTGTATCCAAAAGCGGAGGCAGCTTCATAGTAAAAGGAAACGGCGAGCTTTACATGCAGTCGGCACTTTTGGGAAAAAGCATGGATATAACCTTGAAAAAGGGCCATTTCTATATCGATTCGGCAGAAGCCGTCATTGAGGATGAGGATGGCTATGTAGATGATACCAGCGTTTTGTATGTAGGATACTTCCCCATACTGGTAAAGAAGATTAAGATACAGAGCGATGGGGAAGTGAAGGTTGACGGAATACTGCAGCTTGAGAACAAATACTTCAACTTCCTTACCAGCATTGGGACAGGCTTTATGGAATCAGATATAAAGGATATGGGCATAACGAATAAGAAGATAGACATCGACACGGAGATTACGATACCATTTCCCCGCTGGAAGCTTGGGGGCTTTCAGTCCAAGGATTATATGACCAAGAAGTCTGCCAGCATCACCTTTTTTATCAATACAACAAAAGGAGCCTATGGCTTCAAGACCAAGGCAGAAAATCCCAAGCTGAAGCTGCTGGATATAAATGCCGAAATGGCTTTTGATAAGAATCTGTATCCCGACTATTTCGAGTTTGAGAATAAATATGGTGCAATACCCAAGCCCATAGGAAGCACAGGGCTGGCTTTTGAGAGTATTGGGGGAGGAATTTACGGGCTGAAGTCCATGATGGATTCGCTGCGTTATGGTATTTTGCCTACGGGCTCCAGCATCGCAGTAAGGGCGGATATTGTGGACTTGCTGACCTACCATGCGAGAATAAAGGGATATACATTGGTGGGGCTTAGGGATATTGAAGCAGTCTTGAGCTGTTCCGGTATCGATCTTGAAGGAGACGGGTATATTTATTTCATAGACGTTGGAGATATCGCGGGGCACTTTGATTTCAGCGGTGGTTATATAAGCGCAGACCTTAATATACTCGATATACTGATAGCCGACGCCTATTTCGGCATAAGCAGCCATGAGATAAAAGGCTCGATCAGCGGGAAAGTCAAGGTGCCGGATCGTGTCTGGTTTATAGGGGGAAAGACCATTAGCAGCTTCGGCGCAGGATTATCCGACAGAGAAATAGAAGGCAATGTCAAGTTCATGGGCGTTGGGGTTGGTATTTGCTATAAATGGGGCGGATCAGTAAGTTTTGACGTGGCATCCCTTGGCTCTCCGGATAAAAAGAGCATATATACAGTCAAAACTAAAGATGCCAGGGGAGAAGATGTAACTATAAGCTATGGCACCAATATAGAAAAGCTCAGAGATATCCCATATTCCTACAATGTCTGCTATGGAGGCAGCATAGGCGGTGCTCTTGCTCTGGGGGCTTCTGCTTACACATATAAGGCCAAAATAGATGAGAGCGTTGAATCTGCCATAATCGAGATGAAGTATGATTCCTCTGCAAAACCGGAGATAACAGTGACAGATCCGGATGGAAGCATATATGAGCTTGTTGAGGAAGTAAACTATAGGAACCATATCATACCCGCAGATGTGTCTGATTCCGGAATGGAAGAAAAGCGGCTGTTCGTGACTATTGTTTCACCAAAACCCGGTGAATGGACAATAGAATCAGATAAAGCTGTAAAAATGACCTTGTATAATGCCAAGGAACCGGCTGTTTTCCAATCACTTTCTGCAAAGCAGGAGGAAGGCAGGATCAAAGTGGATTGGGAGCTTAACAAAACTGAGGAGAGCGAGGTGGCCCTATACCTTGTAAGGGAGGACGGAATTTCAAGCTCAATAGAAATTGGGGAAAATTTGGATGGCGCTTCAGGATCATATGAATGCCCGATTCCGTCAGGGATAACAACAGGAAGCTATAAAGTCCGCGGCGAGGTAAAAAGGAACGGCACCGGCTTTGATGAAATGTATTCGGGAAAATTTGAGATAATAGATGCTCTGGCACCGGAGATCCCTTCGGATTTCACAGTAAAAACCATAGGAAACGGCATGATGAAGGCACAATGGGACGAAGCAATAGGAGCGGATGAGTATCGCATATATGCAGTGGATGATGAGGGAAAAATTGATAAAACCGTAGAAGCCATGGTAAGCATAGACGGAGACAAGACAGAAACAATATTCGGCGGGACATTGTTTGATGGTGAAGGCAAAGAATACGGCTGGCTTACCGGCAGAACATATAAATATGGTCTCTATGCAGTCGACAAAACACTTGCAGCGGGTTTGGAGGAAGAGCATATCAGCAAGCCCTCCTATTCGGAAGAAATATATCTGCCGAAGCCCCAGCCTCCTGAATTTACAATTGATTTTACTTCCGAATACGGCAATATAAATATAGAAAAAGATGAGAATGACAATGAGATACGATATACAAATGCCGAATATATAGATTGCAGATATCGGTCAGATGAAACGGCAAAAGCAGTATTCTACATCAATGGAGAAAAGATCGATGAAGCAGAGAACAAAAATTACAGCTTGCAGCTGAACCTTGTGAGGGGCAGCAATATGATAGAGATCGAGGCAGTAGGGGAAAACGGGGATAAGGCCATAAAGGCATATGATTTTTATTATGATGATAGAGCCCCGGAACTGATGGTGCAGAGCCCAAACAGCAATGATGCCATACAAAGCGGGAGCATATTGGTATCCGGAAAGACAACGGCAGGCAGCAAGCTCTATGTGAATGGAGCCCGGATGACTGTGGAGGAAGATGGCAGCTTTAACGAGGAATATATGCTTTCTGATTTGCAAAGGGAGACCATCACCATAACCTCTATGGACCTGGCAGGGAACCGTACAGAGTATTCTGCGGAAGTCCTCAACTCAGGTATCAGCGATATAGTGAAAGTAAAGATAATGCCGGAAGATATACAGATGAAGATTGGAGAAAGGATACAGATGAGACTCTATGGGATGACTGAAGATAACAGGCAAATATTATTGGAGCCGGATAAAGTAGATTGGCAGATATATGATACTGAAGGGTCGGCATCTATAACAAAAGACGGTTTATTGACAGCAAGGAAATATGGCGAAATTGCGGTGAACGCTGAATATATAGTTTCAGCCGATAGGGCTTACGAAGATGCTGCAATCGTCAGGATATTGCAGAAAACAAGCGGTAAGGACGACGAGGATGAGGATAAAGGCATTCCTACAGATATTCCTGATAATACGGGCATTATCAGAAACAGTGCCGAAACAGGAAGCCTGGTAAGAAGAAAGCTGGATTTTAGGGCAAATGAGGAAATAATAATACCGGGACTTCTGAAGCTCAAATTTACCGGTGACGAGCTATTTAAAAACGGATACATAGAAGTCCATGAAATAAAGGATCTGCTGGAATACAGGGACCAGAGCGATAAGGATTTCCTCAGCAATATATTTGATATCAAAGCACCGGAAGGATATAAATCCAATTCACCTGTTGAGATGACGATTTATTTCAATAAAAACAAAGCCAAGGGTTTAAAACACATAGGCATATATGAATATGATGAGAAAAACAGTGCTTGGGAGTTGATTGGGGGAGCCGGTGATGAAGCTAACGGCTCTGTTACGATAAGGATTTCGCATTTCAGCAAGTATGCAGTTATGGAAAACAGCGGAATAGCTCTTATGACAGATATAGAAGGCCACTGGGCGAGAGATGCAGTGTACAGGCTCATGGACAAAGGTATCGTCAACGGCATAAAATCAGCAGCCGGCGAATACATGTATGAGCCGGAAAGGCCGGTTACAAGGGCAGAGTTTGCTAAAATGCTCTCTCTGAGCGCGGGTTATGTGCCGGATAATGGTGACACAGATCTGTCTCAATTCGCAGATGATGGGGAAATACTGCCATGGGCAAGGACATATATGAAATACTGCAATAAAAGGGAATGGATGAATGGAAAGGGTATAGGCAAGGCAGTATATATGAAGCCCAATGACACCATAACAAGGGCTGAAGCAGCGGCCATGATATCTAGGGCATCAGGCTTTGCAGCAGCTGATAAAAATATAAAAGCAGCATTTTCCGATAAGAACAAAATACCGGACTGGGCAGCGGGATATATTGATCAACTGACGGAGGAGAAGCTTATGCAGGGCTATTCTGACGACACCTTCAGGCCGGAACAAGTGCTTATTCGAGCCGAAGCGGCAGCCCTGTTTGATAATTATTTGAAAAAATAAATCCTTTTTCTTTGCCGTATACTTGACACACAGTTGTCATATTTTGTATGATAATATTCAATAAAAACGGAGGAGATGGATAAAATGGTCGAGCTGCCGGAAGCTGTTGTGCTGGCGAATCAAATAAATGATACGTTGACCGGAAAGAAGATAAGGAAGGCAACCGCCAATCATACACCTCACGCCTTTGCCTGGTATACAGGTGATCCTGCCGGTTACCATGACTTGCTTGCGGGTAAGACGATTCTAGGTGCAACATCCATTGGAGAACATGTAGAAATAAAGGCTGACGACATGATATTGCATATCAGCACACCATTGCGCTACCATGCCGAAGGTGACAAGCTGCCTCAAAAACATCAGCTGCTGCTTGAATTTGAAGATGATACGGCTGTGAGCGCCACTATACAGATGTGGGGATGCCTATTCTGCTTCAGGGACGGAGACCAGGAAAGCGTTTCTGACTACTATCCGTTAAAGATATCCCCGTCGCCTTTATCCGATAGCTTTGACAGAGCATTTTTTAACAGTCTTTTTGATGAGAAAACGGCCAAGCTGTCGGCTAAAGCGTTTTTAGCCACGGACCAGCGTATTCCCGGGCTTGGCAACGGGGTCTTGCAGGATATCCTCTGGACGGCAAAAATTCATCCCAAGCGCAAGATGTCCAGCCTTACAACCGGAGAAATCGATGATATGTATGATGCAATAAAGCGTGTGCTGAAACAGATGACGATTAAAGGCGGCAGAGACACGGAGAAGGATCTGTTCGGGCATCCTGGCGGATATAAGACTGTATTGAGCAAAAATACGGTTGATATGCCCTGCCCTGCCTGCGGTTCCTTTGTAAAAAAAGAAGCCTATCTGGGAGGCAGTATATATTATTGTAAAGGCTGTCAGCAGCTTTAAAGCGATACCCATAAAGATACCAGGCCATGCGGCTTGGTATTTTTTTGCTTGACCTTATGGTATAATAATTGGTGTGAGAATATCAATATATAGAAAAGGATAGCAATAATGAATTACAGAAAAGATGAAAATAACGGACAGAAAATATTTACGGATATAAAGGATCCTGCCAGGGCAGAGGTTGTCAAGATTGCATGGCCGGTCCTGGTAGAGCTTCTTTTAGGCTCTTTATTCGGAATGATAGACATGATGATGCTGGGAAGGATAAGCGACAATGCATTGGCAGCCGCTTCCGTAGCCGCTGTAGGCATAACCAACCAGCCCTTATTTATAGGCTTGTCTCTCGTCCAGGCACTGAATGTGGGCGGAACAGCTATGATCGCAAGGTACTATGGGGCCAATGAAAATGAAAAAATAGAAACGGTATTGAAGCATGTTGTATTATTGAGCATGCTGATGCTGACCATTCCCTTATCTATATTGGGGTTGGTTTTTACAGATTCCATAATGACTTTTATAGGCGCTCAGGCAGACGCTTTGCAGGCCGGAAGAGGCTACTTCAGGATTGTTATGGTAGGCTTCCTTTTCCAGTCCTTAAATATGTCAATATCAGCGGCATTGAGAGGGATAGGGGAAACAAAGACGCCCATGAGAGTAAACCTGAAGGTCAACTTTTTAAATGTCATCGGCAATGCTGTGCTCATATACGGCTTGCTGGGATTCCCGAAGCTTGGAGTGACTGGAGCCGGCATATCCACCGCCATGTCTAATGCAATAGCCAGTGTGCTTTTGCTTGCTTACATAGTTAAAGGCAAAAGCATTATTAAAATCAGCCTCAGACACCCCTTTAAATTTGACGGGAATATCATATACAACCTGATCAAGATCGGTGTGCCTGCAACCCTGGAGCAATTAGCATTAAGAACAGGCATACTTTTGTTTGCCAGAATAGTTGCCGGTTTGGGAACCGTTATCTATGCGGCTCACCAAATAGCATTGAACATATTGGGGCTTTCCTTCCAGCCAGGCCAGGCCTTCGGCATAGCAGCTTCATCTTTGACAGGCAGGACCTTGGGCGCTAAGGAGCCTGAAAAGGCAGAAGAATACGCCAAAAAAACACGGAGAATAGGCTCGATGATCTCAACTTTTATGGCAGTGATATTCTTCTTCTTTGGCCCTCAGCTCGTCAGCTTATATTCTCCTGATCCGGTAATCATCCGGAATACCTCTGCCGCGCTCAAGGTCATAGCGCTGGTACAGCCCTTCCAGTCATCCCAATTCATATTGGCCGGGGCTTTAAGGGGTGCAGGGGATACATTCTGGCCTTTGGTGTCCACATTTACAGGTGTGCTGCTGATAAGGGTCGTCTTAACACATATATTTGTAAATATTATGGGTTATGGTTTGATAGGAGCCTGGATGGCCGTATTTATTGACCAGATTATAAGATGGGTATTTGTTTATGCGAGATTTAGAACGGGCAAATGGAAGCATGTGAAGATAAGATAAATGAATTGTGTGAAATAAAAAGTTGTAGAATAGGAATTCTACAACTTTTTATTTTTTGGCTGTCATTTTATTACTGGATTATAAATGCATATACAAAATTTTTAGAAAATTATAAAACATAGAAGGAAATTGAAAAAGAATGTCGAATTAACAGTTATGGTCATGACCGAAATAAGACCCAAATAATTAAAGGAGGTAGTATTATGAATTTTAATGCAAAAGAAAACAAGGTTATGAAAATGCCACATACTTATGTAATTTTATTTTGTATCATAATTTGTATGGCTTTGCTGACCTATATCATTCCTGCAGGAGAATATGCGAGGGTCAAGGATGAAGCAACAGGCAGAACCATTGTAGATCCCTCTGGATTTCAAAATGTTGAGAGTAATCCCGTTAATGCTTTCGGATTATTCAAAGCTATACCAAAAGGAATGAATGATGCTGCAAAAATAACATTTTTCATTTTTATTGTAGCAGGAGCATTTCAAATAATTACTTCAACTGGAGCAATTGAAGCTGGCATATTGAAGGTTTCAAAGGTCCTTAAAGGTAATGAACAGCTATTGATTCCAATATTTATGTTCTTATTCTCCTTAACAGGAGCATTTATGGGATTCGGTGAAGAGAATATGGTATTTATTCCGGTCGCTATTGCTCTGTCTAGAATGCTCGGTTATGACGCCATAGTGGGAATGTCATTGGTAACTATTGGAGGAGCTTGTGGATTTAATTCTGCGATGATGAACCCCTTTACTGTGGGAACAGCTCAGGGAATAGCAGAGTTGCCTTTGTTTTCAGGCATAGGGCTTAGGTTTATTGTTTGGATAGTATTGTTAATAGTCTCGATTGTATATGTAATGAAGTATGCAAAAAAAATTAGAGTAAATCCGGAGTTAAGCATAGTAGCAGATATTGAAAAGATGGAAAAGGACAGTAATACAGTAGATCTTAACAGTGATTTTAAATTAAAAGGTTCGCATTATCTTGTTTTTTTAACATTGTTGATTGGCTTTGCAATTATAGTGTTTGGCGTTTATAAATATGAATGGTACATAAATGAAATAGCTGCTGTATTTTTAGCTATGGGTGTTATTAGCGGATTTATAGGAAGAATGGGACCAAATGTAATGGCACAAGAATTTGTAAATGGAGCAAGATCTATCGTATTCGGAGCTTTAGTTGTAGGAATTGCAAGAGGTATATTAATTGTAGCTCAAGATGGCAAAATATTAGATTCAATTATTTATGCTTTAGCTTCTATAATTAATTCATTTCCTAAATCAATATCTGTTTTGGGAATGTATATTGTACAGATTATCATAAACTTCTTTATTCCTTCAGGAAGCGGGCAAGCTGCAGCTACAATGCCTATTATGGTGCCGCTATCAGATATACTTGGTATAACAAGACAAACTGCAGTATTATGTTTCCAGTTTGGTGATGGATTTACAAACAGCATTATACCAACCGCTTCTACTTTAATGGCTTCTCTTTCCTTAGCGAAAATTCCTTATGAAAAATGGGTTAAATATATTGGAAAACTGATGCTGATATGGATGGGCATAGGAGCTATATTTGTATTGATAGCAAATGTTATTTCTTATGGACCTTTCTAAAAAACAGAGATATCCAAGTTTGCTTGTGAGGTGTGTAATATGTATGATTTAAAAATTGTCAATGGAACAATTATTGATTTAAAGACCAATAAAGAGATAATTGGTGATATTGGAATAAAAGATGGGAAGATAAAAAGCATAGGAAGCTGCCCCGAAAAAGGCAAAGTAGAGATTGATGCCGGTTTAAATATTATATCTCCTGGTTTTATAGACATTCATATTCATGAAGAAGAAATAGAAGATGTGAAAAAGACTAATAACTACTTTACTACAAGCAAGATGATTTTAGAAGGTGTAACCACAGTGGTAGGGGGTAACTGCGGGAGCAACAGGCAAAGCATAAAGGAGCTCTCGGATTATATAAATGCAAAGGGCTCACCTGTGAATTACCTCAGCTACATAGGCCATAGATATCTTAGGGCTTTAGTCGGCAACGATGATCCTTATAAAAAATCCAGCAAAAATCAAATTGAAGCTATGGCAAAAGCAGCAAGTATTTCATTATCTGAGGGGGCTATTGGCGTTTCTTTTGGACTTGAATATTCTCCAGGCGCAGATTTTGAAGAAGTAACTGATTTGCTGGATTTAATCGGTAAAAAGGATATGCTTTTGGCAGCTCACTACAGAAAGGATGCAAAGTATGGCATTGACTCCATCAAAGAGCTTATAAGTATTTCAAAACATACATCAATACCTATGCAAATATCTCATATTGGAAGTTGTACTGCTTTTGGCATGATGGGTGAATCTCTTGAAATAGTTCAAAAAGCCATAGATGAAGGTATTGATGTATCAGCTGATTGCTATCCATACGATGCATTTGGGACGTATATTGGATCAGCAGTTTTTGATGAAGGATGCTTTGAGTTATGGAATAAAAGCTATGAAAATATTATGCTGACGGAAGAACCCTTCAGAGGAGTTAGATGCGATGAGAGCCTTTTTAACAGAGTTAGAAAGGAATATCCTAACATGATGGCAATAGCATATGTGATGAATGAAGAGGAAGTTATAGAGGCTTTGCAAGCGCCTTTTGTTATGGTGGCAAGCGATGGAATGTATAGGAATGAGCAGGGACATCCCAGGGGAGCAGGAACATTTCCTAAGGTATTGGGCAAATATGTAAGGGAAATAAAAAAGCTTTCTCTCGCAGAGGCTATAAGAAAAATGACTCTGATGCCGGCGGAAAGACTGGGGCTGCCTGCTAAAGGGAAAATTGAAGTAGGCTTTGATGCAGATATTGTTATATTTGATTCTGAAACGATTATGGACAAAGCTACATTTAATGCCCCCGCACTTCCCCCGAATGGTATCAAATATGTAATTGTTAACGGAGAAATTGCTGTAAAAGATAACATTATTGTAAAAGGTAATCTTGGTAGATTTATTAGTAATAAAGAGCTGAAAATGTAGCAGGGGGAGGAAATCCTTTGGACATACTGAAGAATAAAGTTGATAGTATTTTTCCGGAAGTAACAGAATGGAGGAGACACTTTCATAAATATCCTGAACTAAGCAATAATGAGAAAAATACATCAGAAACAATAGCAAGGATTTTAGAAAAGCTTCCATTAGATATAAAGAAAAATATTGGAGGATATGGGGTTGTAGCCGAACTCAAAGGTGATAGCAAAGGAAAAACAATTGCTGTAAGGGCCGATATGGACGCCTTGCCCATTCAAGAAAGGAATGAAGCATCGTATTCTTCCGGCGTGAAGAATATAATGCATGCTTGCGGACATGACGGACATATTTCAATTGTTCTGGGTATAGCTCATGTCCTTTCCGAAATGAAGAACAGACTTAAAGGAAATGTCAAGTTTATATTTCAACCTGCAGAAGAAAATGCTCCAAACGGGGGAGCTAAAGCCATGATCGAATCTGATGTTCTTAAAAACCCAGATGTGGATGCTATTTTAGGCGTTCACATCTGGCCTGATTTAGACCAAGGTAAAATAGGCATCAAAAAAGGGCAGCTTATGGCTTCCTCGGATTATTTCAAAATTGAGGTATTTGGCAAAAATGGACATGCTTCAGCACCCAATGAAGCGGTGGATACTCTATTTACAGCATGCAAGATTATAACAACTCTGCAGTCATCGTTGAGCAGGATTTTGAATCCTCTTGATCCTTCCATTGTTTCTGTCGGCACATTAAAAAGTGGGGTAAGATATAATATAATATCAGACTATGCAGTTATAGAAGGAACAGTAAGAACTCTATGTCTGGATTCTAGAAGATTAATTAAAAGAAAGATCTCTGATGTTGTTGACGGCATATGCAAAATAATGGGAGCCGAAGGTAAGGTAGACTATGAAGAAGGATACCCAATTTTAAACAATGACAGCAAAATTATAGAAATAATCGAACACAGCGCCAGGGAATCTTTAGACAATCAGGATGTTGTAATCTTAGAAAAGGCTGCATTAGCTGCTGAGGATTTTGCCAATTATTTAAAGGAAGTCCCGGGAGCGATGATATGGCTTGGCAGTAAAAACTATGAGTTGGATTACATTTATCCGCTTCATAATCCTAAGTTTAATTTTGATGAAAGTATTTTGAAAACAGGTATAAATGTTTTGTCGGCTGCAATAATCAATTATCTGGATAATAATTAATACAGTTTACTTATGCCTAAACCTTTATTTTATTATATAATTGAATTTTACAAGTATTACAAGTAGAATATAGATAATTATATAACCATGAAATAAAGGAGTTTTATTTTATGAAAATAAAGATAGGTGTAATTGGTGCATGTGACACTGTAAATAAAGTAAAAGCTGCATCAGATGAGTTTAAAAGCAAGGCAGATATCTATATTTACCCCTATTCACATAAGGATGAAATTTTCAAAATATTAGAAGAGTCCGAAGCTATTGTTGATATAATATTATTTTCTGGTCAAGTTCCTTATAATTTAGCCAGAAAAATGAACTTGGTAAAAAAACCCTATTACTTTATACCATTTACAGGGGCTACCCTATACAAAGCATTCTGGGAGATGAAGGGAAAAGGGATTGACTATGAACGCGTCAGCTTTGATACAATAGAGAAGAAAGATGTTATGGAAATAGCCGAGGAATTGAGCTTAGCCAGTGAGAGATTTTACATAAATGATTGTCATGAAGATATTGACTATGACGAGGTGACAAAATTCCATTATGAGCTTTGGAAAAAGGAAGAAGTAAATGTAGCATGTACATGTTTGAATTCAACATACATTAAATTAAAAAACCTAGGGATGCCTGTAATAAGGCTTTTCCCAACGGTTTCTTTGATCAAGGAATATCTAAATAAAATTATATATGATGCTAATATTGCAAAGGCAAAGTCTGCTCAAATTGCAGTCCAGATAATAAAAATAAATCATGATTATGCAAACATGTCATCTGAATATTCTTTTCTTGAACTAAGAAACACTATTGAAAAACATATAATAAATTATACTAAAATAGTTATTGGTTCAATGTTTCTTTTCGGCAGAAATGAATATTTAATTTTTACTACCAGAGGGGCAATAAACGATGAAGTATATGGATCTTCTATAAAAGAATTGGTAGTAGAGTGTAAAAAGAATAAAGTAAATATCAATTCAGGCATAGGTTTTGGTAGTACAATTTATGAAGCAGAGGTAAATGCAAGAATAGGCTTAAGCTATTCTGAAAAGAACAGGGATAATTGCTTATATATGGTTAGCGAAAATGGATTGATAACAGGACCGTTATGCAGTGATTACAGCGAATATGGAAGCTACCATTTGACATCATTTGATGAAAAAATCAAAGAGATATCAACAAATACAAACTTAAGCAGTGCTTATATTTCAAAAATAAAATCAATAATAAATTCAAAAAATAAGAACACCTTCAATGCAGAAGAATTTTCGAATTATTTGGGTATAAGTGTAAGAAGTTCTAGGAGAATTTTGAATCAGCTAGTTGACGGAGGATATGCAAAAATAGTTGGTGAAGGCAAGAAGAATAATACAGGCAGACCATACAATATTTATGAAATAAAATTTTATTGATTTTTCAGAATTCATGCATGAATATAGATGCTGTGCTCAAGGCAGCAGGTGCAGATAAAAAGGATGCTATAGTTTGTAAGGAATGAGGATAGATAAAGTTACAAGATAGGAGTAGAATTTATGAACTATATCTGTATAGAATGCGGCAGCAAGTTTCCATTAGAAAGCAATGCTTGGAAATGCAGCTGCGGAGGGTTGCTAAACCTTGAGTATGAAAAGAAGCCCATAGATTTCAAATCCACTGCAGCAGCAAGGGATCACTCGTTGTGGAAATATATTGATGCGCTGCCCTTTGAAAAATATGATTGTTGGAGAGGCATTACTTTGGGTGAAGGAGATACTCCTTTGATTCGGATTGAGGGGAACTTATATGCAAAAGCGGATTACTACATGCCCACTTTATCCTTCAAGGACAGAGGGGCTGTCGTTCTGATATCCATGGCTAAAAAGCTTGGGGCAGGCAGAGTTATTGCGGACAGCAGCGGCAATGCAGGGACGGCGATTGCCGCCTACAGCGCCAGAGCGGGTATGAAGTGCGATGTGTTTGTGCCTGCGGCAACCTCGGATAAAAAGATAAAGCAGATAGAAGCTCATGGAGCAGCGATCCATAAAGTGCCCGGGACCAGAGAGGATACTGCAAAGGCTGCTATAGATATGGCAGAGAGCACAGGGCTATTTTATGCCAGCCATATTTATAATCCTTTGTTCTGGGAAGGAACCAAGACTTATTTTTATGAGGCCTTTGAGCAGCTGGGCAGACTTATGCCTGATGCTTTTATCATACCTGTAGGAAATGGTACTCTGCTTGTGGGGGCGTACATCGCTTTTAAGGAGATGCTTTCCTGGGGAGCCATCGATAAAATGCCCAGGATTTTAGCTGTGCAAGCAGAAAACTGTGCGCCAATTTTCAAGGCTTTCGTCGGAGGAATGGATAAAGTGGAGCCCTGTAAGAACCTGGGGACATTGGCAGAAGGGATCGCTATAGCAGCTCCTGCCAGAGGCGCTCAGATATTGAAGGTGATACGCGAAAGCGGAGGAGATATCATCGGAGTGTCAGAAGAGAGCATAACCGAAGCCAGAAGGTCATTGGCCTGCCAGGGCATATATGTGGAAATAACTTCTGCCGCCAATTATGCGGGCTATTTGGATTATATAAAGAAATACCCTGAGCTTAAAACTGCCAAAGTGGTATTTCCTTTATGCGGGGCTGGTATCAAAAGCAGCTAGACAGGCCATAAGGCGCTGCCTAGCCCATATCTTCGATTTCAGTATCTTTATAAATTTCAGCGAAGCCTTTTTCTAAAAGCTCCATAAAATTATCATAGGGCATCTGCTTATATGTGCCGTTTTCATCAAATATCTTCACCAATTTGCCGTCAATTTTAGAAAGCCGCCATTTTGCCTTTATATCGCCAAGGTTGAATATTATTGTTTCTCCGCCGCGTAATTCCATATATCATACCTTCTTTACACCTTTTCATCATTAATTCTACAAAACCTTGGAATTTCCTTTTATCTTTCGTATATAATAGAAATTGGAGAATAATATATGGAGGGCTTAGGATGAAAATAATGAAAAGATTGATTGCTCTGACAATCATATTTTCGATGCTGATAATGCCTGGCGCCACAGCTTATGGAGACAGCATTATTTATATAGCTTATTTCAATAAAACAGTGCTTCAGGGTGAAACCTTCATGATCTATATATCCGGGATCAAAGCTGATGATACGGTAAAGGTTACATCAGACCTGAAGGCCAGATCGGAAAAGTATTTTCCATATAAAAACGGAAAGCTTGCCATCATAGCCGTAGGCTGTACTGCAGAGCCCGGAGAGTATGGATACGACATCCTGATATCCCGCGGAGACAAGGTCTTAAGAGATGTGAAGAATAAGATAACGGTGAAGGAAAACTCTTTTAAAAAGGATTACATAAAGGTTTCAAAAGAAACTCAGGAAAAGAAGAGCCAGGATAATTTGAATTTTGATACGGAACAAATTGCCAAGGCCAAGGCTGATCCGGAGAATCTGCCTCTTTATAAAGGCAGGTTTATTGCTCCCGTAGATGCCGAAATAAATACCGAATTCGGGGCAATGCGCTATGTAAACGGCGTCAGGAGCAGCGTTCACTCCGGATTGGATTTCAAAGCCAAAAAGGGCACGCCTGTGATGGCTTCCAATGACGGAAAGGTAGTGCTTGCCATGGAGCTGAATTCATCAGGCAACACTGTGATTTTAGATCATGGGCTGAATATATATACTTCCTACTGCCATCTGGACAGCATCGGCGTTGAGATAGGAGACCGCGTTGAGAAAGGCGATATCGTAGGCAATGTCGGCTCTACGGGATATTCTACGGGACCACATTTGCACTGGACTTTTTCCATTGGAAGGCAATCTACGGACCCAAAGCCTTTTATGGATGGCTTCGGAACGCCCAATTTTTAGCTCTTCAAGATAAAGCGATGGACGACAAATGACATGAGATTAATTACTATTGCTAAATAGGCATATTTTATATATAATATTATAGTGCCCGCAAAAGAATGTGAGGGATTTTCACATATATGGATATGCATGAAAATTTCATGAAAATTGCTTTGGATGAGGCAAAAAGAGCAGCCGACATCGATGAAGTTCCCGTGGGTGCGGTGATTGTCAAAGATGGCATAATAATCTCTCAAGCCTTTAATACCAGGGAATCCTCCAAGGATGCAACGGCCCATTCGGAGATCACGGCAATAAAAAAAGCCTGTGAAGCTTTGGGCGGTTGGCGGCTGATAGACTGTGAGATGTATGTGACTCTGGAGCCCTGTCTGATGTGCAGCGGCGCCATACTGCAATCCAGGATCGAGAAGCTTTACATCGGCGCCATGGACCCTAAAGCCGGCGCAGCCGGATCTGTCATAAATGTGTTTGAGGATTACTGGTTTCACCACAAATGTGAGGTATACACAGGAATACTGCAGGAGGAATGCAGCAGTATTTTGAAGGAATTTTTCAAAAAAAAGAGATAGCTGAAAATAATTAAATATGGAGAGGTATCGAAGTGGTCATAACGGGGCTGACTCGAAATCAGTTAGGGAGCAATCCCACGCGGGTTCGAATCCCGCCCTCTCCGCCATTGATAAACGAATCACTCACAAGAGTGATTTTTTTAGTATAAGAGAATGAGTAAGGGGGATTCGAACCCCTCTTCTTTTCTTTTTTGCGGTCGAAAATTTCTTGCAGAAGCATTATAATGGATAAAAAGGTGATCAATCCGGAAATGAATCATGGCATTAACACTATGGATTGATGAAGGGGGTGCCGTGTATCAAAAACTTAATCGAGAAGCATAAACTGCTGCCTGTTCTGCTGGCGGCACTTCTCACTGCGGCTGTGCTGGCAGCGCTGGTCAAGCTGACGGGCACGATCGGGCCCCGGTTAAATTGCGTCACCGTTGCTGAGCAAAAGGGTGTCTATGACCTGACCGGCATTGGAGACCTGGAGGGAACCATTGCACTTCTTACACCCGGCACGGCTTATTACCCCAATACATATCTGGAGCCGAAAAATGCGGATACCGCTGTCCCCGAAAGCATCCACCGATACAAGGAACTGCGGGCGGATTACCTGTCCCAAAAATTTATTCTCCGGCTCCCGGACAACAGTGATGTGTATATGCTGACCTTTTCCCTCTCCGGCCGTCACGCTATGCGTGTCTATGTAAACGGCAGACTTGCCGGGCAGGCCGGCAGGCCAGGCACCACTAAGGAGGAAACCGAGGTATGGGAAAACAACATTACCTGCTATGGGGCTGCTGTAAATGGAAAAATGGAGATCATCCTCAACAGTGCACAGTTCTACCATGCCAAAAGAGGCGCGTCCCTCGCACAGCTTAGCCTTAGCAAATCCGGAGCGGTGCCCGATATGTTTTTTTACGACAGAATGAAGGGTATACTGACAGTAGGTGTGTTTCTGAGTGCAGCGGCAATGCTGACGGCCTTATACCTGCTTCTTTCCCCCGTGAGAGCCAATTTGTATTTTGCCATGGCCTCCGTTATCATGGCGCTGAGGGAGCTGCTGCGAAGCAAGGCATGGATATATTTCCCCATACCCGGAAATCTTTCCTTTATGCTGGAATACATGAGCATGGTGCTGCTGACCATATTCCTTTCGCTGTACCTTGGCCAGTATGCAATCGGAAGGTTCTTGCAGGGCGTCCGGTATACGGCAATCATCGGCTCCTGTGTCTACGGCGTTTGCTTACTGTTTGGCGATTCTATTTTCTACACTTCAGTACTGAAATATTATCAGTTATTGCTGATGCTGTGCATCGTTCCGGGAATTATCCGGTTGTTTTGGAATATGCGGCGCCCGACAAAGGAACAATCTGTCGCCATATACGGCATCGGGGTCTTTTATATTGCCGCCGTATATGATATTTTGCTGTATAGCGGGTTTTTAGGTGACGGCTTGAAGCTGCCCATATCGGAAAACGCCATGGTTGTTTTTGCGCTGACACAGGCTTTTTCTTTGTTCCTAATGAACAGCCGGGTGCTGGGGGAAGCAAAAGAAACTGAGCGGAAGCTGGCGGCGGAGAAGGAGGCTTTGGAAGATCTGAACCGGATGAAAACCGAATTTTTAGGCAATATCTCCCATGAACTGAAAACTCCCCTGACGGTGATGAGCGGCTACGCCCAGACCATAAGACAGCTCGCACAGGGTCCGGGGAAGCTGGACAATGAGAAGGTCGCCCACAGGATGAAGCTTATTTCTTCCGAAGCGGAAAGGCTTTCCCTGATGGTAGGGCAAATCCTTGATGTGACCCGTATGGAGGAGGGGCGTATGTCTATGGAGCTGAAGCCCTGCTATGTGGATGAAATCATTCATGGAGCAGTCGAAACTCATTATCCCATGCTGAACAAGAATGCCAACAGGCTGGAAATCCAAATAGAAAGAGGACTCCCTGCTGTCAATGCCGATTCCGCAAGGATATCACAGGTTATCGTCAATTTGATTTCCAATGCGGTGCGTTTTACCGCAAATGGTCTGATCACCATATCTGCAAAGCGGGAGGATGCTCATATCCTGATCTGTGTCACCGACACCGGTTCCGGAATCAACCGAGAGCAGCTGCCGTATATTTTTGAAAGGTATTATCACAGGCAAAAATCCGGCGGCGGTCAGGATACCGGCACCGGACTCGGGCTTTATATCTGCAGGAATATAGTGGAGCAGCACGGGGGAAGTATATGGCTGGAGAGCGAGGAAGGCAGGGGAACCTCTGTTTTCTTTACCCTGCCTGTTTTATAGGAATCAATAGCGGACCTTGCTGAATATGTATTCTTACCTTCCGGAGTTTACCAGTTCAAACCATCCTCCGCCATCAAAAGCTTTGCTTTTTTCATTCCATCACCACCTTGAATTATAAGAGCAGTTTACCATATTTTGGGAGAAAATGAAATGCCTCAAAAAATCCACCCTATGCTGTTAAGAATTCTTAACAGTCCGCACAGGACGGATTTTTTTTGTTACCCTTGAAGCATACGGCAAGAAAGAGGTGAAAGCCTATGCTTCAAATCACCCGGGCGGATATCGTGGACGGCCAGACGCTGGATATTGAGCTGAGCAACGGGCACCTGATACTCTTCGACACGCGGCGCCTGATGGAAACAGATCCCTCCTATGAGGTCCTGCGGGATATGGAGGTGCTCCCCCGGCCGGAAACGGACGGCCGGAGCGTTTTCTGGCGCGACGGCCCCCGGCTTGAGCTGGAAGAAATCATGACCCTGCTGAACCGGCAGGGACCATTTGAAAAATGAGGAGGTAATAATTAAATGAAACTGAAATGCAAACGTATCGGCAGCCTGCTTCTGGCACTGTGCATGCTGATGACAATGCTGCCTGTGCAGGTCGCGGCGGCAGTGGACGGCACCTTTACCGACAACGGCCTTGAATATAAGGTACTGACGGAGGACGGCGACGCGAAAACGGGCACGGTGGCGCTGACCGGCTATGAAGGCAGTAAGCCCTCAGGCAGCTTCACCGTGACGGATGCGGTATATAATGGCGGCATAACATATACCGTAACGGAGATTGGCGACGGGGCCTTTGAGTATTGCGATTTTGTAAACCTTACCATACCTGACTCGGTGGAAGACATAGGCGATGAGGCGTTTGCGGACTGTGAAGAGCTTGCAAGCCTTTCCCTGGGCAGCTCGGTGAGGACCATCGGGGAGAGCGCCTTTGCATATTGTGGAAAGCTTGAAAGCGTCACTATCCCCGCTTCGGTGGAGGCTATAGGAAATGATGCCTTTAACCAGTGCGGCAGCCTGACGGCATTTACCGCGGCTTCGGACAACCCGAATTTCTCGGCTGAGGGCGGCGTTTTATATGACAAGAGCGGGGAGACACTGGTTATATATCCCCCGGGGAAAGCGGACACTTCCTTTTCGATCCCCGCTTTGGTGAAGACTATCGGCGCATATGCCTTTGCACGCTGTGACAACCTTGAAAGCATCACAATCGGCGGTTCCGTTGAAACCATCGGGGAGAGCTCCTTTGCATATTGTGAAAATCTTGAAAGCGTCACTATCGGCAGCTCGGTGAAGGTCATAGGGGAGAAGGCTTTCTCTAATTGTTATTCTCTTGAAAGCGTTATTTTTGAGGCTAACAGTTCCCTTGAGACAATCGGTGATGGAGCTTTTGGCTATTGCATAAGCCTTATAAGCCTGACCCTTCCCGATTCCCTGGAAAGCATAGGCGCAAGTGCATTTGGATACTGTGACTCTCTTGAAAGCATAAATATACCTGCCTCGGTAAATACCATCGGCGACCAGGCATTTTACGTCATTCCTAAACTAGCGACTATTACGGTGGCCCCGGACAACGGGTATTTCTCGGCGGAAGACAATGTCTTGTACGATAAAGCGAAAACCTTGCTTATAAGATATCTTCCCGGCAAAACGGACACTTCCTTTTCGGTACCGGCTTCGGTAGTAACCATAGGCGAGGGTGCATTTTATGCCTGCGGAGATATTGAGGCTGTGACCATCCCTGCCTCGGTAAATACAATAGGAGATGCAGCATTTTATTGGGCCAGCGGGCTTGAAGAAATAAGCTTTCTCGGCGTTGATCCGCCAAGCTCTATTTCAGATGACGACAGTACCTTTAGCAATACAGACTTGACTGCAATATATGTCCCGGCCGGCAGCGTGGATGCATATAAAGCGGCGCTTCCGGACTACGCGGATAAGGTGCAGGCAGCGCTTCTCTCCGCCACCGGCACCATGGACATCGGCGGCGAAACCGAGAAAAACCTTGCGTCCAATCAGTCCGGCACAGGCTGGACGTGGGATGCTGCGTCTGCCACCCTGACGCTGAACAGCAGCTATACCGGTGAACCCATAGCCATCGACTGCCAATACACAGATGCCATCAACCTTATATACACCGGGGATGTTTCCATTAGCAGCAGCGCCGCCAGCTCGATTTTTTGCCGCGGCAGCCTCAACATCACCGGTAGCGGCGGTACGCTGACGCTTAACTCCGCCGGCAGTGACAGCGCATATTGCGCCATAGATGTTTATTCTGGAGCGTTGACCATCGGCGGCAGCGCGGATGTGAACGCCACATGCGCGGGGTCGGGTACAAGTCCTGCGGCGGTGGTGATATACGGAATGAAGGGCGTAACCGTCAGCGGCAGCGCGGATGTGACGGCTGACGCAACAGGAGCCGACGCCAGCGGTATTTGGGTTGAGTGGGGAGATATCACTATTTCCACAACCGGTACGGTAACAGCCAACGGCAACGGCACAGGCGGCGCCCTCGCTATGTGGAACGTCAGGAAGTTGAATATGAGCGGCGGAACCCTCACGCTGACCGGCAATCCGCTGGTCGGTCATCGTGCAGACCTTAACATCACCGGCGGCAGCATCACCATAGGCGGCACCCCCGTCTACCGCGCCCTGCTGACCCTTTCCGGTGTGAGTGAGCCTGCGCAGGTTACGTCAATCAGCTCTCCCGCATCCGGCTACGGTGTTTCCAGTGATTATACCAGTGATGACGGCAGTCTCTGCTTCCTGCTTCCGGCCGGAAGCAGGATCGTTACCCTGACGGCGGACGGCAAGACCTATACCGGCACGGTGAATGTCACCACAGACCATGCGGCCGCGGCTACGCTGACGTATGCGCCGGGAGTAACCGTTTATCCTATCACCGTAAACAGCGGTACGGCGGATCCGGCCGAAGCGGCGGCAGACACAACGGTCACCATCACGGCAAACGCTGCACCCAGCGGACAGCGGTTCAAGGAATGGACGGTTGTCAGCGGCGGCGTGACCCTTGCCAACGCAAACGCGGCCAGCACCACCTTTACCATGCCCGCAAACCCGGTGGAGGTAACGGCGACCTATGAGGACATTCCGGCAGGCGTTAGGCCCGTAACCGGAATTACGCTGAACCGAACAAGCGCATCCCTGTACCGCAACGCAACCCCGAATACCGTTACCCTTACGGCAACGGTTGCACCGGCCGACGCTACGGATAAAACCGTGACATGGCGGAGCAGCAACACAGCGGTTGCCGCCGTGGATGCAAGCGGCAAGGTGACGGCGGCCGGCAACGGCACGGCGGTCATTACGGCCACTACCACCGACGGCGGTTACACGGCTTCCTGCACCGTAACGGTAACGACCTACAGCAGCGGCGGAGACAAAGACGGCGGAAGTTCCGGCAATGACAGAAGCAGAGGAGGAAGCACTGCATCGGCTGCCGGAACCGCGGTAACGGACGGCGGCGGAACAGTCACAGCCACGGCTTCCGTTGACGGCAGCGGCAATGCATCGGCAGCGGTGACACAGGCACAAATAAGCAATGCAATAGCGAAGGCTTCGGAAGCGGCGGCCAAATCAGGCCGGCCTGCAATGGTGGAGATCAAGGTGAAAGCCCCTGCGGATGCAAAAACAGTGGAAACGACAATACCCCAGGCTTCAATCAGGGAACTGGCCCGGGGAAAGGTGGAAGCCCTGACAATAAATACACCGGCGGCAGAGATCACCTTTGACGCCGAAGCCCTTTCAGCCATATCGGAGCGGGCGGCGGGAGAAGTGAAGATAACGGTAGCAAGAGCGGACGCCTCATCACTTTCAGAGGCCGACAGGCAGAAGATAGGGGACCGCCCGGTATTAGACTTCAGCGTAAAGAGCGGAGACAAGGAGATCACACAGTTCAGGGGGACAGCCACCGTATCGGTGCCCTACACTCCAAAGCCGGGCGAGGATATAAACGCCATAGTCATATACTACATCGACGCAAAGGGAGAAGCGGAGGCGGTTGCCGGCTGCTGGTACGATCCGGCAACAGGAAGGGTAATATTTGAGACAGACCACTTCTCAACCTACGCGGTAGGCTACAATAAAATAAGCTTCAGGGATGTGGAGCAAGCTTCCCCTTACGCTGAGGCGGTGACCTTCATAGCGGCAAGGGGCATCACCGGCGGCACAGGAAACGGCAATTTCAGCCCCGGAGAGGGTCTGACCAGGGGAGAATTCCTTGTGATGCTGATGAGAGCCTGCAACATAGCTCCCGACAGGGATATTTCCGAAAATTTTGCAGACGCGGGCAATACCTGGTACACAGGCTACCTTGCGGCGGCAAAGAGGCTTGGGATTTCAGAAGGCGTTGGAGCGAACAGCTTTGCTCCCGAAAGGAAGATAACCAACCAGGAGCTATACACCATGCTCTATAACTCCCTGGAGGCAATGAACAGGCTGCCGGAAGCGGCCTCAGGCAAAACACTGACCGCATACAGCGACAGCGGGGAAGTAGCCTCCTGGGCAAGCACAGCCATGAGCCACTTTGCCAAAGCAGACATACTGGCAGGCTCCGGAGGAAAGCTGTCCCCGGCGGCGGCAGCCACAAGGGCGGAAATGGCAAGGATAATGTACAGCCTGTTATCGAAATAAAGAATAAGTACAACAAAATGGGGCGGTGTGAAAACCGCCCCTAAATTATTTTTCTTTAATACCGCACCTTGCTGAATATATACTCTTCTTTCCCCGAGTTGGTAAGCTCGAACCATCCTCCGCCGTCCGCCCCCAGCTTTTTGCGCAGGTTGGCCACATGCACCGCTATGGTCCTGGCTGCGCCGGGGGAGCTTCCGCCCCATGCACGGCGGTAGATTTCACCGTAGCTGAGCCGCCGTCCCGCAAAGAGGGCGAAGCAGCCCAGAAGCTGCAGCTCCTTTTGAGTTAGCGGGATGTGCTTCCCTTCAAGGGTCGCTTCCCCGGACAGAAAATCAATGGCAAGAGGAAAAAGCTCTATCCTTCCTGCGGTCATGACGCCGGCCCTCCTGAGCTGGGCCGCCACCCGCGCGCTTAACACGTTCAGGTCATAGGGCTTGGTGACATAATCATCCCCTCCCTGCAAAAGGCCCTTTACCACGCTCTCGTTTTCATCCCTGCAGGTCAGGAATATGACGGGAGCGTTTGTTTTTTGCCGCAGCTCGGAGCAGAACCCGAAGCCGGAGCCGTCGGGCATCATCACATCCAGGAGGATCAGGTCGGGGCTGTGCTCCTCCAGCTGGAACCGTGCCTGCTCAAGAGTGGCTGTGCAGACCACCTCATAGCCCTTGCCCTCAAAGTATTCCCGGTTGATTTCCAGTACGTCGGCTTCATCCTCCACCATAAGAAGCTTCGCTTTTTTCATTCCATCACCACCTTGAATTATAAGAACAGTTTACCATATTTTATGCGAAAATGAAACGCTGTAAAAAAAGTTCGCCCCTGCTGTTAAGATTTCTTAACAGCACACAAAGGGCGGGCTTTTTTTGTTATCCTTTCCTCATAGATGAAAGTTTGGAATTTTATATAGCAAGAAAGAGGTGACGTCTATGCTTCAAATCATCCGCGTGGACATTGTTGACGGCCAGACTTTTGACATTGAGCTGAGTAACGGGCATCTGATACTGTTTGACACACGGCAGCTGATGGAAAAGGATAATTCCTACGAAATCCTGCGGAATCTGGAGGTGCTGCCCCGCCCGAATACCGATGGCCGGAGCATCTTCTGGCGGGATGGACCCCGGCTGGAGCTGGATGAAATCATGGCCCTGCTGAACTGGCAGGAAAGCAATTAAAGATGAGGGGGAGTATTTAAAATCAGACAAATACGGAAGAGGTCCTTGCAAAAAAAATGTGTAAAGGAGGTAATATATAATGCGACACAAGCCTAAGAGAAAAATTTTATCATTATTGCTGGTGGTATGCCTGATGCTGGACAGCTTACTCGGCATGGCTTTGCCTGTATATGCGGCTAATATTGGCGCTAATGCCTATGGGCACCAGGCAGTATATACCCCCGTGAATTATCTGTACACCACGGTAGCCCACCCCAGTTATGTGGTAAAGGGGGGAACGAGCTACGCCAATTTTCTATCATTTAAGCTTTTCGATGGCCAAAACAGCGACTGGAACAAAGTGGGTGAGAGCATTTACAAGGATAAAGCCAAAACAAAAAGCTGGCTTATCCGCAATCAATATCTGCTGAACGAATTCGGCTGCCGCAATGACATCCGGGTGACGAAAAACGGTAAAACCACATATTATACCAGCCCGATAATACAAAATAAACCTGACACAAAGATTTTCCCCGGTAACTGCCGGGTTGGATACCGGGATGGATCCTTTTACGCAACATATAACTTTGAAGGTCTATCCTGGCAGGATTCCGATGCATGGATAGGATACGGGGCAAACAAATATGATTATGCCATAGCCAATATGAATCACGAAAAGACGGGCAATATAGGAAATATGCTGGTTAAAGGAGATATTCAATATTTTCTGGCTTTTGAGCTGGACGGATACAATCACAGCTGTATATTCTGCGACAGCTACGATACTTCTACTTTGAAGATTTTTGGCAATCAGTACAAAAAGCAGGAGTTTGAATCTTTTAACCGTACAAATAATGTGCCTGACTTTGGAGTCGACAAAGCCTGGTTCCCGGCGAATAAGTTAACAACATTATATTATTCCGGAGATTCGGGGCATGACGAAAAGATCAGCGCCAAGCTTACTGAGGCCATTCTGGTGGGGCGGGATATTGCAGGCCCCAGGATCAAAAGCATAAAAGTCACTTCCGATAAAGAAGGCAAGAATGAGTTGCCGGGAGGGGCTATCACGCTTAACAATATAAACAGCCTCAGTGACCGCACTGTATATTTTCAGGTGATCTGGGATGAGCCGGTAATGTTTAAGGGTCTCACCAATGCGCAGACAGCAGCCCTCAGCCTAAAAGTGCAAACACAGGGCATAGACGGCACCAGCGGCATGATGGCCGAGGCACCTTTCTTGAGCTTTACTCCCAAAAAATCCGATTCTACACCAGTTATGACTTTTGAATATAGGCTCCCTGACCCCTATAACGATACTTCTCCTGTTACCCAAGAGAGAGGGTATTTCTATAAATTCACCAAAGTTGTTGTCAGCAGTAATGAAAATGAAAATCTATGGGGGAATATTACGGACATCGCCGGCAACAAATTTGCAGCCAACAGCAATGGCCAGCAGCCTGCAGGCAAGGTGGAATGTGCTATCAGCAGCTCACCCTTTGTAGATCTTCGCCCCTTTGCCATAGAGAATATCAGGGTGAATAAGGATAAAGCACCGGGCAATGAGTTTGTAGAACCGGGAGAGTTATTGTCTGTTACTTTAGAACTGAACAAGAACTTCGCCTATGAAGTTTTCGGAATTGACAGGGTCAATAATTATTTCAATAACGGGACAAATTACGAGAAATTGCCGTCGATAACCCTGAATATTAAAGATTCGTCAGGGCAATATGTGACCATTGCCCCCACCAATCCGACAACCGATCGGTTGGTCAAAAAAGTGTTTGACGGCGGCGCTTGGAAAGATTCCTCGCCAGAGCAATATTGGACCTCGCCGGCCAGCTCGTATAAACCCGTAGCGGCGGTGAACGCCAAAATAAATAAGAGTATATGGGGGCCCGGCAGCGTCAAATATGAAGCAAACAGCATCACCTATAATATACAGCTCTATCCGGGCTATACCATAGACGGGGATACCATAAAGGTAACCAAGGTAACCTCTCCGGCTGGCGCAAAGGATACGGCCGGCTATAGGCTTATGAATTATGAGGATAAAGGCGGCGTCTTAGAGCCTACTAATCTGCCGGCAGCGGCGGCGGGCAAGCTGAGTAAGTATAAAAAAGCCATGGATAAACAATATAAGCTGGACTTTATACCCCCGGTTATAGATGTCAGTGTCAGCGATGAAGAAAACGGCATCATCAAGGTCAAGGCGGATATCTCCGACCAAAATCTTTGGGGATGCGGCGCAGCCTTTGATATCAAAGTGGAGGGGAATGTCAATGGTCAGATAGAGTATCAGCCCTCGTCAAACGGTACTTATACTGAAGCTAATTGGGTCAAGGCTCCGGAAGGCTCCGCCCGTATCGGCGTAAGCGGGCCTATAATGGGGAGCGGCACGAATAGAAACGCCTATGCATTTATAAAGCTGCCTCATGAATCGGAGGTCAGCAGCGTCACCGCGGCGGTCACCGTTACCGACGAGGCCCGCAACAGCTCCGAAGGATCAGGGAAGCTGCCTCCGGAGGGCGGTTCCTGGAGCGGCTTTGACAGGCTGCCGCCGGTGGTGGCATTGACCAAAGATGGAGAAGCCGCCAAAGTAGACATAAACGATATGAGCTCGGTGACTTATACCTATGAATGGCAGGACACCTTTGAAGCAGACGGCACTAACCGCAAAGGCGAGCCGGGTACGTATACCGGAAGCGGTTCAGAAAATATGTACACAATTTCCTATACAGGTACTGCTCTGCCCGAGGGCAATACGATACATTACAAGACCTTGTGGGTCAAGGCAGAGGACAGTGAGGGCAACGAGAGCAATCCTGTATCCATGGATTTTGCCTTTGACAGGACCTATGCGGAGATAATTATAGGAGATATTAGCACCGGCAGGCTTGGAGCAGGTGAAGTGCCGGAGGCAAATATAACATTGAAAAATGTGAAGCGCTACTGGTATATGTGGCTTGAAAAGCCCACTGATTATATATATAAATATGGCACAGAAGAAATTACGGATGACATAGATTATGGCGATACGGCGGCATATGTGGCTGGTAAGGGATGGGGTATTTTCGGTTCTCGGTTTAACGGATGGGATCCGGAGGATGATAATATAAAGTTTGAGCGAGAGGTGGAAAACCAGCATACCGGTGGTTTTGCAGGCTTCTCCTTAAATAGCTTGATGCCGGGCAGCCCTGACAGCCAGGCTGAAGGCACTGTGGCAGGCGCCGTATACGCCGGCGGCTTTGACGGCAAGGGCCAAATCACCGTTGCAGAAGCCGTATATGCAGGATTGACAGCTGGGGAACCTTATACAAACATAACTGATCTGGATATCAAGCTTGATTATGATAATACCCAGGTCATAAGATGCGAAGACGATAAGCCTGAATATGAAGATCAGAAATGGATGCTCAGAAATGAGGAAAGCACTTATGAGCTTATGCTCCAGACGAAACCTGCTAAAGAGAGCAATCGTCCATTGGTGCTTCTGATATGCGTGGAAGATCCCAGCGATGAAACGGAAATTGGTGCCACACCCGGCAATCTCCGTTTTGCCTCCATAGAATTTGACACCTTTTATAATGAGCCGGAGATGGCAGTGCGGCAGATGAGATTCTCCACCAATGACAGCAGCGGAAATCGCATAGACCATGAAAGGCAAAGCGATGAAGGTTGGATTGAAGTAAACGAAGGCTTATATTGGCCAATGGATAAGTTCTATAGCTGGAGCGGAGGCGATAGGATACAGCAAAATCAGCTTATGATAAATACTACCGCATTCCATGACTTTGGCGAAGCAGAGTTCTACTTAGGTGCAGATCCGGCCACAGGCCTTGAAAGGCTGCCCGATGATGGCATAAAGCTTGAGCTTCGGAAAGAGCTTTACAGAGCTAGATACAAAGAAGAAATGGAAGACGGCAAGCCGACAAAGCTTGTATTTGATGATGATGGCTTATACATCGAAACATCGAAGCTGCCGGTAACGGTACAAAGTTGGGCTATAAATAAAGCTGATCTCACAAAGGCACAATTGTTTGCCGATGGCTACATCAATAATACCATAGGCAGCCAGCAGGACTTCACCTATGGCAGCAAGGCTTACAGATTCACAATAAAGCTGGACCCGGCCCTTGTGGACGCGGTACCCTATGAGATTCACCATGTTGGAGAAGATGAAGATGGAAATCCCGAACTGGAAGTATGGTATGTACGATATAGCTTCTATGCCGTCTATGATTATGGCGAGGATATAGAGTCACCCGATGATGAGCTCATAAGCAGGTTCATCTTTGACAATACCGTGCCAAGCGCCCGGTTGGAGGCTGTAGCTTATGAATATGATTCTGATAATTATTTCCGCTCCAGGGGCGGGGATGATATGCCGACGACGACAGAAGCGGTTTTTCAAGTGGATGTGAATGGCATTGATTTCACTGATGTGACGTCTTCACCTGCACTTGTTACTTACGGCGGCACGGATAAGCCCTGGCTGGATTTTGAATTCTATGATTCAGGCTTAGATATAAACGGAGCGCTGCCTCATACCCCAAGCCCTTATATGCCATTAATTTTGGCAGCAAGGGACAACGAGGATACGAAGCTTGGCTCCCGGCCTGCAGTGAGATGGGGTACCGGGGATAAATTGGAGGTAATGGGGAACCGAGTGAGATTTAAAAGCGATGCACCAAATGACGAATTCACCATTGATGAAGAAAGCATCAGACTTGAATCGGATTTTGTAAAGCCTATATATGGAGACGCCGGTGTGACCCAAAATGAATTCGACAGCAGCCTCATATACTATCAGTTCTACGATGATATCCGGGGAGTTGAATCGCCCATTTACGTTGTTGACCTGAGAAGGGACGATACACCGCCGGTGGTGGAGCTTAGCGTATCGGAGACAGAGATGCCCGTCAGGGAGGTAAGTATCAAAGTGGACGGCCTCTATGACATCCATCCGGTGACGGCAGGAGACATTACCACTTATATAGTAGATACCCCTGTGGGAGAAATTGAATTTGAAGTGAACGCATGGCGCAAGGTTGACCCGGGAGAAACCTTCAATACCACAGAGCCCGATGGGGACGATTACTATGATGAGGGAAAGGACTTTAATGATGACGGAGAGCATCAATATGTAAGGGTAAAGCCTGACAATGACGGCGTATATACCTTTATCCGCAACGGTTATATCCATATCGTAGCGATGGACTCGGCAGGGAATGCTGCGAGGGATTTGATTGTCAACGGTAAAGCCGGCGCCCCTTCGATGGAATGGGGAATGCTGTATGAGGTTGCAAATATAGACCTAGATCCTCCAAAATTCGTCACCGAACCGGTTTGGACAGCTGATGCTGCCCAAGGCAAATTCACTTTGACCGCCAAAGCCGATAACACTGCCACAGCGGCCTATATAAGATTCGACAAGGAATATACGGAATTTTTGACGGGAGATAACTATGATGAGCAAGAAGTAGAGCTTGAACCCCCTATGTTTGCAATAGGAAATATTCCCGGTCAATTAGGAGGCAGCTTCAATCCGGATACCGGTGAAATTGACTTGACTGTGCATATTAAATATGGCGGAAACAAAGCCCTGAAAGCAGCGTCTATTATTTTCACGGATATAGCCGGCAACGAGGCCGAGAGCAGTCATGATTTCGGCGCCGGGCTGACGGGAGTAGTGCCAAAAATCATCAATACCACAACGGGGATAGCTGAAAATGTGAATAATTACCCTGTTTACAGCTATGGAGAGAGCCTCGGCTTCAGCGCGCCGGTGAAGATCGATATGTATAACACGGGTTTTGCTTTGGAGCATGAGAACCTGCCTATTTACAGCGACGGGGCCATGCCTTTGGGCTATGTGGATCTCTTCGGCGGCACCTATGTGGAATATGTCTATGCCGATATATTCGGCCCCGGCTTCAGCCACAGCGTAAAGCTTTATGCCGGTGATGAGGAGCTGGATACCAGCGCCACTGTAAATAAAGGCGTCACCAATAAAGACATAACGGTAAAGATAGATACAAGCGGCACATCCGGATTAACGATTAACGGTGTAAACCAATGGCAGACCGCTGTAACAGAAAACGGCTCTGTGAATTATACATTAAAAAACAATAACTTAGGCCAGGAAAAGACCTTCACCCTCCCCATAAGCTGTATCGATAAAACTGTGCCGGAGGCCTATGTCAATACTGTAATAAACAGCTCCGTAGATGAAGAAACCGATGAAACCGCCGTCTATTCAATAACCTATGAGATCACAGGCTTCAGCAAGAAAAATGTGACGGTGATTGATGAAGCCGGCAACAGCGCACCCATAAGCATCACCTTTGACAAGAGCTCGGAAAGCAAGGCCTATACCTTTAGATTCCGAGATGAGGCGGGAAACATCGGCAGCTATGCCATAGACGTCAGTGCCATAGATTTCAGCGACCGGTCGGATGCGGAGATAAAAGGATACCGCCTGACCTTCACAGGCTCCGGCAAGGATGGAGCCAATATTCTGGGAATATATACCTCCGGCGGTGAGGCCATTAATCTGGGAGCGATAAACAGCGATGTGGCGGTAAAAGCCGAGGCGCTTAATTCCAGCGGCGAGACGGTGCCTGCATTGATGAGCCTTGTGGGTACGGCACCCCAGGGGGTTACAGCCTTTACAGCTCAAAAGAGCATGCTCTTTACCCTGGAAAAGGAAACGGAGCAAAAAGTCACGATAAAGCTTACGGGGCCTGCTAATAATATAGAAATACCCATAGCTCTGCCCGGGGGCACCATTGACAAGACCTCGCCCATAGGGACGATAAACTATGCGGAAAGCGGCGGCAATATTAAGGCCTACCTGGTGCCTTTATGCTCAGACCTGGCTGAGGATGGTGTCAATGTGACAGGGCAAAAGGGCGATGGTATAGCGCTGGAGTTGAAAAAGGACTCGACCGGCCATTATGTAGAATTTGACGCCAACGGCAGCGGATATTTTATCTTAAAGGATAAGGCGGGAAATATCGGTACTGTAGCCATTGCTGTTGCCACCATAGATAATAAGGCGCCCGAGCTGGGAGCGGAAGGCTGGTCAGGGGTTATCGAAGCCTACAGCAAAGCAGATAGCTGGATTGCCGACCTGGCTAAAATACTCAGCACCCCCACCAATAACTCCATAAAGGTGTTCTTCTCCTTTAATGAGCAGCTTTCAAAGGCTGAAGCAACTGCTTACGACAACAGTACGGATAAAAACGTGCTATCACCTGCTGAGGATTATGTCACCGCCCTTGTATCCGGAAATACGGTGACCATAGAGTTTAAGCAAAATTGCCAGGCAAAAATTTCGGTCTATGATATAAGGGGAAATGAAACAGTCCTATGGCGTCCCGAGGACGGGCCCATAACCATAATAGATAAAATCCCTCCGAAACTGAAAGCAGGTTATCCCCTGCAGTCAGTTGATAACAACAAAGTGACCATGGCCTATAAGTTTGATGAAAATGTCATGCTTTTAAGCAGCTCTGCCGAGGGATACAAAGATGAACATTCTGTAGAGTTTGGAAAAAACGGCCAGTATATCCTCACCTTTGCCGACAAAGCAGGCAATGTGCTGAGCCAGTATCCGCTGATCGAACAGATCGATGAGCTGGCACCCCATATAAAGCTAAGCCTGGAATTCGCGGGAGAAGGCAAAGAAGCAGGGGGCAAAGACGAGAAGGACAATGCTTTTTACTATACGAACCGTGATGTGCGGATCCTCCTCAATGTGTCAGATGATGCCGCCGACGGGCTGACCGTCACGGCATCAAAGCAGGGAGGCGCTCAAATGACGGTCACAAAAGAAGATGTCACAGTAGACACCAGGAACTATACCCATCACCTGACGGCTATGGAAAACGGCGTCTATGCCATCACAGCCAAAGACAAATGGGGGCATGAAAACACCGTCTATGCCAATGTGACCATAATCGACAAGACCCCTCCCACCATTGTGATGGCAAGCACCAAAGCAGTGGCCGTTGAGAAAAATGCCGGCGGGGAAGCCGTCAAAAATGCGGCTCTGCAAGGTGTGACGGCAGCGGATGCCCAGTCGGGGGCAAACGGAGGCGTGACGCTGAAGGCGGATATGTCAGATGTTGACCTGGCAAATCCGGGCAGCTATGCGGTCAAGATCACCGCTGCCGATAGATTGGGCAATGAAAGTATAAAGATGCGTACGGTGAACGTGCTGAGCGGCGAGCTCAGAATCTTTGAGATAAACGGCCAGTCCCTGGAGGCCAATGACGTTTTCATCACAACTCCGGGTAGGATTACCGTTTCAACAGCTCACCAAAGCTTCGGCGGGGAAAAAGTCAACCTCTACTATGCCCAGGGCTACAAGACCGCTGCTCAGATGAAGTACGCCACGCCCTTTGACGGCTCCGAGGGCTTTGATGCAAGCATTAAGGGAAATTACACCATACTGGCACAGAGCGCGGAGCGGGGCATGTACCTTGTATATGTCTATGTGTACTAAGAAGGGAGGGGAATAGTTATGATGAAACGTATAATATCAGTTTTTCTTATAGTCACCCTCATGCTCACCTTTGTCCCCATGGAGCCGGTTTGGGCGGCGTGGACAGAGCCCAAGACGGTGGAAATCGCCAATCAATATATCAAAGTGACAGTCAGCCGGGATAACGGAGGCTATGTCATAGCCACCAAAGACGGAGATATATTAAAAAAGAGCGATGATGATATGGCTTTGACCCATCGGGGAGCCAATATGGATACCTCCTTCACCTCCTTTAGGATCGGAGATAAGGATTATATATTCGGAAATGATTACGGATTCCTGGGCCAATCCACAACAGCCGTGACAACGGCTGTTGACCCCATGGGGGCCTGGGTGGCCAGCACCTGGAGCGTGAAGGATGTAGAGATAGAGCAGAAGATCACGCTGGTGAACAGCGAGATCTCAGAGCAGCTGGGTACAGCCATGATAAGCTATACAGTGAAAAACAAAGGAACCGGTTCTGCCAATGTGAAAAGCAGAGTCTTGATCGACACCCAGCTGGGAGACAAGGATTATGGCTACTATGAATTGCCAAAGCAGAACCTGGGGCAGGGCTATGAATACTTCGAATTTGAGCGCACCTGGGACAGCATCGCCGATCCCACCATCAGGATGCCTGCGGATTACTTTGTCAGGGATAATCCTTTTGCATCGGCTATAGTGGGCTTTGGGGTGAACAGCGTATTTGAGGATCAAAAGCCCTATAAGATGACCTTCGCCCATTGGGCCAATATTGCTGCGACGAAGTTTGACTATGCGCCTGATTTATCATTGAACTTCACCAACGGCATCAACGGCACCAAAACCGCCGACAGTGCCGCCGCCCTCTACTATGATCTGGGGCCGGTGGCAGGGGGAGGGGAGAAATCCTTCTCCACCTATTACGGGGTAACCGCTAATTTAAAAAATAAGGATAACAAAATTCTCATAAACACCACCGCACCGTCAAAGCTGGAGTTCACCGACGACAGCAATACGGCATATAAGGGATCGGAAAAGGATGTGGGGGAAAACATCGTCCGCATCAACACCACCATCACAAATCCTTCGGATTCAAAGAAGATGTACGATAATCTGGCGGTAGTGGTATATGCCCTTGGGTTTGAAACCCAGCGGCAGACGGATCTGGGGAACTGGGTCGAATACGATAATTCAGATCCGGTATATACGGATGTGATCAGCTTTGAGCCGGGGCAGAACCGCACCACCTACTTTGATTTCAAATTTACACCGGATAAAAACGCTCAGCTGGGCAGCTTCGTGACAAAGGTATTCGATATGGACGAAGATGTCAATGAGCTTGGCTCCTATGCGGAGGAATACTGCCTGGGCACCACGGAGAATTTTATAGTATTGCCGGGTACAGATCCTGACCTCCCCGCCATAACCTTGGCGGAAATAGGCCCTAAGATACTGTACAACGATGATACCCGCTACCTCACCGTGACAGGTCAGGGCATGAGCTTCTTCAGGAGCGATCTTTTAAACAAGATCGAGCTCAGGGGCGAAAACGGAAAAACCCATGAGGTCCCCATCGGCAATCTGACCTATGAACAAGGCGACAGGCCAAAAAGCGTTACGATGCAGATAAGCGGCTATATGGAGCCGGGGCCTTATGAGCTGCATTTCCTTTGGAAAACGGATACGGGTGAAACGGCACTCCAGGGTGTGCCGACGGATTTCACTTCATCCGCCATGTTTGTCCATATGTCCGGCGACCCAAAATACCGCAATGATCAATACGGAGTAGTGACAGTCCAAAGGGATGAGGGCAATAAATATAAAGTAGTACCCTATAAAAACGAATCAGCATTTTCAGCGGCGGGTGTAAACGCCGATGATCTGCTGCTGTCCTTCAGAGGGGATATCCTTCAGGATAGGGAAAACAAGAATTTCTATCGCATGCTGGGCAAAAATAAAAACATCAATATCAACCATATGTTGAATTACTACGGCAGCGATCTCACCATAGAGCAAAAAAACGATGGCACCGCAGAAGTTTTAATGGACGGCAAGATCACCACCATAGGTGCCAATACCACTGTGCGCGATGGTACGGCAGCATTTAGATTAAAGGCAGGCACAGAATACATTGTCCCCTTATACAATGCACGGGGTGAGATAAAAAGCGGTGATAGTATAGCCCTGGGGCAGGACTATATCGAGCTTAAATGGGATAATGCCTTTGACACTTTGCGGACCATAGGAGGCTTTTTAATCGACCTCAAATACGGTGTGCTGGGCAAGATCCAAAACTCAGACGGCAGCACCTACGATATCATATCCTTCGGAGGGGGCCTGGACCTGGGCTTTCTCACACCCGGGGGAGCGGCAAAAGCCCGTCAAAATAAAAAAGGCGGGGATAGCTGGACCAGGGAAACAGTGGTGGATGAAGATGATGATCCCGACGGCTTCGGCTTTGGATTAAACTTTGATGATGAGACCGGGGATATAACGGCACAGACAAAAGAAGTGGATGCGCCTCCGAAAAACTCAAAGCCCAGCAGAGTTGAGGCCGGAGCTGCCATTCACGATATATTGTACGGCGGCAAATCCCCGGGCTATATAGGCATCAATATGGACGCTCACGTCAGCCTGCCTCAGCTCGTCAGCTTTTTGCCCAACAAGATCGAAGCGGATTTGGGGATCAACACCATCGGCGGATACCAGGTAGGCTTTGACGGCAAGGTCAAGACAGCGACTATGGAAATGCAGCTTTCACTGGTGATAAAGTCCAATCCGTCAGGGGCCCCCATCCCGGATAAATTATACTTCACCATTGGCGGCTTTGAGCCGGGCTTTAATGTGGACGGCGCGGGAGTGCTCTGGATAACCGGCGGGGGAGGGGGCTTTGATAAGCTCTATGACACCATATACGGCAAGGACGGCATACCGCCTTTGACACTTTTGCTCCATGTGGAATTTGACGTGACAAAGATTTTATCAGGCAGCGCGGATCTTGAATTGTCCTTGCGCTCTATTTCAATAAGCTTTGATGATCTGAGCCTGAAAAAGCTGAAGGATGCCAAATTCATCGACGGAGGCCTGGCAGCCATAGGCTGGTATCCCAATTTCAGCCTCAATCTGAGGGCAGGGGTCACCTATATGCAGATACTTAAAGGCTCCATGCAGATAACGGCAGGAGCCGGAGGCGATACAAAAGCCTTCTTTGAATTTGTCCTCCGGGTATCCCTGACTTTGCCCAAGATTATCCCGGTAGTCGGCGGAATGCAGATAGCATCGGCGGAGCTGGGGGGAGGCACGGAAAAGGTATGGGGAACTATTATTCTCCTTGAAATAGTAAAGGTTGGCTTTGTCTACTACTGGGGCGGCGATGTGGAGTTTACCGCCGGCAATGTGGGCGGCGGCGAATCCATGGGCTTGGCTCCAAGCGGGCAACCCATCATGTTTGCCGATGCGGGAGAGCGGCGCAGCTTTGCCTTATATAAGGCCATGACCGCACCCCGGGAAGTGGGGGCGGACCCGGAGACGGGAGAAAGCCAATTTGTATCAGTGGGCAGCAATCTGTCCTTCGTTGCGGGGAGCAAGGTTGCGGCAGATTTCGCGGATATGGCGGCTCAGGCTATGCAGCCTGCCGGAAGGATGAGGGCTCTCGCAGCCACTCCGACTCAGATATATGCCAATGAGCAGCGGACCAGCCATCTGGTGCAGTTCGGCGATGCGGACGATTATATTTTGACGGTGAGCCGCGCCGACGGTGAGGAGCTGACCGGAGATTATCTGCAGGAGCATATGACGGTGAAACAAAACGGCAGCTTATATCCTTTGAAATACTACACGGCTCCCGGAGCAGGGGCAACGGATACGGAAAAGGAAAATGCCCTGAAAACCGCAAATGTAAATATTGCGGGAGGCGTGGCGTATATAGTAATCCCCCATACTGACCTTACAATAAACAAAAATTTCTTGATAGAGTTTAATGATAACAAAGCCTATGACGTGGGTGCTATTTATGTGGACCCCATAAGCGAGCTCAAAACTTGCGGATCATCCTTATCAGGAAATAGTCTCACCGTCAATTGGACGGGAGAAAATATCAGCGATACGGCAAAGATAATCGTGTCCATATCCGACATAGAGGGTCAGGACGGCGTTATCCTCAATACTGTTGATATCTTTGCAAAATATACGGGAGATAAAGGGGAAGCGGTGTTAAACATCCCATCGGAGATGGCCGGCGGGAAATATTATGTGACCTTGACCTTGAGCGATGAAGAAAAATGCTTTGAAAAGTATGAGGCAGGCAGCGTTAACGTCACAAACAGCAAGGCACCCGGAGCACCTATATCGGTGGTTCTGAGCAATGCCGGCAATGACAAGCTGAAAGCGGATATCACACCCGCTGATCCGGGCGATGCTAAGCTCAAAGGATACTTTATCGATGTTTACGAAGACGGCACGCTGGTTGACGCCGGGCTGTATTTTGACAAAGACGATGATATCCTCATCGGAGGTCGTTATGATGTGCCGGTAATGGATGGTGAAGGAAAGCCTACAGGACAATCCGTGACGGTGGGATATACTCCCAGAAAGAGGTACAGTATAAAGGCGAGAGCAGGGAACATTGAAGACCCGGATCCGGATATTGACGGCGATGAAATATACCATTGCAGCTCATATGTCAATTCGGAGGCTGTGGCATTAAAAGGAGCAACCCCGCCAAAGCTGACTATAGCCTATGACCGGGCAGCGGGCAATGCTTTGATTACCTCAGACGTTGCCATTACAGGAGAATTATATATAAACGGCGATATAGAGGATGGCAAGTGGTATAAATTTGATACCCCGGCAACAAGGATGGCCCAGCCCCTCAGCTTGCCTGACGGCGAGCATAGCCTGGAATTCCATGCCGTGGATGGGGATGGAGACCATGCCATTGTGCAGCAAATAGTCAATATTGATACCACCCCGCCCTCATTCATGCTGGAGGCTCCTCTAAGCGGCAATACCTTCAGCGGAAATACCATCTTGGTGCGAGGAACGGCGGATCATGACGCCGTATATACCTTTAAGCTAAACGGAGAAGCAGTTATTCCTATTGAGAAAGACAACATATTTAAGGATGGGCTCTTAAGCTGTACCCTTCCTCTGGGCTCCGCGGCAAATTCATCGAAGGCTGCTCTTGAGATCACCGCCGCAGATGCTGCAGGCAATGCGGAAACAAAGCTGGTGGAGCTTACAAATGCGAAGCTGGCGGATATCAACAGCATCGCGATTTATAAGGAGGCTTCCCCCGCAGCCAATGGTCAGATCAGCCTGAACGAGGCGGAAAGGGCGGAACTTCGCCTTATGGGCTTCATAAAGGGCGGAACCACGATAGACATAACCGACAGTCCGGCTTCAAGACTGGAGGTGTTCGGCGGCAGCTCCGCATCCCTGGAGGGGAACCTTGTCACAGCTAAAGCGGAGGGGCAGACTTTGCTGAGGGCCCAATACGATCTGGGCGGCGGCAGGATGCTGCAGGACGGCGTAGTGATAGCTGTAGCTGAGTCTGCCTATGGCGTCAGCCTCAGCGAGAGCGGCACTTACACCTTTGCAGGACGCAAGGAAGGATACGGCAGTACAGCCTACAGGGAAGTAATCGTAGCCAACATCGGCAGCCAATCTACGGGAGAGCTTGCTGTGTCGCTTTCCGGCAGGAACGGCAGCAGCTTTGCCTTAGCCGGGACTCCCATAAGCAATATTGACAAGGGCGGCACCGGAAGGTTCTCCATCAAGCCGAAGGATAATCTCCCGGCAGGAACCTATGAGGCAACTGTCACGGTTTCCGGGAGCAGCGGCATCACCGCATCCTTTAACGTCAGCTTTACCGTAAGCCCCAAGGATACATCAGGCGGCGATGATAAGGATGACGGCGGAGGCAGCAAAGGCAGTGCAGATGCCGGCAAAGCAGCAAAAGAAGACAAAACCCCCTCACCGTTGACACCGGAAGCAAAATGGGAAAATCCTTTTGCGGACATCAAGGAATCCGATTGGTTCTACTCCTATGTGGAGTATGTATGCTCAGAGGGATTGTTCAACGGCACAACGGAGAGCACATTCTCACCGGCCATGCCTATGACGAGGAGTATGCTGGCAACAGTGCTTTGGCGTATGGACGGATCTCCGAAGCCTCAGGGCAAGACTTTCTTCGCCGACCTGCAGGATGGCTGGTATAAGGATGCGGTGCTCTGGGCCAGTGAAAACAACATTGTATCAGGCTACGGCGGAGGGCTTTTCGGCCCCGATGACAACATTACCCGGGAGCAGATGGCAGTCATGCTTTATCGCTACAGCCAGTACAAAGGCTATGACGTGACGGCAGGAGCTGATCTAAGCGGCTATATCGACGCAGAGGATATAAGCGGCTGGGCTTTGGCGGCCATGAAATGGGCTAATGACCGGGGCCTGATCACCGGCAGGAGCGATAAGGAGCTGGCGTCTAAAGCCAAAGCCGGCAGGGCAGAGATTGCCGCCATACTTTACCGGTTTATGACAAGATATATGGAAAAGTAAGCTTTATAAAGCTGGATAGTGAAAGCGGGCAATGAAGAACTGTCCGCTTTTCACAATTCTTCATTTACTAAACAAAGAATTATATGTATAATTTATATAGAAAGCTAAGTTATTTTGTTCAATATTCGGGAGGGAAATAGCGGTGGGCAATGAGGAAAAAATACTGGAAATGCTAATCGATCTTACAAAAGCAATAGATAATACCAGGACAGAGCTCAAAGCAGAGATTCAAGGTGTCAGGACAGAGCTCAAAGAAGAGATTCAAGGTGTCAGGACAGAGCTCAAAGAAGAGATTCAAGGTGTTAGGACAGAACTCAAAGAAGAGATTCAGGGTGTCAGGACAGAGCTCAAAGCAGAAATTCAGGGTGTCAGGACAGAACTTGAGACAGAAATTCGGGAGAACAGAAAAGAGATTATCAAAATCGAGAATAAGATTGAAAGTGAAATATCAGATAAAATCTGCGGTCTTTACGATAGCAGAGAAGTGACAAATGACAAACTTGATAAAATTTCTAATGATATTGGAGACATCAAAGAAACCATATCAAATGTTGAACTCATCACCGCCAGCAACTGGAGAGATCTAACGAAGCTTAAATCAATAAAATAATGAGCCTGTAAAGTTCTATAAAAATGGTATCAGGCTTGTGCTGAAAAAGAGGCAGCCATCGCGACTGCCTCTTTTATATAGCTGCTTTTTATCCCTTTGCCACCTTTGCAGGGTACCACTTGGCAAACCATATCGTAAAGGCGCCCATCAATGCAGGTGCTGCGGAATTGATCAAACCGGTGTAGGCGGACAGGGGGCTGCTCATAAGAAAGTATGAGAAGGCTGCAATCAGCAGGTATAATACTCCCCATGCCATGGTCAGTATCCTGTTTGTTTTGATGAACAATGGGTTGCTCAATGCTCCGTCACCGCCGTAATCGCCGCTTGAATAATGGGCGGACAATGGTATTTTTACTGCGCAGGATAAAAGCCACAGCATTCCAAACAGCAGATAGGACAGGCAAATGATGAGGGCTTTATCGACGGAAAGCAGCGCCGTCAAACTGAGCATGGATACCAAAATGCCGCTGATCCTATCGTAAACCGTCAATCTGTATCTATAGCCAAGCATGGGAATCAGAGCGCAAGACAAGATTCCTGCTGCGCCGCCCCAGACAGCATCGATGGGAAGCAATACCCACAAGGCGATCCATTGATACAGCAGGATGCTCATATTGGTTTTCCCCAGTTCACTATGATCCTCCAAAGCAGGCTTTTTTCCGCCGAAATATTCATCCATCTTCAGCATGGTGTCAAAGTCGCCCAAAACCCTGTACTGCTTTTTCATCATGGCTTCGGCGCCGTTGAGCTTTCCCTCCGAGATTTGCCGCCAAATTTCAAAGGATATTTCAATCCTTGTGGTATATGGTATAAAAGCATCGGTCTTGACAGTACATTTTTCTTTGCCCAATAACAATTGATAGGTCTTATCGAGGTCGGTAAAAAACATTTCCAGAATTATATCCTTCACATAGCTTTGGGGGTTGTAAATGGCGGCCATCTGCCGCATGAAGTTGTAGGAAGGGTCCCGTGGCTCGTCGCCCTGAGCAGATCCTTTTATATCCCAGCTGGCGTCGGCCATCTCGACAAAAACCTCCGGAGGGTATAAAAGCTCCTCCAGCTTGCTTTGCGTATCCTCTGAAAAACTGCCGTACAGGGCAAATTCCTCTCCTGCTTTTTTGACATAAGATAAATAATCGCCGGTCCTTGCTGAAAGCTGCGGCACCCGCAACAGCTCCCCCTCAGGGCAGATGATCTTGGCCAGCCTTTTTCCGAACATTATTTCAAACTGCCGGAGCAGAGCATCATAATTATTTTTTGTGGAATAAAAGCCGCAGGTTGAGATCAATACATGGCGTTGATGTGACAGGTCGTATCGCGGAGGGTGCCCGCTGGTCCCGTCCTCATATACAGCCATAAAAGGCAGGTTGGTAGGCAGCAAGCGATCCAGGAAGGCTTTGATCTTGGAAGGCATGCCCAGATAATAAAGGGGGAAGCTCCATAGGATGACATCGGCGTTTATATACTTTTCCGTAAGCTCTGCCATGTCATCCTTTATGATGCAGCGGCCGGGCGTTTTAGTCCAGCATGCAAAACATCCGCGGCAATGCTCAATGTTGGATTGGCAGATGGATATGATATCAATGCGGTGACTGCTGCCCTCACTCAATCCCTCCAAGAATGCATTTGCTAATTTAAGAGTATTGCTCTCGTCACCCCTGGGGCTGCCGTTGAGCACCAATATATTCATAGTGAGCCCTCCAGCAGCTTGATTGCGCTGTCTGCCCAATCAAGGCACATTTTGAAATAAGATTTGCCGAAGGCAGCCGTAAGCCCCCAGTAAAGAGCTTGTTGATTTGAACTGGCGCAGGAGCGGTAATCTTCTATATTGCCGTCGGTTCCTTCCAAAGCCTCCATGGCCTCCATACATCTTTTTTTATAGTTTTCAAGCATTATGATATTTTCATCAACATTTCTCTCGCCGGAGAAAAAAAGCTTCATTAAAAATGCGCTGCGGATTTGAAACTCGCTGTCCAGGCTGCTTTCATCCAGCCATTTGTACAGCTCCGCTTTCCCCATATCGGTAATGGAATATTGTCTCTTGTTTGGCTTATCCGTTTGGAACACGATTTCCGATGTGAGCCATCCAAGCTTTTCCATAGCGTTGAGTTCACGATAGATCTGGCTTGTCTGCGCCTGCCAGAAAAAGTTGAGAGAATCCTTAAACGTCTTATCAAGCTCATATCCCGTCATCCGGCCATAGCTCAGAAGGCCTAAAAGTCCGTGCTTCAAAGACATAGCGGCACCTCCAAATTTATATTATACAAATATTATATTACACAAGTATAATATAGTCAAGGAAGAAAAATCTTTTCGGCTCTTTCTGCGGCAACATAAAGCTCGTCTCTCTCAGGCGGTGTGATGGCTATGCAATCATCCCCCGAGACCAGGAGCTTATCCTTTTCCGTAATCTTTCCTATTATGGAGGCATCAATGCCGCGGGCTGCCAGGGCCTTCACCACTTCGTCGCCCTTTGGGGCGCATATGAGCATGGAACCGCTGGAAATAAGCCCAAGGGGATCGATCCGGAAAAAGTCGCAGATAGCTCTGGTTTCAGGCAATATGGGGAGCTTCTCCTTTATTATCCTTACCCCTGTACCGGAAGCTTCGGCTATCTCATAAACAGCCCCAAGCAAGCCGCCTTCGGTTATGTCATGCATAGCTGAGGCTCCTGCTTTGGCAGCGGCAAGCCCATCCTCAACGGCTCCTATTTTTTTGATAAAGCTTTGGGCTCTGTGCAGCAGTTCAGGTGACAGCTCCGCTTTCAATATATCCTCATAGTCCGATGCCAGTATTGATGTCCCTTCGAGGCCAAGAGCCTTGGTCACAATCACATCATCGCCGGGCCTGGCTCCCGAAGAGGTCACATATTCGTTCTTTTTTGCTATTCCCAGGGCAGTCACAGAGACCACCGGCTTGATAACCGCATCGGTGATCTCGCTGTGCCCTCCCAATATCTCTATCCCTATCTGGCGGGAAGCATCGTGTATGCCCTCCATCAGATCCTTCAGCATGAGCTCGTCGGCACCGGCGGGCAGAAGCAATGTCACCAGTATACCGAGAGGGTTTGCTCCGCAGGCGGCGATATCGTTGCAGGAAATGAAGACCGAAAGATATCCGCTGTTTTTATTGGCACCGGTTATGGGATCGGTGGAAGCCACAGCCACATTTTCACCAAAGTCGATGATGCTGCAATCCTCACCAAAGCCGGAGTGAACCAGCACTTCTTTTCTCATACTCCCAAGATATGGATAAACAGAACTCTTCAATATCTCAGGAGGCACTTTTCCTATTTTCAAGAATGATCACCTCTAAAATTTATCACTATTAACATGCGGTGCCCGCACAACGTTAAACAAAAGCAATTCATAGCAATGAAGCTTCGTTCAAACCATACAATAAAAGTATACATACAAATCTTTATAATGTAAACAAACCATTTTGCAGATTTTACTTGACAAATGCTCTTATTTGGCTTAAAATTTCTTTTAAACATTTGTTATAATTGAATAAGATCTTATCCAGAGAGGTGGAGGGACTGGCCCAATGAAGCCCGACAACCGGCATTCTCATTCGAATGCAGCGGTGTCAATTCCTGCAGGATTTTGTTTAAATTCTGAGAGATAAGGGTAGCGTATAGCATTAAAGTATATGATACTTTATTAGCCTGCAGCCGGCTGCTTTCTTATCCGAAAGCAGTCTTTTTAATTTGCTCCGCCTTGTCTCCGATAAAAAATTAGAGGAGGAGAATCATAATGTCCATTAAAAAAAGCTATGAAGAAATCAATGAAAAGATCAGGAAAGGTACGGCAGTTGTAGTTACGGCAGAAGAGGTCATAGACATAGCGGAAGAGAAAGGAATACGAGGTGCGGCCGAATATGTGGATGTGGTAACCACCGGAACCTTTGGGCCCATGTGTTCTTCCGGCGCCTTCATAAATTTCGGCCATTCAGATCCGCCCATAAGGATGGCCAAAATTTTGCTCAACAATGTCAATGCTTACGGCGGCCTTGCCGCAGTAGATTCATACATAGGAGCCACTGAGCCTTCACAGGATCTGGGCATCGAATACGGAGGAGCCCATGTCATATGCGATCTGATAGATGGGAAGCCTGTGCATCTTAAGGCCTATTCCCAGGGGACGGACTGCTATCCCAGGAAGGAGATAGATACCTACATTACCAAGGATTCGATAAATGAAGCTTACCTATATAATCCAAGGAATTGCTATCAGAACTATTCTGCGGCAATAAATACTTCCGACAGGCTCCTTCATACATATATGGGAGTGCTGAAGCCCCATATGGAGAATATAAATTATTCCACCTCCGGAGAATTGAGCCCTCTATTGAATGACCCTTATCTGAGGACCATAGGCATAGGGACAAAAATATTCTTGGCGGGCGCCGCCGGATATGTTTCCTGGCAGGGCACGCAATTTGTCACCGAAAAACCCAGGGGGGAAAACGGCATACCCCTATCACCGGCTTGCACCCTTGCAGTCACAGGTGATTTGAAGAAGATGAGCACAGAATATATTAAGCCTGCCGTTTTTGAAAAATACGGCACATCCCTCTTCGTGGGCATAGGAATACCTATACCCGTTCTGGATGAGAATCTGCTCCTCAACCTGTCGGTACAAAACAAGGATATATATACAAATATTGTAGACTACAGCGTACCCCGTCTCAATAAGCCCGTTCTCGGCAAATGCAGCTACGGAGAATTGAGAAGCGGAGAATTGGACCTTGATGGCAAGCTGATAAAAACCTCGCCTCTTTCCAGCCTTTATAAGGCGAGAAAGATTGCTCTGGAGCTCAAGCGATGGGTGGCGGAGGAAGGCTTTACCCTTCAGGAGCCCATAGAAGCTTTCCCAAAAGTTTCAGCTCTGAATTCGTTGAAAGAAACCTGTTGATGGAGGGATATGATGAATAAGATTTATATAGACAAAGAGAAATGTGTACATTGCGGTGCCTGCACGGCAGCATGCGGTTCCGATTCGCTCCGGTTGGAAGGCAAGGACTGCACCCTGTCCTTTGATAAGGACTGCTGCAAAGGCTGTGAAAGCTGTATCAAGGCTTGCCCCTTGAGAGCCATCACGGTAGACATGGCGATAAGGTGGCTCTATGTATGAAGAGCGGTTCTACAGAGAAATAATGAAATCCAAGGATTTGCTCTGTTTTAATGTAACCGAAGGCGAGTCGGATCTCCAGATTTTTGCTAAGGATGATCTGGAGGAAGAAGCCAGGAGGGCTTTAATAAAATGCAGGAGCCAGCTTCATGAATATATTCGTAAAAATCCTCATTTTCTTACTAGCCTCGAGCCTGTTAAACCTCAAAAAAACAGTCCTGAAATAGTAAAGCAAATGTGCCGTGCGGCAAAGTCCGCAAAGGTGGGCCCTATGGCGGCAGTGGCCGGAGCCGTATCCAAATATGTAGGGCTTTCGCTGCTGAAGCATACAGAGGAGATGATCATTGAAAATGGCGGAGATATATTTCTTAAGACTAAGATAGACAGAAGGATTTCCATATATGCAGGAAGTTTCCCGTTTTCAAACAAGATCGCCCTCCTAATACCCGGCAGTGATGAAGAATTGGGCATCTGCACCTCCAGCGGCACTGTAGGCCATTCCCTAAGCTTCGGCAAAGCCGATGCGGCAGTGATACTTGCAAGGGATGCAGTGCTGGCAGATGCTGCCGCCACTGCTGCGGGCAATGCGGTGAAAGACCAAAATGATATAGAAAAGGGGATAGAAACAGCCATGTCTATTCCCGGAGTGGAAGGCGTCCTCATAATAGTGGGAGATAAGATGGGTGCCTTCGGCAATATAAATCTGATCAAACCTTGAAAGGAGAAGTGAAAATGAAGATAAAAGAATTGTTCAATAAAAGCCCGGTAATATCCCTGGAGATATTTCCTCCAAAGCCCGAGACATCTATAGATACAGTCTTTGACACCATCGATGCCTTATCCGATCTGAAGCCCGATTTTATCAGCGTCACCTATGGAGCAGGAGGCAGCAGCAAATCCCATACGGTGCAGATCGCAGATATCATAAAAAACAAGTATGGCATTGAAGCCCTTGCTCATCTGACCTGTATAAGCTCTACGAAAAAAGAAGTAGAGGATATTTTAGCAAGGCTCCGCAGCTCCAATATAGAAAATGTGCTCGCACTGAGGGGAGACAGACCCCAGGATGGCACTTGCATTTTAGAAGAGGCCGAGTACGGGTATGCAAAGGATCTTATAGCGCATATAAGGAATTTCGGAGGATTCTCCATAGGTGCTGCCTGCTATCCCGAAGTCCATGTAGAAGCCAGGGATAGCCTCTCGGATTTGCGCAGCTTGAAGGCCAAGGTCGAATCCGGAGCAGACTTCCTCATAACCCAGCTATTTTTGGATAATAATTTTTTCTATGATTTTAAAGAAAAGCTGGATTTGATAGATGTCAACATACCTGTATCCGCAGGCATCATGCCTGTAATAAACAAGAAACAGATAGAGAGAATAACAAGCCTTTGCGGCGCCAGCATACCCGCAAAGTTCAAACGCATACTCGATAAATATGAAAACAACCCGGAAGCCCTGAAGGAGGCAGGCATCGCCTATGCAGCGGAACAGATCATAGACTTGCTTTCTTCGGGTGTGGACGGGATACATTTATATACGATGAACAAGCCTGAAGTGGCAAGAAAGATTATTGGCCAGATATCAAATATAAGGAGCTATCTGGGCAATAACATCAAGTATGCTTAATTTAACTCGTTGTTCTAGCTGATAACAAGTATAAAGTTTCAAGGCTAAGATTTTGTAAGCTTGTATAGGGCTGCGTCAAAACTCGCATGTAGCTTTTATCATTACTGTTAAAATTAAAGCAAGTTTATGAGGTTTTCCGATTTAACAGCATATAGGCTCAAACAGTTGACGCAGCTTTTCCTATACTTCGCTAACAAACTCTAAGCCTCTTCACAAAATACTCTTTTATCAGCTAGAATAACAGATTAACTCAGCATAAAATTGTTTCGGGGCAAAACAGCGCCAAAGGCTATCTTGCATTTTATATGTATTAAAGTGTATTATATTTTGAACGAGACTTCATTTTGCGAAGCAAAATGTTAGCCGAGTCCATGCTGTACTTAACCGCCCTTTGACACGCAGGGGATTTAGGGCGGGTTAGTTCAGTGCTAAAGCGGAGGGATTTTTTATGCATATAGACAGGATGGAAGTTTTAAGGTACTTGGGCCATAAGCATCAATATATGGATGAGAAGCTTGAAAAGCTTTTGACGGAATGCATTGCAGAGATGAGCGGAGCTTTGAGGAAAAGCTTTGTTTATAATGTTTATGATATTGAAAGAGACGGGGATAGGATCGCTTTGAAGGATACAAACTTGATCTTTCAGAGCAGGGATTTGACCATGCATCTCCGGAATTCGGATAAATGTGCGCTGATGGCAGCCACATTGGGGCTTGAAGCGGATAGGAGGATCGCATACTATTCAAAGACAGACCTTACCAAAGGCATAGTGATGGATGCATGCGCTTCTGCAGCCATTGAGGCTCTTTGCGATGAGGTACAGGAAGAAATAAGGATAGAGGCTCTAAAGGAAGGATACTGCTGTACTTCAAGATACAGCCCGGGCTATGGAGATCTGCCCATAACCCTTCAGAAGGGAATAATCGAGCTTCTGAAGGCATATCCGAGGATAGGGCTTACCGTTAATGAAAGCAGTATTATGCTGCCGCGAAAGTCGGTAACTGCATTTATAGGATGGCAGAGGCAGGAGAGCACCTCCGAGGGAAATAAATGCAGCAGGTGCAAGGACAGAAATTGTATATATAGAAAGGCTACTATTCACAGTTAAATATTAATTGTACCGAAATAATGTTGTATTGATTGATATAAGTTTGCATTGTGAAGGGGCTTAGAGTTTGTTAGCGCAGTATAGGAAATGTTGCGTCAACTGTTTGAGCCAAAGCGAGTTTTGACGCAACCCTATGCAAGCTTACAAAATCTTAGTTTCTGAAACACCGCAATCGTTACCAATCAATACAACATAAAATTTTGAATAACAACATAGAAAGTGTGGGGATATTGATGACTAAGGCTGTAAATTTTGACGGATTTCTCTTGTTTGACGGAGGGATGGGAACCATGCTCCAGGCTGCCGGAATGAAAGCCGGAGAATTATCTGAGAGCTACAATATCCAAAGGCCGGAGGTCATAGAGCACATACATAGGGCCTATATAGATGCGGGAGCGGATGTGGTCACCACCAATACCTTCGGGGCCAACAGATACAAGCTGAAGGATATGGATTTTTCTTTGGATATGGTGATAAGAAGAGGCGTGGAGATAGCAAGGACTGCCGCAGGAGATAAGCTGGTGGCTCTGGATATCGGCCCTCTGGGCCAGCTAATGGAGCCCTATGGCAATCTGAGCTTTGAGGCCGCCTATGAAGCCTTCAGGGAGCAAATAACCGCCGGTACATACGCCGGAGCGGACCTGATCCTCATTGAGACCATGTCCGATATATACGAAGCTAAAGCGGCTATACTGGCGGCCAAAGAAAATTCCAGCCTTCCGGTGATCTGCACCATGACCTTTCAAGCTGACGGAAGGACCCTGACAGGCACCGATCCTTTGACTATGGTAAATATATTACAGAACCTGAACCTGGATGCCCTTGGGCTTAACTGTTCTTTAGGGCCTGAAGAGATGCTCCCTCTCATCGCTGAGGTGCTGAGGTATTCAAGATTGCCCGTGATAATCCAGCCCAATGCAGGCTTGCCGAAGATGGAAGGAAACAAAACCGTCTATGATATAAGTCCCGAGGATTTCGGAAGATATGGGCGCAGTATGGCCGAGCAAGGGGTAAGGATATTGGGAGGATGCTGCGGCACCACGCCTGAGCATATAAGAGCCTTGAAGAAGGCTCTGGAAGGGCTGAAGCCTGTCGATACCGAAGTGAAAAGGATCACTGCGGCCAGCTCTGCCACCTCCACGGTGGTCCTGGGAGAAGAGGTAAAAATCATAGGGGAGCGCATAAACCCTACAGGCAAGAAAAGGCTGAAGGAGGCCCTGATAAAAGGCGATATGGATTACATATTGAGGGAAGCGGTAAACCAGAAGGATAACGGAGCCCATATGCTGGATGTAAACGTGGGCTTGCCCCAAATAGATGAGAAGGCGCTGATGGTCAGGGCTATCAAGGAGATACAGGGCATTGTGAGCCTTCCTCTTCAGATAGATAGCGTGAGGCCGGAGGTGGTCGAAGCCGGAGCAAGGATCTGCAGCGGCAGGCCTATAATCAATTCCATAAATGGCGAGGAAAAGAGCATGGCAGAGCTTCTGCCCATCGCCAAGAAATACGGATGCCTGGTAGTAGCTCTGACGCTGGATGAAAAGGGCATACCCAAGACTGCGGAGGAGAGGCTTCAAACTGCAGAGCGCATGATCAAAAAAGCCGCTGAATACGGCATAGAGAAGGAAGACATAATAGTGGACTGCCTTGTGCTCACGGCTTCGGCCCAGCAAAGAGAGGTGCAGGAGACCATAAAGGCTGTAAGGCTGGTCAAGGAGAACTTAGGGGTTAAGACTGCCCTTGGGGTCAGCAATGTATCCTTCGGCCTGCCGGCGAGAGGGCTTTTAAACAGGACGTTTCTGGCAATGGCCCTTGCGGCAGGGCTGGATGCACCCATCCTGAACCCTATGGAAGAGGATATGATAAGCACCATAAAGGCCTTTAATGTGCTGTCCAATGCGGATAAGGACAGCAAAGCATATATAAAAGCATATTCTGCCGCAGAACAGAAGCCCGCCGATAGTGGGGCCATGAGCAGCAGAGATCTGAAGAAGGTCATTATAGATGGGATAAAGGATGAAGCTGCTTCCCTTGTGAAGGAGCTTCTCAAGGAGTCAAGCGGTTTGGAGATTGTGGACAATTACCTTATTCCTGCCTTGGATATTGTAGGACAGAGATATGAAAAAGGAGAAATATTCCTGCCCCAGCTTATACAATCGGCGGAGACGGTCAAGAGAGCCTTTGAAATTCTAAAGGATAACATGAATGCAGGTTCGGGCAGTGATTCTCAGATAGAAAAGGGAAAGATAGTGATCGCTACGGTGAAGGGCGATATCCATGATATAGGGAAGAATATTGTAAAAATATTATTGGAAAACTACGGCTTCCGGGTTTATGATCTGGGAAAGGATGTCCCTATAGAAAAGGTTGTGGAAAAGACAGCGGAGGAAGATGCTCCTTTGGTGGGCCTGAGCGCATTGATGACTACAACTGTGCAAAATATGGAGGATACCATAAAAGCCTTGAGGAGCAGCTGTCCTCACTGCAGGATAATGGTGGGAGGCGCAGTGCTGAATGAGAGCTATGCAGAGATGATAGGAGCCGACTTCTATGTGAAGGATGCCAGGGAATCGGTGAAGGTTGCCCAGAGCATATTTGGGAAATAGGATTAGGAATAGCCTCTGGCCTCTGGTATTAGGGTAGGCCGTTGAGGTCTTAGAGAATACGGGAATCACTGAAAGTCTTTTTATTATTGCTATGGAAGTCAAGTTCCATTGTCATCCTGAAGGCTTTGCCTGAAGGATCTTATTCAAGGTTCTTCACAAAATTCCTGCTTAGATATGAGATTAGAAAAGTAGAAAACCGTGTTAATCCGTGGAATTTCAGTGCTAATCCGTGTTCCCCGTCTCCCATGACCCGCAAGGAATACCCTAGCTCCCGCAACACGCAACTCGTAGCTCGAAACTTTTATATATTCCGCTACAGTAAAATAGCAGCCATGTTATACATGACTGCCATCACTTTTGAATATTCTATCTTCATATTTCTCCAACACCTTCATAAGAGGATATCCAAAACCATAGCAAGCTATCATCTGACCCACAGCCACCCAGCCCATTGTGATCAGCAAAGGCAAGCCATACAGATAATTGAGTATATAGCCTACTATTATTCCGTTTACAACGACAGGCGGCAGGGGAACGAGCCATTTCTTCGGCATTTTGTAGGACAGATACGCTGCCATGAGAGTGGCAAGACTTCCGAATACTACATCTATTATTCCGCCTCCGCCGTATAGGTTAGCCACTATGCAGCCTACAAATAATCCGGGTATGGCAGCCGGTGTAAATGCCGGAAGGATTGTAAGGGCTTCGGCAACCCTGACCTGGATCTGGCCGTAGCTTATTGGCGCCAGTGCTATGGTTATTGCTGCATAGATAGCGGCTATAAGCGATGCCTGCATCAGAAAAACTGTTTTTTTCATTTTTTATACCTCCCTAGTTTTGTTTTAAGTCAGGATGGTTTCGAACTGACTGATCTTTGGACTCTTCAATAATACCATTGATAATACTATGTTTTCAAGTATTGATTACTTCCTTTATCCTGTTTATTATATACCTTTTCTTTGCAAAACTAACTTCCACCTTTCGCTTGTGTGGGTGTGGAAATTACTTTTTCAATGCAAGCATAACTTTTTTTATTTAGGCTGCTGTTTTCTTTTTAGAATTGGAGGCAATGTAAATGCTATTAATGTTAAAATTATTACAATATAATTAACATTTCTGTCACCAGATATAATGTGATATAAGAAAATTATAATTAAATAGAATGTAACACTTAAAAAAATATCCTTATACTTTTTCACTTTTTTCACTCCTCGTATAATAATAGCGGTATGTATATCCAAGCATATTAATATTACTGGATTTATAGCACACCACTTTTGCTTATTACTAAATATATTATACCATATTATACCATAAGCGTAGAACTAAGTTATATATACTATATTGTTCTAAACTTTTAAGAGTCTTCAAAAAGTCAATTGACTCTTGAAGAGAAAAAAATTAATTTTCTGAAAATTAATGTATTATTTTTATTGATTATGTGATATACTATAAACAAGGAAGATGCGATACATCTTTCCTGCAGACTCTAATTCAACCAACATGTAAATTTATCAGATTTCTAGTGATAGGTCAATCTATTGGTCAGTTAGGTAAGTATATTCTGGTTATAGCAAGTTGGATAATAGTGTAAATTGGTTTAGGGTTTGTAAGGTTAGTTAGAAAGTTGTTTGGTTAGAAAGGTAACGAGGTAAACTAAGTTTGGTTGATTCAGGTATCTGTGTTGAATTAGAGTCTGTTTCATAAGCTGGCTAAATTTTTAATAAGGATTTAGCCAGCTTTTATTTTTTGACGAAGGCATGGGATAGCCATAGAAATAATAAATATCCTCCCGGGCTTTAATCGATTTTATCTATTTGGATTAGGATGATGCTATACCTATAATAGAGATGGCAAGTAACTTATTAGCTGCATAAAAATGGAGGAAGAGAAATGAAGAGAAAGATCTTAGCATGGATGCTTATTTTGGTCATGGCATTGTCTTTGACGGCTTGTGCCAACAAGAGCGGAGAAGCTGCAAATAATAACGGCGAGCCGGAGAAAAAAAGCCTGGAAGGCACTGTTTTAAAGGTGGTCGCTGCCTATGGCGGAAAAGAAATAATATTTGAGGAGTTTACAAAGGCAACAGGTGTTAAGGTGGAATTCCTTGACATGTCCTCCGGTGAGGTTTTGGCAAGGGTCGAAGCAGAAGGCGGGAAGCCTATGGCTGATCTTTGGTTCGGCGGCGGCGTTGACAGCTTTATAGCTGCAAAGGATAAGGGGCTGCTGGAGCAGCATTTTTCGCCTGAAGCAAAGAGCATACCCGACAACTGCAAGGACAAGGACGGATACTGGAACGGCATATCCTATGTGCTGGTAGGCTTTATGGTCAATAATGATGTGCTGAAGGAAAAAGGGCTGGAAGCCCCCAAGACATGGGCGGATCTTTTAGACCCCAAGTATAAGGATGAAATCCTCATGGCAGACCCGGGCATATCCGGAACCAACTATGCTATGGTGAACGGCATGCTTCAGGATATGGGCGAAGAAGAGGGATGGAAATATTTTGAGGCATTGGGTAAAAACGTGCCCTTCTTTGCCAAGAGAGGCGGGGAACCTCCCAAGAAGGTCGCCGCGGGAGAGGCTGCAATAGGGATAATCCCTATGTCCGGCGAATTCATAGCTATGGAGGATCAGTTCCCGGTGAAAACCTATTATCCCGAGGATGGGATTCCGTGGGTTCCTGCTACAATGGCAATATTCAAAAATGCGGATAATGTTGATGCAGCAAAGGCTTTTGTAGATTGGGCACTGTCTGTCAAGGGGCAGGAGATCATCAGGGATGCAGACCCCAGAGTTATGATGAGGCCTGAAGTTGCTGATCACGATATGATGAAAGATGTGCCGATGGATAAATTCTTAAAAGTAGATTTTGAACTCTTTGGCCAGCAAAGAGATGAGATCTTGAAGATATGGAATGAGAAGCTTGCTAAATAATCTTAAAAACAATAAGAGGGTATTCTTAAAAAAGGATACCCTTATTTATGATTTAATTGAGACAATACTAATTATTGGAGTTGTCTTATCGGTGCTTATTTTTATACTTGGCCCTGTGGCGGCTGTTCTGAAAGAGAGCTTTATGCATAAAGGGAATCCGGATTTAAAGAATTTCCAGTATGCTTTCAGCAGGGGAGGCAAGCTCCTGTTAAACAGCGTTTTTTCAGCAGGGCTTGCAACGGCCCTGACCTTGATTTTTGCTGTCTGCATCGCTGTTTACGGTACTTTCTCCCGGGGATTATTAAAAAAAATAATGCCTTCAATGCTCATGCTGACCATGATATCCCCGCCTTTTGTCGCATCTTTGGCTTATATAACCCTATTCGGCAGGAGGGGGCTCATCACCCATAAGCTGCTGGGCCTTACCATCAATCCCTATGGCTGGCACGGGGTTGTTTTGATGCAAGCCCTGGGAAGCATATCAATAGCCGCCTTGATAATATTGGGAACCCTCAAATCCATGGACGGAAGCCTTATTGATGCTTCCTCGGATCTGGGGGCAGGGCATTGGCATACGGTAAAAAATGTGGTATTGCCTGCTGCCCGGCCTGGAATAATCGCCGCAGGCTTTCTAACCTTTATCCGGTGCTTGTCCGACTTCGGCACACCCATAATAATCGGAGGAAAGTTTAATGTTCTGGCTACCCAGGCTTATCTCGAAGTCATAAGCAGCTCCAATCTGCCTGCTGCTTCGGCCATGAGCGTACTGCTGCTGCTGCCCGCATTGCTGGCCTTTGCCTATTATAATCACAGCATAAAAAGCCTGAAGCTTCATGGAGGCAGCAATACCAAGTCACAGCTCAGAGAAGCTTCATTGAGGCTTGACGGACCCATCGGCTTTGCGCTGAAGCTCATATGCTGGCTTTATATCGGGGCCATGCTTGCGCAATACGGCTCCATACTTCTGTCTGCCGTCTCGTATTACCGGGGAGGGAGCATAGTGTTCACCCTGGAGTATGTTAAAGCCATGAGGTACGGAAAGCTCCGTAGCTTCTTCAGAAGCTTATGGTATTCCTTTGTTGCAGGCATTACAGCAGGACTGCTGGGAAATCTCTTTGCCTATTATACTGTAAAGAGGCGGATTTGGGGGAGCAAGCTTTTAGATTTTGCCGCATCCCTGCCTTATATAATACCGGGCACTTTTTTCGGAATAGGATATATATTGGCTTTCAGGAATTATCCTCTCAAGCTGACGGGTACAGGCATGATAGTGCTGTTGAATTGTATTTTCAGGCAACTGCCGACAGCAAGCAAAGCAGCTTCTTCGGTGCTTGTGGGCATCAATCCGGATCTGGAGAACGGAGCCAGGGACTTAGGAGCGCCAAAGCTGCTTGCGCTGAAGGATATAGTATTCCCTTTGCTCAGACCGGCTTTTGCCGTGAGCTTTATAAATACATTTACTGCTACCATGACTACAGTTGGGGCGATAATCTTTATAATATCTCCGTCGGCAAAGCTGGCTACGGTGGAAATGTTTGACACCCTGAGAAACGGCGACTATGGAGTGGGAGCGGTAATAGCAAATATGATAATATATTCAACATTGATAATAAATATATTGTTTTCGAGATTCGTGCTTAAAGAAAAGTCGGTAAAGGGGGTAATGAGCAATGTTTCTTCAGATAAAAGGTTTGGCCAAGCGCTTTGATGATGTTCCGGCCGTTGACGGAATAGATTTGGATATAGAGGCCGGAAGGCTAGTATCCATCTTAGGTCCCAGCGGCTGCGGAAAGACTACGACCCTGAGGATGATAGGAGGCTTCGTAAAACCTGACAGGGGCAGCATAACACTGGATGGTGAGGATATAACCGGCATGTCTCCTGAAAGGAGGCCCCTTTGCACCGTTTTTCAAAATTATGCTCTTTTTCCCCATATGACAGTCATGGGAAACATATATTACGGGCTGCGCTTCAAAAAAAATCAAAGCAAGCAGGAGAGAATGGAAAAGGCGCTGAACATGATAAAGCTTGTAGGATTATCGGGAATGGAAAACAAAAACATCGGGCTTTTGAGCGGCGGGCAGCAGCAAAGAGTGGCATTGGCCCGCGCCTTGGTATTGGACCCAAAGCTGCTGCTTTTAGATGAACCCTTAAGCAACCTGGATGCAAAGCTCAGGATGCGGGTGAGGGAGGAAATCAAGGCCGTGCAGCAAAAGCTGGGCATAACCATGATCTTTGTAACTCATGACCAGGAGGAAGCGATGAGTATGTCCGACAAGGTTGTGGTGATGAATGAAGGGCGCATAGAGCAAATAGGGAGCCCAAAAGGAATTTATGAAAATCCCGTAAATCATTTTGTAGCGGATTTTATAGGGCGGATCAATATGATAAAAATGGGGGAAGCCTTGATAGGCGTGCGGCCTGAGCATGTAAAAATAACCTGTGATGAAGGAGCTATGCGGGGAGAAGTAATACAAAAGCACTACATGGGCTCTTATACCATATATATGATAAAAGCGGAGGACCAGGTTCTCCAAGCAGACATCCCCAACGGCGCAAATGAAGATTTTCAAGCAGGGGATAAGGTGGGCATAGCATTTCAAAGGCAAATTTGTTTTAACAGTTAATCGAAATCAATGATATGCAGGGGGCAATTATGCCCCTCTATACCAGGAATCGTCTAAGATTATGGGCTCAAGATACGGAAATTCGTATTGGGACATTTCAAGCTCTTGCAGGACCTGTATAGCTTCTGCTAAATTTCCGTGCAAGGTCAGGCTCCTTTCGGAAAGGACATGCTTCAGGCCTTCATTTTCCCAATCCAGCCATCGGGAATACTTAAGCCTTTCTTCCTCATAATTTTGAAAAAGCTCATATGATTTGGCTGCCTCTGTAATTTCCCTGCATATGAAAAAGTTGCATACAAAGGTCCTGTATCTGGGGGGCAAAGTACATCCCTGGCCTGCTTTGACGAAAGGACATGCTCTGAAAAATATGGTGTGATCTTCTATATAATCCGTCTCCGCAAGCGTTTCGCCTTCCATATACTTCTCATACTCAGCTTCATCAAAGAATCCTCTGGCCTGCATATAGTAGTTATAAATTTTGGTGTTGGGATTATCTATGATCCTGTTCAAAACCTTTAAGCCTTCCGGCGCTTTTGTCATCCTCTGAATGTCAACAAGAGAAAATTTAGGAAAGTACCAGCAGCAGCCCCTGCTTTTTACCTTGCAAAGGCTTTTGCCGATGAGGCTCCCGCAAGCACTGCAATCTGTGCAGGCATATCTCGGGACATCACGATCTGTTTCAGTATAAATTTTTCCCATGGTTTAACCTCAATTCTATATCGGATGGAAGTTCACTTAAACATTATAATTTCCTGAAAAGCAATAAAACAAACATGATAATAGTCGATTTTGGTCAATATAGATTTATATAAGGCGATGTAGGCAAGCCAGATTTTTCGTTCTTTTTGCAGCTTTATTTTTTTATCGCTGCAGCTGCATTGATTCTTTAAGCCATTTGCTGTATTATTCAAATAAGATTATGGGCCGAAAAGAAGGTGAAGATAAATGAAATATAGGGTACTTGTGGTAGATGACGATCAAAACATTGCGGAGCTTATAAGGCTTTATCTTGAAAAGGAAATGTATGAGGTCAGGATCGCCTATGACGGTAAAAAAGCTATGAGCATTTTTTATGAATGGACGCCGGATCTGGTCATTTTAGATATCATGATACCCCAGATGGACGGCTATGAAGTTTGCAAGCATATCAGAAAAGCGGGAAATATACCGATCATAATGCTCACTGCAAGGGGTGAAGTCATAGACAAGGTGCTGGGGCTGGAGCTTGGAGCAGATGATTATATAGTAAAGCCCTTCGAGCCCAAGGAGCTTTTGGCACGAGTCAAGGCAGTGCTGAGGAGGACTCAGAACAGCGACATGATAAAGGAAGAGAAGCTGGTATTTCCGGGCATAAGCATAGATAAAAACGACTATACGGTAACATTCAAAGGCAAGCGCATAGAAATGCCTCCCAAGGAACTGGAGCTTTTGTATTTCCTGGCCTCCAGGCCGAACCAGGTATTTACCCGGGAGCAGCTTTTGGAGAAGGTATGGGATTATGATTATATAGGGGATTCAAGGACCGTAGACGTTCATATCAAAAGGCTCAGAGAAAAGCTGCATGACGAAATGGGAAGGTGGGAAATCAAAACCGTGTGGGGCGTAGGCTATAAGTTTGAGGTGCAGAGATGAAAAAGGGGATTTTCAAAAAGCTTTTTATAACCTATGGCGTCACGATCATACTGGGCTTCGGTATTTTGGCTTTGGTGCTTATGAAGCTTTTTTCCCAGTACTTCATAGACAGTAAAAAGGACCTGCTTCTGGAATACGGACAGAAAATAACCCAGGATATTGCCATAGGCATATATGCAGGGAGGCTGGACAGACAAACCCTTAATGAAGATTTAAAAGTCTTGGATAAATTCCTTGATGCCAGGATTTGGATAATAGACAAAGAAGGGACCATATTCGGCGTATCAGGCACCAATGAAGAGCAATACCTGGGTCAAAAAGTGGACGGCACCCGGCTTGGCGTGCTCTACAGAGGCAGAAACATAATCGAGACCGGCAACTTTGGGAGCAAATTCAAAGAACCGGTGCTGACCGTGGGATATCCCATATTTTATGAAAGTGAATTTGAGGGCGGAGTATTTATACATGCAGCCATGCCCGGCATTCAGAAGACCTTCAGGGATGTATACAATATGACTGTCCTGGCTATTGTCTTTTCCGGGCTTTTGGCCTACGGCATTTTGTATTTCCAGATAAAGCGTATTTCGGTGCCTTTAGGGGAAATAAGCAAGGCCGCCAGGGTCATATCAGGCGGAGAATTTCAAAAAAGATTGGAGATAAAGACCGGAGACGAGATAGAGGAGCTGGCCGAAAGCTTTAATGATATGGCGGAGTCCCTGGAGAAGATAGAGGAAAACAGGCGGAACTTCATAGCCAATATTTCTCACGATCTCAGATCTCCCATGACCTCCATAAGGGGCTTTGTGGGAGGCATAATGGATGGAACCATACCGTCCGATATGCAGCAGCATTATCTGGGGATAGTCATGGACGAATGCCAGAGGCTCATAAAGATGACCAACGGACTGTTGGAGCTCAACAATATTCAGCAAGGCCGGGTGGAGGCCAACAAGACGAATTTCGAGCTCAATGAATTGATACGCAGAAAGCTCATCAATTTTGAAAAAAATATAACCATGAAAAACCTGGACGTGCTTCTGAATTTTTATGATGATACCACCATTGTAAATGCGGATAAGGCAATGATGGAAAGAGTCATAACCAATCTCCTGGACAATGCAGTAAAATTCACCGGGGAAAAGGGCAGCATAAGCCTTAAAACCCGGGAGGAAAAGAATAAAGTAATAGTGGAGATAACCAACACAGGTGTAAGCATAAACAAAAATGAACTGAAAACCATGTGGGAGAGATTTCATAAGGGCGACTCTACCAGGGGAGTGTATAAGTCCGGCTTTGGCCTGGGACTTGCGATAGTAAAAGAGATGATAATCCTTCAAAATGAGGAAATCTGGGCGGACAGCGACCATGATTATGTAAGACTTTCTTTTACCGTGGGAAAAGGCAAATAATTTACATTTCATTCATAATCTATTCAAAAATGTATTTTAAAATAGAGATATAACAGACCAAGGAGGGATTGGTATGGATTATGAGGACATCAGAAAAGACATAAACGAGGATGTGCCTATTGAAAATACAGAGGCGGCAGATATGACAGAAGAGACGGATGAAGCTGCAAATGAAGCTGAAGAGATCATTGAATATGAAGTTCAGCCAGATGAAAATGAAGTAAAACCCGTGTTTTACAGAGAGGTCATCGAAAAGAAGCCAAAGAAGTGGGGCAAGGCGGCAATAGCTCTGGCTCTTGCGATAGGCTTAGCCTTTGGTTCTGCTTTCGGCTTTATCGCAGACAACATATTGGATGACATGAGCGGTAAAAATATCGTATATGCAAGTGAAGGCGCCAAATATAACTACGTCATCGATAAAACTGTTTCGCCGGTGGTGCCCATAGCTAAAAAAGTATCCCCTTCCATAGTAGCTATCAAGATAAAAAAGAATGTAAGGGACTTTTTCGGCGACAGCTATCAGAGCGAGGGCACTGGCTCCGGCATAATAATCGACGCCCAGGGCCATATTGTTACTAATAACCACGTGGTGGACGGCTCCGACGATATAATAGTTGTTCTGAAAGATGGCAAGGAGCTGCCGGCAAAAGTAGTGGGCAAGGATGCTCAGACGGATCTGGCCGTTATAAAGGTTGAAGAAAAGAACCTGCCCTATGCGGAATTTGGAGATTCATCGACCCTTGAAGTCGGAGAGCTTGCAGTAGCTATAGGCAGCCCTATGGGAACGGATTATGCAGGCTCTGTCACAGCAGGAATAATAAGCGGCTTGGACAGGAAGATATTCGTAGGCGACAAGAACATGACCCTTATCCAGACAGATGCAGCCATAAACCCCGGCAACAGCGGCGGTGCCCTGGTAAATTCTGAGGGCAAGGTTGTAGGCATAAACACGCTGAAGCTTATAGAGAGCAAGGTTGAGGGCATGGGATTTGCAATACCAATAAATGAAGCGAAGCCGATAATACAGCAGCTTATAGAAAACAAGAAAGTTGCAAGGCCTTATCTGGGAATCCAGGGCTCAACGGTAGATGCTCAGACTGCCAAGCAGTACAATGTGCCGCAGGGAATACTGGTCAGAGGCGTTGTACAGGGAAGCGGAGCTGAAAAGGCAGGGCTCAGGATAGGTGACATAATAACAAAGATAGACGACAAAAAAGTTGATACTATAGAACAACTGATTGAAATCATTAAAAGCCGTAAGGTAGGAGATGTTCTAAAGGTGGAAGCCTATGGCGAGCTTAACAGGTATAAAAGCATCCAAGTAAAATTGACCGAAAGCTCAGACTAAAATTGACCGAGATTTCATTAAGTGTTAGAAGCAGGCAGAATTGCCTGCTTTTTCAATATTTTTGTTTTTGATGGTCCAAAATTATGATATAATCATTACAATAAAACGAGGCTTCATTGCTATTCAAGCCTTGCTTAATTGTCATCCTGAAGGCTTTGCCCGAAGGATCTCATTCAAGCTTCTTCAGAATAGTGGAGGATGCTGTTTTCTAAAGCTCAGATGGAATTATAGCGCAGAAATACTTTTATAATATTAGGGGGGATTGCATATGGCTTATAAAAACTGCAATGATGTAGACTTCGAGCTGGTGTACAAATGCTTCAATGAGGGCTTCTCAGACTATATCGTAAAGCTGCACTTACCTTTGGAAGCCTTTAGAAAAAGATTTTTTGGCTGCGAGGGCAATGAACTGAAAAATTCTTTTATCGCAGTGGAAGAAAACGGTCCTGTCGGTTTGGTTTTCGGAGGAATAAAAGATTATCAGGGGATAAAAACTATGAGATGCGGAGCTCTTTGCATAATCCCCGATTATAGAGGAAAAGGAATTGCAGATGAACTTTTTTATCTCCATAAGGAAAGAGCTATCAGCGAAGGCTGCAGCCAGATGATGCTGGAAACCATCGTAGGAAATGACAGGGCCATGAATTTTTATAAAAAGCACGGCTATGAAAAAGTTTATGATCTTACGTACTTCCAATTGTCGGATTTAAGCATCTTGAAAGATTTGGATAAAAAGTATGATATAAGACCCATCGATTTTAATGAGTTGGAAGAATCAAGAGAGCTTATGGGCGATGTCCATATCAACTGGCAAAATGATTTCCCTTATATTGAGAGATCAGAAGGGCAGCATAACTACGGAGCATTTGATGGGGATAAACTGATCGGAGTACTGAGCATAAATGAATTCGGCAGGGTAAACATGATCTGGGTGGACAGAAAACACAGGGGAAAAGGAATTGCCACAAGCCTTTTAAGCAATGCAGCCGAAAGATTGAATTTGACAAAGCTTGGTGCAAGCTTTCCCAACAATTATGCTCTCTACGGATTTTATAAAAAAATGGGCTTTGAGAAAGAAAAAATAGAGCAATATGAGATGTATTTGCCCCTTTGATAAATTTTCATGTTGCCAATTAGATTTTTTTTTAGTATAATAACATAGTGCGAGCAGCAAACGGAGAGATGGCTGAGCTGGTCTAAGGCGCACGACTGGAAATCGTGTGTAGGCTAATACCCTACCGAGAGTTCGAATCTCTCTCTCTCCGCCATTAGAATCAAGGGTTGTAAGGTTTTATATCTTGCAACTTTTTTTAATTTTCCGTGCCTGTAATTGTGACATTATTGTGACATTTTTCATTTTTGAGAGAAACGACGTTATCAATGGCTACTGATGCTTCTTTATCACTGAACTAACCCGCTCTAAGACCCCCGCCTCTATAGGCGGCGGGTGCCAAGAGCGGCTAAGTCCAGTATGGACTCGACTAACATTCAGTAGGGGTTGAATCCCCCTCTGAATGAAGTCTCGTTCAATTTAAAATAATAAAAAAAAAGAAAATTATGCTATCGAGAATTATGAAACAATATCGAATAGCTTTCAAAAGGAGGGGGCTGTTGCACAACTAACAAATAGTTAGCTGTGTAGCAGCTCCCTTTTTATGTATTCATAATAGGTGAATGCAGCTAGGCCGATAAAGTTAAGTATCAAGGATATATCATAACCTCTGTTTATTCACCTTAATGCAATTGCAACTTTATCGGCTACCTGGGGTTTGCTCTGCGCAATGCCTGCTATTTATCTTGTATCATCATCTTGGATGATGGGCATGATATAAGATAACTCACCATTCAGTTAACGATTTACTTAAAGCACACGGTATCCTGATGAATGATCTGGTAAAAGAAGCAGGGCGCTTTCGTTCTGGCGGTGTAGGCGTATTTTTTTATGAAGATATTCCAAATGTGGGCTGGCAGCTCACCTTTTTTCTTTTTGGGTTTTGTAAAATGATGATGTCAATGACAACTCGACAATGATTTTTAGAAAGGGGATCGAACAATGGAGAAATCAGTAAAGAGCATCTTATCTCTCATACTAGCGTTTACGCTTATCTTTGCAATGATCATTCCGGCGTCCGCAGCGGCCTCGACCACAGCGGATACTAAGGCAACGGCACTAAAACAGCTTGGACTATTCAAGGGCGTTTCCGAAACGGAGGTTAATTTTGACCTGGACAGGGCACCTACCCGCGTGGAGGCGCTCATTATGCTGATTCGCGCGTTGGGGAAAGACGCAGAGGCGCTGAATGTCGGCGGAGCACATCCGTTTACAGATGTCCCAGCGTGGGCGGACAAGTACATCGGATATGCCTATGAGAAAGGGCTGACCAAAGGCGTATCCGCTACGGAGCTTGGCACAGGCAATGCGGATTCGGATATGTATCTGACCTTCATGCTGCGTGCACTAGGTTATAGCGACACAACAGGCGATTTTGCGTGGGACGAGCCGGATACGCTTGCCAAAGCGGTTGGTATCCTTCCTGATGATGTGAATACGGCAAATTTCCTGCGCAGGGATGTGGCGCTTATTTCATGGGCTGCCTTGGAAGCGGATATAAAGGGCGGCAATCAGAGGATGGCAAAAAAACTGATTGGGGAGAATGTCTTCACGTCGGATGCTTACGCTCAGGCCATTGGGCTGGCCGGTGAGGAAACGCCTGCAGTGGTGTCCGTGTCCTCATTTGAGATGTTGAAAACCGCATTGTCCGACAGCTCCGTAAAGGCGATCACCATAGATTCCGTCGGAAAGCCTGTGTTTGTCGCGGGCGAGCTCACTATACCGGCCGCCGTTACCGTGACGGTCAGCCGAGGCAGCGACTTTTATATCGAGGGGACTCTTGTCAATAACGGAACGATCAACATTATGGGTGCCGATTCCGTCAATGCAGACTTTGCCAACTATTCTGTAATGTCCGTTCAAAATGGCGGCAAATTCATCAACAACGGAGCGGTCAATTTGTTATCCGCCTCTTTGTCCGATACGGACGACTATGGGCCTGTGGGCGGAACGATACGCATTTTTGACGGCAGCTTCACCAATAACGGCTCTGTTTTCCTGAAAGCAGGAACTGCCAATACGCACGGAGGAGTGATCTTCGTGATTGAAGGCCCGTTTATTAACAATGCCGTCGTCATCGTAGACGGATTCCAGATTGCTATCATCAACGCCTTTACCAACAGCAAAGGCGCGGTGGTCATCAATAACACCTATATATGCACAAGAGGGGACGGAACATTTACCAATAACGGCATACTTTCCGGGCATACGGTTATAGAAGAATAGTTTCAGCTTGCCTCGGTTAGCAGAGGATAGCCATCCGGAAGAACAGCGTGCGAGAAGTAAAAAGAGGCATAAAATCGCCGCCATTATCGTGAGCGCCGCAGAAATTATTTGAAGTGAAGGGAGAGCTGTCAATGGCAACGCCGAATGAAAATTTAAAATCAGTGCTTGAGCATTTCGGCCTTACCAATCTTGCACTGGCAAAAGCGCTGGAGCTTGACCCGTCACTTGTCAGCCGGTATCTTTCGGGGCATCGGCAGCTAAAGGCGGCAAGCCCGCAGATGGAAGCCATTGCCGGCTTTATCCTCACCCGCAGCAGACGCGTCAAGGATATGGAGTGGCTGAAAGAGCAGTTTCAGGCGGCGGGGCTGCCCACCGACATATCCACCGTGTACCGGTTTAAGCAGAACCTCATCATGTGGCTGGCCTCCGATGGCGAGAAGCTGCGCAAAAATCTCGGTGCGTTGCTGCCGGGAGACATCGCGGGCCGCGAACCACCCGTAGCCCAGCCCCAATATAATCATATGGAGGCCGCCGACAATGCCGTAAAGCTCGGCTGCCTTCAAATCGCGCTGGAGCTTGCCCCCATTTTGAAGGCACTGCCACGCGGCACTATGGCGGATATTTTTCTCTCCAGCGATCAGATCATCACAACGGTTAACGAGGATGTCGCCGCACTGCTTCTGCGGAGCATGGATGAAAGCGATTTGAAAATCCGTATGGTCGTCTGCGTGTCCGGCGACACAAAGGCGATGTCAGCACTCATTGATACCTATATGTCAGCCCTGATATCGGGGCATATTCAGTTGTCGGTGGTACACGGCATGACGCAAACCGTAACCAACCAAATGCACCTGATCATTCCCGAAAGGTTGGCCGTGCTGGTAACGGAAACGCCGGGCAGCGCCGCCACGCCTGTGGCTGCCATCCTGCGTGAGCAGTCATTTGTTGCGGAGATTCAAAAAAGCTTTGAACAGGCCGCCAGATATGCGCAGCCGGTACTGAACATTTACGGGGACGATTTTTCCCGCAATATTCTTGAGATCATCTATCAGGAATTTTGCACTCCCGGCGCGCTGGATGTGGTAAAAGACAATGTCAATCCTATGTATATGCCGCAGGAAGCGTATAATCGTGTTCTGCGGCTGCATGGGCACAACGAAACGGAATATGCGTGGCGCAGTGCGGAGTTTATCCGTTTTAAGTCGGGCATGGATGAAACGCTGCGGGGCGGCGACCTGTTCCGCGAAATCCTCGCACTCTCCCGGCTGAATCAGATCGTGCGGGACGGCTTTTGCCGTATGCCGGGTTTGTATTTTATGAAAAAAGGCTTTGTGCATCTGGATGCGCAGGGCTGCGCCGATGTACTAAATGGCTACATCCGCTATCTTGAGGAGTTTCCCAATTTTCATCTATTGATCCTTGACGACATCACGCTGCTGCATTCGGACAACTGCTGGCAGCTCAAGCAGAATCACCATCTTGCCATAAATCACTGGAGCGGACCGGAGCCGGTGATGATCCACTCCGACCAACTCATGCTCCTACGGGAGTTTCAGGAGCATTTCGACAGGCTGTGGGCCCAGGGCACGGGTGGTATAGGCAGCAGAGGGAATGTGATCAACATTTTGCGGGATGTGGCGCGACGAATGGAAATGAAGCTGAAACAATTATGAGATAGCAGAGATTAGGGGTAATGAAATGTCAAATTATGAACATGATGAACAAGCCTTGATAACAAAGATACTCGGCCCTTGCCAGCTTCCGCTGGCTGAAAGTATGGTTAAACAACTGCGTGATCAAGAGTCTTTGCTTTTTATTTATCACAATACAAGCAACATAGGAATTCAGTGCTCCGCTGTTAAACGCATTTGTGACCAAGGCAAGCTTTTTGAAATAGCGCAAAGCAGTGTAGAGTCAATAGCCTGTTCTGCTGTAAGAAACATTACAAATCAGGATATGCTGTTTAAGATAGCCAAGATAGGTAGAGGTGCAGTAATAAGGGAAGCATTAAAACGTATTATTGATACCGATTTGTTGATGGAAATCGCATTTGATGCAAAATTTGATTTTGATATTCGCCTGCATGCCACTAATCAAATTTGTGACGAAAAAACCAGAAAAGAAGTTTTGGAAATACTGGAGCCATCACCGGCGGAAAAGACGCAATATAACAGTGACATTCGCAGCGGAATGTGAAGCGTGCGTTCATAAAGGCGGTACATTTTGCCAGAGCACAATTTTAAGGAAGTAGGTGAGAAGATGAAAAAAGCTGTGATTTTATTTTTATCTGTAATTCTCTGCGTAACACTTTGCTCCTATGCCTCAGACCAATCGCAGGAAGATAAAATGGAGCCAGCCTCATCCCATGAACAGAATGCAACTGCGTCTTTTGAAAGCACTCCGGGTTTTGAATCAAAGCAGAGTGAAGCTACCCCAGCTTCTGACGAACCGGAAACGAAAGAGATCGCCTATCCCTATGAGGATACTGAGGGACGTGTCCGTCACCAGCTTTACATTAACGGGGAGCTTGTGGAAACGCAGCACGCCCCCTATACATATCCGAGCAAGCCAAAAGGGGCTTTTTATCCAATCGTTGAGATTCTTGAAAATATGGACGTCGAGTGCTTGTTCGACGAACACCTGATGACTTTGACCACAAAAATCAATGGGCAGATCGTTACCTGCAATGCGAACAATACTGATATTGTCGTTGGAAAGGTTACACTTGGCGGCACCGCGCCGGAATATATTGACGGCTGTTTTTATGTTCCAAGCTATACCTTTATGCAGCTATTAGATGCGACGGTAGATTTTACCTCTGACCGCAGCGGCGTGACGATGACCACCGATATGGTTATCAACCCGGATACTTCCGGGGTTGAAGGACTATCCATATCGCCAGAGGCTATAACCGCTTTGGGTGAACAGCATTATCCCGGCTCTGCGGCTTGTTCTCTCTGCGGCGGCACAGGAAGGTCCAGCTGTACCGCCTGCTCCGGAACGGGCAGCGTGACACAGTTCTCACAGAACCGGAGCCTTGTTACCGGACAGATGACGATACAAAGTTCACGTGCTTTCTGTTCACGTTGTGGTGGGAGCGGCCGCACGACCTGCGCTCTCTGTGGAGGCTCCGGCAAACGGTAACTTCAAGGCTGGCGGTTATTATTCCGATATAGATGATTTCAGGCAAACGAATTTCGCTTCTGATTGCTGTTGTGATTTTCACATTAGGCTTTGCAGGCGGCTGCAAGGATAAGGCAGGTAAGGCTGCTAAGGGAAAATGCACTTGAGGTTATCAAAAAAGAAAAATGGACAGAGGTCGGGGAAAATATCTATGTTTTTACCGGTGAGTTCTATCTTGTTAATATGGTATTGGTTACATCCGGAGGAGATGCAGTTTTAATAGATACAGGGATGGATGATCAGGAAAGTCAAAATGTTATGGACTTTATGAATGAGAAAGAATTAAAGCTGAAGAACATAATAATAACCCATATGCATGAGGATCACACAGCAAATCTCGAAAAGTTTATAACCGGGGATATTGTTCCCATAACGCCTGAAAATGCAAAGAAAAATCAAATCGTAAAGATAGGGAATAAAAATCTCAGGATACTGAGGGGCATTACAAGCCTCAGGGGCATATGTAATCATTCCCGGACATGGAGAAGTGGTTGAAAATGACCTGATATTTAAGCGGCAATTTGAATATCTTAATAATGCCAAGAGCAAGATTGAAGAATTGCTCCGAAATGGCGGGAAAATGACTGACTTAAGTAAAATAAAGCTCACGGATTGTATTGAAGATACATCCTATCTATATGACATGCAGCTGGATTACCTGCATAAGCAAACCCTTATGATCATTTACCGGCAGCTTAAAAAATAGACGGAAATAAAGGTGATTAAACCTATATACCTGCATTTATGGCCGTTAAAAGCAACTGAAGTTGAGATAAGTGGTATCTTTATAAAGAGATAGTGCCTATTACTAAAGCAATTGTGTTATAATATTAAAAAAACAAATTTTAATACCTTCAAATATGTTTTGGAGATGGTTTATGATGAAACAGGATGAAATTAGGAAAATAATCAAAAATGGTGAGAATTCGTATATTGAATTTAAAGAGGAAGGCATCAAACCAAAGGATTTGGCTGAAGAGATAGTTTCTTTTGCAAATTCAGAAGGTGGAACTATACTTATCGGAGTGGACGATGATGGAAACATCAAGGGTGTATCTGATTTATTAATTGAAGAGAAAATAATGAATATCTGTAGAAATAATTGTATTCCTAATATAGTTCCTGATTTTCAAAGTATTGACATAGAAGGTAAGACAATTGCAGTAGTTACGGTACATAAAGGTCTTAATAAGCCTTATTACACAGCGGATTACAAATACTATATAAGGGTAGGAACAACGAAGAGAATAGCTTCAAGGGAAGAACTTTTAAGATTGTTTGAAGCAAATGGTGCATTGCATTTTGATATTTCTCCAGTTGAAGACACTTCTATAAGGGACTTGAATATTGACGTTATAAGAGATTATTTTATGAAATACAATGCATTTGACCTATACGATGAAAGCAATGAAGCTACTGAACGGATACTTATAAATGCAGATATATTGAAAGAAGTAAACAGGAGAGTATTTTGCTCTGTTGGTGGTCTCATGATATTCGGAAAGGAACCTGAGAAAAGACTTCCTCAAAATGGAGTAAGTTTTGCTCACTTCAAAGGCACTGAAATTACAGATGAATTAGTTGACAAAAAGGTTGTTACGGGCAGGATTCAAGACATAGCAGAGCAGCTTATGGTTATTCTTAAGAATAACATGAAGACGCCTTCTGTAATAAACGGTCTAAGACGAGAAGAAAAGAAAGAGTATCCTTCTCTTGTTCTAAGAGAGGCTATAGTAAATACTCTCGTACACCGGAATTATAGTATAACCGGTTCGAAGATAAGAATTCTTATGTTTGATGACAGAATAGAATTTCATAGTCCAGGCAGGCTTCCGAACACAGTGACCGTAGAAAAAATGAAAATAGGCATTTCCTATGCAAGAAATCCATTTTTAGTTAAGTACATGGAGAATCTAAGGTACATTGACCAGCTTGGGAGAGGCATTCCAATGATATTGAAATCAATGAAAGGAGCAGGGGCAAAAGAGCCTCTTTTGCAGGAAGTTGGCGAGGAGTTTATTCTGACATTGTATAAGGCGTAAATACATTACTGAATGAAAATGGTGCATTGACGTTTTTCATTCTATTTCCTTCATTTAGCAATTATTTTCTTTTTGCTTATTTTACCACTGTCATTTCGTTTTTTCAAATCATGTCTTGTTTTATGGGTACATTATATTATTAGCGGAAATACATTTATATGTTTCCTTACATGGTGCATGTTGAGTCCGTCGCGTTGGTGGTTAGGGAGTAAAGCAACAAAACCTCTGTTGATTATTCAGCAGAGGTTTGCTATTTTAGGAACGAACTAATATGCTGGTGAAGATATCACCGAAACTGAGTGAGTCTCAATTCATGAGATATCTGAAAGGAATAATTCATTGATGATTTTTGAAAGGCATGCCAACTTGAAATACAAGTATTGTATAATAAATTGAATGGTAATTCAATAGCCAAACTACAGTTAAAAAGTATAATAAGACAGTGATTGAAACAAGGAAAATAAGTATCGGATATAGAATATTGGTATGAAATTAAATGAGTGAAGAGTTGGAAAGGCTGATTGCCTAAACCTTGTGTTTGGCATTAAAAGGGAGCGATGAAAGCATGAAGACAGCAAAGCAGAGGTATGAAAAAAGACAGCAAAGATATGATGAATTTTTACAAAGGCAGAAAAAGACAGAAAGAAAAATAAGCAACCTTAGACTTATAGTTTTTGTTATTGGAACTTGTACAGCAATATTAACATATATATTTCGCAATTACATCTTTCTTGCAGCTATTATAGTGTTATTTTTAGGAGTATTTATCTATCTTGTTATACATCAAGACAAGCTTATTAATAGAATTAAATACACAACTTTGCTTCTGGATATCAATAAAACCTCGTTAAAACGGGTAAATGGAGAATGGAATAGATTTGTTGATGCTGGAGAAGATTTCTTAGAAGACAGCCATAACTATACTGGTGACTTGGATATATTCGGCAAAGGCTCCCTTTTCCAATGGATAAGTGCAGCAAATACCTTTACTGGAAGAGAGGAGCTGAGAGATCTGCTGACAGATGTGGAAGGGAATAGGGATGACATTTGCGAACGACAGGAAGCAGTGGATGAATTGGCGATGCTGCTCAATTGGCGGCAAAGATTTTTGGCGGAAGGTATGACCACATCGAAGAAAATTGGCAATCCAGAAGAATTAATAGCATGGGGAAAAGAAAGCAACGAACTTTTTAGGAAAGCTTGGGCGATTGCAGTGCTCAGAATATGCCCAATCATTACTATTCTTCTTGTTACTGCAGGCTTTTTTATGAATATCATACCTCGATACCTTCCTATTACTGCATTGTTGCTCCAGTCTATACTGGTTTCTTACAATGTCAGAGACAGATATAGAATGTTCAGTTTATTTGGGAATTACAGCAACGACCTAAGAGTATACTATAGAATGCTTAAGCATTTTGAAACTCACAATTATAGGTCTGCCTTGATTAATAAAATAAAAAACTCGATTAGGAATAAAGATGGCGTAGAAGCTTTCAGACAGATAGATAAACTGTCCTCTATAGTGGATTCATTAGCTAATAGGAAGAATATGTTTTATTTTATATACAATACTTTGACGCTTTGGGATTTTCAGGGGATGATAGCTCTTGAAAAATGGAAGCAACAATCAGGACATTTTTTAAAAGATTGGTTTGATGCGTTGGGAATGATGGAGGCACTGGCTAGCTTGTCAATAATAAGATTTGAAAACCCGGATTGGGCAATGCCTAATATTAACGACAGGGTAGATGCAGTATTCGAAGCGAAAGGTCTAGGACATCCTTTGCTTGTAGGGAGAAGAGTGTGCAATGATCTAAGAATAGATGAAAAAACCAGAATTATATTGATTACAGGCTCGAATATGTCAGGAAAAAGCACACTATTGAGAACAGCGGGTATTAATTTGGTTCTTGCTTATGCCGGGGCACCCGTATGTGCAAGGTTCTTTGAAGCTTCAATAATGGAAATATCCACTTGCATGCGGATAAAAGATAATCTTGAAGAAAACATATCCTCTTTTTATGCTGAGCTAGTACGAATAAAAAGAATTATCGGTGAAGCGGAATCCGGAAAACGAGTTTTCTTTTTATTGGATGAGATTTTCAAAGGCACTAACTCGCATGACAGGCATGCCGGTGCAAGAGTGCTGATTAACAAATTAAGTTATACGAATTCCATTGGCATGGTATCTACCCACGATATAGAGCTTTGTGACCTTGAGAAGAAAAATACTAAAATAGCCAACTATCATTTTCAAGAGTATTACGAGGAAGGCAAAATTAATTTTGATTACATATTACGTAAAGGCTCTTCTACGACGAGGAATGCGTTTCATCTTATGAGGCTGGCAGGAATCGAAGTTGATGAGAATATCGAAGCCTTAAGGGGTACGAACCCTGCCATAATACGGAAGAGGTCATAGAAAGCATCGGGTATGCTTTGGAAAGAAATATGGAAAATCCGACAGGTTCCGTATTTTGCATACATGGGAACACAACCTAACAACCTTTGCACCTGGAACTTTATTCATAAAGAATTGCTATGTATCAAATAACACATGAACTTAAAAAGTTATCGAAAAATGTTTTTGAGCTTAAAGAAGGAACGCTTTACCCTATGCTTCACAGCTTAGAAAATGAAAAAGCCATTGAGTCCTATTGGCTGGATGCCGATAATGGAAAACGCAGAAAATATTATAAAATTACAAGAGTTGGGGAAAAACTTTTGGAGGATAAAAAATCTGAGTGGCAAATCTACACGAAAGCGGTTAATTCTGTAATTGGGGGTTTTTGTTTTGAATAAAAAGATAAAAGCATTTTTAGATGATGTTTGTATTCATATAAATTGTAAAACAGTACATAAAGACATTCGAGAGGAGCTTAGCGAGCATATAAACGAATTAAAGGAAGAAAATATAACTAATGGGTACGATGAAGAAAAAGCGCTTGATTTAGCAATTTCTGCAATGGGAAGTGCAGATGAAATAGGCACAAAGTTAAATCGTCAACACAAGCCACAGACGGAATGGTCTCTTTTGGTTTTAACAGCTATTATTAACATAATCGGTGGCGTAGTTATGTTTTCAAGCAGTAAATTTACTGAAGGCCAAGCAATTAATTTTTCAGAATACATAATATTTGTAATGATTGGTATTATCACCATGATAGCTCTATATTATTTTGATTACACCAAGTTAAAAAATATGTCAATGCCTATTTATATTTCCGGCATTTTATTGCTTGTGATAACAATGCTAGTAGGAATAAGAATAAATGGCGCTAAAAGGGGGCTTGCGATTGGTCATTTTTACATTTCATCCCCGGAGCTTGCAAGTGTATTGTTTTTAATTGCATTTGTGGGCTTTTTAGAAAAGTACCGTAACAAAGGTGCTATGAGTATTATAAAATTAATAATTAAAGGTGTTTTTCCCCTACTTTTATTGATGGTGATGCCAAGTGCATCTACTGCTTTTGTAATGGTAATCGTATATGCGGTTGCACTTATCACTGCTATAATGAGAAACCATTTTGGCAAAAATAAAAAAAGCCAGCTAATGGCAGTGTTTGCAGGCAGTGCTGTCCCAATTATATTATTCATGTGTAATGTTATAACATATCCATATAAATTAAAACGCCTTACAATTTATTTTTCAAGAGGAAAAGCAGACCCTTTGGGAGCGGGTTACCTACAGCATATGGCAAATACTTGGCTTTCTATTTCAAGCTGGTTTGGCAAAACTGAAGCTACATACAATGGGCATAGCTTGGATATGACAATGCCAAATGCTACAAGTGAGTTTATACTCGTAAATGTAATAGCAACGCTTGGTTGGGCAGTTGGAATTGTATTGATTTTACTTATTGGCATTTTTATTGTTAGAATGTTTATGACCACAAGTAAAATAAAGAATTGCTATGGTTTCTATTTATCTATGTCTGCTTGTACAATCTTATCGGCACAATTTTTAATTAATATTTTAATGAACTTCAATTTGTTCCCGTTAATGAGTTTCAATATGCCCTTTGTATCTTATGGTGGTACAGGGTATGTTGTAAATATGGCACTTGTGGGAATTATTCTGTCTGTTTGGCGAAGAAATAATCTTATATCCTATAAGGAAGAGGTTTTAGACATACCATCCCAAAAAGGCATTGTAAGTTTTTCAGACGGCAGGCTTATAATAGACCTAAAAGCTTGGAGGCAGCAATAGGCAGGTGCCAGGTGCAAAAGTTATTAAGTTATTGATGTAATTAAGTCCCTCCGATACTATATAAATAGGTATAATATCAGGAGGGTTTTTATGGCTAGAGCATTGAGAGAAGAATATATTGGTGGTATTTATCATGTAATTGCTAGAGGTAATAACAAAGAGTATATTTTTAAAGAGAGTATTGACAAAGGTTATTTTATAAAGCAACTGAAGGAATATAGCAAGATCATGGGATACACGATATATGGTTTTGCTTTGATGGATAATCATTATCACTTAATTATACAGACAATGGACAAAAGGCTTCAGGAGGCCATGCATCGAATTAATAATAAATACAGCAAATACTTTAACAATAAATATAACAGGGTGGGGCATGTATTTCAAGGCAAATATAAGGCAGTACCGGTACAGGATGAGAGATACATTTTAAAGCTGCTGAGATATATACTGTGAATGTCAAGTGCAATAGGAGAAGAAGGATATCGGATATTGTGTGAAAGCAGGAAGCAAGTAAAGCAGCGTAAAAGACTGGATGAAGTGATAATAGAAACAGGTGTATCTCAAGAAGACTACGAGTTGATAAAAACAGGCTCAAGGAAAAGAGTGCTTACTAAATATAAGCTTAAGTATATTACAACAGGAATTGAGAATGGCTACACAATGGGAGAAATAGGGCAGAATATAGGAATGACAGCTGCAGCGGTAAAGGATATGATGAACAGATATGGCAAATAGAATAACTTAACAACTAACGTGCCTGGCACCTAACCTCTGTCGCGTCCCCATATGTCACATGCATTTCGAGGCGGACCTAAAAGACAGTATAATCACCGCTATAGCCGTTATTTCCGAATGTTACGGCTATCGAATATGGATTTGAGGTAGGACATTAAGCTTTGACGCAAGTTGCTGTCGAGTTCCATATAACCCTTTATAATATCTAACTCTAAGTCGGTTAGATTATTTTTTTTGGCGTATTCGTCGAGGGAAAATGTATCCGGCTGGACAAAGATTTCGCCTTTACCGTATCGGAGCCATTCTTCGTTGACGGAATATTCACGGCAAATGTCGCTAATTACTCTATAGGTTACGGTTCTGGTTTTTTTACGCTCTATGTCCGAAAGAGAACCACTTTGCAGATTGAGCCTAAGAGCCATTTCTTGCTGCTTAATGTTAAGAACCTTTCTTAAATACTTAATCCTATCCGGAATGTCAATAAGCTTGTTTTCCGACATTTTTTTCACCTCAGATCCATTTTAATAACTTCATTATAAAACAGAAAAATCGGATTGTCTATGTTTAGGGAGAGATAATATGTTGACAAATAAGATAATCTAATTTATAATCAAGATAATCTAAGAAAAATGCAGAAAAATAGGAGGTTAAATAAAGGGAAAAAGTCTGCTTTATCATTATTACATTTCAAAGGGGGTGAAGCATATGGGAACCATCTTAAACAAAAAAGAGGTGCCTGTGGTCGATGAATTGATTAAATTACTCAAAAGTCTGACACAGGAAGAACAGCAGGATATCAACAATTTCATACGGGGCGTTAAATTTGCCACGAGAACGGTAAAATACGAATCAGCATAAAAAATAAAAGGAGTGAAGCAATCATGAAGTATGATTTTGAAACCGTCGTTTCCCGGTCAGGCAATTGTTCCAGCAAATGGGATCAGATGAAAGGGTGGAACCCAAATGTAGGCAGTGACATCGTTCCCTTTTCGGTGGCAGACATGGAACTGAGGAATGCGCCTGAAATCATCGAAGGCATCAAGGAGTATGTCGATAAAACCATTCTGGGATACACCAATGCGGGCGAAGCATACTACAATGCGGTCTGCGGATGGATGGACAGGCGGCATTCCTGGGATATCAAGCCGGAATGGATCCTGGGGACTCCCGGTGTGGTGAACGCTTTTTATACAGCGGTAAAAGCCTTCACCAAGCCAGGCGAAGGCGTAATCCTGATGACTCCTGTCTATTACCCCATGTATATGGCTGTAGAGCGCAATAAGCGCAAAATTGTGCGCAATCCCCTCATTTATAAGGATAACCGCTATTCGGTTGATTTTAATGATCTGGAAGAAAAAGCTAAAGACCCGAACAATACTTTGATTATCCTGTGCAGCCCTCACAATCCGGTGGGCCGGGTTTGGACTCCCGAAGAACTGGAACGGATCGGCCGCATCTGCATTGATAATAATGTTGTGATTGTTTCCGATGAAATCCACTTTGACATAATCATGCCCGGTTACAAGCATACGGTATTTGCCACTATCTCCGAGGAATTTGCCGACCACAGTATTGTCTGCACCGCTCCCAGCAAAACCTTCAACCTGGCAGGACTCCAGACCTCAAATATTATTATCCGGAACAAACGCTTGCGTGAGCGGTTCCGCGAAGAACAGCTTAGCGTAAGCATTTCCAGGCTGAACATGATCGGCTACAAGGCATGCGAGCTTGCCTATGATAAGGGTGAAGAGTGGCTTGAGCAGCTGCTTTTACATATTGACCACAATCGGCTGGTTCTCACCGAATATATGGAACAAAATCTTTCCCAAATCAAAGTAATTCCCATAGAGGGAACATACCTTCAGTGGCTGGATCTGAACGCACTGGGTATTTCACCCCTGGAACTGGAGAGGATTATGCACATGGAGGCACAGGTATTTTTTGATGAAGGCTATGTATTTGGAGAGGAAGGAAAAGGATTCGAGAGAATGAACATTGCCTGTCCTACCAACATCATGTTGGTCGCTTTGGAGAGAATGAAAAAAACGCTGGACCAATACATGAGAGGTTGATTATGGACAGGCTGCAAACAGGCGTCAAAATGCCGTACTTCATATATGAAACACCCTTTGAAAACAATTTGAAAATTCATGTGAGGAGGACTTGAAATGTCGGAAATAAGACAAGAGAGCAAGCTTTTCAGAAATGTGGGATTTTGGCCTCTGATGGGAATTGCGGTGGGCCAAATCATCGGCGCAGGTATTATGTCCAACACCGGTATCGCCATTGGCATGACCGGTACCGGTGTTGCCCTTGCGTTTCTCATATCTCCCATATTAACCTTGATATCTATTACCCCCGACGCGATCTTGGGGGCGACGTTGCCTGTCACCGGCGGAAAATATCGGTATACCAGCCGCATGCTGGGCAAAAAGGCGGGTTTTGTCTACTTAGCCCTGTATTGCTTTTCCAATTTGACCCTTTCACTTTATGCGCTGAGCTTTGCCTCCTATCTGGTAAGCATTGTGGGGGGAGTGAGTGCCCAATTGGTCGCTATGGTCATGTTGACCGTACTATATTTGCTCAACCTGATAGGGACAAAATCAGCCGCCATAGTCAATACTCTCATGTGCGTTTTGATGATCGGAGGTATCTTGTTGTTCATTGGCTTCGGTGCGCAGCAAGTGGATTTGGGTTATGTATTCAATAAAGACAATCTATTTACCAACGGTGCTTTTGGCTTCGCCAGCACTCTTGCATTGCTCAGCTTTGCCACCGGCGGTGCCCAGGTGATCGCCGAAATGGGAGGGGAAATAAAAGAACCCGGTAAAAACATTCCTAAGGTCATGATTGTTTCTACTTTGAGCGTGGGCATCCTTTATGTCTTTATGGCGTGTGTCGCTGCCGGTGTCCTCCCTATGGAAGTAACTGCCAACCAGCCGCTTACGGCAGTGGCAAGAGAGGCTATGCCATTCTGGGCTTTCTACCTGTTCGTCATTTTTGCTGCTCTCGGTGCGACCGCAACCACCCTTAACGCACAGCTTTCCTGGGTGACAAAACCCATTCTGGTGGCCTGCGAGGACGGCATTCTTCCCAAGAGCCTGGCCAGCGTAAGCTCCAAGGGGGTGCCCTACAAAATCCTGACTCTATTCTATATCATAGGTATGTTGCCTCTTATGGCGGGACTTGACCTGGCGTTTGTTTCTAAAACGAGTACGGCAATTTCCCTGGCGCTCAAAGTGCTTCTCAGCTTCGCGTTTCTCAAACTGCCTTCTTGTTATCCCCAGCAGCTGGCGGCATCACCCCTGCGTGTTTCCAATGGAGCGGTCAAGGTGATCGGTGTGGTGTGCATCATTTTGAACATAGTCCTTTCCGGCTCACTGATTCTTAATTTGCCGGGCTATGCGATTATCGGTTTTGCCGTACTGGTCATCGCTTCGATCGTTTATGCCAATGTAGGCCTGAAAAAAGCCGAAATCCCCGATGATTTGACTGTGGACTATTCGGCCAAATGAGTTTCATTTCATTGAGAATAGCGATTCTTGTATTTGGGGAGGTTATTTTGTGGATGCAATAAAGCTTGCAGCTATCTTTACGCTTATTATCTGTTTGATGAAGATGAAAAGGCCGCTTTCCTTTTCCATAATCTGTGGCATCGCCGCCGCCTGCGTCCTGTTCGGGATTGGGATCAATGACGCGGCGAAGGCAATTTTCGAGTCGATCACCAGTTGGGATACCTTGTCGCTAATTCTCATTTTTTATTTGATTGCCTTTCTGCAAAGGATGCTGGAAAAAAGGGATTTTCTCAACCTTGCCCACCGGTCTCTCAATGGGCTGTTCAACAGCAGGCGGATTAACGCCTCTCTCGCCCCGGCCTTTATAGGGCTTCTCCCTTCGGCCGGCGCCGTATTTGTGTGCGGCGAGATGGTAAAATCCGCCTGCGGCAACGATATGAGCGACGAGGACCAGACTTTTATTACCAGCTATTACCGGCATATTGCCGAAAGCTTTTTACCCACATATTCTTCTATTGTCATCGCCATCCAATTGAGCTCGGTACCGGTTTCCTCATTCCTTTTCGCCATGTTTCCCATGATGGTGGTACTGATGGCCTTGGGGTACATATTCTACCTCAGAAAACTGCCCAAGGAAACCGGTATGGAGCCGTCAACCAATAAGTTGGACGATATCAAGAATATGGTGAAAAGCTTATGGACCATAGTTCTGACCATTGCGCTGATCCTTATTTTTGAATTTCCGGTCTATACGGCAACCTTTGTATCCATAGTGCTATGCATATTCGTTCACCGCTTTAGCATGAAAGAACTTAAACCCATGTTTTCTTCAGCGTTGGAGTGGAGTATTGTGATCAATACTTTTGTGGTTATGATCTTTAAAGAGATCATTGCGAGAACCGGGGCGATTGCAAGTATTCCAGGAATTTTTGCATTACTTCCTGTCCCCACAGTAATTGTTTTCGCCCTGGTGTTTTTCTTCTGTACCGTTATCAGCGGATCGATGGCCACCATCGCCCTCTGCATGCCGCTGGCCTATCAATCCATTCCAAACGGCGGGCCGGCGCTTCTTATGCTATTGATGTGCTATACTTACGCCGCAATGCAGATTTCCCCGACCCATATCTGCCTGACTTTGGTCACCGACTACTTTCACACGGGAATGACGGAACTGCTCAAGCGCACGGTTCCTGTAATTGCCAGCTTTTGCGCCATTGCCGCGGCATATTACCTCATTTTGACAAAATTATTCTGAGCCTGGCGGATACCACGAACACGATAACAATCACCGGTGGAATATGAATGATCATGGCCTTTCCACCGGTTAATGCAGAAGTTTATTGAGCCCCGAAATACAGGCAGTATTTAATGATGACATATAGGACAAATAGAAATGGACAAATGAACAGATATGGCAGATAGAATAACTTAATAACTAACGTGCCTGGCACCTTACGTGATACTGAGGGGCATTACAAGCCTCAGGGGCATATGTAATCATTCCCGGACATGGAGAAGTGGTTGAAAATGACCTGATATTTAAGCGGCAATTTGAATATCTTAATAATGCCAAGAGCAAGATTGAAGAATTGCTCCGAAATGGCGGGAAAATGACTGACTTAAGTAAAATAAAGCTCACGGATTGTATTGAAGATACATCCTATCTATATGACATGCAGCTGGATTACCTGCATAAGCAAACCCTTATGATCATTTACCGGCAGCTTAAAAAATAGACGGAAATAAAGGTGATTAAGCCTGGAGAAGGATATTGCTTCACTATTTTCAGAGTGAAACAAACATATAATTAGCAGTAATACAGGGGAAAATATATAAAAAGGCTGCTCGGCATATCATATGATGCCAAACTGCCTTTTTATCGTGATAATGATTATTTTTAAATCATCATAAAGCGCATCCGCGCAAGGCCTTTACGGCGTTATTCTGTCCCTGTCCCTCGGGAACAAAGCGGCTTCTCTCACATTGCCAAGGCCGATAAGCTGAGCCGTCAAACGCTCGAGCCCGATAGCTAATCCCCCGTGAGGAGGCATGCCGTATTTGAAAACTTCCAGGTAGTCGCTGAACTTCTCAGAATTTAATCCTTTGCTTTCAATACTCTTTTTCAGCATATCGAAATTATGGATCCTTTGTCCTCCTGTAGTTATCTCAAGGCCTCTGAATATAAGGTCAAAGCTGTGAGTAAGGCCGCCATCTGCGGGCATGGTATACATAGGTCTCTTTTCCATGGGATAATGGGTCAGGAATACGAATTCGCTTCCATATTCCTTCTTTACATGCTCATAAATAAGCTTTTCACCTTCGGGGTCGATGTCTATATCCAGCTCTTTACCATATTTGTTATTCAATATCTTGATCGCTTCCGGCAGCGGTATGGATGGTATTTCCTCACCGATTTCAGGGAGTTTTGCTTCCAGGGTATTCAGCTCATCGGCACACTCATTCTTAAGCTTATGCAGCATACTTTTCAGCAGCCTGGTTTCAAGCATCATTATATCCTTTTCATCCTCGATGAAACCCATCTCCAGGTCCAGGCTTACATATTCATTCAGGTGCCTGTTTGTATTATGCTTTTCAGCCCTATAGACATGGGCTGTCTCAAATACCCTTTCATAGCCTGCCCCCACCATCATCTGCTTATAGAATTGAGGGCTTTGAGCAAGGTATGCCTTTTTCTCAAAGTATTTCAGCTCAAAAAGCTCGGTACCTCCTTCTGCACCTTCGGATACAATCTTCGGTGTGAAAATTTGCGTAAAGCCTTCAACTTTGAGAAACTCAATAAAGCCTTGAGTCAAGCAGGCCTGTATTTTAAAGATACTATTGAGCGACTGATGCCTCAAGCTCAGCACCCTATGATTCAAGATAGTATCAAGGTTTACTTCAATATCCTTTTTATTGATTTCAAAGGGAAGCTCCTCTTTGACCTCGCTGATAAGCCGAATGTTCTCCGCCAATATTTCCACATTCTCATCATTTTTCACAACGGTGCCTGTAATTTCAACCACGGATTCAAGCCTTAAGCCCTTTATATCTACTTCCCTTGTATTTACTACGCATTGGACCAGGCCGGAATGCTCCCTCAGGATCAGAAATGCTATTTTGCCCAGCTTCCTCAGCCTGTGCACCCATCCTTGAAGCTTTACGGTTTCTCCAATCTTTGAATTTAAGCCCTTTATTAATGTTCGATTCATTTTATTTCCCTCCTGATTTTGCACATTCATATATAAATTAATCCGGCCAGAATAATTTCAATAAAATAAAAAGCCCCTTAACATGAACTGCTAAGGGGCGGATCAATTCCGCGGTGCCACCCATATTAACCAAAATAGCTTAATAAGCAGATAGATACATAAAGCGGTAAATAAAAAATCCCACTCCATAAAGGAGTGAGACATATATCCCACGGTACCATCCTGCTTAACCATTTTATTGGTTCTCTTTACTCCTGATAACGGTGGAATTCCGAGCTATCCTACTCTTGTTTCAGATAACCAGCTCCGGGATGTCCTTGGGCCTATGCTTGCTGTCAGGCTTTCACCGTCCCTGACTCGCTTATGAGCTTGCGAAAAGCTTACTCTTCCCTTCCTTGCTTTTTATGTTTGATTGAAATCATACTACTTTATTATATATATGTCAATAAGAATATTAATAAAGGCGCATTATTAGCAATTTATGATATATAACATAAGAAGCTCTTAATGTAAAGTAAAATGACAATATTACATAATAAAGAGGAATTATAGTGTATTTGGAGAATATTAGAAATATAAATATTATAGGAGGCTTTATAATGAAAAGAAAGACATTTATCTCTATATTGTTATGTTTCATTCTTATAATGAGCAGCTTTACGGGTATTACATATGCTGACAAGAGCTCAATTGAGCGTGATATGAAAATACTTGCATCAAAAGAATTTATGGGCAGGCTTGTTGGAACAGAAGGGAATGAAAAGGCTATAGATTATGTAACCGATAGATTTTCAGAAATTGGCTTAGAAGCATTTGATGAAGACTATCATCACGTATGCAAGCAAACTATTTATGATCCGGAAAAGCAAATTCACTGTCTTGAAGTTATATTTCAGAATGGTAACACAAAACAGTATGAATACGGTAAAGATTTTTGCGATAGAATGGCTATTAAAGAAGTAGATATTTCAGCTCCTATAACATTTGATAAAAATGATCAAGATATGGACAAAAAAATAATGGTAATAGGAGAAAATGATAAATTATTTGATTATAATAATAAATGCCAAGCTGTATTTCAAAAGACAAATTCCTTTTTTAAAGTTGCTATTGTCAGATCCAAGGGGACACCTAATATAGAAATTTCAGAAAAGCTTTATAATACATTATTAAGCGAGAAAGTAAAAGAAGTTAAGCTTATAACAAAACATATATCACATGAAGTTGACATAAAGCAGCCTGTAGGGAAAATATCCGGTAAAGATCATAAGAAGCTTTTAGTATTATCAGCTCATATGGATCATTCAGGATGGGCAGGTAAAACTATTTTTTATGGTGCAGTAGATAATGCAGCAGGAACTTCCACTATCATTGACATAGCCGAAAAGCTTAAGAAGCAGTCTGAGAAGAAGCCTTTTAATATGGATATTCTTATATGTGCTTCAAATGGAGAAGATTCTATGCTTACAAATCTTGATGATTTATTAAATAAACTGAAAAGTAAATATGATGAGATTTATGATATAAATATTGATACTATTGGGAAAAAAGATGGAGGCATGATTTGTTTAAATGGGGATAAGGAGCAAAATAAGGAATTAATAGAAGATTTGATGAAGTGCTTTTCAAAAAATAACTATGAAGTGTTAGATGAATACTATGGAGCAAGTGATAATATTATATTTAATAACCAAGGCTTCTGCGGAATAACAGTAGGTCAGAAGGATGTGTTCGGTGAAAATAATACTACCAGTATTCATACTGAAGAAGATACATTACATATAATTGACTATGATCAATTATATAAAGTAAGTGATATCATTTATGACTTTATTGTTACTAATGATGGTAAAATATATAAGCCTGATAATAAATAATTAGATAAAATAGGCAGGATAGATGGTTTCTATCCTGCCTATTTTGTTCTTATGTATAAGCTAAATAATAGCTAGATATCAATTTCTTCTTTCATAACTATGAGGGGTGCATAGAATCTTGTAAATTTGCCTGCTTGTAGTTCTACTTGCTTCAGGAAGCCCTGATAATAGAAGGGAATAGAAAGTGAATGTCGAATTTAAAATCATTATCTGCCTATCAGGCAATATATTATCGAGGAGGATAGAGCATGGATTCTTTTAACGATAACCGGACTTTTATGAAAAGCGGATTTGATCTTCCTGAACGAGAGTTTGTCTCTGATCAAGAACGCGGCATGCCGCCGCCACCCCTTGGAAAAACAATTGACAACAATTTAAAAATTATTGAGCTTCCAGCCGTAGATAAAAATATAATTCAGAATAGTGACTTGTACTCTTGCCTTGATAACCGCAGAAGCAGGCGGAATTATACAGATGGTCCAATTACATTGGAAGAGCTATCCGTTTTGCTATGGTCGACTCAAGGTGTGCAAAGAATTATACCAGCATATAAAAACACAGGGCATATAACTCTGCGTCCGGTTCCTTCTGCAGGCGGCAGGCATACCTATGAAACATATCTTGCAGTTAATAATGTAACAGGCTTGGAAAAAGGCATCTATATTTATTTGCCCTTAGAGCATAAGCTTGCATTTTGGAATTCTGTTGATGACCTGCAGGATAAGCTTGCCTATGCTTACGGAGGTGAGAATTATCAAGATGAAGCCAAGTGGTTTGGACGAGCACCTGTTATATTTTTATGGTCTTGTATTCCATATCGAGGGGAATGGCGATATCACTGTGAGGCACATCGATTAATGCTGATAGATATAGGGCATGTATGTCAAAATTTATATCTGGCATGTGAGGGCATCGGATGTGGCACTTGTGCGATTGGAGCATATGTCCAAAAGGCTTTTGATGAGCTGCTTCTTTTAGATGGACAGGATGAATATGTTGTTTATATTTCTGCTGTTGGTAAATTAGAACGAAAGGATACACCCTAGCTTGCCAAAACAGCCTTAACCCAAAAAGTATATAGACTAATACATCATCTGGCTTTCCAATGGCTGTATGGGATATAAGAACTGACGTCCCGATTATTTGAAATAAGTGAAATAAATGCCAGGCTCAGAGGTTATTAGGTTATTGCATCTATTAATTTTAGTAATCTAATAACCTCTACGCACCTGACACCTTAAACCTTATCAGCTAGAAAAATTGCTGGCAGAAAACGACATATTGATTAAGCCTGGAGAGTACTCTTGCTTAAAGGGCAAGAACATAAAACTGTTTTAGCCTCTGCATATCAGGTATTCCTTAGTATTGCAATAGCTTTGAGGTTTATCAATATAAGTTTTTTATATTTTTATGATATAATATTGGAAAATGGCTCCTGTTTAAAAAACAAATATTTGATAACGGCATTATAAACAAAACACAGACAAGAGGAGATACGGCAAATGATTACAGGTGAAATCAAAAATAAAATTGACAAGATATGGACTGATATATGGGCGGGAGGAATTACTCAGCCTCTTACAGTAATTGAGCAGCTGACCTATTTGATGTTCATCCGCTCATTGGATGAAAAAGAAATTGAAAATGAAAGCCTTGAAGCGCTGGGCCTAGAGGCCGCTAAAAAGGTTTTCCCTCAGACAGACGAAGGACAGGCAATGCGCTGGTCCAAATTTAAGGATAAGGATGCAAGGGAAATATACGAGATAATCGGACAAAGGGTATTCCCTTTCATAAAAACCATGAATAATAACGAATCCTCTGCCTTTTCAAGATATATGGGAGATGCCATGTTCCTTATTCCAACACCTCAGGTATTGCAGAAAATCATTACCGGTTTGGATGAGTTGTATGAGCATGATATCAAGGATCATGATATGCAGGGAGATTTGTATGAATATATGCTAGGTAAATTGTCTGTTGCTGGTCAGAACGGACAATTCAGAACTCCTAAGCATATTCGTGATATGATGGTTAAATTATTAGCACCTACACCCGATGATAGGATCTGTGATCCGGCTTGCGGAACTGCAGGCTTTTTGGTTTCCTCTGCTGAATATATCAGGCAGAAGTATGAAAGCCAAATGACGGCAGAGCAGTGGCAAAGGTTTGAGGGAGATGCTTTTACTGGATTTGATACGGATAGGACCATGCTTCGATTGTCTGCAATGAATCTTATGCTGCACTCCATTACAAATCCACATATTAACTATGCAGACAGTGTTTCAAAGCGAAATGATATTTCTGATGTCTATGACGTTATTTTGGCAAATCCACCCTTTACAGGTACGATAGATGAAGAGAGCATACATGATAATCTGAAAGCAGTCTGTAATACTAAAAAGACTGAATTGCTATTTGTTGCCCTGTTCATCCGTATGCTCAACATTGGCGGAAGATGTGCCTGTATTGTTCCGGATGGAGTATTATTCGGCACAACAAAGGCACACAAAGCACTAAGGCAGGAGCTGGTTGAGAATCAGAACCTGCAAGCAATTATCTCTATGCCCAGCGGTGTATTTAAGCCATATGCGGGAGTTTCTACTGCAGTATTGGTATTTTCAAAGACCAATGCAGGGGGAACGGATAAGGTATGGTTCTATGATATGAAGTCTGACGGATTTTCCTTGGATGATAAGAGAAATGATTTGGGCAATGACGGGGATATATCGGATATTGTTGCCAGATTCCATAACCTTAAGGATGAAGCAGACAGAAAGAGAACAGAGCAGAGCTTTCTTGTTGATAAGGAAGAAATCAAGAGCAATGACTATGATTTATCCATTAACCGATATAAAGAGATTGAATATGAGAAGGTAGAATATGATCCCCCAGAGGTTATAATGGCTCGCCTTGATGAATTGGCTATTGATTTAGGCAGCAAGATGGAGGAACTGAGGGGGCTGTTGGAGAATGAGTAAGTGGAAGCTGGTTAAGTTGGGGGAAGTATGCGAATTTATCAGAAATGGTGCGAGCATTAAGCAAGGTAAAAATAGAAATGGATATCCTATTACACGTATTGAAACTATCTCAAACTGTATAGTTGATCGGAACAAAATGGGATATGCTGGAATTGGGGAATTGGGAAAATATAAGGAGTATGTATTAAATTCAGGTGATATTCTAATGTCACATATTAATAGCGAAAAACACTTAGGAAAAGTTGCTTATTATGAAAATAGGAATGAAGAGACTATAATACATGGTATGAATTTGCTTTGTTTGAGACTAAAACAACAAAAGGTTAGATATAAGTATGTATTCTATTTTTTAAATTCTTCATTTTTTAGAAGACAAATTCCTAATATAACAAAGAAATCTGTTAATCAGGCTAGTTTTACGGTAACTGCATTAAAAGAATTAATTATGATATTACCTCCCCTTGACATCCAAAAGCATATTGCAAATACCTTAGATAAGACACAGGAAATTATAGATGGTCACAAAAAACAGCTTGAAGAACTTGATAATTTGATTAAAGCAACTTTTTATGATATGTTTGGTGATCCGGTTACGAATGAAAAAGGATGGAAAATTTATAAATTAAAAAATATTATTAATGGTACGCCACAAAATGGATTGTATAAGCCTGCAAGTGAATATGTGAATGATGGAACAGGTATTCCAATATTAAGAATAGATGCTTTTTATAATGGAAAGATTACTAATATTTCCAAATTGAAAAGATTAAATTGTATAGCTGAAGAAATTGATAAATATAAACTAAAAGAAAATGACATTGTTATTAATAGAGTAAATAGTATTGAATATTTGGGGAAAAGTGCTTTGATAAAAGGATTAGGAGAAGATACTGTTTTTGAATCAAATATGATGAGATTTTCTGTAGACGATACAATAATAAATGTAAATTTTTTAATAGAGCAACTATGCTCTACTTATATATATATGCAAGTTCTTGGCCATGCGAAAAAATCAGTTAATCAAGCAAGCATTAATCAAAAAGATGTTCAAGATTTGGATATTATTGTCCCTCCCCTAGACCTCCAAAACAAATTTGCCAAGATAATAACTAACATAGAACAACAAAAATCCCTGGTAAAACAATCAATCACAGAAAGCCAAAACCTATTCAATGGCCTTATGAGCAAATATTTCGATTAAGGAAAGCAGGTGTTTATATGGCATCTAATTTTGAATTTCTAAAAAATATAGCCGAATATCAGCTATTTGCTAATGCTTGCATAGATGCAGAAAATGTCCTGACAATTTCCCCCTCTATGTCGGCTGTAGCAAGCAGAAAAGCCTTTGAATTAGCTGTGAGATGGGTATATTCCGCAGATTCAACTATTAATAAGCCATATAAGGACAACCTTCAGGCTTTGATTCACGAAGAGTCTTTTAGATATGCAGTAGACCCGTCCACCTGGGCGAAGCTGCAGTATATTATAAAGATTGGCAATCTGGCAGTTCATACAGAGAAATCTATTTCTCAGAGTGATGCCATTCTTTCTCTTTCCATTTTATTTGAATTTGTAGAATGGATTGATTATTGCTATGGCTCAGATTATCAAGAGAGAAAGTTTAATGAAGCACTGATACCAAAAGCAACGGATAACATAGAACTGGCTAAGAAAATAAAAGCCAAATTATCAAATCAAATAAAAGAATTTAAAGAGAAGACAGATAAGCTGATAGATGAAAAGGATAAAGAAATCGCAAGACTTGTCGCAGAGCTGCAGAAAAAGAGCGCGGAATATACTGCTAACAAGGATGAACATAAGGCGGATAGGGAGTTCACACCAGAAGATTTGTCGGAATATGAAACAAGAAAAAAATATATTGATGTAGACTTGAAAGCCTTGGGCTGGCAGTTTTCCCAAAGTACAAGAAGAGATTGTGTAGAGGAAGAAATGCCGGTTGTGGGTATGCCAAAAGAATTAGGCTCTGGCAGCGGATTTGTAGATTATGTCCTTTGGGGTAAAGATGGAACGCCTATTGGTCTGATTGAAGCTAAGAGAAGCTTTAAAGATGCAAGGAAAGGCACACATCAAGCCTGGTTATATGCCAATTGTATCGAGCAAATGACAGGATATCGACCTATTATATTTAACACCAACGGTTATGACTGGTTTATCTGGGATGATAAGACCGGACCTCAAAGACGTGTCAGCGGTATATTTTCAAGAGATGATTTACAGAGAATTTTCAACAGAAGGTTTTCAAGAAAGAAACTTGATGAAATAGAAATTGATGATAAGATTACGGACAGATATTATCAGAAGCAGGCTATAAGGGCAGTTTGCGAAAATATAGAAAAGGGCCATATGCGCTCACTTCTTGTCATGGCAACGGGAACTGGAAAGACGAGAACTTCCTCAAGTTTAACTGACGTTCTTTCCAGAGGCGGTTATATTACAAATACATTGTTTTTGGCAGACAGAACCGCATTAGTAAGACAGGCAAAGGATGACTTCAAGAACTATCTTCCTGATATGTCCCTTTGCAACCTTTTATCTAATAAAGACGATAAGAATGCAAGGATAGTGTTCTCAACCTATCCGACAATGCTTAATGCTATTGACAGTGCCAGAAATGAGGATGGCAGCCGATTGTTTACTCCTGCTCATTTTGATCTTATCATTGTGGATGAGAGTCATAGAAGTATCTTTAAAAAGTATAAGGCTATTTTTGACTATTTTGATGCCTATTTGGTAGGGCTCACAGCCACTCCAAGAGCAGATGTACATAGCAGTACTTATGAGTTTTTTGAGGTTGAAAAAAATGTCCCTACTTTTGCTTATGACTATGATACGGCAGTTAATAAGGATCATGTGCTGGTCCCTTTTCACAACATAGAAGTCACCACAAAATTCTTGTCAGAGGGCATTACCTATGATGATTTGTCACCGGAGGATAAAGAAAGATATGAGGAAGATTTTACAGATGAGGATGGGGAAATGCCAGAGGAGATTCCTGCTCCGGAAATTAATAAGTTCATTTTCAATCAGAATACGGTTGATAATGTTATCAATGACTTGATGACAAATGGATTGAAGGATGAGAGCGGAAACAGGTTAGGAAAAACTATCATATTTGCTCAGAACAAGACTCATGCTCAGTTTATTGTTGATAGGTTCAATGCACTGTATCCAGAATACAAAGGAGAATTCTGCAAACGAGTCGTATGTGACGATGACTATGCTCAGGATTTGATTGCACAATTTAAAAATCCTATCAAGGAGCCTCATATAGCAGTATCCGTTGATATGATGGATACAGGAATTGACGTGAGGGAAATAGTAAACCTTGTATTTTTCAAGCGTGTACGTTCAAAAATCAAGTTTTGGCAAATGATTGGCAGGGGTACAAGGATAAGGCCTGATCTTTTTGGTAAGGGAAAGGATAAAGAGTGCTTTTATATCTTCGATTATTTAGGCAACTTTGAATATTTCAGAGAGAATAAGAATGGCATTGAAGCGAGTGAGAACACTTCAACGGTATCAAGTATTTTTTCAAAAAGAATAAAGCTGATTTTTCATATGCAGTATGCTGCCTTTGCAGATAAAGAATATCAGGCATTGAGAGCTGCACTTATTGATGAAGTGTATGACCAGATAGCAAGGCTTACACTAGACAGAATAGATGTAAAGATGAAAAGGAAATACGTCGATAAATATAAATCCCAGGATGCTTTTATCTGCCTTTTCGAACAGGATAAATCAGATCTAATAGGAAATATTGCCGATCTTGTAACAATGACTGACAATGATGATAAAGCAGTTGAATTTGATAATCTGATGTATGGGATCATGCTGGCACAGTTGGAGGGTTCTAAGAGCCTGACAAGATTTAAAAATGCTGCTGTTTCAAAGGCTTCTATACTTTTGAAAAAAACTACAATCCCGCAGGTTAAAGCTAAAGTACCTATACTAAAAGAAGTTATAGAGGATGAATTTTGGGATAAACCGGATATTTTAAATTTTGAAAGAATCCGTATAGAGCTTAGGGACTTAATGAAGTTTGCAGTAACCGACGGGAGAGGTATATTTTATACAAATCTTCAGGATATGGAAACAGAACGTATCGAGTGCAAGGATTTTGAAATAAAGTATGATCTGGATAATTATAAGCAGAAGGTTAATAAATATATTGAGGAAAACAAGAACAATATAGCGATTCATAAATTGAGAAACAATATTCCTCTTACCAAATCTGATTACAAGATATTAGAAAAAATCTTTACAGGAGAGCTTGGCACCAAAGAGGATTACGAAAACAATTTTAAGGATACCCCATTTGGTCTGCTTGTCCGAAGAGTAGCAAAGATGGAGAGGGATGCCGCAATGCAAGCTTTCTCCTCCTTTATAAATGAACAGAATCTAAATGCAAATCAAATCGTATTTGTAAATAAAGTTATTGATTACATCGAACAAAACGGCTATGTGGAGAATGTGGCGGAGCTGACCAAACCACCCTTTGATAAGCCGCAAAGTTTTATAAAGTTATTTGATGCAGACAAACAGAAAAAGTTTGTTAACATAATTAATGAAGTTAAGGATAATGCGACGAAGATTATCAGTTAGTCTTTTTGCTAAGCCGGGAATCATTAAGCAATTAGGGTACAGCCAGCAAGCGCGTATGCGGAATCACTTAAGGCATTTCGCTTTACTCGTAGGGACAAGGCGCTCACCCTGGCATGCTTCAAAAGATCCGGCGCCTTGTCCACATCCGCATTGAATCCAAAAGGCCAGTTGCATGACCCTATCCCGTGACGGATTTCTTGAGCCTCTGAAAAGCTAATGCTCAAATTGCTCACGCCATAACTTGGTTATCAAGGCTTACATCTATGCTTATGATAAATGATGGATGATTTGAGCTAATATTGCATATGAAAAGAATAAATGTCGTATTGTTAGTACTGATAAAAAATGAGCAAGTTTAGAAGCAAAATGAAAAATTTTCTTAAAGTCGCAAAATTAAATATTTTGTCTAATTTTGACGATATAGAATTTGAGAAGAATAGAGGCATAAAAGTTTTTGAAGCGCGAATAATTTATGAAGGAGATTGCTATGAGAAATTTATGGAAATCAAAATTATCTGTTAGAAGAAGCATCAAAGCAAAAATCACCATATTTTTCATAATTATTGTGTTGTCAATTACTACTTTGCTTTCGGCTATACTATATTGGCAATGCGATAAGATGGTAACAAAAGAGGCGGCAGACCGGGCATATAAAACAGTGGAAGAGGCCGGCAAAACAATTAATATTGATGAGTTTATTAAGTTGAAGAAAGTAGAAGATGAAAGCAAGACCTCATATATTCAAATGAGAAAAAATCTTGAATATATTAGGGAGATAAGCGGAGCTAAATACCTCTTTACCATGAGAAAAAATGATGAAGGCAAATTTATGTATGTGGTTGACGGCTCTCCCATTGAGGAAATATCACATATTGGAGATGCTGAAGAACCTACACCGGAAAAAGAAAAGGCCTGGAGCGGTGAACCATATATTGCTGAAAAGATTCACTACGAGGAAGGATGGGGTTCATTTATCAGCTCGTATTATCCCTTGAAGGATGATCAGGGCGCAGTTGTAGGCTTTATAGGCGTTGACTATGATGTTGAAAGCGTTTATCTGGGACTTAACAAGTTCAAGAATATAAGCATTATAACACTTATGATGTTTGTTGTAATAATCTTTGTTGTAGGCCTAATATTTTCCGGCAGCATTTCAAAACCTGTTATGAATGCTGTAGAATACTCAAAGGAGCTTGCAAATTTAGACCTCCGAAACGATGTATCCCAGAAGGATTTGAAGCGAAAAGACGAATTTGGGGATTTGGCTCAGGCATTACATAGTATTGCAGACAGCTTTAGAAGTATTATAGGGAAAATCAGTACTTTTTCCGAACAATTGGCAGCAACCTCGCAGGAAATTACTGCAAACTCTCAAGAAGCGGCTACTGCAATAGAGGAAGTGTCAAAAACCGTAGAAGAGGTAGCCAACGGAGCAGCAGATCAAGCGCAAAATACGGAAAAAGGTGCTTCAAGGGCAGTATTGCTGGGAAATATTATAGATAATGATTTGGAATATGCAAGAAATATAAACAACACTGTGGGCGAGGTTATGGAAGCTGTAAATGAAGGACTCGCTGAAATTGAAAATCTTTCTAAGATCACGGAAGAAAACAATGTAGCCAGTAAGAATATTTCTGATGTGATCCTAAAAACAAATGATAGCTCAAATAAAATAAGCGAGGCAAGTAACTTTATTGCTTCTATTGCAGAGCAAACAAATTTATTAGCCCTAAATGCCGCCATAGAAGCAGCCAGAGCGGGCGAAGCGGGAAAAGGATTTGCAGTGGTATCGGATGAGATTAAAAAGATGTCCAATCAATCGGCAGATTCCACACGTGTCATCGAAGAAATCGTAAATGAACTGCAAATGAATTCACGAAATGCAGTAGATACAATGGGACGTATATCTGAAATCAAAAACCAGCAGACCCAAAGTGTTAAACAAAGCAATGAGCGATATAAACTCATAGAAAAAGCTATGAAAGAATCTCAAAATGCTATACTGAAATTAGATGCTTCAGGGAAAGAAATGTATGACATGAAAAATGAAATATTGGCTAATTTACAAAATTTATCTGCCATTGCAGAGGAAAATTCTGCAGCTACCCAGGAAGTAACAGCATCTATAGAAGAACAGGCTGCATCTATGGAGAATATTGCAACCGCCAGTGAAAATCTGTCTCAAATGGCTCAGGAACTAAGAAGTGCAATTATGAAGTTTAAAATATAAGCATTGACAACTATGAAACGGGCAGCCGAATGGCCGCCCGTTTCTGTATATAATTTAAATAATTTCTCAAATTGATACATTTCGTTTACAATTTCGATATAACCTTAGTACCCGGAATCTTAAATCTTTTTAATAAAAAACTTTCTGATATGGTTTCTATAACACTTAAAAGTGTTTAATAGAAAGTAATAAGTTAAAGTATAACATTGCCGGTTAGGTAATATTATGCTTTTTTTATTGCAATGTTATGTTTATAAAGATTTAGATATACAAATATTTGATGAATTATATATTAAGGTCTTTGGTATTGATAGCTTACTTGATGGAGAACGGTACTATTTAACTGGTGAGAAAGGTGCCGGAAAAACCGCTATGCTTATTTATACTGCTCTAAAAGCTGAGCAGTTATCTAAGCAGCCAATCCATCAAGTTCAGATGACGGATTCCGTTATAGTTTGTTCCGGCTCCGATTTCATCCAGTGTTAAAAGGATCTTAGGATAATGATCCGGAATTTTCTCCAATGGCTCCGATTCACGTTTTGCTACATCCTTTATAAGAATAGTGTTGTAAATTCCATCGATGTAAGGGGTTATGACAGCTTCATTGCGCTCAAGCATTGCTACATAAGGGAAGGAGCCAAAATGAAGATAATCATTGAAGTTTTCTCGTGTGCTTTTTCTATTTCCATCAACAGCTTCACAGTATTCTTTGAATGAAAGAGGCAGCATATCCACGGTAATGTATCGCCCTGACAGCAGTGTAGCAAGCTCACCGGACAGCATATAAGCATTGGAGCCTGTAATATAAATGTCTGTATTTGGCTTAATAAAAAGGCTGTCTACAGCTTTTTCAAATCCCATGCAGAAAAAAGTATAGGATTGTATAAAGTTTTTATTGAAGGGAGATTACTGCTAAGGCCAGAGCAGCAGAAAAGCATTATTGCATGAAAAATGGGGCAAGTGGTTTTCCCTTTATCGAGGACGGAAACTTCGTTGAAATATTTAGAAGGATTGCTGGACTAAGGGGAGACAATATTGTCATGTGATATGGATAAGGAGGATGTTATAGTGTGTACAAAGTTTTGATAACAAAAAATGGCCATGCTACATATATAATAACAGGGGAATAAATATTAAGGAGAAGGGGGTGATACTTTGGAAAGAGTATACGATTCCCGAGGCAGAGTATATGGCTATGTTGATGAAGATGTTATCTATGATGGAGACAACCGTATTGCTGGCTACACCGATGGTTCTATGATATACGATGCATATAGAGTTCCTATGGCATATGTAGGTGATGGATATGTTTATACAATGGATGGTATGCCTATAGGGCAGTACAGAGGATACAATTTATATGATATGAGCGGCAGTTATTTAGGATATGGAAATCAGGGATTTAGGGGATTGTTAGGTGCCATCCTTCTTCTATTGCTTCTTAGACGAGCTTTCAGACCCAGATTTATATTCTAAATCCTATGATGTTGAATGATTAATAGGACAAAGCTGCAATAGTAGCCCCCTGCTTTGCAGCAGAAATCTTTCACTAACAAAATATACTATATAGACTTGTCCTTATTGAGATAACATCTCTGGATTTTTTCCTCGGGGTGTTATCTTAGTTTAATACCCCATTATCTATCCGGCTTTTATGCTATAATAAAATAAGCATAAATTGCTTGAAAAAGCAGGAATATGAAGACTACAAAGATTATTGATGCAATTATGAAGCTGCCGAAAGGAATTTGAGAATGAAATTAAGCGTTGAATATGGCACACAGACAATTGAGTTTGAGGTAGAGTACAAAAAGAGAAAAACCTTGGGTATCAGAATAGCTCCGCCAGGAGTTATAAATATAAAAGCTCCGGTAGGTGTCGGAGAAGATAGAGTTTTGGAAATCGTTAAATCAAAGGCAAAATGGATAGTACAAAAACTATCTGAGATAAAGCATTTGGAAGGTCAAAAAAGGAACAGGCAATATGTAGACGGTGAAACTTTCTTATATATGGGGGCAGAATATCCGCTTAAGATTATATATGATGAAGCATATAGGAAACCCGTGGCCAAGCTGGAAAATGGCAGCCTCTGTGTTTATACCGGTGCTAAAGGCGAAGAACTAATAAAGTCAGCGTTAACAGACTGGTACAAGGATAAAGCCAAGGAAAAAATCTGCGAGAGAATAGAGTATTATCAGCCTTTCTTCAATATTACACCTGCACAGATAAAGGTAAAAGAGCAAAAGAAGAGATGGGGCAGCTGCACCTCTAAAAGAGTTCTGCTTTTTAATTGGAGGATCATCATGGCGCCGCTGAATGTGATGGACTATATCATAGTCCATGAAATGTGCCACCTTATACATATGGATCATTCCAAGAATTTCTGGAGTCTGGTGAAGAGCATATTGCCGGATTATGAAGAGCGAAAGCTGTGGCTGAAGATGAATGGAGCAGCTATGAATTTATAAAACCTATAGAGGCAGGGTATTTATACCTTACACCTGCGTATTAAAATCGATACTTGCAGAGATGGGGGAAATCTTTGCCTCGTTATAATTTTTTGTTATTATTAGAGATAATAAACGATTAAGCGAAAAGAGGCGGGATTGATGAAAATAGTTATAGCATCAGACTCATATAAAGGCAGCTTGAACAGCGGCGAGGTTGCCGGTGCCATAGAGAAGGGCATCAAAAATGTAATGGAAGCCGAAATTGTGAAAATGATCATAGCCGACGGAGGGGAAGGCACCGTAGATGCGCTGGTGGATGCAAGAGGGGGAAGCTATGGGCATATGGTCGTGTCTGACCCCCTGGGAAGAAGTATAAACGCAAAATACGGTGTGATAGGTGATGCTGCAGTGATAGAAATGGCTGCTGCTTCCGGTATCACCCTCCTTAAGGAAGAGGAGAGAAATCCTCTCATAACCACTACCTTTGGGACGGGCCAGCTTATAAAAGGGGCATTGGACTCAGGCTGCAGAAGGATATATATCGGCATAGGCGGCAGTGCTACAAATGACGGAGGCTTGGGGATGGCTCAAGCTCTGGGCGTATCCTTTACCGACAAAGCCGGAAATGAGCTTGGAAGCGGGGGAGGCGAATTGAGCAAATTATACGATATCGATATAAAAAATCTTGACCCTCGCATTAAGAATACAGAAATAATAATAATATCAGATGTAACAAATCCACTGTGCGGTGAGAAGGGAGCATCCAATGTCTACGGGCCTCAGAAGGGTGCAGATAAGGAAATGATAAAGACCCTTGACAATAATTTGCTGCACTATGCGGATGTGATAAAAGAAAGGCTGCATAAGGATATATTGAATATTCCCGGCTCCGGAGCTGCGGGAGGCCTTGGAGCAGGGCTTATTGCCATGCTCAACGCCAAGCTTTGCAGAGGCATAGAGACAGTTCTCGATCTGATCGGCATAGATGGACATTTAAAAGGCTCGGATTTAGTCATAACGGGAGAAGGGAAGATAGATGGGCAGTCTATATTCGGCAAGGTGCCTGTAGGTGTGGGCAAAAGGGCTATGAAGTACAATGTCCCTGTCATAGCCATAGTAGGCAGTGTTGGAGAAGATTATGAAAAGGTATATGAACATGGCATAAATGCGGTAATAGATATAGTGAACAGGCCTATGAAGCTGAGCGAGGCCGTAGAAAATGCTTCTTATCTGATCGAAAAAGCTGCGGAAAATGCTATGAGGATATACAGTATAAACAGAAGAGCATAAAATATAAAGGGGCTGTTGCATAATGCAATCAACTTGTCATTACGAAGGAGCAAAGCGACTGAAGAATCTTTTTATTGCAATGTCTTAAAGATTCTTCGCTGTGCTCAGAACTACTACGCGTTACCCACACCACGATAAACGAAAACATATCTGGTCATTCTGAGAGCACAGCTCGAAGAATCTCAAATTAGATCCTTCGGGCGCAGCCCTCAGGATGACAAGAAAGCCGGTCTTTCATAACAATGACAAAATTGGAGTTTTGCGACACTCCCTTTAGCTTAAAAAGCTTCGTATATGGCCTTTATGGCTTTTTCGAAGTCGGCATTCTCGATGCCTACAATTATGTTCAATTCGCTGGAGCCCTGGGTGATCATCCTTATATTGATGCCCTCCCTGGCCAAAGCGGTAAAAACCCTGGCGGATATACCCTTTGTCTTTATCATACCCCTTCCCACCACAGCAATTAGAGCCATATTGGGATAGCATATGATTGAATCGGGATTGCAGTAAATGCGTATTTCCTCCATCACCTTTTCCAGCTTGGAATTCAGCTCTAAATCAGAAATAATCAACGATACGGAATCTATTCCGGAGGGCATATGCTCCACAGCGATATCATTGGTCTCCAGTATGGACATAAGCTTGCGGAAAAAGCCTTTGTCCGCTCCCATCAAGGTTTTTTCTATGGATATAACAGTGAAATCTTTTTTACCGGCAACTCCTGTTATTGTGCCTGAGTAGCTGACCGGAGACAAATCGTTGAGTATCATCGTGCCCGCATCTTCCGGGGAGTTGGTATTCTTTATGCTGATGGGTATGCCTGCTTCCTTTGCTGGGAAAATGGCCTCCTCATGAAGCACCGAAGCACCCATATAGGATAGCTCTCTGAGCTCCTTATATGTGATCCTTTCGATGCCCTTAGGATTTTTTACGATACGGGGATCTGCCATGAGAAAGCCTGATACATCAGTCCAGTTTTCATAAAGCTCTGCCTCTACTCCTCTGGCGACGATGGAGCCTGTTACATCAGAGCCTCCCCGGGAGAAGGTCCTGATCTGGCCATCGGGCATCGAACCATAAAATCCGGGAATTATTGCGTGAGATACTCCTGCCAATCTGGACTGCACTTTTTTCTGAGTGGCTTCCGAATCAAACTTGCCTCTTTTATCGAATAGAACTAATTCTGCAGCATCAATAAATTCATAGCTCAGATAATGAGAAAGTATGATTGCATTCAAATATTCGCCCCGGCTTGCTGCATAATCCCTGGAGGCGCCACGTTGAATTTTTTCCTTAACATCATTTAGAATACCATCGATACCGAAATGCAAATTTAGATCCTCGCATATATCCTTGTATCTTTTTTCGATGATGCAATAAACCTCATCGAAGCTGAGTTCGTGAGCTGCAAGCTGCTGGCACATATAAAGCAGATCTGTGATCTTATGATCCTTTTTATCACGCTTGCCGGGTGCCGAAGGGATGATATACCTCCTTCTGGCATCGGATTCCACAATTTTTTTTACTTTTGCAAACTGCCGGCTGTCGGCCAGAGAACTGCCGCCGAATTTTGCTACAATTATATTCTTCAATTTAATTGCCCCCTAAACATCCAAATTAAAAATAATATAAAAAGCACCCATCCCGGATAGGATGAGAGCTTATATAGGCTCTTCCCAATCATTATTTTCTATTTTATGACGATTAACGCGCTGTGTCAAGCTACAAATTACATATGTACGCCAAAATGGACAATACCTTAAAAAAATTCGGATATCGCCGGAAAGCAGCAGAAATAAATACTAAAAAAGGTAATATGTGCAATAGGTTCGGCTATATAAGCAATATATGATATAATATAATCAGCAGGCGAATTACATTTTAACTTATGCTGAGTATATAGGAGTTAGGCGGAGCTCAATATCCGTATGCCTGGCTCTTGTTTTTTTAATATTGATAAACGTGGAGGGTATGAAAAATGAATTTAGAATTGATATTTAATTTACAACAAAAAGAGGCAAAGAGTATTTTGCCGACAGTATTGGAAAAGATTAAAGATAAAGAGGGGTTTGTAGCGGAAATACAGGACAATGCAATCAAGGGCGATTTTACATCTTTATATATTGTTTCCCGAAACAAAGATTTTTTTGACCAGGGGTTTGTTAACAGCAATGATTTCAGGCTAAATGCCATAAGTGAAATAATAAAGATAATCAAAGACGAAGGGGGAGATACTTCATTCCAGAACCAAATCATAAATTATATCATGCAGGTGAGAGAGAATAATTTTTTGATATATGTCTTAGACAACATATTATATAAGGAAGAATACTTTACCGCCAAAAATATTCAAGTCTTTATTTCGACCTTATCCGGCGAATTTAAGGCTTCAAAACTGGATGATGAGCAAAAGGAAAGGCTGCAATCCGTAATATACAAACACTTCATAAATTTAAAGGCGGAGACGCAAGAATCGCTTTTGAGAATGCTGGAAGTTCTAAAAATAGTTGACTTATATAAAACTGCAGCACTTTTTAATACTGCTGAGGGGACTATCAGAAAAAACCTGGCGGATACTGTGAAGAACTATATACCTTATGAAAAGGGCTCCGAGGCCATAAATGCTTTAAATATATTGAATGCTGATTCGGCTGTAGATGAGAATAGCATGCTGATATTCATTATAGCTTTGGGCAAATATGAATCCGGTAAGATTATCTCCATCATAAAGAAGCTTAAGAGCAATGACACTGTATATGAATATGCCGTAAAAATGATAAGAGAGCTGATGGATGAAAGGATAATTGATGAGAGCAAGTTTTCCAATGCTTTGAAGATGGTTTCGCAATAATAGAAAAGAGATTCCATTAAATGGAATCTCTCTAAGAAACCTTTTCTTTAAAGAAGTCTGTGTCTTCGATTCTGCTGAATCCTACTGATTCATAGAACTTAATGAGCCTGTTTTTTAAAGCAACCATTTTCTCGTCTTTTGGGTTCATTATATATTCTACTTTACCGTCTATTTTCTCCAAGGGACCGGGCATAAGATAGATATATAGTATCTCTTTACTGATGCCATGCAAGAAGTCAGGAAGGACTTGAAAAATCTTTTTACCCAAGCCCTGGCCTCTGAATCCCTTTTCTATAAACAGTTCAGTAATATAAAAGGCTGTGCCTGCAGATTTATTTCTTGATAACACTTGCACAAAGAAGCTTTTGATTTCTTCTTCATCTTCCTTGTCCTCAAATTTCAAGACTTTTAATGCTTCATCACCTTTCAATTCATTGAAAATATTGCTTACATCCAGCAATACTCCCCTGATATAACCTACTTTTTGGGTTTTTTCAATGATATGAATGGTCATCTGTTTTTTATACTCCCATAGCTTTAAGATTTTCTTATCGCTATGGTCATTACTGGGGTCGTCCGTTTCCATAAAAAATTACACCTCTAATCTGATTCCTAAATATATGTTAGTAGATTTTCATCCAAAAAACAAAGCCCATTTTTTCGGAAAAGCTATCAAATATCAGAAGCTTTCATCGTTTGATTTGTAAAAATATCAGCAGGGTCATATTTATTCCGTATATCTAAAGAAAGTATAAGTTTTCACAGCAAAATATATGATAATATATAAATGAAAAGGAAAGTCATACATAGGTGTTGAAATATTAATATATGATGGAATGAAAAGATTTTCCTGGGAAAGGAGGATTCCATGAAGAGGATTGTTGCATTTACCGGCGCCGGCATATCCAAAGCCAGCGGGATACCTACATTTCAGGATATGGATGGGATCAGAGAAAAGCTGAGCTTAGATTATTTCATGTCCGATACGAAGGATTTCTATGATGTTCTGCAGGGGATGAAGAGGAATGTGGATAAAGCCCTGCCAAATGCAGCTCACATAGCCATAGCCGATCATGATATACCTGTGGTCACTATGAACATAGACGGGCTCCATAAAAGAGCAGGAAGCAAAAAGGTTATTGAAGTGCATGGAAATCTGGATTATGTTTTCTGTATGAAATGCGGAAAGGAATATGACTTTTCATGCATTGACGATTCTATATACTGCGCACAATGCAACGGACTGTTAAAGCCGGAGGTTGTTCTTTATGGAGAGATGATCGCAAAATACCATGAGGCCATTAGCCTCATAAGCTCCGCTGACGAGCTGCTGGTAGTTGGGACATCTTTTTACACCTCTACTTCATCGATCATGGTGGAAGCGGCAGAGGCGGCGGGAGCAAAGGTCACAACCATCAATATGGATGCGGAGACTGAAGTGCCCGGGTATTTGCGCCGCTGCATAGAAGGGGATTAGTCCAGTAATAAACTTGCAATGCTGATGCGTAATATAAATAATGCGAAGCATTTTTTATGTCTCTGGTCTCTAGCCGCTAGTCTCTGGTATTAGGGGATTCCTTTGGGGTCATAAGTTACGGAGAGCACTGATTTTCACGGAATCTTTCACAGATTCACACTGAAGGGATGGCACAAGAGTAAACAGAAAGCGAACCCCATAATGCTGAACATGAGTTATACCATGCTATTTAAGGAACCTAAATGTTGCATATAAAAAAATTATTCCGTGTAAATCAGTGCTAAATCAGTGTTAATCCGTGTTCCCCGTTTCCTGTCGTATTTTTTATAGATTATGAATCAAATTCCATTGAAAGGCAGTGATATCATGAAAGAAATATATACCAGAAGAAGTATAAGAAAGTATGATAATAAACCTGTGACAGATGAGCAGATCCATGAGCTGCTGCGGGCCGCCATGTATGCGCCGTCTGCCGGAAATGAGCAGCCCTGGCATTTTGTTGTTATCAAAGATCGTTCTCTTCTGGATGAGATTCCAAAGCATCACCCCTACACTCAGATGTTGTTGGAGGCCCCTCTGGCCATCGTTCCCTGCTGCGACTCCAGTAATCTGAAATATGACGGAGCTTTCTGGATCCAGGACATGGCTGCAGCCATACAAAACATATTGCTTCAGGCAGAGTCCATGGGCCTGGGCACATGCTGGTGCGGAGTATACGCCAGAGAAGAACTGGTGGAGAAGATCTCTAAGATGCTGAATTTGCCGGAGCACATCATACCGGTAGCAGTTATAGCCGTAGGGCATCCGGCAGAGAAAAGGGAAGTAAGGGAAAGGTTTAGACCGGACAGGGTACATTATGATAAATGGTAAAAGGAGCAGCAGGTAACATTACAACAGTATAAGAATCTATAAGGATTGATTGCATCCAATACGCCATATATATAAATAATAGGGAAACTGTGATTAGTTTCCCTATTATTTATGTATCCAGGATAAGTTGATATATAAAAGATTTAGGTTAATGTGGGTGATTAAAAAAGCATATAATTATGATGAACTGTTAAGTTTCTTATATCTTCTGACCTTATACAGCAAAGGGTTTTTCCCACAAGGATAATTTTTTACCCAGGCCCATTTCTACTGCATTTTTGTAAACCTTAATTGCCAGGGCAACGTCTTCAATTCCCATGCCAACTGTGTTTAAATAGATTGTTTCTGTATCATTTTCTCTTCCCTTTTTGACTCCATTAACGACCTGTCCAAGCTCAGCGCTGATATAGCTGTCGTCAATCATGCCTGAATTAAACATGATAGCCAGGCTTTCGACACCTCTATGTTTTATTTCGGACCAGTCATCAACGATTCTTTTGTCCATTTTTAGTATAGTCTCAAATTCACATTCATGGCTTCCTACATGGCAGTATAATACACCCGGCTCAATCCAGTCAGATTTAATGATAGGTGTTTTTGTAACCGTAGCAGTAATAAATATGTCAGAACCTTTGACAGCTTCATAAGGAGTTTTAGATACCGTAATATCTTTATCTAATGAAGCACCCATCTCCTGTGCAAATTTTGCAGCTCTTTCTTCATAAAGGTCATAAATCTTTATAGTTTCAATTTCAGGATGTGCATAGTTGACTGCAAGAAGCTGAGTCCTGTTTTGGACGCCTGCTCCGATTAATCCAAGTGTTTTGGAATTTTTTTTGGCAAGGTACTTTGATGCGACACCTGAATTTGCTCCCGTTCTTGATGCACTGATAGCTGCCCCGTCCATGATCGCCATTGGTACAAGGGTTTCGGGATCATTTAAAATAATGACAGCGGAAGCTCTGGGCAGATTATACTTAAAAGGATTCTGCGGAGAGCTTGAGATCCATTTTATACCGATTGCATTGAGATTTCCGCCAATGGATCCGGGCATGCAATTAATTCTGCCTTTTGTACTTTCGCTTTCAAGATCACCCCAGCGTAATACGCTTTTTTGCGGCAGGACATAATCTTTTTTCTCGTGAAGGCTAAAAACTTGTTCCATAGTCGGAACGGCTATGCTCATATCCAATGCCCCTGCTTTAATGACTTCCTCCTGCGTTAAAAATAATACTTCACCGTTTTTCATATATATCCTCCTTAAATGGTTTTATAACCTTTGTACATAAACATATAAGCAATACTTATGCCAGTTCAGACATGTGACCGAAAAAGCCTTATTTAGAGAGCAGCAAGTTTTTATGCACCTGCACAAAATACATTTATTAATGTGCTTGTAAAATCAAACTGACATATCTAATGAACAGAATAAAATAAAAGTTTTAATGTATCATAATGGCACAATGAATAGAACAATATGTTCCGACATTGGAACATATATGTTATATAAAAGGCCTTACTTTATATCTATTACCACATGGCATAATCTTTGCTTGATATATAGTTGCAGGCTTCATATATATGAAAACACAAGCCGGTAAAAACTATGGGAGGGAATTTATATGAGAAGGTTAAGCGTTCTATTACTATGTGTCATGCTGGTGATATTGCCGTTGACAGGTTGCCAAGGGAACAGTACCCCAGAATCTGGACAAGCATCGACAGCAGAACCCGGAAAAGTTACCAAATTTGCTATTGGTGCTTCATCACCAGGAGGAGGTTTTTACATGGGAGCTTCTGCAATTTCAACGGTTGTTAATCAACAGCTGAAAGATAAGTTTGAAGCAGCTGTAGAGGTAACAGGGGCTTCAGCAAACAATGCTATGCTTGTACATGCTGGAGAAATTGAGGTAGGTATGTGCGCTACAGAGGTCGCATGGGAGGCATATCATGGGAAATTTGATTTTGAGGGAAAGACATGTGACAAAATAAGAGCCGTTATGCCAGGGTGGGGTGGGGTTTATATGTTTATAACCACAGCTGATTCGGGTATTAAAACACTTAAAGATTTCAATGGGAAGTCATATAGTGGGGGCCCTGTAGGAAGTTCAAATGAAATAATAACCAATAGAGTGTTTAAACTGTTTGATATCAAAGCTAATATGATGAACCTGCCTAATTCAGACGCAGCAAGGGCTCTGGGAGATGGCACAATAGATGGATTTTCACTGGCTCATCCTACATCTGCTGTATCTGAATTGGAAGCTACAAAGAAGCTAACTCTTATAACGATAGGCCCAGAATATGAAAAGGCCTTCAAAGAAGCATATCCTCAATATGTATGGTTGGATATCCCTGCAGGGTATTATAAAGCGCTTCCTGATGGTGCACACGGAGCCGGATTATATAACATGGTAATTTCATCATCTGATCAGGATGATGAGTTTGTTTATCAGGTAGTAAAGGCTGTGTATGAAAATAATGACTTAGTTAATACCATATTCCCACAATTTGCGAAAGAATCTGGTTTAGAGAACGTAGGTTATTCGACTATACCATATCATGCTGGGGCAGTGAAATATTTTAAAGAAAAGGGAATTAATATTCCAGATGAACTCATGCCTCCGGAAATGAAATAATAATGTTATTTTAAAACAATTCAGCTAGTGGTTGCACTTGTTTTAATTATCTAAAAAAGGAGGAAATTAGATGGCAGAAAAAGATAACATTTTAAACAAGTCTATATATATTATCGGAGCTTTGATGTCCTTGTTCCATATTATCACATTGGTATTTTACCCTCTCCCTGCCAATATTTTCAGAACAACGCACCTTATGTTCGTACTGATCATGATTTACTTGACATATTCATTTTTCTCAAAAGAGGGGGAAAAGCAAATTGGAATCGGTAATATCTTGCTTATGCTCGGCGGCTTGGCATCCTGTATCTATATTGCTATTGAAATGAACGATATGTTGACTCGAGGAGGCATATGGACAACTAATGCAGATATTATATTTGGAATAATCGCCATCATTGTTGTCTTGGAAGCTACCCGAAGATCTAATGGTCTTGCGCTTCCTCTGATTGCAATAATATTTATAGCATATGGATTATTGGGTAATTATATTCCCGGAATGCTAGGCCATAAAGGGTATAGCATCAAACGCATAATCACGGCTTTATATACCTATGATGGGCTATTTGGTACGGCCTTGGACACGGCAGCTACATTTGTGACAATGTTTGTAATCTTTGCAGCTTTTTTAGAGAAAACCGGGGCTGGGGACGTTTTCCTAGAATTGGCCAAAGGTGTAGCAGGAAGATCAAGAGGCGGGCCGGCTAAGATTGCGGTTATAGCGTGTGCTCTTTTCGGCACTATATCTGGTAGTGCTGTAGCATGTGTGGCAGCGACCGGCTCTATAATTGTGCCCCTTATGATAAAGCTGAAATACGATAATCTTTTTGCCGGCTCAGTAATATCTTCCGCTGCTATCGGAGCACAGATCATGCCTCCTGTTATGGCGGCGGGGGCATTTCTAATGGCGGAATTCCTTGGGGTTCCATATCTTGAGGTTATGCGTGCGGCAATTATACCTGCGCTTATGTATTTCTTTACAATTTGGATTTCTATAGACTGCAAGGCAGCAAAAATCAATCTAAAAGGATTGAGCAAGGAAGAGATTCCATCAGCTATGGCAGTGCTGAAAAAGGATTGGCTGATCTTAATGCCTCTGGTACTGCTAATAGTTTTGCTGGTAGTATTTAAGCTTTCTCCGATTGCATGTGCCTTCTATTCTATGGTAGCAAGCATATTAGTATGTTACTTGGATAAAGAAAGAAGGATGGGTCTTAAAAAGATTATTGATACCCTTGCCTATTCGGCAAAAGGCATAGCCTCCGTAGCATGTGCATGCGCATGCGCCGGTTTAGTAATCGGTATTATTAACCTTACGGGATTAGGCTTGAAAATTTCTACTTTGATCATTAGCTTATCGGGAGGGAAGGTCATTTTCGCACTGCTGCTTAGTATGGTTACTGCAATAATATTTGGAATGGGCTTGCCCACAACAGTTTCATATCTACTATGTGTATCAGTATTATCTCCGGTTCTGATAGAGATGGGAGTATTGCCAATAGCAGCTCATATGTTTATTTTCTATTTTGCATGCTTGTCCGGTATTACCCCGCCCGTTGCATTAGCAGCATATACAGGTGCCAGTATTGCAGGGACCAAATCCATACCTACTGCGTCCGAGTCGTGCAAGCTTGCTATAATAGCCTTCTTTGTACCATATATGTTTGTATATAACCCTGCATATCTTATGCAAGGAAGTACGCCTAGTATTATTTGGGCCATTATAGTTGGTATTGTAACATGCTATGCAATATCAGGATTTGTGCAGGGATGGTTTATAGTTAAGCTTAATGCTATTTTGAGGTTTGGTTTTTTTGCAGCAACTGTATTTTTGTTATGGCAGAATGTAATTTTCGACATAATTGGTTTAGTGGTCTTTGCTGCATTATTAATAATATTGATTATTCAGAGAAAAAGACAAAACAAAGCGAGTACACTAGAGGAGGTTAAATTATGATTTATAAGATAGGTGTAGATGTTGGCGGCACTTTTACAGATGTTTGCATGTTCAATCAAATAACCGGAGATATAAAAACGCATAAGCTGCCTTCAACCCCATGGGATCCGTCTGAAGCAATAGGCGACGGCATAAGTCAAATAATGTCAATGAACAATGTGCTTCCAGATGAAATGGCTTATCTTGCTCACGGTACAACGGTAGCGACCAATGCTACACTTGAAAGGAAAGGCTGCAAGACCGGAATAATAACATCAAAGGGCTTTAGGGATTTAATAGAATTGGCGAGACAGACGAGAGCTTCGTTATATGATGTTCAAGTTGATAAACCCCGGCCAATTATATTTAGAAGGTTCAGAAAAGAAATAGATGAAAGAATAATGTACGATGGAAGTGTTTTAAAGGCTATAGACAGAAAAGAAGTAGAAAAAGTTGTGGATGAATTAAAAGACGAAGGCGTTGAATCATACGCTGTATGTCTTATGCACGCATATAAGAATCCTGCTCATGAGAAGATTGTTGAGGAGATCATAAAAGAGCGCCACCCCGAAGCATATGTATCTATTTCGAGTGATGTGCTTCCTGAATACAGGGAGTACGAAAGAATGACAACCACATCGCTAAATAGTTATATTGGGCCTATTGTAGGGAAATATGCTAATTTGTTTAAGCAACGTGTCAGAGAGATGGGAATGAGTGTAACGCCATATATAAATCAATCAAACGGCGGCTTGATGTCAATAGAAACAACTTTTGAGAAACCCATAAGAACTGCTTTATCAGGTCCTGCTGCAGGTGTTTCAGGTGCCGCATACATCACAAAGATAGCTGGTATAAAGGACATCATTACATTCGATATGGGCGGAACCAGTACCGATGTATGCTTGATTCAAAACAACTCTCCCAAATTGACGACATCTAAAGCGATAGCTGAATTCCCGGTCAGAGTGCCTATGACTGACGTTACCGCTGTAGGAGCGGGTGGTGGAAGCATTGCATGGATCGATAACGGCGGAATGCTGAAAGTAGGACCTGAAAGTGCCGGAGCTTCTCCGGGACCTGTTTCATATGGTAAGGGGGGCACATTGCCTACTGTAACAGATGCTAATGTGGTTCTTCATAGGCTCAATCCAAAACATATTTTGGGCGGAAGGATGAAAATTGATGAAGAAGCAGCATGCAAGGCTATAGAGGAGAATATAGCCAAGCCCATGGGAATAAGCACAATAGAAGCGGCCCGCGGTATTATAACAATAGTCAACTCCAATATGGCCAGAGCAATTCGAGTAGTGTCTGTTGAGAGAGGGTATGATCCGAGAGAATTCACTCTTGTAGCATTTGGAGGTGCAGGAGCGCTGCATGCTGCCAAAGTCGGAAAAGACCTTGGAATCAAAAAAGTTATGGTGCCAAGCAATCCTGGCATCCTATGTGCCGTTGGCCTGCTTGTTTCAGATATCCGTTCGGATTATGTAAAGACAAATATTGCAGATTTCAACAAAGAAAATATCAATTTGATGAATGAGTGTTTCCAGAGTCTTGTGGATGAAGGGAATGCCTGGCTGGATGCTGAAAAGATTTCTGAAAGTCAGAGGGTCATAATAAAGCATGCGGATATGAGGTATTTTGGTCAGAACTTTGAGCTTTCAATTAATGTGGATTATGACAAAATCGATGAGAATAACATAGAAGAAATTAAATCTCTATTCCATAAAGAGCACAAGAGAGAATATGGATATTGCAGAGAGGGTGCTCGTATTCAGATAGTTAATTTCAGGACTATAGCATTAGGTAAAGTTTCTACCGTAAAATTTGAAGAAAAGCCTGATGGAGGAGAAGATGCCAGTGGTGCCGTTATTGAAGAAAGAGACGTGTATTTTGAAGAAGCAAACGGATATGTTCCAACAAAAATATACAATAGAGACGCATTGAAGGCAAATAATACATTTATGGGGCCAGCCGTTATAGAACAGATGGATGCAACCATAGTGATTCCTCCCGGACACAGAGTTACGATTGATAAATGCCATAATGTAATGATTTCATATGAAAAAGATATATAAATCAGAAAATATCAGTATAAGGAGGATAACATGAATACTAGAGTTATAGTGGATCCAATTACTGTAGAAGTATTAAACAATGCTTTTATGTCCATTGCAGAAGAAATGGGAGGCACGCTGGTAAGAACATCTTATTCAACAAATATTAAGGAAAGAAAAGACTGTTCCTGTGCTATCTTTAATGTCAAGGGTGAAACAATAGCTCAGGCTGAACATATACCCGTTCATTTGGGCTCAATGCTGGGCATTATAAGTGAGATCAAAAAGAAATACCCGCTGGAGAAAATGAGCCCTGGAGATATGTTTGTAGCAAATGATCCTTATAATGGGGGAGGTACTCATCTTCCTGATATAACCATTGCAGCGCCTGTGTTCTTTAATAATGAAGTCGTAGCATTTGTTGCTAATATAGCTCATCATTCTGATGTGGGGGGAAGAGTGCCGGGCAGCATGTCTGGAGATAGTACAAGCATTTTCCAGGAAGGCTTAAGGATTCCGCCGGTCAGGATCGTGGAAAAAGGAGAACTGCAGCAGGATATCCTGGACATCATCCTTTTAAATTGCCGTACAGATTTTGAGAGGACAGGGGATATAATTGCACAGATTGCTGCAAACACAATTGGTTCAGAGCGATTAGCAGATATAATGAACAAATACGGCAAGAATATTACTTTATCAGGTATGGAAGAATTACTCGATTACGGTGAAAGAAAAATGAGAGCCGGATTATTAGCATTACCCGATGGGGAATACGAATTCACAGATTATATGGACGATGATGGAGTTGATATAGGGAAGAAGCTAGTTATTAAAGTTAAACTTGTTTTAAGTGAAGATACGATATATCTTGATTTTACAGGTTCATCAAAGCAGGCTAAAGGTGCTATAAACGTGGTAGAAAATGCTTTGAAGGCTACAGTATATTATGCACTGAAAGCGATTATCGATCCAAGTCTGCCTCCAAACGGCGGATTCTATAGACCTATATCCATATATGCCCCGGAAGGCACAATCGTAAATCCTGTACCTCCCGCTTCTGTTGGAGGAAGAACCGATACTTGTCAGCGTATAGCGGACGTTGTGTTCGGAGCCATGTCCAATCTTGTGCCCAAACAAGTAATGGCGGGCTGCAATAGTGCTGTTCAGACAGTCGTATTATCCGGCAAAGATGAAAGAACAGGCAAATTCTTTGTTTATCCGGAGAGCTTAGGCGGAGGCTTTGGTGCCCGTTATAATAAAGACGGGTTAGATGGTGTGCACGTTCATATCACAAATTCATCAAATCTGCCAATAGAGTGTTTGGAAAATGAGTATCCCATTCTTGTTGACAGATATGAAATAAGGAATGATTCCGGCGGAGCAGGAAAGTATAGGGGAGGTCTGGGCTTCAGGAGAGACTATTTGATCCTTCAAGAGACATCCTTCAGTTCTCACGGAGATAGACAGAAATTTGCTCCATGGGGCTTGTTTGGTGGCAAGCAGGGAGATACGGGCAGATTTGTTATAAATCCGGGCACCCATAAAGAATATGTTTTGCCCTCTGGAAAAATGTCAGGTGTGGAATTGGGGAAAGGTGACATATTGAGTGCTCAAACTGCGGGCTCTGGTGGTTTCGGAGACCCATTGGAAAGGGATGTAAAGCTAGTTTTTGATGATGTTATAAATGAAAAGGTCAGCTTGGAAAATGCAAAGAGGCTGTATGGCGTTGTTATTGATATAGATAAAAAGAAAGTTGACATTGAAGCCACAAATGAACTAAGAGAAAGGGAATCACACTGAAGAATTAAGGTTAAAGCATAATATTCTATATAATTGCGGCCTCTTCCATAACATTGAAGGGGTCGTAATTATAGATTCCCTGTCTCTAAAATAATAAAGGGGGTTGCATAAATGAATAAAAAAGTAGCAGTAATAGGTGCAGGCAATGGGGGTATGGCAATATCAGCATATCTTTCTTTATCTGGTGCTTCAGTTAACCTGTGTGATTTATTTCCAGAATACACGGCTGATATTATAAAGGAAGGCGGAATTAAGCTTGTAGGCGTTGATAAGACAGGATTTGCCAAAATGAATCTTGTAACAAATAATATATCGGATGCAATAAAGGACGTCAGGTTGATCATGATTGTAGCTCCGGCTTTCGCCCACAAGATGATAGCTCAAGAATGCAGCAAATATCTGGAAGATGGGCAGATAGTGGTGCTCAATCCGGGGAGAACAGCTGGAGCACTTTGCTTTTTAAATGAGATTAGAAAGAACAAATGCACTAAAGATGTTATAGTTGCGGAGACACAAACCCTTATATATTCCTGCAGAAAACATAATGGATTTACGGTGGAAATAAAAGGTGTCAAGAGAAAAGTGGATATCGCTTCTATTCCAGCTAATAAAGTCGGTGAAGTAATAAATGCTCTTGGGGTTTATTATCCCCAGTTTGAACCACGAGAAAGCGTCATATACACAAGCTTGGCCAATATAGGTTCAATGTTTCATCCTGCGCCAACTATGATGAATATCGGGAGGATTGAATCAGATAAAAATGGATTTCAACATTATAAGGATGGAATGTCCCAATCTGTTGTTAAATTTATTGAAAAGCTTGATGAAGAAAGATTGAATGTAGCGGAGGGATTTTCTGTAGAGATCAGGAGCATCGAAGAATGGCTCAAAGACTCTTATAAAGTAAGTGGAAAAAATGTATATGAACTTATTCAGAGTAATGAGGCTTATAGAGGTGTTGCTGCACCAAAGACTCTGGATGTGAGGTATGTTAAAGAGGATGTCCCGACAGGATTGGTTCCGATTTCTGAACTGGGGAAAATAGCGAGAATTCCGACGCCAAACATAGACGCAGTTATTACTATATTAAGCACGTTGTATGGGATCGATTTCAGAAAAGAAGGGAGAAATCTTGAAAGCCTTGGAATAAAAGACATGGACAAAGCAAGATTGATGCATTATTTTAAGACGGGAAAGCCATAAGATAAGTTTTAAGCTTTAGACAGAATATTTGGAATACATATACACCATATGATATACTCTTAACCAAGGAAGGCTTATATTTACGATATTTGTATGATTCTCTTGCGATGATGATTTGCCTGTTAGTGGTTCGCTCAGGTACTTGTATTTATTGTTATTTAGATGACGGCTGATGGGAGTTGAGCTCGCATGAAGATAAAAATAGCACTGCTAGGTTACAAAGGTTTTACCGAAAGAGCTGAAAAGTATATACAATATTTGAAAAATGTCGAAGTTTGCATATACTCGTCCCTGGGATATGAATCTCTGCCTTTAGCGCAAAAATTACAAAATGAGGGTATAGATGCGATTGTCACCGGACAAACGAATTATATTCAAGTAAAAGACAAGGTAAGCATACCAGTCATACCATTTCGCGTGACATTCGTGGATGCGGTGAATGCTTTTACTCAAGCACTGAAATTCGAGGAGAAAACTGTTGCACTGATGTATCCCTCCTTTGATGATTTCGAATTTGATTTTGTAGCGCTGGCTGATTTTATAGGTTTGAATATAGTTCAGTTGACTTATAACAGTATTTGCGATCTGAAGAAAAAAATTGCTGATCTTAAGCAGCAGGGAATAAAACTATTAATAGGTACCACCCTTGCGGTATCCATTTGCAAGGATTACGGAATAAGAGGAATTGAAATATATTCTGTTGAAAGTATTATCTATGCCTCTATTGATAAAGCAATAGAGGTCGTTAAGGCGATCAGAGAGAAACGAAGCAATGAAATTTTTAGAGATCTCATAATAAATAATGTGCATGAAGGAATTGTTTATATAGATGAATTTGGTAAGATACATATTTTCAATGATGAGGCTGCAAGATTATTTAAGCTTGAAGGCTTTCTTGTGATTGGCAAGCATATAGACGAGATCGCGAGTGACCTTAGGCTGACAGATACCCTCAGGACTGGAGATATAGAAATTAATAGTATCGAAGTAATAAGGAATATGCATCTTTCCGTCAGCAGAATCCCCATTAAAATAAATAATAAAGTTGTGGGAGTTATATCTACGTTTCAGAATGCGGAGAATATAGAGAATATAGGGGATGCCATAAGAAGAATCAAAAGGGCTGACGGATTTATTGCCAAGTATACCTTTGACAGTTTAATAGGGAAAAGCCCTATATTTCTCAGCACTATCAACTTGTCTAAAAAGTATGCCAGAAGTGATCTCCCTATTTTGGTGGAAGGAGAAACCGGAACAGGTAAGGAGCTATTTGTTCAAAGCATACATAATTATAGCTACAGGAAAAACTACCCTTTTGTTGCTATCAACTGCGCTTCGTTGCCCGAAAACCTTTTGGAAAGTGAGTTGTTCGGGTATGAACCGGGATCATTTACTGGAGCAAGCAGCAACGGGAAAAAGGGACTGTTTGAAATAGCTGATGAGGGAACTCTGTTTTTAGATGAAATTAATTCTATACCTAAAAACTTTCAAGCAAAACTATTGAGGGTAATTGAAGAAAAAGAAATTATTAGAATTGGAGGTAAAAGGATAATCCCGGTTAATGTACGAATTATCGCTACCTCCAATGTAAGCATAAGGTCGATGATTAACAATGGAGAATTTCGTGAAGATTTGTATTATAGAATAGGGACACTTAAAATTAATATTCCGCCTCTTAGGGATAGAATGAGCGATTTGCCATATCTTATTGAAGGATTGTCAAGTGATATAAATATATATAAAAACTATGATTTTCGGTTTATTTATAATAAAATGTGCCAAAAATTAATGGGATATGATTTTCCTGGAAACATTCGTGAATTAAAAATGTTTATAAATCGATTTTTTATACTTTTAGATGAGAACCGCGTTGAGGATATGCTTTATATTGACAATTTAATAAACCTATGTGTAGGCGATATGCTCGAAGAAATTAATATTTATTCAAAGGGTTCTCAGTCCTTTGATATCATTGAACAAAATGAGAAAAGGGTTATTATGAGCTTATTGGAACAATATAAAAATAATAAATCACTTGTTGCTAAACACATGGGGATTGGAAGAAATACGCTTTATCGGAAGATGAAAAAATTAAACATTTATGATTTTTAACCAATGCATGAGAAACCTGAATTAAAGACACGGACTGGTGGCTTTTATCTGTCTATTGATACGTGAACATGCTGATAATATAGATAAGCTGTACAAAACCTCCTGGCAGTGTTACTGCTCAGGAGGTCCATGCTTTTATTGGATGTTACTTGTTCACAACATTGATGGGATTTCCTGATAAGAAGCGGGCCAAGCTGTCTGCCGCCATATCCATGATCCTCTGCCTTGCTTCCTTTGAAGCCCATGATATATGAGGAGTTATTATGCAATTCTTTGCTTTAAGCAGCACATTGTCTTCTTTTATAGGCTCGGATGACACCACATCAACAGCGGCTCCTGCTACCTTCCCGCTATTCAAAGCCTCTGCTAGGTCTTCTTCCACGATGAGAGCCCCCCGGGAGTTATTGATGATTATTACTCCATCCTTCATCTTAACTATGGAATTTTTGTTTATCATTCCTTTTGTGCTTTCATTGGAAGGGCAATGCAATACTATGACATCTGAGGAAGACAGCAATTCATCCAGACCTGCATATTTCATGGTTTCATTTTCTAAGCTCTTGTTCTTGCTGGGATTGTATGCCAGCACATTCATACCAAATGCCTGAGCGACTTTTCCCGTAGATTGCCCTATCCTGCCGTAGCCTATGATGCCCATAGTCTTGCCTGCCAGCTCAATGATGGGATAGTGCCAGTAGCACCAATCAGGCGAGTTGGCCCACTCGCCCCTATGTACGGATTCATCATGCACTCCCACATGATGGCATACTTCCAAAAGGAGTGCGATTGCCATTTGCGAAACTGTGGCTGTGCCGTAGCTGGGTATGTTTGTCACAGCAATCCCATTTTGGGATGCAGCCTTAACATCCACTACATCGTAGCCTGTTGCCAGGACCCCTATATATCTCAGCTTTCCAGCCTTTTTTATAACATTTTCGGATAGTGGAGTTTTATTGGTAAAGACTATATCTGCATCCCGGATCCTATCCAAGATCAAATCATCATCGTTTCTGCCAAATGAGGTTCTATCATATACAACCAAATCTCCGAAATTTTCAATGGCTTTCCAGGACAAATCTCCCGGGTTTAATGTATATCCATCCAATACAACTATTTTCATATATCATACTCCTTTACTGATTTTAACACTGAATTCTCATGCGGTGCCCGTACCACGATAAATGAAAGCATTTCCTGTCATTCTGAAGGAGCAAAGCGACTGAAGAATCTTATTAGATCCTTCGGGCATAGCCCTCAGGATGACAACTAAGCTGGACTTTCATAACAATGAAGTCTCGTTCAATCTCATACTAATGGTTAACAGGGATAAAATCAACCATAATATATAATCTGTAAAAGAGGTTTTGCGGGCTATGCATAGAAATTCTAAGAGATGGCAAAACCAAGTGTACAAATGTATCAATCAAGCTTAAGGATGAAGGTGCAAATATGAAAGATGTAACGGCAGCAATAATAAAAGATGATGGCAGGTATCTCATATGCCAGCGGGGAGCGGAGGACGAATGCGGACTCTTGTGGGAGTTCCCCGGAGGAAAGCTTGAAGAGGGTGAAAGCCTTGAGGAGTGTATTATCAGGGAAATCAAAGAAGAACTGGAGCTGGATATAAAAGTGCTGGAGGTTTTCACCACCAATGTATACCATTTCGACAGCAAAGAAATCCTCTTTACCGTTTTTAATGCGGAGATAACCGGCGGCAGCATGAGGCTTAATGTCCATAACGATGCGAGGTGGGTAACATTAGAAGAAATGCCGCTATATGAATTTATGCCTGCTGATGTTAATTTCGTCGAGAAGTTGCTGAGCAGGAGATAGCGGAAAAGGGCTTATCCCAGATGAAATAAGTCGAAACATGTCAATATATATCGACCAAAAAATAGAGGAATCATACCAATAGTGTTGAATATTATAAAAAAATACAAATTTATGTAAAGGGCAAACTTATCGAAAGGTAAGGACGCAAAGCCACGGGTCTAAAGAATATTCCATGACAGCCGGGTTGCCGGATTTGTATGTAGAGTATAAAGATACCTACGCTTTTTCGGCGCAGGTTTTTTTTATGCCCCAAATTTTATTATATTGACGAAAGGAAGGCGCAATAGCAAATGAGAAAAAAGAAAAAGCCTGCTGTACTGCCGGTGGTACTCCTTTTTACACTAATACTGGCAGGATTTGTACGGGCTGATGATGATGTCTCCTTTAAATCTAAACCTGAAGGAGACATTCGTACGCATGGCAACAGCATTGTGTGGATGTCATACAGCAGCGGGAACTGGGATATTTATCACCTGGATAAATCGACAGGAGTAGAAACTCAAATCACTCACGATAAAAACACCCAGGGGTATCCGGATGTATGGCAAAATTATATAGTATGGCAGGATAACAGAGAGCACACAAAAAGTAGATTGGGGAGCTTTGATATCTACTTATATGACATTACAAGCGGACAGGAGAAAAAAATATCAAGCATAGAGGGCGACCATCAGGACCCTATCATATCGGACAACAAGGTGGTCTGGGTAGACAACAAAGACGGAGATAAAAATATCATGCTATATGATATTCAAAATCAAACCATAGAAAAAGTATCGTCAAATGAAGCAGAAGCCTTCGGTGTAGCCTTTGACGGCCGGGTTATTGCCTGGGTGGATGCCAGGGGCGGAGATTTTGACATATATATGTATGATATATCCCAAAAAGTTGAAAAGCAGCTCACCCATGGACTGGGAGATGAGCTGGATCCGCTGGTGTCCGGCGGCAAAGTAGTTTGGATGGTCGAACATAACAAAGTGAGCCAGGTATACATGTATGATACCCAAAACGGCTATACCACTAAGCTGACTGTAGGGGATGAAAATCATAGGCCTATAGCTTTTTCCGAAGATTCTCTGCTGATAATACAAGGCAATAAACTTGTTTTGAACAACGTAAACACCATAACCGGGCAGCCTATAAAGTCTCCTGCCGGAACAATACCCAAGCAAGCCTTCCTATCGGGAGACAAGGTCATATGGTATGACGGAAGAGGCATGACCACGGAAAAAATAACCGATGCGGTAAACAGAGGGCTCCTTGCGGAGAACAATCCGGAAGAACCATCAAATCCCGATCCAAAACCAAAACCAACGCCAACACCAACCCCAGGCTCTTCATCTTCAAGCTCAAGCAAGGAAGACAAAAACGGCGAAAAAGAAGAAGTAAACGGCAGAAAGCTTGTAAAAGCAGACGAGGATAAAGTTATAACATCTCAAGATGGCAGAATGACCATAAAAATAACAAAAGGAAGCTTTGATAAGGATGTACATATAACTATCTATCAGGACATGCAATATAAAGCTGATGGCTATTTATCTTTAACACCGGTATACAGATGGAATATAGAAGAAGATGCAAAGCTTTTAAAGCCTATGGAAATATCTATAAGCTATAGAGATATAGCTATAAACGATAACACTAAGAAAATATGCCTATACGAAATACAGCAAAACAAAGCGCCAAAACCAATCACATTAAAAGTTGATCATAAAACCAATACACTGGCAGCAAGGGTAAAAGGCAGCGGAAGAGCAGCTCTGATGATATATAATAAGGATTTTAATGATATTGAAAAGCATTGGGCATATGACGTAGTTAAAACTATAGCGGCTCACCATATCATCAACGGCTATGAAGACGGGAGCTTTAAGCCCGATAAAGAGATGAGCAGGGCAGAATTTGTAAAAATATTAATAAGCAGCCTCAATATAGATGAAGAAGAGGTACAGCCTGACAACAAGTCAACATTCCAGGACGTTCCCGATAACTACTGGGCATCAGAATACATATATATTGCATATAAGAAAGGCTGGATATCAGGCTTCAATGGCAGTTTCAACCCTAATAGTCCCGTAACACGAGAGCAAATGGTATCAATACTTATGAGAGCATATGAAGATATATCAACGGATAAGGGTTATGAAGAATCCGATCTGTCCGGCTATAAGGACAAGGGCGAAATAAGCTCATGGGCGTTGGATTCGATGAAAAGGGCTGCAGGGCTCGATATAATAAAAGGCTACAATAATGAAATAAATCCTCAAAAAAATGCTGCAAGGGCTGAAGCTGCAGCCATGATTTACAGATACCTTGAAAAGCTGGGCAGGATGTAGCAAATCCTATTGGAAAGGGAGTGAAAATATGATGATAAATAAATGCAAGAGGCAAATAGCCCTTATGCTTGTGTTTGTGATGATATTTACATTAGTATTTCCTGCAGATACCCTTGCGGGGGATGACGGCAACGATTCCCAGGAAAAGTATATCAGGGCTATACCGAAGCTTTTTAATCCCAGTGCAGGGGAAGAGATCACCATAGAATGGATTTTCCAGGTGGATCATGACACCATAATAAAAATATATAGGAACAATGTGGACAGCAATGATGAAAACCTGGTATATGAAAGCAGCTGCCGCTCCCATGGCGGATATACCCCCAATTATTGGACTTGGGATGGCAGGGGAAATGACGGAGAAGTTGTCCCTGTCGGCAGATACGTTATCATGTTCATACCAAATGATGAATTTAAAGATTTTCCTTTAAAAACATCATTTGGTGTCGGAACAACTGCAGCAAAAGACATGGAAATCGACCCTAACCTTGAAGACAATTTATTTAAGGTTCACGGAGCCATAGAAGAGAACACATCAAACATAGAGGTATTTATAAACAATATTTTTAAAGGAGCCGTCAGAATAGAAAGAGATTCTGAAGGAGCTATAGAATCTGTCGAAACAAGTGAAGATAGCGAAATACAAATAGAGATAGACGAAGATGAATGGTACTTCTACACGGGGCTGCCTGATTACGCAATAGTCAATATTTCAGCTACAAAGACAAATATAAATCAAATACCTGTGATAGATGAGCTTGGAGAACCTATATTGGACGAAAATGGAGAGCCCGAATTTAAAGAAGATGAAGAAACAGTGGATTTAGGGCCTATAGAGGTATTGAGACATGTTATAAGACCCCATGACAGGCTCCCGGATATGGCAAAACATTACTATGATGATTATGATAAGTTTACAGAGATAATCGAGGCAAATGAGCTTGTGTATCCTTATATAGCATATGTTGGGAATAACCTATTGGTATTGGAGCCTAAAAAGGGCGGTGCCCCTCCTCCATCTGAAAGAAAAGAAGGCGATGACTCAGCCAGTCATTGCGGCTTGATGGATCTGACAACAGGGGATTTTATCGGAGACCCCGTCAATATCGCCACAGGCAACTATATCTATACCCATAGTGATATAGAAGTAGCGGGAAGCTTCCCCTTATCCTTCAGGCGATTCTACAACTCCAGGGACCAGTATGACGGCGATATGGGGGCCAACTGGCACCATAATTTTGAGGCGAGACTGCAGGACATGAATGACGGAACCGTAGAAATGATATTTGAAGACGGACATAGGGAAATATTCACAACATCGGGCAATGGTAAATACTCTCCTGAACCGGGGAAATACGGTGAACTGGAGAAAAACGCCGACGATACCTATACACTTACGCTCCGTGACAAATCGAAATACAAATTCAATGAGAGAGGCCAACAGACAGAAGCCATAGACTGCAATGGAAACTCGGTAAAATATATCTATGAAGACCTGATGTTAAGAGAAATAAGAACGGATAGCGGATATCTGCTGATTCAATACTACAGCGACGGATACATAAGAAAGATATCCGACCATACAGGCAGATATGTGGAATACGACTATACGGGAAGAGACCTTACAACCTTCAGAGATGTTGAAGGAAACATAATAGAATACAAATATGATTCCGAAAATAGGATGACAGATATAATAAGCCCGAGAAAAGACGGCAATATAACAAATATATACGATAGCTATGGCAGAGTGGTAGAGCAGACCCTGGCAGACGGAAATACAATGTATTTTGAATATGACGATGCAAATAGGACAACTGCTCTGACAGAAAGAAACGGCAGCAAAACAATATATAAATATGACGAAAAGTATAGAATAACCGAAGTGGTATATGAAGACGGAACAGAAAAATTCACCTTCAATGACCAAGACCAAAGAACCTCATTTACCGACAAAAAAGGCAATACCTACTATTACGGCTATGACGACAACGGAAACATAACATATATGAAAGACACGCTGAATCAAATCACCGAATACACCTATGACGAAAACAACAGGATTACATCCATAAAGCAACCTGACGACAGCACCTACGGCTTTACCTATGATAGCCAGGGCAATATGCTGACAAGCACAGACCCTACCGGAAGAACTACAAGCTTTGAATATAACTCAAAAGGACTGCCTGTGAAGATCACAAAGCCGGATAACAGCATAACGGAAATAACCTACGACAACAAGGGCAATATATTGGAAATCGAAGACCCTCTGGGAGGCAGAACCAAATACCAATATGACTCCCAAAACAGGATAAAAGCTGTGACCGACCCCAACGGCAATAAAACAAGCTATGAATATACGGACACAGGAGAATATAAAAAGGTCACGGATGCGGAAGGAAACAGCGCATCCTATAAATACAATGTAAACGGCAAGCTGGAAGAAATCACAGACTCGAATGGCGAAACTGTAGAATACAAATACAATAAAGGAGACCAGCTGATTGAAATCACAGACCGGCTCGGCAATAAGATAAGCTATGAATATGATGAACTGGGCAACCTCAAGAAGATAACCGATAAGAACGGCGGTACCATTGAATATGGATACGATTCGCAGGGCAGAGTAATATCGGTAAAGGACCCCGAAACCTATCTGGCAGCCCTGGAATATGACGCCAATGGAAATATAATAAAAGCCAAAGACCCGGCAAACAACATAACAGCCTATGAATACGACGAATTAAACAGGCTGGTAAAAACCACAGATGCCAAGAACGTTGAAACAACCTATGAATATGATGCTGCAGGAAGAATAATAAAAGTAACCAACGGGCTGAGCCATGCCACAGAATACCGGTATGACGAGGCAGGCAGGATAAATGAAATCAAAGATGCACTGGGAAATACAAGCTCCTACACATATAACCAATTGGGGCTTCTGGAAGCAGCAACAGACCCGGACGGAGAAGTAACTCAATATGAATATGACTCCATGGGACAGCTCATAAAAGCTATAGACCCGGAAGGTGCCCAAACCCAATGGGAATATGATGATAACGGAAATATAACCAAAATAACAGACGCACTGGGCAATGAAACAAAATACGCCTATGACAAGATAAACCGAATAAAGGCTATAGAAGATGCCCATGGAAATACCCGAAGCTTCCAATATACAAAGACGGGACAAGCAGCCTCAGTAGCGGATGAAAAGGGCAATACGACAAAATATGAATACGATGCGGCAGACAGGCTGACAAAAGTAACGGACGCAGAAGGCAATAATACAAAGTATGTATATGACAATATGGGAAACCTCATAGAAGTCCATAAATACAGAAACATAGAAAGAAGTACCATAAGCTCCTTTACAGCTATGAGCATACAAACGGTAACCGATGCGGTATACGGAGAAAACAAGCAGGCAAAAACCGTTGCAGATGCAGTATATGGAAAAGCCGAAAGCTCTGTTAATTCTACCGATGCGCTTTCAATAAACCCTCAATCGACAATCGAAAGCAAAGATAAAACAGTGACTGATGCAGTATATGGCCAGGGAACACCTGAAAGCTTTGACCTGCAAGCAAATCTGAATATGGAACATCAAATAACAACCTATGAATATGACAAAAGAGGACTGCTCACAAAAGTAAAAGATGCTGCAGGAAAAGTGACGATATACGAATATGACGCAAACGGAAACCTCATATCCGTGAAAGACAGAGATAACTGCACCACAAGCTACGAATACGATGCCGCAAATCTGCTGACACAAATAACCTACGATGACGGAAAAGAAGTCAAATTTGACTATAATGCCATAGGACAGCTTATAGAAATGAAGGACTGGATGGGCACAACTACTATGGACCTGGACCCTCTGGGCCGGATACTGAAGGTAACCGACTTTGAAAACAAAATCACCGAATATGGCTGGACACCCGGAGGACAAAAAGAATATATCATATACCCGGACGGCAGTGAGGTATCCTACAGCTACGACAAAGCAGGAAGACTAAAAACCGTAACGGACGCCTATGACAGGATAACCGAGTACAATTACGATGAGCTGGGGAACCTCATAGAACGCACACTCCCAAGCGGCTCAAATACACAATATGCCTACGATGCCCTATCCAGGATAAAAGAACTGGCCCACGAAGACCCCTCAGGCAAAATAATAGACAAATATAAATATTCATATGATGCCTCAGGAAACAAGACAAATATATACAAGGACAAATCCGACCTGGATGAAGAAGCGCTGGAAGATGAAGACAAGGAAAACATAACATACAAATATGACTCACTAAACCGGCTCACGGAAGTCATGAAAAACAATAAAGAAACAAGAAAATACTTCTATGACACCCTGGGCAACAGAATAAGGCTGGAAGAATGGGAAAACGGAGAAATAAAGGAAGCAACAAACTACCAATACGACATAATGAACAAACTGGTAAAGAAAAATGATATAAAAAGCATCATCAAGGATGAGAAACTAACTCCAGATCCTGTTGACCTAACAAATAAAGATAACGATACAGAAGACAAAGAAGATGAAGAAGACGACGACAAAGAATACAAATATGACAACAGAGGAAACCTGACACAAATATCCAGCGGCAAAAAGATATTTAACAAATATGAATTCAACGCGGCCAACATGCTGACAGAAGTGACAAACAAACACAAAGAAACGACGAATTACACCTATGACGGATTTGGAAACAGGATAAAAACAACCATAGACCTGAAAAAAGGCAACAACGGCAACGGTAATGGCAACGGAAATGGAAACGGTAATGCATACGGCCATGACAAGGACAACCCCGGAAATGCCTATGGCCATGAAAACGGCAATAACGGCAATGGAGGCAATCCGAAACCGGGCTGGGGTCACCAACACAAGAGAGATCAAATGGTAATAAACTATGCAATAGACATAACCTCTCCTGTAAATGACATACTGATGATATACGGAGACCACTACCAGGTTCAAAGATACACCAACGGACTGGACAAGATAAGCATGGACATGTGGGAACTTACCGACCATGACAACGGCTGGATACCCGACGGAACAGGGACAAACCTGTCGGAAGAATCAGAAAGGATATACTACCTGGAAGACGAATTAGGCAGTATAATAAAAGTGATAGGAGAAAACGGAAAAACCTCAGCCCACTATAACTATGACGAATTCGGAAGACCACTGGCCGAAAGAAAATTTGACCAAAACTGGCCCGGACCGGACAACACCTTTGGATACACAGGCTATCAATATGATGTATCAGCAGGACTATACTATGCTCAGGCGAGATACTACATGCCAGAGATAGGCAGGTTTATCTCCGAAGACCCATGGCCGGGAGATATAACAGCACCACAAACACTGAATCCATACCCGTATGTAGTCAATAACCCGCTTAAGTATGTAGATCCATTGGGGTTAAATCATAAGGATTTAAGCCCAGGCGAAAGCAGTACTCCTGCTAATAAGCCAAGTGCGGTAGATAAGGCAACAAGGGAAGTTATTGAAGAGAATACGGGAAATAATAGCAAGTATAGTGATTGTCCACCAAAGAAGGTAGACCCAAAGGATTTGGATAAAGCAAATCCGTGGAAGACATGGGAACTAGAGTTACAGTACAATATACAACAGCAAATAGGCAATAAAAATAATTTATCTCTAGGTGAAATCAATAAAATTGTAGAAATAGAAATTTTGAAACTACAAAGAAAATATAAAATAGCTTATGAAATGTCGGACCTTGTTGAAGCACAATTTAATAGAACTATGTATAATACTCTAAGACCATTATATGAGTTAAATGGAAATGAAGACACTAAAAATAAACTAGTTAAGTTATTAAATGACAGTTTGAATGTAGCTGTTGCAACAGAAGGCAGTTCATTTAAGGGAACGAGTAGCACTATAAAAAACAATCTAGGCAATGAGATTGATATTACACCATCATCAAACCACAGTACTACAATAAAAAATCCAGGATATAAGGGTACTCCAAATACAAGTATTGATATTCTTGATGATGCGGGAAATGTTCAGACACGTAGATGGTTTGGTTCAGACGGAAAGGCTATCAGAGACATTGATATGACAAACCATGGAAATCCAAAAATGCATCCAGAATGGCCACATGAGCATTTTTGGAAATATGGTCCAGATGGAAAACCTATAGGTAGGTAAACAGGAGGTGTTGTTTTGACATACGAAGAGTTAATCGAAAGAGTTACTTGGGGGGAGGAATTTTCCTTTAAGTATAATAACGAAAAATATTGGATAAGTCAAAATAAAGATGGTCGATACTTAACCAGAGTTAGAGATAGTTATACGCAAGGATTTAAAACAACTGCAGAATTATTTGAAAAGGGAAGGATTGAAGGCAAGACCATTTTAGAGATTTGGAGTTTTATTCATGAACAATTTTAATAACCTCGGGTGTAGTAAAGGTCACAACATTAAAAAGCTTTAATTCAAGGGTCACACAGTTTCGGCTGATGTGACCTTTCTTCTTGCCTATAACTTCAAATCGGCGTACAATTTTATATATAAGGACGTCAAGAAGTCATTACAAATGAGGGCTAAAAAATAAAGTGGACAATTAGCTTTAGATTGATGCATAAAACTGGGACATAAATCAGAAAATTGGGGGGTGATTCAAAAAATACATATGGGAGATAATAACAATGGGGATGAAGAAAATGAAGAAACTATTAGAATGACAAGGGTTTCGCATACATGATGTCAATTACAGACTGGGGTCGTCAGAGATAGAAACCTGAAAATATAGCATACATCATCTCAATTACAGCCGAGCGGCGTCAATATACTATGCCCGGGCGAGATATTACATGCCTGAAATAGGCAGATTTATCTCTGAAGACCCATGACCGGGAGATATAACAGCACCACAAACACTAAACCCATACCCATACGTAGTAAATAATCCATTGAAGTATGTAGATCCATTGGGATTAAATCATAAGGATTTAGGTCCAGGCGGAGCAACTGCCCCTGCTAATAAGCCAAGTGCGGTAGATAAGACAACAAGCAAAGTTGTCGGGGAAAATACAGGTAATAACACTAAGTATAGTGATTGCCCTCAGGGGACTGGTAACGGAAGGAGAAATATCTACTATGCAGGTAATGCCAATAGTCTGAATATACCTGTTAACATAGCAAGACAAATAGCATCTGCAGGAGTAGGGCTGCTTCCTATAGTAGGGGATGTAAAGGATGTACAAGAAGTACTGACTGGATATGACATAATCTCGGGAGAAAAGCTAACATGGATAGACAGAGGAATAACATTTATATGTGTGTTTGTACCTATAGTCAGTGGCAAAGCAGCAAGAGAAGGCTTAGGCCTTGTTGATGAAGGTATCGACTTAGCAAAGACTACATTGAAGAATGCTGATGAAGTAGTAGAGCGAACGGTTAAGACTGATGACGCTTTCAAGATTGACTTACAACTATTTGCAGGCGGAAAAATTAAGTTCCCGGATGCAAAATGGTACGAGAGGACATATGGTTTAGGAAAAGGTAGATTCCATGAAGTTAAAGGTGATATACTTAAGCAGTTGACAAGCAAAGATTCACCTTATAAAGCCCTTATGAAAAAAGTTGGGGATAACCCAGACATTGGATTAGATGACCTTGGTAATATCGTCATCAAATCTCGAAAGAATGGTGTTCAATTTGAAACTGACTTATCTTTTGATAGTTTCTTGCCATAAGAATAGGAGGAATGAAGATGTCCTATGATTTGAATATACTAGTACAACAACAAGAGAAACCTGTAGAATTGCCGTTTCAACCATCTATTCAAATAAAGAACGAAATACAAGAAGAATTACGTTACAAAGATATTTGGAACTTCATGACACAGACAAAAGGCTTGTGGTATTCTTTGGGAGTACAAAGGGATGAGCTTTTCGATGCTTACACAATTTGTGACTCTGATTTTGAGATAGATGAAAAAAACATATTAATGCCATACTGGGTCACTGATGAAGACGTAAAATACAATTTAACACCTTTGATAGTTAAGGAGCAGCACTTTAATGATTTCTGTAAGATAGTTAAGTACATGCTAAAGCAGTCACCGGTAAATACATTAATGATGCTGGCAAGATACCAAGGCGGTGAACATGAGATAGTTTGTGGAGTTCTTTCTTATGAAGAGTTTATAAAGCTACTTAATGAAAAGAAAATCTTATTCAACGTTTGTTATATAATTCATTTAAACGAATTTGAAAGGCATAAATAACTTATTCAAAACTTGAAATCGCTAAGTGCCGGGCACTGGATATATCTACAAATTGAAAACCAGATAATTCAATAAAGTAACAAGCTTCTCAACCGTATTAATGTACTTTGAGAAGCTTCTCTTTTTTCCGAAAGTATCTTCTTGGGCTTCCACTAAGGTAGCGCCTTGCACATGATGCTCGGCTATTTGAAACATTAAAAAACGTAGAATTGTATATTAGTCTACGGAATCACTATATTACTATTTTATAGAAACAAAAATTCTTAAAGATAAGGTAGTGGTTTTGTATTAGGAGCAAATACCCTGCAAAAACAAGAGAGCAGTCATTTGACAAAGTCAGATGACTGTCTTTTATTGCCTCCAAACAGTATGAAACTCCATTGAAAAGTGCTCTGAAGTGAATATAAGTAAGCTTTTGAAACATGCAGCGAAAGAATGTATCCAAAGGGCAAAAACCGCTCTAATGTACAGCTTATTGACCTAGTTGTGTCTTATGCGAAAAGTACAGCATATGGGACACTTTGGAATTGTTTCAGAAGTGAGATCCTGAACTCTCAACAAACTAGTTATAAAGGGGGGCAAGCATATGAAAGTAGGTTATATCAGGGTTTCCAGCAGGGAACAAAATACTGCAAGACAGTAGGTTTTATTGAAAGACATTGGAGTGGAAAAAGTATTCATTGAAAAAGTTTGTGTATAAGCATTAGGGACTGTTATTTTTGCTTCTACAAAATAAGCATGTACATGTGGGAACTTACCGACCATGACAACGGCTGGATACCTGACGGAACAGGCACAAACCTATCGGAAGAGTCAGAAAGGATATACTACCTGGAAGACGAATTAGGCAGTATAATAAAAGTAATAGGAGAAAACGGAAAAACCTCAGCCCACTATAACTATGACGAATTCGGAAGGCCCCTTCCGGAAAGGAAATTTGACCAAAACTGGCCGGGACCGGACAACACCTTTGGATACACAGGCTACCAATACGATGTATCAGCAGGACTATACTATGCTCAGGCAAGATACTACATGCCAGAGATAGGCAGATTTATCTCTGAAGACCCATGACCGGGAGATATAACAGCACCACAAACACTAAACCCATACCCATACGTAGTAAATAATCCATTGAAGTATGTAGACCCATTGGGATTAAGCCATAAAGACTTAGGCCCAGGCGGAGCAACTGCCCCTGCTAATAAGCCAAGTGCTGTAGATAAGACAACAAGCAAAGTTGTTGGTGGAAATACAGGTAATAATACCAAGTATAGTGATTGTCCTCAAGATAAAGTAACAATAAGCAGCAGTTTAGAACCCGATGACATATTCCCAGAGACCTCTATTATACTAACACAAGAAGAACTGAAACTACTAAATGATGTATCCTATTACCTAATACTTAACAATGCAGATGACCATGCTGACATCTTTCCAGAAGGCTTTAATAGATTAACACTAGAACAACAAATTATAGCGCTAAAGACTTATGAAGAACATTCTAGAAATAATGAAAAAGCTAAAGAAGTATATATACAAGCAGGGATAAATCTTATAGGATTGGGTTTAGATTTGTATTTTACTAGAGGTGCTAATAAGGGCGCGGGGAACTCGTGGTATAAGGCAGATGGCAGTATGAATTACCCGCCTAATAATGGTGCAGTCCCAGGAACAGAAATCAAAGTTGATTTACAGCCAGGACAATCTCTGGGTAGATATGGGAATATTGGTCCAAAAAGCAACTACGTTACTGCACCTGGAGCATTACCTGATAGCTTGTCGTTACCACCTAATACAAGTCCATCAATTTATACTGAGCTACAAGTTGTAAAACCAATCCCTGGAGTGACTCAATCAACGGTAGCACCTTGGGGAGGCTCAACTGGATTAGGCCTTCAGTATGAATTACCCATGCCAATACAAGAATTGATTAAACAAGGATATATTATTATAAAA
>NZ_JAJEKE010000001.1 GCF_024363565.1 Lutispora saccharofermentans | reverse complement strand
AACAGGGCAAAAGGAGGTAAAAAGATAAAAAATAAAAGCTTCAGCAAAATGCTAAAGCTTAAAAATCATTTAAAATTGCTTATTGATGGTGCCGGAGGTCGGACTCGAACCGACATGCTTTTGGGGCGCATGATTTTGAGTCATGTGCGTCTGCCAATTCCGCCACTCCGGCGCTACGTTATTTATATTAGCACATGTATATATAAAAATCAATAAAAAATTATCGTAAAGGTCTATATATTTTTTCTCAAATTATATATAGAATGGGTTGTCATTTATGATATAATTGAATATCATGTACTAGTCGAGTTAGCTTATACTACTTCTGGAGGTAAAAATGGATCCAATTACACACGGAGTTGTAGGCCTTGCGATGGCAGCTTTTACGGGAGAAGCGGTCTCAATGGCCAATCCTTACGCAATAGGAAGCTTGTTAGGTGCGGTTATTCCTGATGGAGATATAGTTATGCAGCTAAGAGGAGACTATAGTTATCTTAAAAATCACAGAGGGATGTCTCATTCGATCCCGTTTATTTTTTTGTACGGAATGGCTATAACAGCTTTATTGTCCTTCATATATCCCGGAGCATCCATGATGAAGCTATTTTTATATGCTGTTTCCGGATGTATATCACATTTGATGCTGGATATAACAAACTCATATGGAGCCCAGGTCTTGTGGCCATTTTACAGGAAAAAAGTGACTTTAGATTTACTTTTGGTATATGACCCGCTTTTGATAATTTTGTCACTTGCAATTATTATCCCAAATGTTAGAACTAAAATTAACCCCATTATTGCACTAATTATTTTTGCAGTGTATTTATCAGTACGATATTGGATGAAGAGCCATGCAAAAAAAATAATCAAAGCTCATTTTGATTGTTCTGATGAGATATTGTTTATAAGGATTTTGCCTTCGATGGTAGGGATTGTCAGATGGCATTTTGTTATAAGATCTCAAGGCAAAAGAATAATCGGAGAGGTAAATATTCTGCCCGAAAGGTTTCGCATCATAGAAGTTATGGATGATTTGGACAATAAATTATTTAAGGCTGTAAAGAATACCAACATCGCAAAGTTTTTCGGTGAATTTACACCGCTTTTTCATGTTAAATGCAGCAAGACCAAACATGGCTATGAGTATAGCTTTACTGATTTAAGATATTACATTGCAAAGGATTTCTTGCATCATGCCACTGCCGTGATGGATGAGAATTTTAAATTGGTAAACTCGGTTTTTCATCCTTATCGCAGGACCCGAAATGTAGAAATATAGGTATATATTTTGTACCTATATTTTTAATGCTGACGAAACTTTATAATAGATGAAACTTTATGGCAGCAAGTTCGTCTAAATAAAGAGGGGTTATATAGTTATTAAGGGGGAGGGTGAAAGATGGAAGATACAGAAAGGCTTCTTGTAGATAAAAGCAAAAAGGGCGACCTGGATGCCTTTGAAGAACTTATTTCCGCCTATGAAAAAAAAGCATACAACATTGCCTATAGGATGATGGGAAATGAAGAAGATGCGAAAGATATGGCACAGGAAGCATTCATTAAAATATATAAGTCTATCCAGAACTTTAGGGAAGAATCATCTTTTTCTACATGGCTGTATAGGATAGTTACAAATGTCTGTCTCGACGAATTAAGGAAAAGAAAGAATGATAGGCTGGTGCCTCTGGAGTTGAATATAGAAACAGACAAGGGATCAGCCATAGTTGAACTTAGTGCGGAGAAGGAAACTCCCGAAGATATCTATGAAAGAGTGGAGAAAAGACAGCTTATACAAAATGCCATATCATCTCTCGGAGATGATTATAAAACGGTCATAATACTTAGGGACATTCAAGGCTTTGGCTACGAAGAGATTGCATCCATGCTCAATTGTTCCCTGGGCACTATCAAATCAAGGATTAATAGAGCCCGGAACCAGCTCAAAGATAAGCTCCGATACCAATTGGAACTTTACGAAAAAAAGAGCGTCTAACTGTTTGAAAGGGAGGGATAGAGAATGGATTGCGAATTAGTTACAAGTCTTATGTCTTCCTATATAGACAAAGACATGAATGAAATAGATAAAATAGAACTAGAAAAGCATTTGGAAAGCTGTCCTGATTGCATGGAAGAATACCGTTTGCTTTTGTCCGCAGTACAATATTGCAACGAATTAGAAGAAATTGAATTACCCGGAACCTTTCACCATGACCTCATGCAAAAACTTCAGGAATTGGGTTCTGATAATAAAAAGAAAAGCTTTTTTAATAGAAATTGGAGCTGGATGGCAGGCGTTGCTGCCGTATTTGTTGTTGCAGTTATTGGGCTTTCTTCTTTGGATCGCCTGCCAAGATTTGATACCAGCAATACAGCTGTAGAGGAAAGCGCTGGGTATGGTGCCGTTCCTCAGGCTAAGGCTAAAATGACAGGTGAAGCACCGGCTGAATACGACAGAGGAGCAGTGAACTTTTCTGAATCTATAGAAATTCCTGCGGCAGATATGGCTGCTAATTATGCTTTAAAAAGTACTTCTGTTGCTTTAGATAAGGCAAAAGAATCAGAGCAGCAGTCTTTTGAAAGGAAGATAATAACCAGCGGAAATGTTTCTCTGGAAGTCGCGGATTTTGATGATAAGATGAAGAGCATCGAAGAACTGGCTGAGAGAAATGGCGGATATGTGGAAAATTCCAATGTGGATAATAATGTATACTATGGCGCCGAAGGCAAGAGCGACAAATTAAAAACCGGAAGCATAACCTTGAGGATACCGGCGGCTAAGTTTAGTTCAACCGTGGAAGAGATAAAGACCATGGGTGAGGTCATAAACCATAATACAAATTCTGTGGATATTACGGAACAGTATTATGATACGACAACAAGAGTAGAGAATTTGAAAGTGCAGGAGAACAGGCTCAGAGAGCTTGTGGGAATGGCAAAGAATGTAGATGAGATACTCAAAATTGAAAATGAACTGAACCGGGTCAGAAGCGATATAGAGCTTATGTCAACGGATATAAAACGGTGGGATAAACAAGTAAGCCTGTCTTCCTTATATGTAAGCTTGAAGGAAATAAAAGCAGGCAAGCTGGAGACATTAAATATTCCTACTATTTGGACAAAAGCTTATAAAGGATTTTATGGAGCCATAAATAATATACTCAGAGGTGCAGAGGGGCTGTTTGTATATACGGTAACTGCACTCCCGTATATATTTATCCTGGCAATTGTTTCGCTTATTTCATATTTGATCCTGCTTAAAGTCCGACCTAAGAAAATAAAATAAGCTGATAATATATATTCATCTAATCGGATTCTTCAGAATCCGATTTTTTTTAACATAATATAAAGGGTTTTTAGAAAACGTATGGAAATAATAAGATTAAACTAATTTTGGAGGATATTGAGGAATGAAAAAGGATAGTATGATTATAATAGATGGCAATAGCCTCATGCACAGGGCTTTTTATGCTTTACCGCCTTTAACCAATAAAGACGGGCTTCATACAAATGTTATATACGGCTTTGTGAATATGATAAATAAGCTGATCGAAGGCTATAAACCAAAGTATATGGCTATAGCTTTTGATCTTAAAGGGCCTACATTCAGGCATAAGGAATATGCAGAATATAAGGCAAAAAGGCTGAAGATGGCAGAAGATATGGCGGAACAAATACCATATCTGAAAAAGGTTGTCGATGCCATGAATATTAAAAGACTTGAAATAGAAGGCTTTGAAGCTGATGATATAATCGGGACATTGTCTAAGAAATCGGGCAAAGAAGATGTAGATATATTGATAGTGACAGGGGATCGTGACGCTTTTCAGCTCATCGATGAAAATATTCACGTTCTTATGACTAAAAAAGGCATAAGCGAGATGGAAGAGTATGATAATGAAAAGCTTATTTCACAATATGGCGTCACCCCTGAACAAGTGATCGACCTTAAAGGCCTTATGGGAGATGCATCAGACAATATACCCGGTGTGCCCGGCGTAGGTGAAAAAACTGCTTTAGAGCTCATCAAGCAATTCGGCACAGTTGAGAATCTGCTGGAGAATACTGAAAACATTAAGAAAAATAAAGTACGCGAGAATGTAGAAAACAATAAGGAAATGGCGCGGCTTTCAAAAAGACTGGCTACCATAGTGACAGATGTGCCTATAGATGCACCTTTGGAGGATTTTACATATAAAGAGCCGGATTACGAAGCTTTATATGAATTATATAGCATGCTGAACTTTAAAAGCCTTCTGGATAAAATGAAAAGCTATCCTGCCAGGAAGGAAATCGAAGGCTCACAACAGGATATTGTCATCAATGAAATCAAAGGGGAAGCTGAGATAAAGCAGCTTTTAGTGAAATTTGCCAAGGAAGGCAGAATCGTTTTTAAGGCTTCTCAAAGCCCTCATGGTGTGCCGGACTATATATATGTGTCTGCTGAAGGCAGGCAATACTCTATTGCTGTTGATGAAATATCAATACCTTTTATTAAAGATGTTATGGAGAACGAAAATATTGAAAAGGCAGGCCATGACATTAAGGCTGACCTGGTATCGTTAAAAAATATAGGCATCAATGTTGAAAATGTGAAGTTTGACAGCATGATAGGAGCATATTTGCTGAATCCGTCAAAACCTGATTATAAGCTGAGGAATATCTATAGCGAATTTTTCGGAACCGAGATAAAGGATTATGAAAGCAAAGAGGGTGACATCAGGCAAAACTATTGCAGCAGTGTCAAAGCGATTGCCGAATTGATCGATCCCATAAGAGAAAACATAGCAAAGATGAACATGGAGCAGCTTTACAACGAGGTGGAGGTGCCGCTGATAGAAGTGCTGGCAGATATGGAGCATGAGGGCTTTAAGGTAGATAAAGAAAGGCTTTTAGAGCTGTCTGCATTGTATTCGGAAAAGCTTTCAAAGCTCACGGAGGAGATATACGGCTTCGCAGGAGAAGAGTTTAATATCAATTCTACAAAGCAGCTGAGTGTAATACTATTTGAGAAGCTTATGCTGCCTCCTATTAAGAAAACAAAAACAGGTTACTCTACAGATGTAGAGGTTCTGGAACAGCTTTCCGATAAGCACCCGATTATTGAAAAGCTGCTGGAATATAGACAGCTTCTCAAAATAAAGTCAACCTATGTAGAGGGTTTGATCAATATAATAAACGAAAGAACAGGCAAGATACATTCTAAATTCAATCAGACAGTTACAGCGACAGGGAGGCTCAGCAGCACGGAGCCCAATCTTCAGAACATTCCTGTAAAGACTGAAAACGGCAGAGAGATAAGGAAGGTCTTTGTACCTCAGAATGAAGATTATGTTCTGGTTGATGCAGACTATTCCCAGATCGAGCTTAGAGTCTTGGCTCATATCTCAGGGGATGAAGGCTTGATAAAGTCCTTTATCAATAACGAGGATATTCACAGAAGGACTGCTTCCGAAGTTTTCGGGGTGGATAGCGATCTGGTCAGCCCTCTCATGAGAAGCAGGGCCAAAGCGGTGAATTTCGGGATAGTCTATGGCATAAGTGACTTTGGATTATCTCGGGATTTGAAGATTCCGAGAAAAGAAGCAAAGCTTTATATAGATAATTATTTTGATAGATATCCCTTGGTAAAAAAATATATGGAGGACATTGTAAAAGAGGGTAAGGAGAAGGGCTATGTAACTACGATATTAAACAGGATAAGATATATTCCCGAGCTCTCCTCTTCCAATGCCGTGCAGAGGAATTTCGGGGAGAGGATGGCCATGAATACTCCTATTCAGGGAAGTGCGGCAGATATTATCAAGATTGCTATGGTAAGCGTTTATAAGGAATTAAAGGCGAGAAGGATGAAATCCAGGCTTATATTGCAGATACACGATGAACTCATTGTAGAAGCCTATAAGGATGAGGTTGAAGAAGTGAAAAAAATCGTAAAGGAAAAAATGGAAAAAGCCTTTACTTTAAAAGTACCGCTTACTGTAGATGTTAACGCCGGTATGAGCTGGTACGATACAAAATAAGGTATTTATAGCATTTTCGGAGGCGATTTGATGATCATTGGATTAACCGGAGGCATTGCAAGCGGTAAAAGCACAGTTTCTTCTATCCTGAAGCAATTTGGCGCATACATCATAGATGTTGACGAAGTAGGAAGAAGTGTTGTGCAAAAGGGAGAAAAAGCATATAATGAAATAGTTCAGTATTTTGGAGACGAAATATTGCTGCCTAGAGGTGAGATAAATAGAAAAGCACTTGGGCATATTGTTTTTTCTGATGGCGAAAAACTAAGAAAGTTGAATTCTATAACTCACCCTCATATAATTGCAAAAGTCAAAGAAATAATTGAAGAATTCCGATCTGACGGTGCAGATGTTATTGTTATAGATGCGGCAATATTGATTGAAATGGGACTGAATTCATTATGTGACAGTGTATGGCTTGTTTCTGTGGATAAGCAGACGCAATTGCATAGGCTCATAGAAAGGGACAGATTTTCATATGAAGATGCAAAAAACAGGATAAATGCTCAATTCAGCGATGAAAAGAAAGCTGAACATTCAGACGTAATCATATATAATACAAAAGGCCTGGAAGAGTTGAAGGAAGAAATAAAGCAGTTATGGAATACTGCACTAAGTACAGTTAAAAGGGGAGAAACTGTTGATCAATAGCAGAAAAGCGAGAAGATTATTTGTTATAATATTTGCAGTTATAGTTTTGTACATACTAGGCTTAAACATTCCCAAGCTGTTGAATGCTATATATCCCATTGAGTATAGGGATATTATAGTCAAATATGCTGATTCATATGGTCTGGACCCATATCTGGTTGCTGCCATAATCAAGGTTGAAAGCGGTTATGACAGCTATGCCAGGTCCTCTAAAGGGGCTTTGGGTTTAATGCAGATAAAGCCGTCAACAGGAGAGTGGATAGGAGAAAAGCTTAAGGTAACAAATTTTAGCGAGGAAATGTTGTATGACCCGGAGATAAATATAAAAATGGGATGCTGGTACCTGGACTATCTTTTTAAGTATTATAATGGAGATATAAAGCTGGTCCTGGCTGCATACAACGGCGGTCAGGGGAATGTGAGCAAGTGGCTGAAGGACGCCGATTACAGTGATGACGGGGTGACGCTGAAGAACATACCCTTTGCAGAAACGAAGCTTTATGTTGAAAAGATCAACAGAGCGTACAAGATGTACAGTAAGATATATAGAGATCTAATTAACAAAGGAAAGGAATGAAATTGATTGGCTGAAATAAGAAATTTAGCTGATGTAAAAAAAATTGAATTAGACCCTAACAGGCAAATTCATTCTGCCAGCGAGCAGGAAATTCTGGATGGATATACTACAGATATTTATTTCGTGAGAACTGTAGATATTTTAGACTCTATGGGAATAGCCGATAAGACGGTTACGGCAGAAATATTTCCAAGGAAACCCGGTATCTTTGCGGGAATACAAGAGGCCTTTAATGTTTTAAAAAATAAAGATCTGGAAATATGGGCGCTGCCGGAGGGTGAAAGCTTCGAAGGCAAAGAAACGGTAATGAGAATTATAGGGTCATACAGGGAGATATGCATATATGAAACAATATTGCTGGGTATACTTGCAAGCTCCTGCGGTTGGGCAACGGCTGCAAGAGAGTGCAGAGAAGCTTGTAAGGATAAGTCTTTCATCGTATTCGGATCAAGACATGTCCACCCATCTGTGGCTCCGGTGATGGAAAGAGCCGCTTTTATCGGAGGCGCTAACGGAGTCAGCAATATATTGGCGGCTAAGCTATTAGGCATAGAGCCATCAGGGACTTTACCCCATGCATCATTTTTGATCGCAGGAGATACTGTGTCGGTTGCTCAGGCATATGACAATACAATGCCTGAAAACCACAAAAGGATTGTTCTTATCGACACATTTAAAGATGAGGCAGAAGAGGCACTGAGGGTGGCAAAGGCCCTGGGAGGAAATCTCTATGGCATTAGATTGGATACTCCCAGCGAAAGAGGAGGAGTGACAGCAGAACTGGTGAAGGAAGTGAGAGCCCGTCTTGATATGGAAGGCTATAAGGATGTGAAGATATTCGTTTCCGGAGGCCTGTATCCTGACAAGATAAAGCTTTTGAGCGAAGCAGGTGCAGATTCCTTTGGAATAGGAAGCTATATATCAGGAGCGTCAGCAATTGATATGACCATGGATCTTAAGGAGATTGAGGGTAAGCCTATTGCTAAGAGGGGAAGAATCCCGGGCAGGGTGGAGAACCCGAAGCTTATCAGGCTTAAATAGTATACCAAGGAGAAGAATTATTTTATGAAGCGAAGAATTTTCCCTATAGCATTATTAATCATCATTTCACTTCTTGCGGTATCATGTTCTAAACCTGAAATTGAGGGAGGAACTGAGGTGCACATAGAAGATGAAAAACCGGGCAAAGGCGGAGTGATCAACATTGGCTGTATTGAACCTTTAACCTTTAATCCTTTGTTGGTAAACAGCAGAAGCTATGGTGATCTCACAAAACTTTTGTTTAATGGGCTTGTAGAGTATAATAATGCTTTAAAGCCCGTGCTCGTGCTGGCTGATGATATCAGCTTTGCAGAGGGTACAGGCCAGGCTGTGGTGAAGCTGAAAGAAAACTTGCATTGGAGCGATGGCGTGAGATTGACCTCAGAGGATGTGAAATTTACTCTGGATACTATAAAAAACTCACCTGATTCCATTTATAAGTCAAAACTCAATCACATCATTTCATACCAAATGGTAAATGATGTTACTATAAAAATAAATTTCGGAAATTGGCAATATAGTGCTATGGATTCATTGATCTTTCCTATAATTCCAAAGCATGTGTTTGGTACAGATCCAAATGCGACGCCGGTAGGGACAGGTCCTTATAAGGTCTCTTCCTACAGCAAGTTGAAGTATATGGAGCTGAAGGCCAATGAATATAGCATGCATAATACAACATCATATATTACTACTATCAGAGTCAATTTTATAAAAGACATGGATTCTTTTGATACTGCCTTTCAATCAGGACAGATAGATATAATTAATGCATCTTCTTATGGATGGGAAAAATATAAAGAATTGAGGAATGTAAATACTTATAGGTATCTTTCCAGAGATTATGAGTTTATAGCGGTGAATTTTCAAAACCCTGTACTGGCTGAAGTCGAAATAAGAAAGGCTTTGATGTATGGAATAAACAGAAAAGCCATAATAGAGAAATACCTGTTGGGCAACGCCGCTGTTACTGATACGCCGATAAGAAGCGACTCATGGATGTTTGACGGAGATGTTAATAAGTATACCTACAGCAAGGCGGAAGCTCAATATGCTATAAATAACGCCAAATTTTTGCTGAATGAGAAATCTAATATTTATGAGCGAGAGATAGACGGCAAGAAACAGCAGCTCAAGTTAAGCTTTATAACCAATTCGGAAAATGACTACAGGAAAAAAGCTGCTGAAGATATAAAGAGGAGCCTTGAGGAGATAGGCTTTGTAATTGATTTGAAAATAATGCCCTTTGAAGAAGTAAAAAAGCAAATGGAATCTAAAAAGTTTGATTTGGCACTTGTGGGCATGAGCTTTTCACCAGAAAGTGATTTATATGATTTCCTTCATAGTACGAAGGCTGTCGGAGGGAAAAATTACGGCAGCTATAGCAACCCCAGAGTCGATATATTGCTGGAGGAATCTCAGAATTTCCAGAGCCAGGAAAACAAATATGTCAACTATCTGGAGCTTCAAAGGATAATAAAAGATGAGCTGCCGGTTATAAGCTTGTTCTATAAAGAATATGCTTTGGTCATGAGAAGCAAAGTGCGCGGGGAAATTCAAGCTGACAGCGAGAATCTCTTCAGAACTATAAATAATTGGTACATTACCGAATCATTAAGGCAGGATGAATAAAATGTTATTGACATAAATCGTTGCAGAATATATAATAATCCATGTAGCAGATTTAATAAATGCTTTGCGAGAGTGGCGGAACTGGCAGACGCGCACGTTTGAGGGGCGTGTGGGCAACCATACGGGTTCAAGTCCCGTCTCTCGCACCATATAGAATGTCAGAACTTCATGGCTATAAGCTTTGAAGTTTTTTATTTTTTGAACTGTGACAATTATTTCACGTATTTCCTAGCTTCATAAATTATAAAAGACTTATTTTGCAGCTAAAGCTCCTAAATCGTGTTTTAGACCGCTCTTAATTTACTGATTTTACATGGGCATATTAAAAGGATTTTCATAGCTTTTGTAGAATATTAATACTCATATAAATCATTAAGGTGGTATTATGCTTGCATTAAACTTAGAAATTGAGGATTTTTTTTTCAGGGATATAAAAAAAGATGAATTGAACAAGGTTTTAGAGCTATACAACGATGTCGACGAATCAATTTTTGCTACAGGCATCGACAGACAGCTATCCATAGAGGAGATGGGAGAAAAATATCTGGAGGTTTTGATCAACAGCTATGAATTTTTTATCGGAATTTTTTCTAAGGGTAACGAAGAACTCATTGGGGTAATAAAGGGCCACATAGATTATGACAATAGCGAAGAAGCCTGGATTTCATCATTTTTGATTAAAAAGGATTTTAGAAACACAGGTATAGGCAATAAAAGCATCAATGCTTTTATATCTTTTATGAACAAAACCTATGATGTTAAAAAGGTTTTGGCCGGAGTCATTTCTAAAAACAAGAGAGGTATGGAATTCTGGATAAATGCAGGCTTTCAGCATATAAGGGTCATCAAGGAATATATAAGCCTGAACAATGGCTATGAAGATTTCATCATATTAAAAAAAGATATCAAGACTTTTAATAAATAATAACTCCCCTATGTTTTTAGAGGAGTTATTATTTAAAATGTTTTGTTACATTTTTAACATTATGTATTTATGAATACATATTATTAATTAAAGGAATTTATTATATAATCTTATTGAGGGGAGGATAACAGATGAAGCTTAGGCAAATAAAAGATGCCTTGCAGGCTGATGTGCTATGGGGAGAGGAGTCGCTGGATAGGGAGATTTCCTATGCATTCGGTTCTGACTTGATGAGCGATGTTTTAGCCTTTGTAAAAACAGGTACGATTCTTTTGACGGGTCTGATAAATTCTCAGGTTATCAGAACTGCTGAGATGGCTGATGTGAGTGCTATACTTTTTGTAAGAGGCAAGGTTCCCGATGAGGATGTCATAGATCTTGCCAGAGAAAATTCTATAACAATCCTTACGACGAAATATACTCTTTTTACGACTTCCGGAATACTTTATAGCTGTGGATTAAGAGGGATAGAAGCAGAATCTAGGAGATAAAGATATGGGAAATATATCATATGAATTTCAGGTTGAAAAGGATGATTTTGAAAGGGCCGGCGAGGCTTCGAGCAAAATAAAGAAAATTTTAAGACAGCTTGGAATGGATTCAGGAATTATTAGAAGGGTGGCGATAGGAGCATACGAAGCAGAAATAAATTTAGTCATACATTCTTTAGGAGGGATAATCAGTTTCAGTATTGAGCCGAAATCAATAACAATAATTGCCAAGGATAGCGGTCCAGGCATTGAAAATGTCGAGCTTGCTATGAAAGAAGGATATTCCACCGCCCCTGAAAGGATCAGAGAGATGGGCTTTGGAGCCGGAATGGGGCTGCCAAATATGAAAAAATGCTCAGATAGCTTTAATATTGAAAGCGTTGTTGGAAAGGGTACTGTAATCACGATGAAAATGATGCTGAAAGATGGTGATTAAATGGGCGAAGAATATAACCATTCAGTTATATTGCGAGAAGATAGATGCATAGGTTGTACCAGCTGTCTTAAAGTTTGTCCTACTGAAGCCATAAGGGTGAGAGACGGAAAGGCTAAAATAATTCCTGAAAGATGCATAGACTGCGGTGAATGCATAAAAATATGCCCAAATCATGCTAAGAGTGCCATAACAGATGAATTGAGCATGATAAAAAAATATAAATACAGCATAGCAATACCTTCATTAACGATATATGGACAGTTTCCTTCCAATATAGGCATAAGCGATATGCTGGGAGCCATTAAAAAAATAGGTTTTGATGAAGTGGTTGAAGGAACTGTGGGGGCAGACATATCAATACATTTGATAAAGGAATACCTGCTCAAAAAACCTGATACAAAGGTTCCTGTAATCAATTCATCCTGTCCGGCTGTTATAAGACTGATACAAATGAGGTTTCCGGATTTGATCCCTAATATAATTGATATTGAAACGCCCATAGAAATAACTGCCAGGATTGCAAAGACAGAGGCATCCAAGAGAATTGGCTTGAGCCTTGAAGATATAGGTATTTTTTTCATTACTCCATGTACTGCAAGGGTTACCAGTATTAGAAACCCTTTAGGAATAAGCAAATCCTATGTTAATGGTGCAATTTCCATGAAGGAGATATATGGAGAGATCGTGCGGAATTTGGTAACCCATAACACGCCCAATATGGGCACGAGTACAAAGGAATCTTTATTCTGGCCTATTGCCGGAGGTCAGGCAGAGGCTTTGAATATCGAAAACTACCTTGCCGTAGACGGTATTCATGATGTCATAAGGGTTCTTGAGGAAATAGAGCTTGGCAAACTGGAGGATGTTGAGTTTATCGAATGCTCTGCTTGTACCGGGGGATGTGTGGGCGGGCCCCTGGTTATCCAGAATTCTTTTATTGCTAAGAACAGAATAATGAAATATTCAAGAAAGGTAGAGGATACCAAGCATACTGCAGAAGAACTGAACAAGTTTATAGAGATGTATGAAAGCGGGTTTATCAGGTTGACGGAAAAGATAGAGCCTAAACCTGTTATGATGCTTGACAAGGATATAGCCAAGTCCATTCAAAAGATGGAGTTTGTTACCGAGATACTAAAGGGATTACCCGGTTTGGATTGCGGAATATGCGGTTCTCCAACCTGCAGAGCTTTTGCAGAGGACATTGTAAAAGGAGAAAACAGCAGGGCAGTATGTATGATCAAAACTATGAATGGCTTTAAAAATAGAAAAAGTTAGAGGAGTGCATTTAAGATGACAGTCAGAGAAATGTGTGAAAGATTGGAGCTTAAACCTTTAACCGGAGAATGCGGGATGGATCGCGAGGTAAGCGGAGCTTATATTTGTGATCTTTTGAGCTGGGTTATGTCTCATGCTCAGAGGGGAGATGCATGGATCACTATTCAAACGCATACTAATATTGTTGCGGTAGCTACTTTGCTTGAGCTTTCTTCCGTTATTATAGCTGAGGCTGCAGAAGTAGAGGAGGATACGATCAAAAAAGCAATAGATGAGGATATACCGATTCTGGTCTCCAATAAAAGCGCTTTTTTGATAGCTAAAGGATTATTAAATGCCGGATTAGGTAAATAGTATGAAATTCGCAGTTGATTTGCATATTCATTCTGCTTTATCGCCTTGCGGCGATGAAGATATGACCCCTAATAACATAGTCAATATGGCGCTTTTAAAAGGCTTAGATATGATAGCAGTGACGGATCACAACAGCGCAGCAAATTTGCCTGCGGTGCTTGAGGTAGGCAAAAAGCAGGGGCTAATGATTGTGCCTGGCATAGAGGTTCAAACAAAAGAGGAAGTGCACATCATATGTCTTTTTAGAACTCTGCAGAGCGCTTTGAAGCTTGATGAGATCATATATAATTGTTTGCCTGATATACCAAATAATGAAGAGGTTTTTGGACGGCAGCTCATCATGAATTCCGAAGACCAAATCGTAGGCAAGGTAGACAAACTGCTCATCTCTTCATGCGCTTTATCCGTGAACGATGTTTTTATCCTGGCCAATGGCTTAGGCGGAGTATGCATACCTGCACATGTAGACAGGCCTGCATATAGCATAACTGCCAACCTTGGATTTATTCCGCCTTCGCTGAAGGTTAAAACTGTGGAGCTTTCAAAAAAAGATAGCCCGGAGATCATAATGAAAAGGCATCCTTTTTTAAAGAAGTATGATTATATCATATCCTCAGATGCCCATTACCTGTGGGATATAAGCGAGAGAGAGTTTTTTGTCGAAATGGAATTTCTTAGTTTTACAAACTTATTCGATATATTATGCCCAAACCAAAAAAAATTATAATTAATTTTAAATATTGTTAAATTTTTTATTTAGTTATGTTACAATAAAAAATAGGGTTAATAATTGACAGTTTTTTGTCAATATATACAATGTATTTTAGGGAGGGGACTCTTTAATGAACGAGCTTGAAATGAAAGAAAAGATGGAGAAGCTGGACCAAATAATCGAAAACCATAGAAACCAGCAAGGCGGCTTAATGCCTGTTCTTCATGAGACTCAAGAGCTTTTTGGATACATTCCTGAAGAGGCTCAAAAGAGAATATCAAAAGAACTGAACATTCCGATGGCGGAAATCTACGGAGTAGCAACTTTTTACTCCAGATTCACACTCAAACCCAGAGGTGAGCATACAATAGGGGTATGCTTGGGGACAGCTTGTTATGTAAAAAGTGCTCAATTAGTTTTTGAAAGACTCCAAAAAGAGCTTAAAGTTAAACCGGGAGAAACTACCGCAGATAACAAATTCACACTGGAGGCTACCAGATGCTTGGGATGCTGCGGGCTTGCGCCTGTTATGATGATAGGAGAAGACGTATACGGCAAGCTTGTTCCCGATGATATACCGGATATATTGAAAAAGTATCAGTAATAGGTTTTGTCATGAAGGAATTGTCTCTTCATATACTTGATATCGTTCAAAATTCTATTGCTGCGAAGGCCAGCTTAATTACTATAAACATTGTTGAGGATTTAACGACAGATATTTTCTCTATTGAAGTGATCGATAATGGACACGGAATGGACAAGGAATTAGCAGAAAGAATAAAAGATCCCTTTATCACAGGGAGAAAAACCAGAAAAGTAGGCTTGGGAGTGCCTTTGCTCTATAAAGCGTGCACCCGATGTCAAGGAGATTTGGAGATTCAGTCCGATAAAGGAAAAGGTACCAAAGTTATTGCCTGGTTCAAGCATAGTCATATAGACAGGGCACCGCTGGGAAATATGGTTGACACTATAATTGCTATAGTGATAGGCAATCCGGAGATAGATCTTATATATAATCATAAAATAAACGAAAACGAGTTTAATTTTGATACCAGGGAAATAAAGCGTATTTTAGGGGAAGTACCTATCAATGAGCCCCAGGTTATCTCATGGATAAAGGGATTTTTGGAGGAAGGTTTCAATAGTTTAAATGGAGGTGCAAGAATATGAAATCAATTAAAGATTTAGAGGAAATCAGAAAAAGAACCTATGATACAATCAATTTAAGAAAAGATCAACCAGGAACCAGAGTAGTTGTAGGCATGGCTACATGCGGCATTGCTGCGGGAGCCAGACCGGTTCTTGTGGCAATTATGGATGAGATAAAGAAAAATGAACTGGCAGATGTTGTCGTTGCACAAACCGGATGCATAGGTATGTGCAGGCTCGAGCCTATTGTAGAAGTATATAAGCCGGGAGAAGAAAAAGTAACTTATGTAAAAATGAATCCTTCGAAAGCTATCAGGGTAGTGAATGAACATGTTATGAAAGGCAAGATTGTTCAAGAATACACTGTAGGAGCAGAAGAAAACTAATAGATTTAAGGTTAGCAAACAATGAGGAGGTAATATGGAATGAAAATGTATCGCTCCCATGTCATGATTTGCAGAGGAACCGGCTGTTCATCTTCTAATTCGGAGCAGATAGCAAAAAATTTTGAAGAGCAGATCAAAATGCATGGTCTTGATGAAGAGGTAATTGTTGAGAGAACCGGCTGCTTTGGCTTATGCGCTCTTGGACCGATAGTCATCATATATCCTGAAGCTTCTTTCTACAGCCTTGTTAAGCCGGAAGACATAGAAGAAATCGTAAAGGAGCATCTTGTAAAGGGCAGAGTTGTTAAGAGGCTTCTTTATGCTGAGACTGTTGCGGAAGACAGAATAAAATCAATAAATGAAGTAAACTTCTATAAGAAACAGCACAGGGTTGCACTAAGAAATTGCGGTGTTATAAACCCTGAAAACATAGATGAATATATAGCTTTTGACGGATATAAGGCTCTATCAAGGTGCTTGACTGAGCTAAAGCCTGAAGAAGTTATTGATATAGTAAAGAGATCAGGCCTCAGAGGCAGAGGCGGCGCCGGCTTCTCAACAGGAATGAAATGGGAGTTCACTGCAAAAGCACAAGGCGATATAAAATATGTATGCTGCAATGCTGACGAAGGCGACCCGGGAGCATTCATGGACAGAAGCGTTCTGGAAGGAGACCCCCATTCCGTATTGGAGGCTATGACAATAGCAGGCTATGCTGTCGGGGGCAGTCAGGGCTATATATATGTCAGAGCCGAATATCCAATCGCGGTTAAACGTCTTGGAATAGCCATCAATCAGGCAAGAGCTTATGGATTGCTTGGAAAGAACATATTGGGAACAGACTTTAGCTTTGATATAGAATTGAGACTTGGAGCAGGAGCTTTCGTGTGCGGCGAAGAAACAGCCTTGCTGGCTTCCATAGAAGGCCAAAGAGGAATGCCTAGGCCGAGGCCTCCTTTCCCGGCAGTTAAAGGTTTATTTGGAAAGCCCACCTTGTTGAATAACGTTGAAACTTACGCCAATATTTGCCAGATCATTAATAACGGACCCGAGTGGTTTGCCTCTATGGGAACAGAAAAATCAAAGGGCACTAAAGTGTTTGCACTTGGCGGTAAGATTAATCACACCGGACTGGTGGAAGTTCCCATGGGTACAACCATGAGAGAAATAATATACGAGATAGGCGGAGGTTGCCCCAACGGCAAAGCCTTTAAAGCAGCTCAGACAGGCGGACCGTCAGGCGGCTGTATACCTGGAGAGAAGCTTGATGTGCCCATAGATTATGATAATCTGACTGCTCTTGGTTCTATGATGGGATCCGGCGGACTCATCGTTATGGACGAAGATAACTGTATGGTTGACATAGCTAAGTTCTTCCTGGAATTTACCGTAGATGAATCCTGCGGAAAATGTACACCTTGCAGAGAAGGCACTAAGAGAATGTATGAAATACTGGATAGGATCACAAAGGGCAAAGGAGAAGAAGGCGACATTGCAAAACTGGAAACCCTTGCAAAAAATATTAAGAACTCAGCTCTTTGTGCATTGGGACAAACTGCCCCTAACCCCGTGTTATCTACATTGAGATACTTCAGAGATGAATATGAAGCCCATATAAGAGAAAAGAGATGTCCTGCAGGTGTATGCCAGGCATTGCTGCAATACAGGATCTCCGAAGAAAAATGTAAAGCCTGCGGAATTTGTGCAAAACAATGTCCTGTATCAGCAATATCAGGTAAGCCGAAGACTCCATATGTTATTGATCAGGAAAAGTGCATTAAATGCGGCGCTTGTATGGAGAAATGCCCATTCAAGGCTATTTCCAGAGGATAATAGAATAAAAAATATTATGTTCATAGGTCGGCAGGGCTAATTCGGCTCAGCCGGCCTTTTGCGTCTATATCAATGATTATAGGTGATTCTGGCGTTTCGCAGCATATTTTTTTTGTTCTATCAACAAGCTTCAATATTTCAGGCCAAGCTTTTTTTGTTCCGAGGAGCAATAGAGGAACTCCTATTATATTTATGCCAAGGCCTCTGGAAAAAAAACCTCCGAAGGTCATAGGCAAAGGCACTGTTGGAGAGGAATTTATAAAGAAAAAGCTTTCGTTTATTCCGCATTCATTGTATAAATTCAACAGCAAGCTTCTCATAGCGGGCACCAATGCTTTTGAGGTGCCCCTTCCTATAGTATAGACACTGTTTCCATACTCGTCTTTACCATGGAATATCAGCCTGCCCATATCCTTATACGTTAATTTGTTAAAATATTTAAGATTCAAAATTTCTTCATCAGAAGGTATTCTATCAGAAGGCAGGAATTTCATATGAACTGCAGAGCTTAAAATTGAAGAATGTGTACCACCATAGCAATTGTAGATTATTACCATATAATTTGAGTCACTCTCCTTAGAATACTGTTAATAATGATTAGCATTAGTAGCAGAGGTGATTATTATTCTATATAATGCTTTTGTTTTAGATTGTGATGAAACCACATGCATATTTTTACAGTGATTGAATTTATGTTTGTAAAGCATTATAATTTAGTAAGTATAAAAAACAAACTCTAAAGGATTTATTGACAAAGCTAACGTTTGTTAAATAATAAACTTTTTGTTTTTCATAGGCTGAAAAGGATTTTGAATAGGGGTGTCGAATAGAAACAATTTGTGGGTTTGTTCTAAAATTACAGCATTAATTTTGTAATTCTTTTATAATATAAGGGGTGAGTAAAATGAATATAAGAACGCTTTCCTTTAAGGGAGGAACTCATCCGCCACACAGCAAGGAAGCAACAGAAAAACTGGCCGTTATAAAGGCTAAATCACCGGAGGTTGTTGTAATACCAATGCAGCAGCATATAGGTGCACCTTGCGAGCCAACTGTCAAGGTTGGTGATGAAGTAAAGGTTGGGCAGAAAATTGGCGAAGCTAAAGGTTTTGTGTCATCTCCGATACACTCAAGTGTATCTGGAAAAGTGATTTCAATAGAACCCAGACTTTATTCAGGCGGAACTAAAACAACCTGTGTCGTAATTCAAAATGATATGCAGGAAACATTATCGGAGACTGTTACACCTAAAGGAGATATTGAAAATTTATCATCAGAGCAGCTTAAGGAAATTATCAAGGATGCCGGAATAGTAGGCATGGGTGGAGCAACCTTTCCTACTCATGTAAAGCTGGCTTTGCCCCCGGGAAAAACAGTTGATACGATAATATTAAACGGTGCAGAATGCGAACCCTATTTGACATCCGATCATAGGCTGATGCTGGAAAACCCGGAAGCAGTTGTGTTCGGTTTAAAGGCTTTGATGAAGGCTTTAAATGTCAATAAAGGTTTCATAGGCATTGAAACAAATAAGCCTGATGCGCTGGAAGCAATATATAATGCTGCAAAGGATGAAAAAGGTATTGAAGTTGTAGCCCTCAAGACCAAGTATCCTCAAGGAGCGGAGAAACAGTTGATATATGCCTGCACAGGAAGAGAAGTGCCGAGCGGCGGACTGCCTGCAGATGTAGGTGTTGTAGTAAACAATGTAGGAACTGCCGCTGCCATAGCTGATGCTGTCAGAACAGGGATGCCTTTGATTCAGAGGATTGTAACCGTGACGGGTAAAGGGGTGAAAACTCCGAAAAATTTACTGGTCAAAGTTGGGACATCCTTCAGAGAAGTTATTGATGAATGCGGCGGATTTTCCGGCAGCGTAGGGAAAGTGATTGCAGGCGGCCCCATGATGGGTATTGCTCAGTTTTCTATAGATATACCGGTCATTAAAGGAACCTCAGGCATATTGGTTTTGGCAGAAGAGGATGCAAAGCTGCCTGAGCCTTCAAATTGCATCAGATGCGGAAAATGTGTGACGGTATGTCCTATCGACCTTATGCCTTTGCATATAAGCAATTACTCTCTTCAGGATAAATTTGATCAAGCCGAGGAAGTAAATGCTATGGACTGCATAGAATGCGGCTCTTGCTCTTTTGTGTGCCCTGCCAAGAGACCTTTGGTGGATTCTATCAGGGTTGCTAAAAGAGAGATTTTGGCTAAGCGCAAAAAAGCGCAGTCCAAGTGATGGGAGGTATTATGTTGGATAGTGCTATGTTTAGAGTGACTTCTTCTCCTCATATAAGATCGGGAGAGACTACTCAAAGAATAATGTTGGATGTAATAATAGCTTTGATGCCTGCGCTGTTTGCAGGAGTATTTTACTTTGGTATTAGAGCACTGATTGTAGCTTTGATTGCAGTTGTATTTGCGGTAGGAACAGAAGTTGTGATGCAGAAAGTATTGAAAAGACCCGTTACTGTTAATGATTTAAGTGCAGTTGTAACGGGCTTGCTATTGGCTTTTAATGTGCCGTCTACAGCACCCTGGTGGCTGGTTGCCATAGGTTCAATATTTGCCATAGCAGTAGTAAAACACTGCTTTGGAGGATTAGGCCACAATTTTATGAACCCTGCTTTGGCGGCCAGAGCATTATTACTGGCTTCCTGGCCTGTGAGAATGACCTCATCGGCGTTTTTAGCACCGGGAGCTGATGCTGTCAGCACTGCTACTCCTTTGGCCTTAATAAAGGGAGGCATGAGCTTCGTAAACGGCGCACCTGTTGCAGCAGCAGGAGAGGTGGCCGGACAAGCATTGCCTTCAATCTGGAATTTATTCATCGGTAATGTAGGCGGATGTATAGGCGAGACTTCTGCATTAGCTCTTTTGATAGGCGGATTGTATCTCGTATACAGAGGAGTTATCAGCATCAGAATACCAGGGGTTTATATTGGGACGGTAGCTGTACTGTCATTTATACTTGGAGGGTTTAACCCATACTATCCTATATATCATGTATTTGCAGGAGGCTTGTTTCTAGGTGCATTTTTTATGGCAACTGACTATGCCTCAAGTCCTATGACTGCAAAAGGTCAGATAGCTATGGGAATAGGTGCGGGTGTTTTAACTGTATTGATAAGATTTTTTGGTGCCTATCCGGAAGGAGTTTCATATTCTATACTTTTGATGAACGTTGCAACTCCTTTGATAGATAGATTTACCATGCCCAAGAAATTTGGGGAGGTGAAGAAAAGTGCGTGATTATATCAGGCTTACAGGGGTGCTTCTTATTGTATGTGTGATTGCAGCTGCAGTATTGGGCGCCACGAATTATATTACCGTTGATAAAATCGCTGAGCAGGCTGTTAAAGCAAATGATGAAGCCAGAAGAAGCGTGCTTTCTCAAGCTGAGGACTTTGAAAAAATCGAAGAGGATGAGATTGCTGATATTCTATCAAAAGCAGAATATGACAGCATAAGAGAAGTTTATGAGGCAAAAGCCAGCGGCAACGTCGTAGGCTATGCCATAAAAACCTCGCCTAAAGGATATGGCGGAGAGATAGAAGTTATGGTCGGTGTTGAGATCGAAGGAAAGGTTTCCGGCATAAAGATTGGAAATAACAGCGAAACGCCTGGTCTTGGCAAAAACGCAACCGCACCTAAATTTCAAGATCAGTTCAAAATGAAAAATTGGAATGATGGCATTAAGGTAATAAAAAATGGTACTCCAAAAGATAATGAAATAGTTGCTATTGCCGGTGCTACCATAACATCGAGTGCAGTAACAAAAGGTGTTAATCAAGCACTCAGCCTGGCGAAGGAATTATCCGGCAAATAAGTATTTTGGAGGTGAAAGCAATGAAACTGTGGAAAGATTTTACAAACGGTATAATTAAAGAAAATCCTACTTTCAGGCTGGTTCTGGGGACCTGCCCTACCATGGCCGTCACTACGGCGGTATTTAACGGTATAGGCATGGGAATCGCTGCTACCGCAGTTTTGATCGGTTCCAATCTGATAATATCTTTAATAAATAAGATTGTGCCAAGTGAGGTTAGAATACCTATTTATGTAGTAGTTATTGCTACTTTCGTTGGAGCAGTGGAAATGCTTATAAAGGCTTTTTCTCCTGCATTGGACAGCGCATTAGGAATATTTATTCCTTTAATCGTTGTAAACTGTATAATTCTAGCAAGGGCAGAATCCTTTGCATCGAAAAATCCGCCGCTGAACTCGATAATGGACGGACTTGGAATGGGTATTGGATTCACTTTGGCTCTTACCTTTATGAGTTCCATACGAGAAATATTGGGTGCAGGCACATTCTTAGGAATGCCTCTGTTCGGAGCAGCCTTTGAACCTGCATTGATTTTGATTTTACCGCCTGGAGGCTTTTTAGTGTTCGGTTTGAGCATAGCATTAGTAAATAAGCTTACGGCGAAAAAAGCGTAGGGAGGGGACGACGATATGAAACTTGTGATAATACTACTAAGTGCAATATTTGTCAATAATTTTGTTCTCTCCAGGTTCTTAGGCATATGCCCCTTCCTTGGAGTTTCTAAAAAAGTTGAAACGGCTCTTGGAATGGGTTTGGCAGTAACATTTGTTATGGCACTGGCATCAGTTATGACCTGGATAGTTCAATACTCTATTTTGGAGCCTTTGCACATCACATATTTGCAGACAGCGGCTTTTATACTTGTGATAGCAGGCCTTGTACAATTTGTTGAAATGGTAATAAAAAAGACAAGTCCTACGTTGTATCAGGCTCTTGGTGTATATCTTCCATTGATAACCACCAACTGTGCCGTATTGGGCGTTGCCATATTGAATATTGAGAGCGGCTACAATTTGATTGAAACTCTGATAAACGGTGTGGGAGGAGCTCTAGGCTTTACTCTTGCGATTGTATTATTTGCAGGTGTAAGAGAGAGGCTTGACACAGCTCCATATCCGAAGGGTCTGGATGGCTTCCCTATAGCTCTTATTACTGCCAGCTTGCTGTCAATAGCCTTTTTTGGCTTCAGCGGCTTGCTGTAAAGAGTATACTTTAGAAAGAGGTGATTGCCTTGATGAATGATTTATTATGGCCGGTAATTACTCTTGGCGGACTTGCAGTGTTTTTTGGTATAGTTCTGGCCTACGCCTCAAAAAAATTTGCTGTAGAGGCAGATCCTAAGATTGGGGAAGTCAGATTTGTTTTGCCCGGTGCAAACTGCGGCGGCTGCGGATTTGCTGGTTGCGATGCTCTCGCAGAAGCGATTGTCAGGGGAGAGGCTCCTGTCAATGCTTGCCCTGTAGGAGGACCTGAACTGGCTAAAAAAGTGGCTGAAATAATGGGAGTTAAAGCGGAAGATACTGAGAGAATGGTAGCAAGAGTGATTTGCGGCGGCGATTGTGATAATGCAAAAGAAAAATATGAATACCAGGGTATACAAGACTGTAAAGCAGCAGAGATGCTGGCGGGAGGAAGCAAAAGCTGCCGCTTTTGCTGCACAGGTCTTGGAACTTGTGAAAGGATATGCCCTTTTGATGCTATACATGTTGTGAATGGCGTGGCAGTGGTCGATGATACGAAATGTACCGCATGTAAAAAATGCATTGAAGCATGTCCTAAGCATATAATAGAGCTGGTACCTGCTTCAAGGCAGGTAAGGGTTTTATGCAAAAATACAGATAAGGGAAAGGCAGTAGTCGAGGTTTGCAAGGTGGGCTGCATAGGATGTCAGAAATGTGTTAAAGCCTGCCAATTTGAGGCTATGACCTTTGACAATAATCTGGCTAAGATAGATTATAGCAAATGCACCAATTGCATGGTATGTGCGGAGGTATGTCCTACAAAAACCATATATGCGGATTTCGGCAATAGAAAAAAAGCCTTTATAAACGAAGAACAGTGCATAGGCTGCACCATATGTGCAAAAAATTGTAAATTCGAGGCTATTGAGGGCGAGCTTAAGCAAAAGCATAAGGTATTGGAAGATAAGTGTACCGGTTGCGGACAATGTGCAGAAAAATGCCCTAAAAAATGTATTGATATGATATGAGATTAGAGAGCGGATACGGTTGTATCCGCTCTTTCCATCATTATGCAATATGTATTATTTCATTGAAGTTATGAATCATAAATGATAAACTTAAATGGAGGATTTTGACCGAATTGATTGAATAATGGCGTATAACTATATTAGATTTAGTTGGGGGTGCTTTTATGATGAGAAACACTGAAAGAAACGGCTGGATACTGCTGCTCATACTTATATGCGGTATTGTAGTCGGAGGATTTATAGGAGAAATGCTAGGAAACTATATTCCCATTCTAAAATACGGATATAACCTGGGAGTGAGCCCTCATACGTATGACCTCAGAGTCATTAAACTAACCTTCGGTCTTACCTTTAATATCAATATGTTTTCAATACTGGGAATAATAATAGCTATATTAGTATTCAGAAAAATGTAGGTGAAAGCATATGCGGATCATACTTGCTTCAAATTCTCCCAGAAGAAAAGAAATATTGTCACAATTGGGACTTCAATATGATGTCATACCCTCAAGTTATGAAGAAAAATCGGAAAATAATGATCCTTATGAGCTTGTGATGCTATTTGCAGAGAATAAAGCAAAAAGCGTTGCTGAATCTATAAAGGAAAAGGCTTTGGTAATAGGAGCAGACACCATAGTATATAAGGATGAGGTAATGGGCAAGCCCAAAAGCAAGGCTGATGCAGCCGGCATGCTTAAAAAGCTCAGCGGATCAACGCACAGTGTTATTACCGGCATATCTGTTATTCAAACACCCGAAATGAAAATAATTACTGATTATGAGGAGACGATAGTCAGATTTAAAGATATTTCAGAGGGAGAGATAGATGCCTATGTCAGGTCAGGAGAGCCTGCGGATAAAGCCGGAGCATATGCAATTCAAGGATTGGGCTCATTATTGGTGCAAGGAATAGAAGGTTGCTATTTTAATGTTGTCGGGCTTCCGGTATACAAGCTGTCTGTCATACTTGAAAAATTGGGCTATAAGCTGCTCAACTGTTAAAAAATAGGGGGTGGATTTTGTGAAGGATACCGTAAAGAATATCACTATCGCTGAATTGCCCGAAAGCGAAAGACCAAGGGAAAAAATGTTTAAAAAAGGCCCTAAGGCGTTATCAAATGCAGAATTATTGGCAATAATACTAAGGACTGGAATAAAAAATCAAAGTGCCTTATCCATTGCATACAAAATTCTGTCGGAGCATAACGGCTTAAAGTTTCTTGCCAATGCCACCGTAGAGGAACTGAGCCAGATTGAGGGTGTCGGATTAGCCAAAGCAACCCAGCTTATGGCTGTTGCAGAGCTGGGCAAGAGAATATCCCAGTATGGGGCGGAGGATGATGCTTACATAAGATGCCCCAAAGATGCTGCCGATATATTGATGGAAGAAATGCGATATCTCAATAAAGAATATATGAAAGTAATATTATTGAATATTAAATGCAAGGTCATCAGCATAGAAGAGATATCCATAGGCAGCTTGAATTCTTCCTTAGCCCACCCGCGGGAAATATTTGCGCCTGCTGTAAAAAAATCCAGTGCCGCAATAGTGATGGCTCATAACCATCCCAGCGGTGATCCAAGCCCCAGCAGGGATGATATAGATCTCACGAAAAGGATATCTGAGGCAGGTAGAATACTGGGCATAGAGCTTTACGATCATATAATAATAGGAAATGGAATTTATGTAAGTCTAAAAGAAAAAAATCTTTTCTGACCAAGGAGGAAAAATAGTAAATGAGTTTATTTAACGCTTTCTCAAAGGATATAGCAATAGATTTAGGTACGGCCAACACATTGGTATACTTGAAGGGTAAGGGCATAGTTATTAGAGAACCCTCGGTAGTAGCCATAAATACAGAAAATGATTCAGTAAAAGCAGTGGGAGAGGAAGCCAAGCAAATGATTGGCAGAACACCGGGGCATATTGTGGCAATAAGACCTATGAAGGATGGTGTAATTGCTGATTTTCATATTACTCAGAGTATGTTAAAATATTTTATAAGACAAGTATCAAAAAATATTGCCATAGGGAAGCCAAGAGTATTGGTAAGCGTACCTTCAGGCACAACTGAAGTAGAAGAGCGTGCTGTAATAGAAGCTGCACTCCAGGCAGGAGCCAAGTTAGCAAAGATCATAGAGGAGCCTATGGCGGCAGCTATAGGTGCGGGTCTGCCGGTTGGTGAGCCGACGGGAAGCATGATTGTAAATATAGGCGGAGGGACCACAGAGATAGCTATAATATCTTTGGGCGGCATAGTTACAAGCAAATCTATCAGATCGGCAGGAGATAAATTTGACGAGGCGATAGTCAGCTATGTCAAGAGAAACTATAACCTTGCTATCGGATTAAGAACAGCGGAAGAGGTAAAAATAAGCATAGGGTCTGCTTATCCCATGGAGACAGAAGAATCTATGCAGATAAGGGGAAGAGATCTGGTGTCAGGTCTTCCCAAGACAATCCAGGTGACTTCCACAGAAATATTGGAAGCTTTGAGAGAGCCTGTCGGAGCCATCATAGAAGGAGTAAAATCAACTCTTGAAAAGACTCCGCCTGAATTGGCATCGGATATCATGGACAGAGGCATAATGGTTTCCGGAGGAGGGGCCAATTTGAAGGGGATAGATGCCTTGATAAGAAAAGAAACAGGCATGCCTGTTCAAATCGCCGATACTCCTTTGGATTGCGTGGTCATGGGAGCTGGAAAGGCATTGGAGCAATATGAACAGATCAATAATTCACCTTACAATGGAAAATATAGGAGATAGCTTTGGAGCGTGAACCGCATGAGGTTTTTTAAAAATAAATTGGCAATTGTTACTGTAATTATTTCTTTTGCTTTGATAATTACAGTAGCTTTTACTGCCAAAGGTAGGACAAGACCCACAGCCTTTGAATCGATAATAGGCAGTGCGATTAATCCGGTACAGAAGGTGTTCTTTAAAACAGGCGAGTTTTTTAAAAACACCTTTAGTACCTTATTTGAATTGAAGAATATGAAAAAGGAAAATGAGGCTTTAAAAGAAGAAAATACAAAGCTCAGGGAAGAAAACAGAAGGTTGTATCAGATGGCTCTGGAAAATAAAAGGCTGAGCGAGTTGCTAGAATTTAAGGAATCAAATCCCCAGTATAAATATATAGGTGCCGGTATCACGGGAAAAGATCCGGGCAATTGGTTTGATATATTTACTATAGATAAGGGAACCAAGAGCGGCATAGAGGTAAATGACTCAGTAATCACAGGACAAGGCCTGGTAGGCAGGGTCATCGAAGTAAGCCCTAATTACTCCAAGGTAATGGCTATTATTGACGAGCGGAGCTCTATCAGCATCATCGTAAACCGAACCAGGGATACAGGCATAGTATCCGGAAACGTAAACTCCGAACTTATTGCGGTGATGCCCCTTGAATCTGATATCATTAAAGGCGATGACATCATCACCTCTGATTTCAGCACCTTTCATAAAGGCTTATACATTGGCAAAGTTGAAAGCGTTGAAAAGCAGGAAAGAAAATTGCAGAAGCTTGTTAAAATAAAGACATCCGTTGACTTTAAAAGGCTTGAGGAAGTATTTGTAATTAAAAATGTCAATGCTTTAGATTAGCTGCTGATATTGGGTTATATAGGAGAATAATTGTGAGAACTTTAATAATAAGTCTATTGATATTATTGAATTTTATATTAGAATCCACTCTTTTTCAATATACGAGAATTTTTGGAGTCAAGCCTGATTTTACAATCATTTTGATCACTTCTTATGCAATAATGCGGGGAAGTACAGCCGGAAGCTTTATCGGACTTGCCTCAGGTTTGCTGCAGGATTTATTTTTTGGAAGCGCCATGGGGGTAAACGGCCTTTCCTATATGCTTACAGGTTATCTGATAGGACAGTCCAATGAAAATGTATTCAAGGACAGCTTCGTTCCTTCCATCATTTTTAACATTGGAGCTGTTTTTATATATCAGCATTTGTTTTTTTTGATAACTTACTTCAGCAAGAATGATATTTCGTATATCTATGCTCTTATTAACATAATGATCCCTCAAAGCATATACAATGCAATATTAGGCCCTATAGCCTACAGATTATTGTATAAGCTGGATGAAAAAAGCTTCATGAATAATAAAATATACTAATTCAGGTGGTATATAATGTTAAAAAAGTATTTTAGCAATAGGTTGAATATAATAAAGCTCTTCACAATGCTGATTTTTCTTGTCATGCTTTTTAAGCTGGCAGAACTTCAAATAGTAAAGGGCGACTACTATAAGAAGAGATCTGAAACAGTAAGGACAAGAAACATAAATATCACTGCTCCCAGGGGCAACATAGTCGACAGGTACGGAAAAATATTAGCGGGCAACAAGCAGAGCTATTCCGTCAGCATTTTAAAAGCTGCTACACCGGACGAAACAATAAATGATATCGCGCTGACAGTAATAAATATTTTGGAGCAAAATGGTGACAAATATAAAGATGAAATTCCTATACTAATGAACCCCATTAGATTTACATTTCAAGATGAAGAGGAGCAATGGAAGGAGAAATATAACATTCAGGGGAGTGCTTCTCCTTTAGAAGCTTTTAAAAAGCTGCGGGAAGACTACAACATTTCACAGGATACAATAGATATCGAAGCCTATTCAATATTGAGAGACGAATATGAAGTTGAGCTGCCATTTAAAGTGGATGAGTATCAATACAGCTTTAAAAAAGATGAAAATAAATGGAAAAAGAATAATGGGTTTATGGAAAGTGATACAGCCTTGGATGTATTCAATCAGCTTGCTGCTAAATATAAAATTGATATGACCAAGTATTCGGAAGAAGAAGCAAGAAAAATCATGGCGGTAAAATATCTGCTTAAGCAGAATAAATATCCTGCTTATGAGCCTATCGAAATTGCAGCCAATATAAATGATGAGACCAGAGCAATGATTGAAGAGAATAAGATTTTCCTGCCGGGGGTTCAAATAATGGATAAGCCTCTGCGAAAATATCCTGAAGGAGATTTTGCTTCACATATACTCGGGTATCTGGGCAAGATAAGTTCAGATCTGGAAGAACTGACTCAGAAGGGTTACACGCCTCAAGATATGATAGGCAAGTCGGGTATTGAGTACAGCATGGAGGAGTATTTAAAAGGCAAGGATGGTTCAAAGCAAATCGAAGTAGATGCGAGAGGAACTCTGATAGATACCATTGATGAGATTGAACCTGTTCCGGGTGATACGGTAGTTCTCACCTTAGGCTCCAGACTGCAGAAGGTTGCTGAGGAATCTCTCAGGAAGACTATTGAGGAATCAAGAAGCAAAAAACCCTATCCTCAGACCTTTTCAGGCGCAGTGGTAGCCATGGATGTCAATACGGGAGAGATTCTGGCCATGGCCAGCGAGCCCAAATTTGATCCTAATTTATTCGCTTCCGGAATAAGCAATAAGGACTGGAAATCTCTGCAGCCTTTAACAGACGACAGATATGCGCCAAAACCACTGATAAACAATGCCATATCCTATCCTTTGCCTCCGGGTTCCACCTTTAAAATGCTTACCGCAACGGCAGGGCTTACTGAGAATAAGATCAATACCAAGGAATCCATTGTATGCAGAGGCAGATATACTGTTATACCTGGTATTTCCCCTTCAGACTCTCACGGAACAGTGCATGGCGCAACGAATGTCATAAGTGCGATCAAACAATCCTGCAACTACTTCTTTTTTGAAACCGGAAGGAGGCTTGGAGGAGAACTGTTTGAAAAGTATGCGGAGAAATACGGCTTTGGTCAGTATACAGGAATTGAATTGCCCTTTGAATCTAAAGGAATGATAGAAGGTCCTGCACATAAGCAAAGCATTTACGAAGGATATATAGAAAGTTATCTTACCTATACAGTGAAGCTTCAAGATGCTGAGGCCAAAAAGAAAATAAAAGCCATGATTTATGAGAAGCCTTCGGAAGGACAAACGAGTTACCAATTTTATAGGGATATGAAAAAAAGGATTAGAGAGCTCGGGGTAACAGAAGACAAAGCGATCGATAAAATTATTTGGTATATAACAGAGAGCAAATATCGTCCGGGGGATGTGCTGAATGCGGCTATAGGACAGGGGTTGAATAATGTCACCCCCATACAGCTGGCAGCCTATGTTGCAACAGTAGCCAACGGCGGCACCAGATACAAGCCCTATATTGTAAGTAAAATAATTGCCCATGATGGAAGCATAAAGATGGAAAAGAAGCCTGAGGTGGTTGAAACTCTGGATGTTTCTCCTTCGGATATGGAGGCCATAAGAAAAGGTATGTTTGCAGTAACAAACGAATACGGCGGAACAGCCAGAAGTACCTTTGCAGGCAGCAAGGTTACTATTGCAGGCAAGACGGGAACGGCAGAAGCAGGGAAATACAGACCGGACCCGAAAAACAATCCGAAGCTTTATGCACAATATAATGACCATTCATGGTTTGTCGGATTTGCTCCTTATGATAAACCGGAAATAGCCGTTGTGGCAGTTGTATTCCAAGGCGGCTTTGGAAGCGGCTCCGCACCGATTGCCCGGGCAATAATCGAAGAGTATCTGGCCTCCGAAGATGCCGAGGACCATATTGTTCCGTACAATGAGCTGCAGCCCTAATATGACTTGAGTTAAAGCATAACAATATAAAATAACCTGAATCCCCAGGTTATTTTATATTGTTTTTTATATTATATGCTATGTGTATCAGCTCTTTTAAATGATTTAGCCAGGCTAATACCTCCCTCCTATCCTTATTGATGGGCGCAATGCGATCCCATATATCCAGATAGGCTTTTTCTAAAGCATATGTAATTGTAGGTTCTGATAAGCATACAAATTTAAAAGTGTCATCTTCAGATGACATGGCTTTGCTTTTTCTATTTAAAATATGAATTATTGAATGATTCCGCTTTAAATAAAAATTCATGCCTGCAGTGAAAATGCTTTTATATGTTTTGAGCGATCTTTCATCTACTAATGCTATTTCATAATTATCGGAGTTTTTATAGATATTTATAAGGGTATTTAAATGTTCTAATATTAATAGAGCTTCATCAGTATTATCGAATGGCTGCGATAGTTCGCAGCTTTGTTTTTTTTTGTTCAATATAGCTTTCTCTATAGAATCTCTAATAAATATATCTTTATATTTATAGAAATTTTGATTTAAATCAAGTGCGTACATTTGCTTTTTATGACAGCTCAACATGTTTCTTATTTCATATTCCTTTGATTCGCTGGATTTAAGGGACTGTTCATATATATTTTCCGATATCAGAAAAGCACTTATCCCATCCCTGAAAGTGTATCGGTTTCCCGGAGACTCCTCAAATATTGTCATTGATTTCACTAATTCCGACCAATTTCTTGCTTTGTACTCATTCAATACCGGATACGAATATCTGATTGCTTGATGAAACTTGCCGATGAAGGCATCTATTGCATAGCTATTTTTAAAGAAAAAGGTAAAATCGAGCTGATGTACGGATTTAGTGCACAAAAATACTAATGCCCCTATATCAGGGACTATGATCATATCACTCAGTGCCGATGGGTGATCAATGTTATTTGAGAGGTACGGCAAATAATTCCCGGATTTTAAAAAAAGCACTGTATCTTCAAGAAACCTGTGTGATCTTTCCATAGCGTCATCGAATTTTATCGTGGAAATAACAGTCCATCCGTTTTTCAGCAGCTTAATGATTTTTTTTCTATATTCCTTGTGATATTCCTCAAAAAGAGCGAGCAGACTGAATTTACTATTTATAGTGATCATAATGGGTTGTTTTGAAGGTGCAGACATCAAAGCTTGGTTGAGAAGCTTGTTTGTGCAGTCCAGTACATTTTCACAGCCAGCCATGACATAATCCTCTGAAGATAATGGGATGAGCTTGGATGCTTCGAACAAGACATCGCTGATTTTTTTGTTTACACTGCAGTGGACTGAACTATCATAGGAATTATTATTTAGCCGTGTTTTTCCTGCAGCAGCATTGCTTCTGTTAAGCTTCTTCAGCATATCTTTATTTAATGAATAACCTTGCGCTTCCAGCAATAAGGATTTTATACTGCAAGCCAAATCGCCGTCGAACTTAACTGATTCTGCAGTTAAGCTATCTAGTATGTCGTTGATCCTGTTGAGTTGATATGAATTTACAATACTTTTACTGATATAATCCGAGATCATTTTTATATAAGGAGATCCATTTGATGGTACCTTTTTACAATTGACCCATCTGCTGATCAATGACGGATCCACATTTATTGCTTTTGCAAGCTTGCTGCCGCTTATATTGGCAGCATTCAGCAAGACCTTTAGGCATTTTCCGAATTCAACCTCTAGACTCATATCATTCCTCCTAGATTGCGGCATTTAACACAATATAAGTGCGTAACTTTTTTCAACAACAATATCATTAATATTATACAGCAAATTATATTTCAAAAATACTTAATATGGCTATATTGCCCTAGGGCCCATTGAATAAGTCATTGACAGAACAATGACTTATTTCCAAATATTCATCAAAATAACATAAAATAATATAAAATAACATATAATTAGACAAATTATGCAATCAAGTATTTAATATCCAACAAAACACTTTTTTTCTATGCAGTAAATACACATGCAAAGGAGGCGACAATGATGACTTTAGGTTTTGGTCATATCAAGTAAGTACATATGCGGAGGAGGTAACAGATATTGAGCTCAATCATGGAAGGCTGCGGAAAGGCTATGACGGAAGACTCTTTAATCCTGCTTAAAGAATTGGCATATGTACTAAAGGAAAACAGCAGCAGAATTATTTCCGGTTGGGTTGACTTTTATGCTTCGTATAATATCAATAATTTATATCAAGATTATGCTGAAGCTTTAGATGGTGTCGCCAAGATTTTGAATAATTATATATCATATTTTGATTCAGGTGAATCAGATGGATTCCATAAAGCTAATAAAATGCTGGCTGAAAATATGGCTGCGAAATATATAAGCTGGGAGGCAATGGAGCAAGTTTTTAGAGCCTTTGAAGCAAGCTGCTCCAATATTTTCGACGATAGTAAGTGTACATGTGACGCTTTAGACAGGATAGCTGAGTATCAAAGAATTATGAATAAAACCATAAATGAAGTCTTCAATATTTTTTTAAAAGCATTTTTAGAGGTTAAGGATACGGATCTCGTTGCTTTGGCAAAAATGGCCGAATATCATGATTCTGAAACAAGCAAGCATCTCATCAGGACGAGAGAGTATGCGGCATTGCTTGCAAAAGAATTAAATAAAGGAGAGCAGTTTACAAAGTGTATTTATAAAGCAGGACCATTGCATGATATCGGCAAGATTGGTATTAGTGAGAACATACTGCAGAAAAAAGGCAAGCTTTCCAAGGAAGAATTTGAAGAAGTCAAAAAACATACGGTCATAGGGGGAGAACTGATCTCTCAAGCCATAAGGAAACAAAACAAAAGCAAATATTATATAACGGCTTTAGAGATAGCCATGTATCATCATGAATGGTTTGACGGGAGGGGCTATCCTAAAGGCCTTACAGGCAATCAAATACCAATTTCGGCACGCATATTTGCCGTAGCAGATGTTTATGATGCATTGGTATCAAAACGATGTTATAAAGAAGCTTTACCTCATGATAGTGCTGTCGAAATTATAAAGTCGGAAACAGGGCAGCATTTCGATCCGGAAATTATAAAAGTATTTTTGAAAGTACAGGATAAGTTTTTGATGATTAAAGACCAGTACAGCTCTGATAATATGTAGGAATGTATAGAATACGATGGAGGGATATAATTGAAAAGTATAAAAGCGAGGATGGCATTTTTCCTCTTGATTCTGATAGTGGTGATCTGTTCTACTTTGGGGATATTGTCATACCTTAATGCATCTAAAGCGCTTACCGATGAAGTTTCCCAATCTATGATACGTACTGTAGAGCAGGCGAGTAAAATAGTTGACAGCCGCATACAAATCCAGCACAAAAGGATGGAAACCCTGGCAAATATGGAGATAATAAAGAATCCGGACTACACATGGGAGGACAAGCTCCCGATACTGATGGATGAAATGCAGAGGAACGGGGATGTAGCGGTAGATATTGTTTCGGCTGACGGCACCGATCGGAGCACCGACGGCACAGTTTCGGATGTATCCGACAGGGAATACTTTAAGAAAGCCATGGCAGGGGAAAATGCCGTATCAGATCCTATAATAAGCAAAACTGACAGCTCCGTTATCATTGTGTATTCAGTGCCCATAAAATATGACGGCAAGGTGACATCGGTTCTCACCGTATTGAGAGAGGGCAATGAACTTCAAAATGTGATAAAGGATATAACCTTCGGAGAAGAAGGCTATGCATATATGATAAACAAAGCAGGCACGACTATAGCACATAAGGAAGAGAAATGGGTTATAAATATGGGTAATACTATAGAAGATGCCAAGGAAGATCAAAGCCTGACTGAGCTTGCCGAGCTTGAAAAAGAGATGATACAAGGCAAGAAAGGCGTAGGATCTTATATATATAACGGTGTAAAAGAAATAATGGGTTATGGGCCGGTGGAGAATACCGGATGGTCTATTGCCGTTACTGCACCGGAATATGAGGTGCTGGCCGGGCTGAACACTTTAAAGAAAACTATTCTGATAGTATCGGCAGGTATACTTTTGATAGGATTAGTGGTAACATATGTATTTGTCGGATTTATCGCAAAGCCGATAAAGGAAACCACAAAGTATCTGGAGACATTTGCATCCGGGAATTTTGCAGTGGCTGTGGATGAGAAGATGAAAAAAAGAAAAGACGAGTTAGGTGTTCTGACCAGGTCTGCGGACATGCTGGGCAGTTCTCTGAGAACAGCTTTTGGAAGCATAATCCAAGGCTTTGATAAATTAAAAGAAATAACCGAGGTAGTAGGTAAATCTTTGAATAATTTGAATCAGAAATCTGATGAGACTTCGTCCACCGTACAGGAACTTTCTGCGGGGATAGAAGAGAATGCAGCCGCCGCCGAAGAGATGAATGCTTCTGTAGAGGAAATTCTAAAAGCGGTAGAATCTATGGCGGAGAAATCCCAGGAAGGCTCTGTTTCAGTCAAAGAAATCAGTCAAAGGGCTGAAGAAGTCAAGCTGAAAGCCTTGGATTCAAAGAAAAGCGCAACCGATATGTATGATGAATCGAGGGAAAAATTAAAGGAAGCCATTAAGGAAGCAAATTCAGTAGAAGAGATAAATGTTCTTTCCGATGCCATACTGCAGATCACATCCCAGACCAATCTGCTCGCATTAAATGCTGCCATAGAAGCGGCAAGGGCGGGAGAAGTAGGAAGAGGCTTTGCAGTGGTGGCCGACGAGATAAGGAAGCTTGCGGAAGATTCTAAAAATACCGTTTCCGAAATTCAGAGGGTCGCAGAAACTGTTATTTCATCAGTGGGCAATCTCAGGGATAGCGCAAGGGTGCTTTTGGATTTCATAGATAATAAGGTAATAAAAGACTATGAAGATAATGTAAAATTAGGAGACCAGTATAGCTTAGACGCATCCTTTACAGATGATATGGTTACAGATTTCAGCGCAACGGCACAGGAGCTTACAGCTTCTATGAATAATATTGCGAAGGCCATAGATGAAGTTTCCGTAACTGTCAATGAAGGCGCCAAAGGCACGGAAGATATAGCTCAAAGAACCATAGTCATAGTAAAAGACGTGAATACTGTGAGGGAGGAAATGGATGAAACCCTTAATTTGATTACCAAGATGCATGAGGAAATAGGCAGGTTTAAGATATAATACATAATGCCGGCGCGCGATGCGCCGGCTTTTCTATTGAGACGCAATCTTGTCATAATGAGGAAATATCTCATAAAAAAAGAAGGAATTACAATACTTTTGCAGAAAATATATAAGATAGTTATAGGATAGTTAACTCAGGAGGAATGCGGATGAAGGACAACGCCATAGTATTCAAAGGTACAAAAGAAGGATTATACATAGTATTAAAGGAAGAAATGAATTTCGCAGATATCATTCAGCAATTGGAGATAAAAATAAAGCCATCCAAAAGCTTCTTTGAGGGAGCAAAAATAGTGAATTTTAAGGGCAAGAGCTTATCGCTTAAAGAGTATAACGAGCTGGTAGATATTTTGCAGAATCAATATGGAATGCAGTTTCTAGGGGATTATGAAGCTCTATGCAGCAATATTGCTGCCAGTAAGGAAGAGGAAAAAAACCAAGCAAAACTGGAGCCTGTTATCAAGCAGGGGCAGGGCGATGAGGAGAAAGCCGTTTTTATCAGAGGGACTATAAGATCAGGTCAGATGATAAGATCTGAGGGCAATATAGTAGTATTGGGCGATGTAAATCCTGGGGCCTATCTGGAGGCAGCAGGAAGTATTACTGTTATGGGAAAGATGAGAGGTACAGGTCACGCCGGTACTCAGGGAGATTATAGTGCATATATTGCAGCATTCAGGCTGGAGCCTATGCAATTAAGAATAGGAGATATAGTTACCAGACCGCCGGATGGGAAACAGTATAAGTCAAAGGTGCCTGAAATGGCATTTGTTAAGAGAGGTATGATCATAGTAGAGCCATATTTAGGAAAACGATAATTTATTAATTTGCAATGGAGGTAATAACATGGGTGAAGTAATAGTAATAACTTCAGGCAAGGGCGGCGTGGGCAAGACGACAACAACTGCCAATATTGGGACCGGTTTGGCCTTGGAAGGCAAGAGCGTGGTACTTTTAGATGCAGATATTGGCTTGAGGAACCTGGATGTAGTCATGGGCTTGGAAAACAGGATAGTGTATGATCTTGTAGATGTAATAGATGGCATCTGCAGAATGAAACAAGCTCTGATAAAAGATAAAAGATATCCAAATCTTTATCTCATGCCTGCTGCACAAACAAAGGACAAAAATGCTGTGACCCCCGAGCAAATGTTGAAGCTTACCAAGGATTTGGCCGAAGAATACGACTATGTTATGGTAGATTGTCCGGCTGGGATAGAGCAAGGCTTTAAGAATGCTATCGTAGGGGCCAATAGGTCAGTTGTGGTCACAACTCCGGAAGTCTCCGCAGTCAGGGATGCAGACAGGATCATAGGACTTTTGGAGGCTAATGGATTAAAGAATCCTCAGCTCATCATAAACAGGGTAAAGATCGATATGGTAAGGCGCGGAGATATGATGAATATTGATGATATGGTAGATATACTGGCCATTGATCTTTTAGGGGTCATTCCGGATGATGAATATATAGTGGTATCGACCAACCGCGGAGAACCGGCAATAAGTGACAGCAAATCTTTGGCAGGACAAGCCTATAAGAATATAGTAAAAAGAGTACTCGGAGAAAATGTACCATTTATGAGCCTTGATTCAGAAGAGGGCTTTATGGCAAGATTAGCGAAGGCTTTTGGCTTTCGAAGAAAATAGAAGGGGGGAGGGAAAATGGATTTGTTCAAACTTTTCAATAAGGGAGAGGGAAATAACAGCAAAGATATTGCTAAAGAGAGGCTTCAACTCCTTCTGATACATGATAGAGCAAATGTGTCTCCTCAATTTCTGGAAATGATAAAAGGTGAAATAATGAATGTGATCACCGATTATATTGAAATCGAGGAGACAGGTTTGGAATTCAAGCTGACCCGGACAAAGCGGGACAGTGATAATTCAACAGTACCTGCATTGGTTGCCAATATACCTATAAAGAAGATGAAGGAAAATATAAGGTAGCAGGCATATTTATCCTCCTTGACCCATATATATTAGAGAAAATACAATGGAGGAGGATAATATGGATAACAACAGCTTCAATTTTAATACCGAGAGCTTACCTAAACCCCGATATATCAATGAATACAGAAAAATGGGAGATATGTTCAGGCCTAGACCTGGAAGGGACAAGAGCTTCTTAGACAAGCTGCTTTTGCAAATATTTATCTCCCTGATAATATTGGCTTTTGTTTTGCTGATCAACAGTATAAATATCAGTATTGCTAAGGAATTTACCCTTGGGATCAAAAAGGTTATAAACTGGAAAGTGGATTTGCAAGGTGTAATGCAAGTTATCAAAGGCACAAACCTTATGGAAGACAAGGATAATATGGATGAAGCGGCACCGCTGCTCCCTGTGAGCAGCAACAAGGTGTTTATTATGCCTATAGAAGGAGAGATAACCTCTGAATTTGGGCAAAGAGTGCATCCGGTATTTAATACCGTTAAAGCTCATAATGGGATAGATATTGCAGGAGAGTACGGAGATAAGATAAAGGCATCAATGGAGGGAACAGTTTCTGAAGTAGGCGAGGACAGTACTCTGGGAAAGTATATATGGATATCAAACGGAAAATATAAAACCCTATATGCTCATTGTTCAAAAATAATTGCTCAGCGAAACCAGAAGGTCAAGCAAGGCGATATTATTGCTGAAGTTGGCGATACAGGTTTATCTTCAGGCAGCCACCTGCATTTTGAGATTTGGGAGAATGATACGCCTGTGAATCCTTTGGATAAGCTTAGCACCTGATGTATGGATAGCATGGAGGTTTAAGTTGTGAGGATAAAAATAAACATATCTTTTATCCTTTTTTTATTTATAAGCATATATATGGGATTATGGCAGAATGCCTTAGTTATCTTCATGAGTGTTTTACTGCATGAATTAGGACATAGCATCGTGGCAAGATGCTTCAAGATTAAAGTACTGGAGATACAATTATTTCCTTTCGGCGGCATTGCCTTTACTGAGAATATTGCTAAATACGGAGGCCGCATAGAACTCATCGTTGCATTAGCCGGACCTTTTGTCAGCATGCTTGTGGCTGCGGCTTTTTATTTTTTTGGAGAAGAATTTTTTTTAAGCAGCATCATTATTAAGTACAATGCGATTCTTTTTCTGTTTAATCTTATACCTGCCCTGCCTCTGGATGGAGGAAGCATAGTGAGAAATTTGCTTTTATCAGGAAACAGCTACAAAAAGGCTACAAGATATATGACCAGATCTGGTAAAATGCTGGCTATAATATTGGCGTCATACAATATTAGCTTATTGATTAAAGGAAGGAGGACTATAGCATATGCGGCCGCCGCCATATTTATATTTGCCGGAGCTTTAAAAGAAGAAAAAAACTGCTCTTATATATATTTATTAAATAGAAATAATAAGAAGAAAAGGATGCTCCATAACTTTCCTGCAAGGCAGCTGAATGTCTCGGGAGAAACTTATATAAACAGCGTAGTTGATCAGCTAAGCCCCGGCAATGTATGCAAGATTATGGTATATGATGAAAAGGGAAATTTTAAAAAGGAGCTTTGTGAAGCGGATATAATGGACGGCTTTATGAAATATGGATATTATGCTAAAATAAAGGATATAGTTACTAAAGAAAAATAGGAGGATTAATATTGGACTTAAACATAAAGGATTACATATATGATAAATTGCTCCCAAAGGTAGAAAAGCCGGGAAGATATATAGGCACTGAATGGAACAGCGTTCATAAGGCTTTGAAAGGCATAGACATAAGATTTGCCTTTTGCTTTCCTGATTCTTATGAGGTGGGCATGTCACATCTTGGAATGAAGATATTATATCATCTTTTGAACGATCAAAAGGATATATATTGTGAAAGGGTATTCGCTCCCTGGCCTGACATGGAAAGCTTGATGAGAAAAGAAGATATAAAGCTCTTTGCATTGGAAAGCAGAGATTATATACAGGACTTTGACTTCGTAGGCTTTACCCTTCAGTATGAAATGAGCTATACCAATATAATCAATATGCTTGACCTGGCAGGCATACCCAAGCTGGCCTCGCAGAGGAGAGAAGGAGACCCCTTTGTGGTGGCCGGAGGCCCCTGTGCTTATAATCCCGAACCCTTAAGCGATTTCATCGATTTTTTTATGCTGGGAGAAGGGGAAGAGCAGATGCTCGAGGTTATGGAAGCCTATAGACAATGGAAAGCCAAAGGAATGAAGAGAGAAGAATTCCTGGAGCTGGTGTCAAAGGTAAGGGGAGTATACGTGCCCTCTTTCTATGATGTAAGCTATAATGAGGATAATACAATAAAATCAATCATGCCGAACAAAGAAGGGGTCCCGGAAAGGGTCAAGAAAAGGGTAATAAAGGATCTGAACAAAGCGTATTTTCCCGATAAAATCATAGTTCCATTTATAGATATTGTACATGACAGAATAATGCTGGAGATTTTCAGAGGCTGCACCAGAGGCTGCAGATTTTGTCAGGCCGGCATGGTATACAGGCCCGTGCGTGAAAGGACTGTGGAAGAACTTCTTTCCATAGCAGAAAGGCTTGTTGAGAGCTCGGGCTATGAAGAAATATCATTATCATCCCTTTCAACCGGCGACTATTCTAAGCTCAGTGAGCTGGCGGAAAAGCTTTTGTCCAGGTATGAAAAAGATAGGATCGGCCTGTCTTTGCCTTCTTTAAGGATTGATTCGATTTCCTTGAAGCTTTTGCAGGAGGTCCAAAAGGTGAGAAAGACCGGATTGACCTTTGCACCTGAAGCAGGCAGTCAGAGGCTGAGGGATGTGATAAATAAAAATGTTACCGAAGAAGACTTGATAAACTCTGTCGGAGCAGCCTTTGATCTGGGCTATAGCAATGTCAAGCTCTATTTTATGATCGGATTGCCTACGGAGACCATGGAGGATGTTGAAGGCATAGCGGAGTTAGGCTATAAAGTCATGGAGAGATACTATCAAGTACCAAAAGATCAAAGGGGCAGAGGCATCAATGTAACGATAAGCACATCCTGTTTTGTACCTAAGCCTTTTACTCCCTTCCAATGGGAGCCCCAGGATACCATTGAAGCGATGAGAGAGAAGCAGAAGCACCTGCAGAAGATGCTGAGAAAGAAGGGATTTACTTATAACTGGCATGATCCCAATTTAAGCCTTCTGGAAGCGGTTTTTGCCAGGGGAGACAGAAGGCTTTCAAAGGTTCTGATAAGGGCATGGGAGCTGGGCTGCAAATTTGACGGCTGGGATGAGTATTTCAAATACGAAGCATGGCTGCAAGCTTTCAAAGATTGCGGCATCGAACCGGAGTTTTATGCCCTGAGAAAAAGAGAGTTGGAGGAAGTTCTGCCTTGGAGCCATATGGATGTGGGAGTGACCAAAAAGTATTTGAAAAGTGAATACAAGAAAGCTCTAAAGGGGGAAACAACAAGGGACTGCAGGACAGTATGCACAGGATGCGGCATCAATTTGCTTGAGGAAGGCGGAGTATGCAAATGATAAATATGAGACTAAAATTTATTAAGGGACGGGAGACTAAATATATATCACATTTGGATCTTTTGAGAACCTTCCAGAGAGCATTGAGGCGAGCGCATATACCTATGGCCTATTCCGGGGGCTTCAATCCTCATCCCGAGATGTCCTTTGCTTCTGCGCTGGGGGTAGGATTGGCCAGCATGGGAGAATATCTTGATATCGGAGTTAATCAACAAATACCTGCGGAAGATGTAATTATGCGCCTAAATGCTGTTCTTCCTATGGGGCTGAGAGTTGAAAATGCTGTGGTTTTGAAGGAAAAGCCCAGGAGCGGCATGGCTTTAGTCAGTCATGCAAGATATAATATATACCTGCGTTTCGAAAAAGCTATTGATATTGAAGACTGCTTGAGGAGCTTTCTGGCGCAAGATAACATTTTAGCGGTAAAGCAACAACCCAAGAAAGACTTTAAGACAATTGAAATCGACATAAAGCCTATGATAAGAGAGATAAAGGTTTTATCTCAAGAAGGTGATGAGGTGGTGCTGGACTGTGTTCTGGCAAGCGGCAGCAAAGCAAATCTGAAGCCTGAGCTGGTGCTGCAGGCATTAAAAAAACAAATAGGCGATATCTTTGAAGATGAAAAAATCGAAAGGATAGATTTATACAGCGATATGGAAGGTGAGCTTATTCCGCTGCTGCTGATAGATAATGCATAGAGTATAAATGACAACTCATTCTCCGAGGATAGGTGGCGATTAATATAAAAGAAATAATAGTGGATATAAGTTTCGGACAGACAAGAGCTGCTCTGCTGGAAGACCATGAGCTGGCTGAGATATATATGGAAGGCCAGGAGGGTCAAAGCATAGTAGGCAACATATACAAAGGCTTGGTGGAAAATGTTCTTCCCGGAATGGGTGCTGCTTTTGTCGATATAGGCACCGGCAAGAACGCCTTTTTATACGTAAAGGATGTGCTGCCCAATTTATTTAATATTGACGGAGAAGCGCTGGCTGAGCAAGATAAAATTAAAGAGTATGAAATAGGGGACTATCTAAAGCCAGGGCAGGAACTTCTTGTGCAAATAGCTAAAGATCCCATTGACAGCAAGGGAGCAAGGGCTACGACACATATAACATTGCCCGGAAGGTTTGGGGTTCTCATGCCCACCGTGGATTATATAGGGATATCCAGGCGGATAGAGAATGAATCAGAGCGAAGCAGACTGAAGGAATTAGCCGCCCGGGCTAAACCTGAAGGAATGGGCGTTATAGTGCGGACTGCAGGAGAAGGCTGCCGGCTGTCGGATTTAGAATCAGATATGGAATTTCTCACCAGGCTTTGGGAAGATATCAAGCAAAAAACCATGAAGACCTCGGCGCCTAAGATCATTCATAAAGACATGAGCCTGTTTTTTAGAATTGTCAGGGATATGTTTACGAAGGATATAGATAAACTCATAATCAATAATAAAGAGTATTATGAAAAAGCATTGGAAATAATATCGATGACATCACCTGCTCTCAAGCCGAGAATTGAATATTTCAGCAGGTATTATGAGATATTCGACTATTACGATATAGAAGAGAAGCTTGAAAAGCTGATTTCAAAGAAGGTATGGTTAAAATGCGGCGGTTATATTGTAATAGATCAAACTGAAGCTTTAACGGTTATTGATGTCAATACAGGCAAGTATGTCGGAAGCAAGGATCTCACAGATACTGTCCTCAAAACAAATATCGAAGCTGCCAAGGAGATTGCAAAGCAGCTGAGGCTCCGGGATATAGGCGGTATAATAATAATAGATTTTATAGATATGAACGATAGCAATCATGAGGATATGGTGCTGGAGGTTTTGAGAAACGCACTGAAAAAAGACAAGAGCAGAAGCAATGTTTTGGGCATTACTAATCTGGGGCTGGTAGAAATGACGAGGAAGAAGGTTGTGCAGCCAAAAACAAATATTATGCAATCGGCATGCCCTCATTGCCTGGGCACCGGGAAGGTATTGTCTAAGCAGACCATATTCAAAAAAATTGAGACTGAGATAAGCAGGATCTTGTTCAACAAAAGCTATAGAAAAGTAGAGATACTTGCAGCTCCGGAACTGGCGGAAGAGTTTAACAATGCGTATAGTGAAGAGATAGAAGCCTTATGCAGGAAGCATGATAAAAGCATCAGAATTATACCAGATTCTTCCATACCGGAAAATGAATTTAAAATTATAAAATGAGATACAGCTATGTTTGACAAAGAAAAATCCCTATGATAAAATATTACGGTGTAGGCATATCCGCTCGGGTCGGGTCTAAAAGATTACCTTGCATCCGGCGAGACTTATTTTGAAGGAGGTGCATTGCCTAATGTATGCAATAATAAAGACTGGTGGAAAACAATACAGAGTCAGCGAAGGTGACGTAATCTGGGTAGAAAAGCTTCCCTATGACGATGGAGAAAAAGTATCTTTCGATGAAGTTCTCTTGGTTGGAGGAGATGGTGAAATCAAAGCCGGTGCTCCGGTAGTAAACGGAGCAAGCGTTGAAGGAACTGTACTTAAAAACGGCAAGTCCAAGAAGGTAATAGTTTTCAAGTACAAATCAAAGAAGGATTACAGAAAGAAGCAGGGACACAGACAGCCATTTACCCAAGTCAAGATTGAAAAAATAAATGCTTAATGCTATATGATTACGGTAAATATTCTTATGACGGCAGAAGACAGGGTGAAAGAGTTAAAGGTTACAGGGCATGCTGATTTTAGCGCACATGGCAGTGACATTGTCTGCAGTGCAGTCTCAGTTCTGACCCAAACCGCTCTGTTAGGCCTTGTCGAGGTTGCTGAATTGGATTTAAAATACTGTATCAAGGAAGGCTTCTTAAGTTTTTCCATACCTGACATCGATGAGTCGGATAAAAAACTTAAGGCCTGTGCTATAATAGATACCATGGTTATGGGTCTAAAAAACATCGAGGAGAATTACTCGCCTTATATAAGGTTGATTGTAAAGAAGGAGGTGTAATTTATGTTTAACATAAATCTTCAATTATTTGCTCACAAAAAGGGAGTAGGAAGTTCAAGAAACGGACGTGACAGCCAGGCCCAAAGATTAGGAGTGAAGAGGGCTGATGGCCAGCCGGTTAATGCAGGCTGCATTATAGTAAGACAGAGAGGCACCAAGATTCACCCGGGAAATAATGTTGGTATAGGTAAAGATGATACATTGTTTGCTATGGTGGAAGGTGTCGTAAAATTTGAGAGAAAAGGCAAGGATAAAAAGCAGGTAAGTGTTTATCCTGTTGCTTAATTCATCAGATACTCATAGGTGCAGCTAAGCTGTGCCTTTTTTATTACATATTCTTATAGGATAAAACCTGTTCATATGAATTATAATATGGAAGGAGAAGCCAGGGATTCGATTACGAATGATTATGAGGTGAGAAGCATGTTCATAGATAAAGCAAAGATATATCTGAAAGCAGGAGACGGCGGAGACGGCAAGATATCCTTCAGGAGGGAAAAATATATACCGAATGGCGGACCGGACGGCGGAGACGGCGGCAGCGGCGGCAGCATAATATTTGTTGCGGACAGCAGCATGAGGACCTTGATGGATTTCCGCTACAAAAGAAAGCATGCGGCAGCGAATGGGCAGACCGGCGGAGCAAATAACTGTTACGGTAAAAGCGGAGAAAATTTATATATAAAAGTACCTGTGGGCACAATAATATATGATGAACAAAGCAAAAGAGCTCTTGGAGATCTGAGGCATGAGGGACAGGAGCTTTTGGCGGCTAAAGGAGGAAGGGGCGGAAAAGGTAATGCCCAATTTGCCACCTCCACAAGGCAGGCCCCGAGATTTGCTCAGCCCGGAGAGAAAGGCGAAGAGATATGGGTCGAGCTTGAATTGAAGCTGATAGCTGACGTAGGCTTAGTAGGCTTCCCTAACGTAGGCAAATCTACGCTTCTGTCTGTAGTCAGTGCCGCAAGGCCCAAAATTGCGAATTATCATTTTACAACCTTATCCCCAAATCTGGGAGTGGTGGAGCTGGACCCGAGCAGAAGCTTTGTGATGGCGGATATACCCGGATTGATTGAAGGAGCACATGAAGGGGTAGGCCTCGGCCATGATTTTTTACGGCATATTGAAAGGACCAAGGTCATAATACACGTGCTTGATGCTTCCGGAATCGAAGGAAGAGATCCTATAGAAGATTTCAGAAAGATAAACAATGAATTAAAACTGTACAGCCCAAGGCTTGCTTCGAAACCTCAAGTGATCGCATGCAATAAGATGGATATACCAGGTTCGGACAAGAATTTTGAAAGAGTTAAGCTCTTTTTATCCGGTGAAGGCTATGATATTTTCCCTGTTTCCGGAGCAACAAAGATGGGCATAAGGCCTATGCTGGATAGAGTATATAATATACTGGAAACAATGGAAGATGAAGAAGAAATTGTTGAAGTAGACAAGGATTTGTTGTATCATAAATATACGGATGCTAAAGAATTCACGATAAAAATGGAAAATGAAATATATGTCATCGAAGGACCTTTGGCAGAAAGGCTTTTAGCATCAGTGAACATGGATGATAGTGATTCCGTGAAATACTTTCAGCGTGTTATTAGAAAGAGGGGTATTGTCGATGAGTTGAAAAGTATGGGTATAAATGATGGCGACACTGTAAAAATGGGTAATATTGAATTTGAATATTATGATTAGCAAGCGGAGGTCAATTTATTATCATGGACTGCATACAATGTGAAAATTGTAAACAGAATACCCCAACGTATTTTTGCATAGCAAAAAATCAAATACTTATCAATGAAAACTATGTACAAAATTTAGAAAAGAACAGAAGCGGATGGAAAAAAGGAGATCCGGATTACGAAACTCATCGAAGAAAAACCAAAAAAGAAGCAGAAGTATAGTATGGCGCAGCATAGCAGACGAAAGTCTGCTTTTAAAATATGTGAGATAAAACAGGAGGGAATATGTTAAATAGCAGACAAAGAGCTTATTTAAGAAGCCTGGCAAATGGCTTGGAAGATGTTTTTCAGATAGGAAAATCAGGTATTACTTCATCAATGGAAAAGGATATCAGTGCTTGCCTGGAGGCAAGAGAACTTATAAAAGTCAAAGTACTTGACAACTGTGAACTTGATGCAAGAGAAGCAGGCCATGAATTGGCCGGGGCTATTGAAGCAGATGTAGTGCAGGTCATAGGGAATAAATTTGTGCTCTACAGGGAATCAAAAGAAAATTCCAAGATCCAGCTGCCCAAATAGGAAATGTCGGGGTGATAGCATGAAGAGGAAGATTGCAGTGGTACTCAGTATATTGATCATTATTGCAATGATATTGCCAATAATTTTATCAATATTTAATATACAATGATTTATATGATGGTTTAGAATGTCGTTAATTTAACTTGTTATCAACTGGCACAACAGATTAACATTATAAATGTGTGGGAGATTTGATATAGAATAAGGGTAAAAATAAAAAAATTAGGCTTTTTTAAAAGGCCTAATTTTTTTATTGGGACATTCTGCGGTTTGGTCCGGGCTGTACTCCAGCAATACAGACTTTGGAAGCTTCTCAAATGCTATGAGGAAGTCGTGCACTCTCTCATAGAGCAAGCCTGTAAAAAACCAAGCCACTGTGAAGTCCAGCCTTATGTAGCCCTTCACGGATAATATTCCATTGCCGTAATCCCACGGACAATGGCCCAGTGCGCCGTCTAGAGCCCAGCCGCACAGATATTCTATGGCAAATATGATTAGGACCCATATGCCTCCCCTCAGATAAGTATTCCAATTCCTGATCTTGTCATGAACTGGTTCCAGAAATAATCCCATTCCGTAGATGAAAAACATCCACATATAGGTGAAACTATATAGCATGAAATTGCCGTGAAGCAGTGAACCAAATCCGGTCCATAAAATCTCCAGGCACCAGCCTATCAGACCATAGGCGATAAATCTTAAAAATTTCTCTTTCATAAAAATAGTATCTGCAGGGTAACATTAAATATCCTTATATAAGTTTTCTAAAATCACCAGTTTTCGGTACCGCAGTTAAAAATAATCCCGTTGAAATAAACAACGGGATTATTTTTATCTATATTTCTATTTATGCACTTACTGTTGCTTTACCCTTATATTCCGGTGCTGACGGATCGTCCTCAAGCTTCATCATTGTGATGCCGGCATAACCGAATACAATTGATACTATTGGACTTACAAGGTTAAGCACAGCATATGGAACATAATCAACTGTAGGAATGCCAAGATAGCCTGACATAGCAGCACCGCAGGTATTCCATGGAATCAATGATGATGTCATTGTACCGGCGTCTTCAAGACATCTGGAAAGGTTTCTTGGAGCCAAGCCTCTCTTATGGAATTCATCCCTGTACATTTTACCGGGAAGAACTATTGCCAGATACTGGTCTCCGGCTAAAGCATTTACAAATATACAGGAGAGTATTGTAACAGTAACAAGGGAGCCTGTGCTTTTTGCAAATCCGAGTATCTTCTTTGCTAATGTTTCCAGCATTCCTGACTTTTCTAGCATTCCGCCGAAAGTCAATGCACACATGATAAGAGAAATTGTCTTCATCATGCTTTGTAAACCGCCGCTAGTGAGTAGCTCATCCAGCAGTGCATTTCCCGTTTCGGATACTACTCCGTTTTGCATTGCATCCAATACTGCACCTAAGCTGGCGCCTTGGAATATCATAGCGGCAGCACCGCCGAGGATGGTACCTATCATAAGCCCTGGTATAGCGGGGGTTTTCATGGCAACCAAAGTTATAACTATTATTGGCACTAATAGAAGTATAGGACTGATTGTGAAGTTTGCACTCATAGTGCTTATGAGTTCATTGATTGCTGCTGTATCAAGTTCTTTGCCGGCAAATTGGGCACCCATTATCCCAAAGGCTATTAGAGCTATGACATAGCTTGTTCCAGTAGTAAAAAACATGTGTTTAATATGGTCAAAGAGGTTTGAGCCAGCCATAGCTGGTGCAAGGTTTGTGGTATCGGAAAGGGGTGATAATTTATCACCGAAATACGCTCCGGAAATAATAGCACCTGCTGCCATGGGGCCTGGAACTCCGAGACCTACTGCAACGCCCATAAGGGCAATACCAACTGTTCCGGCTGTGGTCCATGAACTACCCGTTGCTAGGGATACTATGCTGCATAATATCATGGAAGCTATAAGAAAAAATGCAGGGGATAATACCTTTAGTCCATAGAAAATTAGTGTGGGCACTACACCTCCAAGAATCCATGTGCCTATGATCATACCTATAATTGCGAGAATTATTATAGCTTGCATTGTACCACTTATTGTAGCGATAAAACCTTCTTCGATTTCCCCCCAAGTGAAGCCCAATCTGTAAACTGCTATCAAAGCGGTTATGATTGAACCCAAGACTAAAGGAATGTGCACGTCTCCCCCTAGAACCAGTATAGTATACATTAGGATACCAACTGTCAAGACCACGGGAACTAAGGCTTCAAGCACAGTGGCTTCTTTTTTCTGTCTTGCTTTGCTGGACATTATCATTACTCCTTTCTAAGTATATTATGTGTTTATTATCTCAAATATTGAGAATAATGTAAATAGTTATATTTGTCTGAAAATTGGGCAATCTTGGAATCAATAAAATTCACTACGGCATGCTGGTAAGCGATGTCCGACACACTAAGACTTGCATTATAAATAAGTAAATGAGCATGATATTTACAAATATTTAGCTTTTATCGAAATAAACAATTGAAATAATCTTCCGAATATAGTATTCTCTAATTAATCTCTAAAAAAAATAATGTTAGGGGGTAATTAAAATGGTTAAGTTTATTGTAGGTGAAAAGGGCACCGGAAAGACTAAGGTGATGATTGGCATGGCAAATGAAGCATCAAAAGCTTCTAAAGGTCATGTTGTGTACATCGACAGAGACAATAATCATATGTACGATTTGGATAGAAGTCTTCGATTCATCAATGCTGGGGATTTTCAGATTGATAATTTGAAGACTTTTTATGGTTTTTTGTGCGGAGTTATCTCCCAAAACTTTGATATTGAGCATATTTTTATAGATGGGCTCAAGGTTATTTCCAATTCAGAAGAATCATGCTTAAAGGGTTTTATTGATAACATGGAAAGGCTTAACAAGGAATATGAAGTAAATTTTGTTGTGAGCTTGAGCAGGAATCCAGACAATGTGCCAGAGTTTTTAAAAGCTTACATTTAGGAAGATCAGACAAGATTTGAGATTATTTTGAAAAAAACAGGCTGGAGGCTGTGCTGCAAGAAGCACAGTCATTGGCCTGTGTTGTTTTTTTTAGCTGAAAATTGCGCTAAGCTGTGATATAATGAAAAAAGCAGTCAAAATCAGGAGATATTATGTTTGGATATGTAACGCCCGACAAGGGTGAGATGAAAATAAAAGAATACGAATTATTCAGGGCTTATTATTGCGGGGTATGCAAGTCCATGGGAAAAAGCTTCGGACCTCTATGCCGGCTTGGGCTGAATTATGATTCCGTATTTTTAGGCTTATTTCTATCTTCTATAAATAAAGAGAATGTTGGGTTGGCGTATGAAGCTTGCGCAGCAAATCCGCTGAAGAAAAAGTGGATTGTTAAGAAAAGCCCCAGTGTAGATTTCTCAAGTGATATCAATATAATCCTCACTTATTATAAGCTTCAGGATGATTGGGAGGATGAGAAGAACATCCTCGCTAAAGCAGCGCAGCTGCTGATCGGCTCCGGCTATAGAGCGGCTTCAAGCAGCAATAAGGAAGCAGAAGCACATATAAAGCAATCCCTGGAAAAGCTGTATGCTCTGGAAAAACAAAACTGCAGCTCAATGGATAGGGCAGCAGACCCCTTTGGGGAATTGATCAAGGGTATTGTAGGCATAGGGTATAAGGGAGATAATGAAAAAGACAAGAAAGCTGTTGAGTGGCTGGGCTATAATCTGGGCAGATGGATATATATAATTGATGCCTATGATGATATTGAAAAGGATGTTAAAAAAAATAATTATAATCCCCTCTTGCTTCAGTATGAATACAAAAACGGTGATATTGGAGCATTCAAGGATAAAATAAAGGAAGATATCAAGTTCAACCTCATCCATACTTTGACACAAGCAGCCTCTGCTTTTGAGCTGCTTGATATGAACAATAGGAGCATAATTGAAAACGTAATATATTTAGGCATGGATAAAAAAACAAAAAGCATATTGGAAGGAAGGAGCTGCAAGAAGGATGAGAAACCCCTATGAGGTACTTAATGTAAGGGAAGGCGCTTCAATAGATGAAATAAAAAAGGCATATAAGGAGCTGGTGAAGAAATATCACCCGGACCAATACAGAAATAATCCTCTTTCCGAATTGGCAGAAGAAAAACTAAAAGAAATAAATCAGGCCTATGATAGCCTGCTCAAAGAACATGAAAGAAGCGGGTCAAATAACAGGTCTCAAGGCAATGCTTACGGCTACAGGGAAAGCAATAGCTCCGGATATGGCAGCGATACCAACTTATATTCGCAGGTAAGAATGAATATAATGAACGGGAATATCCAGGCAGCTGAAAATCTGCTCAATAGAATAAGCATGAGGGATGCTCAATGGCATTATTTAAGAGGACTCATCTTTATGAGAAAAGGCTGGTATAATGAAGCCGTGAACAGTATAAATACAGCAGTGAACATGGACCCTTCAAATATGGAGTACAGAGACGCTTTAAACAGAATAGCATATGCCAATAATCAGTATCAAAGCTATGGATACAACCGGCGTTATAGCTCCGCCGGGCCGGATCTGTGCAGCATGTGCCAATGCCTTATATGCTCCGATTGTTGTTGTGAATGCATGGGTGGAGATCTGATAAACTGCATATAATGAGGCGGTGTTAAATTGGGAAGAAAGGTTGCCCTTGGAGGTATTTTAACCGCTATAAGCATAATATTTTTATATTTAGCTGTTTATTTGCCTTCCGCAAAGCTTACAATGTATTTTTTGACCGGCATAATACCCGGATTTATATTGGTTGAAATGGGGGCCCGGCAGGCTTGGCTTTTGTACTTTGCTACGTCAATGTTGTCTTTTCTGGTCTTAGGAAATCTGGTAAATGCAGTGCCTTACATCTTTATTTTTGGTATATATCCTTTAATAAAATACTATATAGAAAAGACAAGGAATATATTAATCGAATTGACATTGAAGCTGTTATTCTTCAATATAGCGTCTTTAGCGGTTTATTTTATATGGACCAGAGTATTTTTGATAAATATAACCATAGCTTTCCCGATCGTCTGGCTGGTGCTTGGCCTGCAATTTGCGTTCCTGGTCTATGATTATGTTTTTACCCGGGTGATTTTTTACTATTGGGATAAAATTAGAGTTTACTGGAGGAAAGATGTGAGATGATAAACACTGTTTTGTTTGATTTAGACGGTACTTTATTGGGAATGGATAATAATGAGTTTGAAAATAAGTATTTTTCATTGCTTGGGGTTAAGTTTGGAGAATTCTGCAGCCCTAAGGAGCTGTATAAAAATATATGGGAATCGATAATCCACATGGTAAAAAATTCTGACGGCGTCAGATTTAATCAGGAAATTTTTTTTGAAAGGTTTAATGCGCTTATAGAGGAGGAGCATAGGGATTTCTTTCTAAACGGCTTTGATAGCTTTTATGATAGTGAATTTGATCTTGTCAAAGATGTTACCTACAGAATAGATAATATGATAAATGCGGTCAACCGGTTGAAGAGCAAAGGCTACGATGTGATCGTTGCTACCAATCCTCTTTTTCCCAAAGTAGCCATAGATAAGAGGATACAATGGGCCGGCTTTCTTCTGGATGATTTCAGCTATGTGACCAATTTCGAAATATGCCGCTTCTGCAAGCCTAATCCTAAATTCTACGAAGATATTTTAAAAATAAAAGGCAAAAAGCCGGAAGAATGCTTGATGGTTGGGAATGATATGCTGGAGGACATGGTGGCGAAAAAAGCAGGCATAAGCACTTATTTAGTCACCGACTGTGTGATCAAAAGAGACAGCCCTTATGCTCCCGATTATAGCTCGGACAGCTCAGAATTTTTAAAATATGTTAATACTTTGCCTCTAGCCTCTAGCCGCTAGCTTCTGGCTTTGAGCATGCCTCTGGAGCCGCAGGGAACGGAGAACACGGAAAGGCATGGACGCCTCACGGATTTTCACGGAGGAATATTAGTTTTATAGACACTGTAGCGTGCATATATGATATGTACATACTGCAGCGCTATTATTTACGCTATCTTATTTATATCTTAAGTTCTACTTTATAGGAGAAAGCTACAGTAACTAAAGAATAAGCATATGTGCAGGTAAACACATATGCTTATTCTTTGGGCTCTGCCGTGTTTTTTCGTGAAAAATTCAGTGTCCTTCAGTGGTTTCCGTTCCCCGTCCCCATGACTCGTAAGGAATACCCAAAGCCAGAGGCTAGTAGCTAGAGGCTAGTAGCTGACCTCAAAGGAATACCCTAGTATTCCTGAGTTCTGAGCTCTGAATCCTGAACCCTTAATCATGCTTTTCCGCTGCAATTCAATACATTCTTCATTTTATGCTTAACCATATTCTTGATAGCTTCTCTGGCAGGTTTCAGATACTGCCTCGGATCAAAATCACCCGGGTTCTCAGCCAGATGCTTTCTGATAGAAGCTGTCATTGCAAGCCTTAAATCTGTGTCGATATTGATCTTGCACACTCCCATTTTGCCTGCTTTCAGCAGCATGTCCTCAGGCACTCCTTTTGCTCCGGGAACATGGCCTCCATATGTATTGCATAGATCTACGAACTCAGGCAGCACTGTGGATGCGCCATGGAGGACAAGAGGAAAATCAGGAAGAAGCTTGCTTATTTTCTCCAATCTTTCAAAATCCAACATAGGCTCCCCTTTGAATTTGTAAGCGCCATGGCTTGTTCCTATGGCTATTGCCAGCGAATCTACGCCTGTTCTCTGGACAAATTCTACTGCCTGATCCGGATCGGTAAAGGTTGCATCCCTGCTGCTCACACTTACAGCATCTTCAATGCCTGCAAGCCTTCCCAGCTCTGCTTCCACCACAACACCCCTATCATGGGCATACTCTACAACCTTTCTTGTAATGGCGATATTTTCCTCGAAGGGATGTTTTGAACCATCTATCATAACAGATGTAAAGCCCCCGTCGATACAGGATTTGCATATCTCGAAATCCTCGCCATGGTCAAGATGAAGACAGATAGAAAGACCGCTGTCTTCCACTGCAGCCTCCACCAACTTCATAAGATAGACGTGCTTTGCGTATTTTCTGGCTCCGGCAGATACCTGAAGAATTAAAGGAGCCTGCTCATCCTTTGCTGCATCCACTATTCCCTGGATAATCTCCATGTTATTTACATTAAATGCTCCAACAGCATATAGTCCATCATATGCTTTTTTGAACATTTCCTTTGATGTTACTAAAGGCATTTATCTTACCTCCTATAAAAACTTTATCAATTCTATTATATCAGATATTCCACTTTTTAGCGGCGCAGCTTACGCAATATGCTAAAATATTTCTGCAATAAACAAACCTTTTTCTTTGCTCATATCTATTATGCTTAAGTCCTCCAGTCTAATTATAGGTTTTGATATGGCCTTCTGATTGATGAACACTATCTCACCATATTCGTCATTGTTAAGCCTAACTCTGCTTCCTATATAATAGTCAGCTATCCTTTTGAGGAATGTAAGTAAAATATTAGTGTCGCATTTTGTTAAATACTCGCTTTCAAACATGGCAAATACATCAAAGGGAGTTTGGCGCTTTTTATAGACTTTATCTGATGTCATGGCATCAAATACATCAGCTATGGCGGTTATCTTTGCATATAGGCTGATCTGGTTTCCTTTTATCCCGAATGGGTAGCCGGAGCCGTCTTCCCTTTCATGATGCATTAACACGCTTAACATGATGTCTTTGCTTATGGCTACATTTCCTTCAAGTATTTTGTAGCCTAAAATCGAATGTTTTTTAATTTCCTCGAATTCCTTGGGCGATAAAGGACCCGGCTTCTCTAAAATCTCATGAGATATTTTAGATTTGCCTATGTCGTGGAGCAGACCGCAATAAGAAAGACATTTTCTCTGGACCTCGTTTAGGTTCAGCCAGCTGCCTATTAGTGAACATAAAAGAGACACATTGATGCTGTGGGAATATGTGTATTCATCAATGGATCTGATACTGTTAAGATTCGCTACAATGTCATTTACTGAGGTAAAGTTGTTGTTAATATCTCTGACGATCGCTTGAACCCTTAATGTATCCAAAGTTTTGCCATTTCCTATGTCCTTTATGATGTTCTTAAATTCATCCACTTTTTCCGAATAGATTGCAGCTACCTTATTACTATTGCTGGGCTCGGGCTCAAGCCCCTCATAAACCTTAAGACTTTCAATGCCCAGCTCCATCAGCTTATTTATTGTGTAGTTATCCAGTACGCTGTCTTTTTGTATAAGAGTAGCCCCAAAGCTGTTCAATATTTCTTCAGATACTTTCATCCCCGGTACACATGCTTCAATGTTAATGTTCATTATAGACTGCATATGCTCACCTCTTGATATTATTTATTAGTGGTTTAATTTAAGATTTGAAAAATGTTAAGAATATTATAACAGATTCGACTTATATTTACAAATGTTTCATATTTCCCGATAGACTCAAAATGTTGTAAATCCATATTGCATGTGCTAGAATTATACTGCAAATATGTAGGTGGGAGTGTTATGAAGTTGAAGCTTAAGAGAATGATTTTAATTTTATTTGTATTATTGTTGCTGCCCTTGCTGGCATCTTGCCAAAGGGAAGCAAATAAGGGAGCAGAAGATGCGGCTAAGAAAGTAGAAATAACTGATATTAAGGGCAGGAGTGTTGTATTAGAAAAAAAACCTGAGAAGATAGTATCTCTTTCTCCTACCAATACTGAAATAGTCTTTGCCTTAGGTGCAGGAAAAAAGTTGGTAGGCGTTACAAGCTTTTGCGACTATCCTGAGGAAGCCAAAAGCGTTGAGGTGATCGGAGATTTTGAAAATCCCAATATTGAAATGATAAAAAAGGTCAATCCGGATGTGGTTTTAGCAGGAGGGTACATTCAGGAGGATATAATAGAAGCCCTTGAAGGCCTTGATATACCTGTGATCTCCACTGAGGCTTCGGATATTGACTCAATATTTGATTCCATAGCTATGATAGGCAAATTGGTAGGAGCAGAAGCAAACGCAGAAGAGATAATTAACAATATGCATAAAAGCATCGATAATATAAAGTCCAAGGTCGGCGGTAAAGACCGGCCCAAGGTATTCTATCTGGTTTGGAAAGATCCAATATTCACCGTAGGACAGGGGACTTTTATCAATGAAATAATACAAATTGCCGGAGGCCGGAATATAGCAGAAGAGACACAAGGCTGGTCAAAATATAGCCCGGAAGAGCTTATAAAACAAAATCCCGATATCCTCATAGCTTCTTATCATGCAACCGATGAGGGCATGAGAAAGGAAGACTTTGAGAAGGATGACTTCTTTCAGAAGCTGGAATGTGTAAAAAAAGGGAATATACATATAATGTCAGATGACAATATAGTAGCAAGGCCAGGGCCAAGAATAGTGGATGCCATTTGTGAAATGGCAAAGGTGCTTCATAGCGACGCATTTTAGGCAATAGGAAGGTATGGAGATGGATTATGAGATAAGTGCTGAACACCTGGGTTTTTGCTATGGGAATAAAGAAGTATTGAAAAATATCAATTTGAAGATCAAAGAGGGCAGCTTTATTAGCATAATAGGACCTAATGGCTCAGGCAAGAGCACTTTATTAAAGACGCTTTCCGGATTCCTGAAGCCTCAAAGAGGAGCAGTCCTGATCGGAGAAGAAAATCTGAAGGAGCTTTCACAAAGAGAAATCAGCAAAAGGCTTTCCATGGTGCCGCAAAATATACTTTTGGAGTTCGACTTCAAGGTCAAGGATATAGTGCTTATGGGCAGGCACCCATACATAAAAAGGCTGAAGGGAGAAACCCCAGAGGACATAAAGATTGTAGAAAAAGCCATGAGATATACGAATATCCTGGAGTTTTCCGATAGGCTCTACAATGAACTGAGCGGCGGTGAAAAGCAAAGGGTCATACTGGCCCAGGCATTGGCCCAGCAGCCGAGGGTGCTCTTGCTGGATGAGCCCATTTCTCATCTGGATCTGCAGCATCAAGTGGAAATATTGGATTTGATAAAGAGAATGAGCATGGAAGAGGGCCTGGCTTCTATAGCTGTGTTGCATGATCTGAATATGGCTTCTGCGTACAGCGATCATATTGTTATGCTCAAAGCAGGGGAGATTTTTTGCGAAGGAGAGCCAGAGAAGGTTCTGACCGCTGAAAATATAGCCCATGTCTTTAATACGGATGTAACCGTCAGCAAGAATCCCGTCACCGGAAAAACTTATATATATCCGATATCAACGATACCTAAAAAGAAGCGAGATACAAAAATTCACATAATATGCGGCGGGGGAAGCGGATCAAAGTTGATTAAAGAATTAGCAGATAATGGTTTTACCGTTTCCACAGGGGTATTGAACATAGGAGATTCTGATTGGGCTGCTTCCAAAGAGTATGAACTGGATGTAGCCGAAGAAACTCCTTTTTTAAATATTACTCAAAAAGCATATGAAAAAAATCTTGAGCTTGCTCTTGCGGCATACTGTATTGTTCTCATGCCAATATATTTCAGCAAGGCTAATATAAGAAACCTTGAACTCCTTACAGAAAAACAGCTGAAGGATAAGAAGATATATATTTTGGGAGACCGTGACTTTGAAAAAAGAGACTATACCGGAGGCGAAGCGCGAAGCCTTTATAAAGGATTAAAAAAGCAGCTCAATGTTATACAACTGGAAGAATATGAATTGATAGAAGCATTGTTAAAGGCAGATGAAGGAAATGAGTAAAGAAACATTAAAAAATATATTGTCCCTGAGCATCTTGTTGGCTTTTTTTATCATCTGCTTTTTCATCGGGGTAGGAATAGGCGCTGTCGAAATACCCTTAAGGGAGATAATCGAAATAGTGTTTATGGGAAAAGATACAGACAATAGAGCCATTCTGATAGATATAAGGATGCCGCGTGTAATTATCTCTGCAGTTTTAGGCGCAGGCTTATCTGCTGTAGGAGGGGTTATGCAGGGTGTATTTAAGAATCCGCTGGTGGATTCTTATACCTTGGGAATGTCATCAGGAGCTGCTCTGGGAGCAGTGCTTTCCATAGTAACAGGCATTGGCATATTCGGCTATGGGACGACTGGAGCTTTTGCCTTCCTGGGGGCGGTTTCCACCCTTTTTTTCGTATACCATATCTCCAAAACTAAGAATAGAGTCTCAATAAACTCACTGCTTTTATCAGGAGTGGCTGTCAGCTATTTTCTCTCATCCATTATATCCTTCTTGATGATGCTTAATAGAAATAAACTGGAGCAAATAGTATTTTGGACTATGGGAAGCTTATCTTCTGCCACATGGCAAAAGCTTATATTCTCCAGTTCTTTCATACTGCCGGGAATATTAGCATTATGCTTTTTTTCCAGAGAGTTGAATATCATGTCTTTGGGTGAGGAATCAGCTCACTATATGGGCGTAGATGTTGAAAAGCTTAAATATATACTGCTTGTCATATGTTCTCTTATAGTCGGAGCAGTGGTGTCCACAGGCGGGACCATAGGCTTTCTGGGTCTGGTGGCACCTCATATCGTAAGACTTATCTGGGGCTCTGACAATAGGAAGCTCATACCTTACAGCGCCATAATGGGAGCTGCCATATTGATGCTGTCAGATGCTCTGGGAAGAGTCCTTATTCAGCCTTCGGAAATTCCGGTAGGCGTTATGACCTCCATAATGGGGGGACCTTTTTTCATATTCTTATTAAAAAGACAAAAATCAAAGGGTGCTGCATAGCACCCTTTATAGTTTATATTTACCCAATTCTGTTTTGAAGTTTCCGGATAACTTTTCCAATTCTTCGATATACATGGTAAGCTCTTTTATTTTGTTGGAATATTCGATTACGCTGGCACTCATCTCTTCAGATGCGGCAGAATTCTCTTCGGCTATTGCCGCAAGGGAATGCACATTTTCAAATACATCGGAAAGCTGCTTTGTCTGTGCGGACATCTCTTCCACAAGCCTTACTATATCTGAGGAAACAGAACCTATATGCTCTGTGGATACCGTATTGTCCTTTGCAACCTTTTCCAAGGTTGTATTGCTTTCCTCAAGCTGATTGAACCGGGCATTTATACTGCCTACAAGGCTGCTTACCTCTCCCGTAAACATTTTCAGGTTTTCGTTGATTGTTTTTACCGCCGATTTGGAATCCTCGGCCAAGCCTCGTATCTCTCCCGCGACCACTGCAAATCCTCTGCCCAGCTCTCCGGCTCTTGCTGATTCTATCGCAGCATTTAATGAAAGCAAATTGGTCTGGTCTGCAATATTCTCGACGGTTGTTACGATATTCATAATATCGTTGGCTCTTTTGGAAAGCTCAACCCCTTGAGAATTCACATGGGCAAAAGCATCTCTGATGGATAATATCATCTTTGCTACTCTTTGAGTCTCTTCCGAGGAGGTCTTAATGCTTTTAACGGCTTCCTCAAGCCTGTCTTTGCTTTTGAGCTCCTCTTGAGCAATCTTGTTCAATGTATCCATATTTGTACTGATTATGTATACGGATTTTTCGGTTTCCTCAGCCTGATGGACTGCCCCCTCAGCGACATCCTGCACAATGCCGGATATGCCGTCCGATACATTTTTCATATTTCTTGCTATATCTGAAAATGTCTTTGTGTAATTATACATGTCATCATTTCCTCCCTTTAAGAAGAGGAAATCTTTTTGGAACAACTGCTTTATGCCATTGAGCTGTTGGAAATAGGACTCCAGCTCATCACCGGTTTTTACCCTTGTATATGAAGAAAAATCAAGATTATTTAATTTTCCTATTTCCTCGTTAAAGAGCCTCAGAGGTGCCAGAGCTATTAAAGCTATTACCTCACTGACCGCAAACAAGGATATGGAGATGATACCCGAAGCCAGCCAGTTTTTTGTCAGCAGATAGCTTATAGGCAGCAAGGCTAAAGCGCTCAAGAATGAAATTTTAATATCTACTTTTTTTAGAAAGCCCAAGGATAAAATCCTGGACAGATTGAAGGTTTTCTCGCTATGCAAGCCTTTCTCTACAGTTATCTTTACCCTGAGCATATGCAGGTTGTTTTCCTTGCCCCTTTCCAGCTCCTGGACCTGAATCTTTTCCTTGAAAAAGTCGCCGCAGCCCTCCAATAATCCAAGAAAATAATCAAACAATCCGCGCTTCGATATATATTTCATTTCAATTTCTTTTTCGCTCAGATCCGTTGCAATCAGTCTGGGAGGATTTGCTCCCTTGATCATCCTTGTCAATTGAGCATGCACATCATCCATCATGAGCAAGAATGCCTTTACGTTTCGGCGTTCAAAATATGACGGGAACCATTTGAAAAAGGATTCAATATTGCTTCTGCCAACCTTGCGCCATATTTCCTCGGTTGATTTGCCCACTTTTTTCCCTATTTCTTCTATCAGCTTTGCAGGCTCTTTATCGTCAATTTCTTCCAGAGGAGATATGACTCTGTCCTCCTGCCACCCTATTATTCTCAAGCAAGAGTTTACAATCTCATCACCGTATAGATTTCTTAAGCTGTTTATCCAGGTTGAAACCACTGTACCTTTCATACAAAAACCCCCAATTTTCAGCTTCGTATGACAAATTATACATCATAAGCTAAATATATACAATATTTATTCTGAAATGCATAGTAAAATATAGATTTACTCAGTGTTAACTTTCCGTTAAATACATTTCAAGAGAAGCCTCTTTTATAATAATATTTCTTTCATAGTATCGATTACGAAGTCTATATCCTGCTTATTTACATCGTTGTTCGTCACAAATCTAAAAAGCCCGCCCTCTTCACCGTTTATCTTTATGCCTTTTTCAAAGAACTTTGAAACAAGAAGATTCGGGTCAAAATCAGGGCGATTCAGCTTGAAGAATACCATATTGATTTGAATTTTATCCGGGTTAAGCTCGATGCCCGGAATTTCAAGAAGCCTCTTTCCCAGGTACCTGGCATTTTCGTGATCTTTCTCCAGCCGCTTTATCATGTCCTGAAGTGCTATTATACCTGCCGCTGCCAGAAAACCTGCCTGCCTCATGCCGCCGCCGAGGAGCTTCCTGTTCTTCCTTGCCCTATTAATAAAAGCGCTGGTACCGGCCAAAATGGAACCTACTGGGGCGCACAAGCCCTTGGAAAGGCAAAACTGGACTGAATCTGTGTATTGTACTATATCAGCGGCGGTCACGCCTAAAGCTGCAGCCGCATTGAACAATCTGGCTCCGTCAAGATGCACGGGAATGCCGCGCTCAACGGCCAATTCATATACTTTTTTCATCACCTCAAGGGGAACCACAGTTCCGTTAGCCAGTGCATTTTCCAAGCATATAAGCCCTGTTCTGGGCTCATGTATATCATCAGATCTTATAGCTTTTTCGACTAATTCGGGATAAAGGATATCATCACCGCTTTTGATAGTCCTGAGCTGAACACCTGACAGCACTGCTGCGGCCCCTACCTCATGAACGGCTATATGAGCGTTTTCACCAAGTATGATCTCATCACCCCGTAAAGTGTGAGTCATAACGCCGAGCTGATTGCCCATGGTGCCGCTGGCAACAAACATAGCAGCCTCTTTGCCGACTATGTCGGCGGCCAGTTTCTCTAATCTATTGATGGTAGGATCATCCCCATATACATCATCGCCTACCTCGGCTTCAAACATGGCCTTTCTCATTTCGGCTGTAGGCATGGTTACAGTATCGCTTCTCAAATCTATATACCTCAATAAAAAACACCTCCATGTAAATTATAGATATATTATACATTATCATTTTATATATGTCATATTTATTAAGTAGAGGATTCAAAGGGAAAAGGGGGGAAAATCTTGAAAAAAATATTAAAAAGGCATTATGCTTCTTATGTAGCTGCTATGGTTTTATTGGTCATGCTGATGTTGACCTTTTACGGAAGAATATCGGATACCGCAGCGGTATTTAAGGCTAATATAGAACTGCAGAAGATGGAAAGGCAAGGATATAAGGATTATGAGGTTTTGGATGGAAGCTTTAAATTTTCTATACCTGCATCCTGGTCTGCATGGGAGCAAAAATTTATGGGCGGCGAGATAATCTATGATTTGAACTATATCACTCCCAATAAAAAGATACATGGCTTTATTCAAGTATGGAAAATAGATAAGCCTCTGTCACAATTTCTGGAGGAGGCGAAAAATGCGGCAGTAGATTCTACAGACTTCAAATCTTACAATCTGAAAGAAATAATGGTAAACAGAAACAAAGGCTATCTGCTGCAATATGAAAGGCCGAAGGACACAGGAGGCTATTATAGATCTTATGAAGCATTTTTAGAAGACGGAAAAGGGAAGATATATAGAGCAAGCTTTTATACGGATGAAAAGGACTGGAGAAAATATTACCCCCTGATGTTCAACAGAATAATTCAATCATTCAGGATAAAATGATGATTCCCCGGGAATACCGGGGATAATTTTTTGCATCGCTTTTCTATGAGAATACCCTTTTATTTTCATGGAAATATAGGATAAAACTACTATACAAGCTTACAAAGTCTTAGCCTCGAAGCTTTATACTTGCTATCAGCTAGTACAACAGATATAATTAAGAAAATATTAATAGGGAGAAATGCTATGAAGGATTATTTTATTGTCGCTTTAATCGGATATGTATTTGGATGCTTGCAGTTCTCCTATATACTGGGCAAGCTTCTTAGGAATGTAGACATAAGAAATCTGGGTCACGGCAATGCAGGTGCCTCAAATACGGTTATTTCTCTGGGGTGGAAATATGGGGTGTTAGTTGCTTTGTTGGATATTTCAAAGGCCGTAGTTTCTGTTATGCTTATAAAAGCCTTATATAAAGATGTCGCGGATCCAAGCCTGTTTAACTTTTACCTATATCTAAACGGCCTTTTTGTAATATTGGGACATAACCACCCATTTTTCATGAATTTTAGAGGAGGAAAAGGCACTGCATCCCTTATAGGCATGCTCATGGCAGTCAATATTCCTCTTGCAGTATTAGGGATACTGACTATTATAATAGTGACATTGATCACCGACTATATAGCTTTAGGCACTATAGTCCTTGTCCTGATCGTTGTTGCTGCCACCGCATATTTGAAGCTGGGGCTTGGAGCGATAACCGTTTCAATGATAATTGCAGCGCTTGCTATTTATAATCATCTGCCGAATATTAAAAGGATTATAAGAAAAGAAGAAAAGGGCCTCAGGCAGACCATTAAAAAGAAGCAAAACTAGATATAACGTGAAAAAGATTTTACAGCGATAATGTTATCCTGGCTGATAACGATTGCAGAGCTCCGGGGCTAAGAGTTTGTAAGCTTGCATAGGGTTGCGTCAAAACTCGCTTCGGCTCAAACAGTTGACGCAACTTGTCCTATACTTCGCTAACAAACTCTAAGCTCCTTCACAATGCACTCTTTTATCAGCCAGGATAACAGCTATTTAATGCGTTATATATAATTTCAGAAAGGAAGTGGAGACTTTGAGATACGAAGGAAGCATATACAGGCCGCCAAGCGAAGCATGGAGCCTTATAGTCCAGGCGACTATCGGCTGTTCTCATAATAAATGCAGCTTTTGCAGCATGTATAAGGATAAAAAGTTTAGAATAAGAAGCATAGAAGATATAATTCAAGACATCAGTGAAGCAAGGATGTTGTATAAAAGCATAAAGAGGATTTTCCTGGCTGACGGCGATGCATTGATGATCAAGACGGCAGAACTCTTAAAGATATTGGAACATATAAGAAATACTATACCTGAGTGCGGGCGAGTAGGAATCTATGCATCTCCAAGGAGCATAATGCTGAAATCCCATGAGGATTTAAAACTGCTCAGAGAAGCGGGACTTGGCATCGCATATTTGGGGCTGGAGTCCGGAAGCGACGAAATATTAAAGAACATAAACAAAGGCGCAGACTCTCAGGAAATAGTGGAGGCAGGGCAAAAGGTCAAAGGAGCAGGGATACTTCTTTCTGTCACTCTGATATCAGGCTTGGGCGGAAAGCAGCTTTGGAAGGAGCATGCCCTCGAATCGGCTAAGGCGATAAACAAGATGAAGCCTGATTTCCTGGGCCTGCTGACCCTTATGGTGGAACTCGGGACTAAGCTGTATGAAGAGGTAGAAGAAGGCTCCTTCAAGCTTTTAACCCCTCGGGAGATAGCCGTAGAAACATTGGAGCTTTTAAGAAACCTTGACTGCGAAGGCTGTGTATTCAGAAGCAATCATGCCTCCAACTACTTATCGCTGAAAGGGACTCTGAATAGAGATAGGGAATTGCTGATAAACCAGCTTCAAGAAGCCATTGAGGGCGAAATTGACTTCAAGGAGGAATATCTGAGAGGCTTATAGAGCAATCCTATATATATCCTCCTTGCATTCTTCACCCGCCAGTTTATCATAAAAACGAAGGCTGCCTCTCTTTTTCATGGGCAAGCCTTTGTTTTTTGCATAACCGGAGAAAGCGCTGATGCTCTGATAATTATCGGAGAGCACGGAAAACTCCAAAGAATGGCAGCCCGACTTTTTTATTTCTTCAATAATCCTATCTAAAAGCAAGCTGAAATAACCCTTGCCCCTATAACCGGAAAGCAGCCCTATCTGCCATAGATAAAATATTCCTTCCATAGAAGAGCTTTTGATGCCTCCGGCATACCCGACTATTGTTCCTTCATCCTCTAGCACCATGCATGTGTTATTAAAATACTCCGACAATATCCAATATGTAAATGGCGTGTGCAAATCCAGCGGCTTGCATATATCTATCAATTCCCTGACTGCGCCGATGTCTCCCGATTCCATAGGTCTTATTTTCATAATATAAACCCCCTTGGAGAGATACTATATTAAAATTAACATTGTCAGAAAGCAAAAGCAATGGCTGCCTACGCTTATCAAAGGCATGCCTGATTTTTTTTCGAGTTTATGTATTTGAAAACCGTTGAGACCAATAAAATCCCAAAAGCTATTGCGCCGGCGATGCCGATGGCTTCAAGACCCTTGTACAGAGCTTCTTGTATATTATTTTCGATAATATTGAGCACCGTATAATAGGCCGGTATACCCGGAACAATGGGAAGCAGGCTCGGAACATTGAATACAGTTGACGGAGTTCTAAATACTTTAGCCATGATTTCGCTGGTAAGACTGATAACTATCGAAGCAATAAACGAAGCGAAAATCTTATTGCCGGACAGAATATATATGCCGTCATAGGTTATCCAGCCCATGGCACCACAGATGCCGGCCCAGAACAGATTCTTCCTTTCAATGTTAAATAAAATCGCAGGGCAATAACTGCCTAGAAAAGCAAGAATAATCTCCTTCATAAAATCACATCCAATACTTCATAAGTAATAAAACTATGCCGACTCCTACTCCAATAGCCGTAACGGTAAACAAAGCCTCCGTAAGCCTTGCCTGGCTTGATAAAATATCCCCATATAGTGCATCCCTGATCCCGTTGGTGATGGCAAGCCCGGGGAATAAAATTATAATAGAGCCGACTATTACCGAATTTATATCTATCGGTATTATAAATCTGTTCGCGAAGATTGCCATAAGGCCGGCTATAAAGCTCCATACAAAGTCCAGAAAAAACGGAGACAGGCTGACCCTGCTCATCTTATCTCTCGATGCATATATGAGCATGCTTATGATACCAGCAACTATTCCGTTAACGGCAGTACCTCCAAAAAGCATGGCATAGGCAAGGGACGTCACTCCTGATGCTATAAGCCTTCTATAAAAAGGGAAATAAGGAGCATTCTCCATACCTCTTAATAATTTCATTGCTTCATCATAAGGAACCTTTTTGGTCTGAAGGCTTCTTGAAAAAGTATTTATTATCTCTATGCTATGCAGATTAATAGTCCTGGATTTAATCCTTTTTACCAGTGATACCGATTCCTTTGGATTATCCTTTGACCAACCTGATATGAAGATACCGGTAGGGGTCACAAAGCACTCGGACTTTATGCCGTAGGCATTGCATATCCTGTCTATGGTATCCTCCACCCTATATATCTCTGAACCGCTGGTAAGAAGAATTTCGCCGCTGAGCAGAGCTACATCTAAAGCTTCTTTTACTTCCACATTTATCACCACTTTACCAAATTACGTTATATTTTAGAAAACAATATATAGTATAATGCAGATATGCATTAATGACAATCCGTATAGGGCGGATTTTTAGCACTGTAACAAAATGGTATAGTCAATCGTTTATTTAGTAGAGGGTAAAAAATCCTCAAAAAAATAAACGAAAGAAGGGATGTCTATTGAAAGCAAAGAAAGCGGCAGCTTTGATTATGGCAATATTGATGCTTATAGGCACAAGTGTTAATGTATTGTGGTCAGATGGAGGCCAATTATTTAGAGCATCTGCAGACGCAAATCCTGTTTTGGAATGGGTAAATACAGATTGTGTCATAGTAGAATTAGCATTTACGGGGCTAAAGGCAAATTGCACAGCCCGTGTTGAGGGTAAGCCTGGTACGACAAAAATAACTGCTAAAGCTATATACTACAGCGCATAAATACAAATGGAAGTCTGACAACCATTAAGACCTGGAGCGGCTTGGAGGCAACCGGAGACGAAATGTATTTTAACAAAAGCTACTATGTTAAAGACGGTTATACTTACCGTTTGACTATCAATGCCAAGGTATACAAAGGCACAAGCTCTGAAAGCGTAAGTGTTTATGACGAAGTCTATTGTGAATAGCTTGGTAAAAAATTGAGTTAAATAATTTATTGCAAAAAAGAGAGCCTTTTTATCCATTTTGATAGCAATCAGAATTATAATCTGCTGAGTAGTAGCTGTATATATTACTTAAACTCTATGAAGGTATTGATATTTCTTAGCTTAGTATAATATAGCATCATTAAAAGCTATATGTGTTGCTTATGGAATATCCATTGTTTCTGGCAAAATAAAAGATTTTTTAACTACAACTGTATCAGCAAAAATTGACAATTATTCATTTATGTGTACAGATACAATTAATACAAATCATTATAGAGAAGTAACCGGGAGAAAGGCATTTATTGATGATGATACTGTCAAATATAAAGGGAAAACATATTATGAAGGATATATTCCAAAGGACTGGAAAACTGAAACCTTTGGCAAAACCTTATACTTAGATATGTTTGGGGTTGTGGGAGTTTCACCTGTAAGCTATGGAAGTTATTAAACCAGTGGCTGATTTTCATGCAAAGGCTGCCAAGCAGTTCCTTATATGGCATAATGCAAGTATTTGGAGGAAAATTATATGAAAAATGCCATAAGTAAATTTTCAATAGAAGTATATAAAAGTGCAGCGATAGTAATTATACTTGTTTTGGCAATAATTTTACACATTTCTATTTTTCAAATACAAGAGGAACAGCTTGTAGAAATAATAGCTCAAAATGTATCTGCAACCGAAGGTATGAGCTATGATAAACACGATATAATAAGAAGAAGACAATTAGATTTTGACTTTAGAAAAATTATTGTTTATTCATTTCCTTCAGCAAACGGAAGTGAAATAGTAGGCTTTGCAAACTTTTATAAAGGCTTGACCAATAAGTATGCAGTTCAAACTATAGCTCATAAAAGGCAATTTGTATACGCCTATGTTATAGAAGGCCTTAAAGATAAATATTTGATCTTGACTGGAAAAAACTATAATAGAAATATCGATTCTATAGAAATAACAAAGGATGATGGTAGCAAATATATACAAGATATATCAAGAGAAGAGTATTTCATATTTAAAGTAAATGTAAGCTCTTTAAAAAACTGCCGTCTGCTGGATAAGGAAGGAAAGGAATTGTCGCGAGATTTTGATTTTATCTATATTGAAGAAAAAATGGAAGATTAAAAATATAAGCTCAAAATTAAAGAAATATTAAAAATAATCAGCACAGGATAGATTTGCCATTATAAGAGGGATGATACAGCGTCCTTCTTATAATGGCTTGTTGTACGAAAAAGGGGAAAGGGGGATCGTTCAATGAGCAGTAAGTCTAAATCAATGATCTTATTTTCAATTGCAATTCTTGTTATATCTATTGGGTTAAATGTATATTTGCTAAGCAAATTGAATATCCAGAGTAAGGATATGGAAACGATGCAAAAAACTATATCTGAGCAGAAGTATTATCCAAAATATTCATATGATGAAGAACAAAAGAAAATTGCAGAATCTTTAGATGAATATCAAAGCGGTTTATACCCAAATAAAAAACTATTCTTAACTGAAGTATCATCTGCTTTGCCTGTATGGGTAGAAAATGACATTAATAATTCCAGCTATAAAATGGATCAGAAGAAAATCAATAAGGTTAAAGCTGAGCAGAGAGAAATTTTAATAAGAGTGATAAGGGCTTCAAATGAATATAAGCTAACAGGAGAAATCAAAGACAAGGAGGCATTGTCTTATGTAAGTGACAAAAAAAGGGAGAAAAGAGGATGGATTCCCCAACAGCTTCTTTTCCAGTTCTATGAATCTGATAATTATGAGTTCTGCTACCAAATAGAACCGGTAAGCCCGGAAGCTTCCGTATTGGGCAGACAAGACGGATTTCACTATTTAGTGCACTTCTTTTACGATACAAAGAAAGTAAATGGGCCGAACCCTGAGGGCTTATTGCAGGATAATGCTATGGTTGTCGATAAAGTTGATGGAAAATGGATGATAGTTGATTATGGCCCAAACAATTAAGAACAAGAAATTTATGTTTAAAGAACTAAACGGCAATGCCTCCTTAGTTTCGCTATATAGATGGAGCGAAGTTGAGGAGGTATTTTATGTACTTTAAAAAATGAAGCAATGGCTTAGTTGAAATTGGTATCTTGTGTAAGATATAATAATAAGAGGAAAAGCTTATATTAAGGATCATATAAATATGCCTGTAAATATCTATATGATTAAAGAAATGAGGCTAAACTGAATAAATGGATGAATATGGGGATTAAGAATAAAAAAGGAAAGGAGTCAGATTATGCTCACTTTCTTAGGGGTTATTAATAATGAGAATGATAAGAACAAGGCAGAAAAAATATATTTGGCATATAAGAATACCATGCTCTATACGGCGCGAAGCATTTTACACGATGTTTGCCTTGCTGAAGATGCTGTTTCACAGGCCTTTATCAGAATTATTGATAATCTTCACTTAATATCCGATATTAACTGTAACAAAACACGAGGTTTGGTCGTTATTATAGTAAGAAATATTTCTCTTGATATGTTAAAACATATTAAAAATAAAGAATTGATACCTTTTGATGATTTAGAAAACACTTTGGAGGATAACGATAACTCTCCTATTGACTATATAATTTCTGAAGAGAGCTATAGCTTGCTGCTTTTGTGCATATCAAGGCTCAATAAAAATTATACCGATATTTTAAGATTAAGCCTGATATATAATTATTCGAATAATGAGATTGCTCAAGCACTAGGAATATCAGATGGAAATGTGAGAGCACGCTTGCATAGGGCGCGCCGGGCTCTTATGAAAGAGTTGCAAAAGGAGGGTATATGTAATGGAAAAGAGAATTTTGCATAAAAAAGTTTTCGACGCTATGCTTGAGCTTGCTGTCAATGAGGACTTTGAGCGGGAAATGAGAGAGATGCCCTCCGAGGAGCAACTGGAAGGAGAATATAAACCTACGCCTGAATTTGAGGCTAAAATGCAAAGGCTTTTGAGACAGCACAGGCGTAAAATCAATATCCGGATGTATTCGCAAATGGCAAAGAAGATTGCTGCCGGCATTGGAATTGTTTTTATATTAGTGAGCGCAGGTTTATTATGTGTCAAAGCAGCACGAGTCACCATATTTAATGCTATCCTGGATTGGAAGGACAGATATGTGACTATTAAGTATGATGAAAAGGAAAAACAGATAAATAAATCTGAAATAGATATGAGTGGATTTTACAAGCCTAAATATATTCCTGAAGGTTTTTATCAATATGATGTTGTTAAATCAGGTTCTACGATAACTATCAAATATATTAATAATAAAAAAATAAAAATTTATTTTGATCAGAAATTACTTTCAAGCAACGGCGTTGCAGCAATCGACAGTGAAAACAAAAACTATACTGAAATATCAATTGGCGAAACAAAGGCATATTTGTTTGAAGCTAAATCAGAAAATGATAACACATTTATCATTTGGAAAAATGAGACAACCTCCTTTAATTTGTTTTCAAATATCAATAAGGATGAACTTATTAAGATGGCGGAAAGCATTGAGAAGGAAAAATAAACGGAAGAAGTAATGTTCATTATGACAATCCAGAAAGGGTGGGTTTTTATGTTAAATAATAAAAATAATCAATTGGAGACTGAAAGGCTTTATCTGCGCCATTTCAAAACTGGGGACATAGACGAGTATTCAAAGATTATGGGTCAGGATGAAGTGGGCCAATGGCTCCCGAGGGGGAGAGGCTATACAAAAGAAGAAGTTGAAAAGTCTATGGCTGGTATGTCAAAGCATTGGGAAGAAAAAGGCTACGGCATATGGGCCGTAATCGAAAAAGAAAGCGGTAAAATAATTGGGCATTGCGGACTTAATTTTGTGAAGCAAAATGATGAAGTAGAAGTGCTCTATGCTCTCGGTAAAGAATATTGGGGATTGGGTTATGCCACTGAAGCAGCCGGAGCAGCTTTGGACTTTGGTTTTGATGTAGTAGGGCTGGATAGGATAGTCGCCTTTGCCAAGACTGATAACACCGCTTCAAAAAAAGTTATAGAAAAAATCGGGCTGAAATATATAAAGGATATTGAAATATTCGGCATGACCTGTGCCTATTATGATATGAAGCGAAAGCCTGAAAATATATAGAAGTTATTAAGGATCTTGCTAAACATTATTCTCCTATTGACGTATATATAAATAGAATATATTAAACTTTTACATATCAGAGTATGAATGGGGGAGAAAAATGAGCTTTCTAGGCAATATTATTTGGCTGTTATTTGGTGGAATAATTGGAGCTATTGCATGGTTTCTAGCAGGCTTGATTTTGTGCATTACAATTATCGGCATACCATTTGGGATTCAGTGTTTTAAGATTTCAGCATTTGTATTGTGGCCTTTCGGAAAAGAAATAGAGCTTGGCAATTTTGGAGCAGGGGGATTGATCTTTAACATCATCTGGCTTCTTGTTTTCGGCTGGGAGTTTGCCATAGCTCATCTCATCATTGCCGGGATTTTTTGCATAACAATTGTAGGGATACCTTTTGGGCTTCAGCATTTGAAGCTTGCAAAACTTGGCCTTATGCCATTTGGTGCACATATACATTAGCGAAAAAGCTTTATTTCATCTCAATAAGATACTTCCAGTATTTCTTAGGCATAAAATTGGCCTGGAGCTTTGGATTTATTCTATCCTTTATAGTTATACTTTCAAAGTACTGCTTCCAAAGCTCCTGATAAAACAGCTCCTTCTCGTGAAATTCTATCCCTCCATTTATTTCTATATCGCTCATAAACCATTTGGTCTTATCATAGAATACTCCATAGTTCCTCTTCACATCATGAATGACGAAGATCTGGTCGGCCATTCTCTCTGCAAAATGCTTTCCTAAGAGGCACGCAGTGTTGTATTGTGTCTCTATCGGAGCATAATAAATATTGTCCTGCAGCAGCCTGAACCTTATAATTCCCAACAGCAGATGCTTTTCCCTGTTTATTTTTGTAACCAGCTTGTTTATATTGCATACCCGGTCATCGGACAGGTAGGAATCCACGATCTTCCCCACCTTAAATCCAAATCTCAGATACTCCAGTATGTAAATACCCGCATTTTCATGCTCTGATAAATAAGCATACATTATGTTGCCCAATGCATTTTTGGATATCTTTTTTACTATTGCATCGTGGACTTTTCTGGATTTTTCCATGTCAGTCTGTATATGATGTCTCCTTATCAGGAAATTATCTGTAAAGCTATTTAAAGGGACAATCTGCTCAGGGAAATCCTTTTCATAATATGCATCGTATATAGCTGTCAAAAGCCCATCAAAGGTGCCGTCATATATATAATAGAGCATCATAATTCACCTGTAATCCTTGATATATTTTCTTTAGCAGCCATAATCCCCGGGAAAAGGGTAAAGAAGGACAGCTGCTCCACATTCTCATGAATCTTGATATTGTCTTCCGACAGTATATTTCTCCTTATTGATACCGAATTAGTCGGAATGCTTCTTTGAGGAAAATACTTGCCCTTACAGGTTATAAAATATTTTGCTCTCTTTAAAACTATACCCAGCTTTTTAAGATCATCAAAGCCGAGGACAGAAACCCTTCTTGCCTGAAGGATGCGCTGAGCAGATTTCACTCCTATTCCGGGAACCCTGAGCAGCATAAAATAATCCGCTTTATTGACTTCTACAGGAAATTTATCCAGATTTCGTAGCGCCCAGTCACTTTTTGGGTCCAGCAGCTCGTCAAAGTTGGGATTCCTTTCATTTAAAAGCTCGCCAGAGTTAAAACCATAGAATCTCAGAAGCCAGTCTGCCTGATACAGTCTGTGCTCCCGCAGGAGCGGAGGCATGCTTATCGCAGGAAGGCTGGGGTGCTTGGAAACAGGTATATAAGCAGAGTAATATACTCTTTTGAGCTCATAGCTATGATAGAGAGATTCCGAAAGCTTCAAAATCTTTAAATCATTGTCCTTTGTGGCTCCAATGATCAATTGGGTGGATTGGCCTCCCGGCACGAATTTAGGGGCGCTTTTAAACCTTTGCTTTTCTTCCTGATTCTGAATTATCCCGGATTTAATGAATCCCATAGGTTTTATTATGGACTCTTTGGTCTTCTGGGGGGCTAATAGCTTAAGGCTTTCATTTGAGGGAAGCTCAATATTAACGCTCATCCTGTCAACATATTTTCCTGTTTCTTCTATGAGTGCATTGCTCGCTCCCGGTATAGCCTTTATATGAATATATCCGTTAAAATTCTCTTCTTCCCTCAGCCTCTTGACGGATTTCAAAAGCTGTTCCATGGTATAGTCCGGGCTTTGACATATCGCAGAGCTGAGGAAAAGCCCTTCTATGTAATTTCTTCTGTAAAAGTTGATGGTGAGGCTTGCCAGCTCATCAGGAGTAAAAGAAGCCCTGGGTACATCGTTTGAAGAACGATTGATGCAGTATTTGCAGTCATATATACAGGAGTTTGTAAACAACACTTTTAATAATGAAATGCACCTGCCGTCAGGAGTCCAGCTGTGGCATATGCCAGCAGGAGCAGCATTTCCTATTCCGCCTTTTTTGTTTTTCCTGTCGCTGCCGCTGGAGGAACAGGATACATCATATTTTGCAGAATCGGATAATATTTTAATTTTCTCTATAAGGTTCATAAAATACACCTCTATAGTCAGCTTTTACTATAATCTTACCAAAGTTTCTCAACTTATGCAAACATATGTTCGCATAAGTTGAAATTTTTTTGCAGAAAGTTAAAAGAAAAACTTATTGTCCGACTCATGATATCAAATGTGACAATTAGTTTTGCACCTCTTTTCATGTACAATAATAATTATAGATGCAGAGTCTTTCTTCGGATATGTATGGAACTTTTTTTTGTTTATGTTGTCTAAGTAGTGTAAAACATATTTAAAAAAGGAGAAAAGACATCATGAAATTTAAAAAAGTATTTGCAGGATTTTTATCCGTATCTATTCTATCGCTTTCAACAATTACAGCCTTTGCAGCTGACCCGGAAGATTTAAGGATCATCAGTGATGCAGAGCAGATCAAGGAAATTCTGCCTCAATCCTATTTCAATTCTTTTACCGGAGTGGTCAAGAAAATAACCGATCGTGAAGGGATCAAAGGTTCCAAGATGATCTATGTTATAAATGAAGAAGGGTTGGAAGCGAATATAATAGTATCTGATGACACATATATTGTAAACAATGCTGAAATTGTGACAGGTGCAGTGATCACAGGGTTCTATGAAGCAAATGCGCCAATGCTCATGATCTATCCGGCCCAATATAATGCTAAAGTTGTTGCCGTTCAAAGCCAAGCTGAAAATGTTAAGGTTGATATGTTTGGCAAAGATTTGGTCAGTGCTGATAATACATTAAAATTAAATATTTCGGATGCTACAGAAATTATTTCACAAACAGGAAAAAGCTTTAAAGGTGATCTGGCAAACAGAAAGCTTGTTGTTTTGTATGGTCCGTCTACAAGAAGCATGCCGGCACAAACAAACCCGATAAAGGTGATCGTATTAGATGATGCGGCGGATATGGATATTATTGTTGATAACAAGAAAATAGATGGTCCGCGGGCTTACACTAATGAACAGGGAACTATCATGGTCCCGCTCCGTGCGGCAGCTGAAGCATTGGGCTTTGAAGTTGCCTGGGATGGCGGATTGAAAAGCATTATGGTCGGCAAAGGCATTTCACTAAAAATAGGCCAAGATAATTATATCTATATGAAAACCGCCCCCATTCAATTGGGAACCGCTCCGGAAGTTCTTGGAGAAAAGACCTTTGTCCCTCTAAGCTTCTTCAAAGAAGTTATGCGCATGAACAATGCATATGTGTTTGAAGGGCAAATTGTAATAGACAATGGAGAAAAAATGGAATAGATAATAAAGCGGCTCCACAAGGAGTCGTTTTATTATTGGAACTATTTCCTTTATTTGCCGTCAATAGTAAGTGAATATTGATATAATGAAGTTATATAGATCAAACTGGTTAAGTATTGATCAAAAGGAGGTTGGCAAATGTCGAATGCTCAAAGGGCTGGAAGAAAGGCGCATAATTTAATTTGGTATGGAGCTGCTTTTGCTGTAATCGCTGCTATATTATGCTCTTACCTGTTTGCCGGTAACGTTAATTCGGATCATATAATTGCGAAGCCCAAATACCCTGGCAAAATAGGCTTTAATGACTTTGAAGAAAGACTTAAACGACGAGAAGAAATTGATGAAGAATTTATTGACAACCTTAAGAAATTTTCTTTTAATTCTGCTTCAATGATTTTGAAAGAAGAAGATTCAAAGACAAACGCTTTATATTCTCCTATGAGCTTGTATATGGCTCTTGCAATGATGGCGGAAAGCGCCCAGGGAAGCACACAGGAAGAAATTCTAAAAGCAATAAGCATGAATGATATGGATATGATAAGGGAGCAGACCGGAAAGCTATTTCGCAAATTGTATTTTTATAATGAGATTGGAAGGCTGAATCTTGCAAACTCATTATGGCTCAATAAAGATATTGAATTCAATAAAAGCTTCTTAGATAAAATGGCTGCAGATTATTATGCTCATTCTTTCAGCGTAGATTTTGATGATAAATATACATCAAGAAAAATCAGTGAATGGGTATCCGAGCATACAGGAGGAAAGCTTGGCACTGATCCCGATGATTTTCCAATAGATTCTGAACAGGTGATGACCCTTCTCAATACCGTATATTTTTATGATGAATGGGTGGACAGTTTCAATGCCGATAAAACCGCAAAAGACACTTTTCATCTTGAAGACGGGAACACTATAAGCTGTGATTTCATGAATATGACTCGTGGCAGCCACAGATTTGTGGGAGCAGACGGTTATATTGCATCCGGCCTTTCTTTTAAAAATGGCGGCAGCATGGTGTTTATTCTGCCTGATGAAGGAATATCATCCATGGATATGGTTTCAGATCCTGCGATACTGTCTGAGGCTGTCAACTCCTTATTTTCAGAGAAGTGTCAATTTGGGAAAGTTATATTCAAAATTCCGAAGTTCAATTATAAAGCAGAGCTTGACTTGCGAAAATCTGTAGAAAGCTTAGGCATTAAAAGTGTTTTTGAAGCCGGAACAGCAGATTTTACACCATTATCTGAAACAAAGCCTATATTTGTTTCGGAGATAAAACAATCAGCCGCAATCTCTATTGATGAAAAAGGCTGCGAAGCCACTGCATTTACTAAGATTGATTATGTGGGAGCAGCAAGGCCGGACGGCACAGCCGAGATGATCCTTGACAGGCCTTTTATATTTGCAATAACAGGAGCAGATGCATGCCCTTTGTTTATCGGGGTTATAAACAATCCAGCAGCATGAAGCAGAAAAATTTTGCTTGACCCATTGACTCATAGAGTTGTTTGTATTAGAATATTACAAATATGTTAATATTATATATGCGATGAAGAGAAGAGTAGCCGTCGATGACTTTAGCAGAGAGCTCCGGCTGGTGAAAAGGAGTAAAGAATAGACAGGTGAACATGGTCTCGGAGCATTCGCACCGATTTTCTTATGGATTTAGGCTGCGACGGCTGCACCCGTTACAGTGCCGGAGTATAATCAGAATTTATTATTCTGACGTACTTGTTGAGGCTGATGCCGTAAGTCATCAGCGAACCGGGGTGGTACCACGGAGTATAGTGCTCTCGTCCCCAGGATAATACCTGGGGGTGAGGGCTTTATTTATTTGTTCTTATATACATGATCAGACGACTTAAAAAATCAGGAGGTGTTTTTAATGGACATATTTATTGGAGGAGCCTGGCCTTATGCAAATGGATCACTTCATATTGGTCATATTGCAGCTTTGCTGCCAGGTGATGTTTTGGCGAGGTATTTCAGACTGAAAAAATATAACGTGTGTTATGTGTCAGGAAGCGATTGCCACGGTACACCTATTCAGATCAGGGCAAATAAGGAGGGTATACCTCCTGAGCAAATAGCTAACCATTATCATGATGAGTTCAAGGATTGCTTTGAAAAACTAGGCTTTTCTTATGATTTGTACACCCAAACCAATAATCCCTATCATATTGGTTTTGTTCAGGAGTTCTTTACTGATCTTTTGGACAGCGGATATATTTATAGTAAAACCATAGAGCAAGCCTTTTGTGAAAAGTGCAGCCAATTTCTCCCGGATAGATTTGTTATAGGCAAATGCCCCAACTGTGGAAGCAGTGCCAAGGGTGACCAATGTGACAATTGCGGGGCTCTTTTAGAGCCAGCGAATTTAGACGAAAGAAGCTGTGGAATCTGCGGTGAAACTCCTGTTTTCAAATCATCGGAGCACTTCTTCTTGGCATTATCAAAGCTGGAGCAGTTCATTAATGACTATATCACCAATTCTTGCGGTTGGAGAGCCAATGCAACGGGTCTGTCAAAAAGATATGTCGATGAAGGTCTTAGAGACAGGGCTGTGACCAGGGATCTTGAATGGGGAATACCTGTGCCTGTAGAAGGATTCGAAAATAAAAAGATATATGTATGGGTTGAAGCAGTATTAGGATATCTTTCGGCAAGCAAGAAATGGGCAAAGGCTCGGGGTGTGGACTGGAAATCCATATGGTCTGAAAAATCTTTGCATTATTATGTACATGGCAAAGATAATATTCCTTTTCATACTGTTATCCTTCCTGCATTGCTCAAGGCTCATGGAGGCTTTCACCTGCCGGATAGGATAATATCAAGCGAATATGTAACTCTTGAGGGTAAAAAAATATCCACGAGCCAAAATTGGGCTATATGGATACCGTATCTGATTAAGCATTACGACTCGGACACCATTCGCTATTTCTTTATAGCAAATGGCCCTGAGACGAGAGATGCCGACTTTTCATGGAGAGAATTTATTAATAGCCATAATGGAGAGCTGCTCGGTGCATATGGCAATTTTGTTAATAGAAGCCTTGTTTTTATACAAAAATTTTTTGATGGTAAAGTGCCGGAGGGTCAATGCAATCCTGAAATAAGAGAAGCGATAAAAGGATTATATGCGATTTCGGCAGATTTTATTGAGCAAGGCCATTTTAAAGATGCCATTGAAACAATATTTTCATTCATACGTTCTGCAAATAAATATTTTGATGAAGAACAGCCTTGGATTACGGTGAAAGAAAATAAAGAGAGATGCAAGGAAACGCTTTTCACATGCGTTCAGATTATTGCCAACCTATCAATACTGCTGGAGCCGTTTTTGCCGGTTTCATCATCTAAGATCAACTCCATGCTTCAGATAGGAGATTTAGGCTGGGAATATACTGAAGTTTTATCCGGCTTGAATTTAGGAGAAGTAAATATTCTTTTTGAGCGCATTGACAAGAATCAAATAGAAGAGGAAATAGAAAAAATGAACAATTAAAATCAAAAATAAAAATTGCAGGATAAGTTGCAATATGGGATAAAAATACATTGAATAAGCAAAAAGATTGTGATAAAATAAACATGCAATAAAAGATTTTGATTGTAATATGCTTCTGGATTTGATTATGCAGCAATAAAATAAAGCTTGGATATATAGCATTAATCCAATACTGCAGAGATATAGAAAGGGAATATTAATTTTAATACAATTTGATATGGAATGGATGATGACTTGTGGGAGATACCCATTATAATGGGAGCCGAAGGAGAAAGTACAGAAAAGCCCGTTAAATGAAACTCTCAGGCCAAAGGACCGCAGTCGGACATAACTCTGGAAAGCGTATGCACCGAAGGGGCAATTCTATTGATATAGAAGAATCTCTCAGGTTTAATGACAGAGATAGAGGCGAAGAAGCTTCTATCTTTTTTTATTGCATGAAAATTCCAATGATTCAAAATGTTTTTTAAAATATGTAAGGAGGGCTACCATTGTATAAAATTGTAAAGAAGGAAAATCTATCAACAAACATCTTCTCAATGGATGTTTTAGCTCCCCTGGTGGCACAGTCAGCTCAACCGGGTCAATTCGTAATCGTCATAGCTGACGAGAAGGGAGAAAGAGTTCCTTTGACCATATGCGATTATGACAAGGAAAAAGGAACAGTCACTATTGTTGCTCAATCCATAGGCTGTTCTACAAAAAAAATGGCTCAATTCAATGAAGGGGAGTACTTTCATGATTTTGTAGGACCTTTGGGGCAGCCTTCGGAATATGTAAATGAAGATATCAATGAGCTAAAAAAGAAAAAAGTTCTGTTTGTAGCAGGAGGAGTTGGTACTGCTCCGGTTTATCCGCAAGCCAGATGGTTCCATGAAAAAGGAATAGATGTTGACGTAATTATAGGCGCTAAAACTAAAGATTTGATAATTCTTGAAGATAAGATGAGAAAAGTAGCAGGAAATCTCTATATAGCAACAGATGACGGCAGCTACGGCTTTAAGGGTATGATACCCAGCTTGATTGAGGATCTCGTAGTAAATCAAGGTAAAAAATATGACCTTATCGTATGCATAGGTCCAATGATAATGATGAAATTTGTATGCATCATGACTAAAAAGCTTGGAATCAAAACCATCGTAAGCATGAATCCGATCATGGTAGATGGTACCGGTATGTGCGGAGCATGCAGGATAACCGTTGGGGATGAAACAAAGTTTGCTTGTGTGGATGGGCCTGAATTTGACGGTCATCTTGTGGATTTTGATGAAGCACTCAGAAGACAAGCTCAGTATAAAAATGAAGAAGCAGAGAAAAATGGAGAACATGTATGCACATGTCATAAAGGAGGCGCTAACTAATGAACAGATTTGAGAGAGTTCAAATTTCAGAGCAATCACCTGAAGTTAGAAGCCACAACTTTGAAGAGGTTTGCCTTGGATATACGGAAGAGGAAGCTGTAGCAGAGGCCAAAAGATGCCTTCAATGCAAAAATCCTCAATGTGTAACAAAATGTCCAGTATCAATTAATATACCGGAATTTATTCATGAAATTGCCGAAGGAAATTTTGGCAAAGCTGCAAAAATTCTTGCTAAATATACTGCACTTCCTGCAGTTTGCGGCAGAGTTTGCCCACAAGAGGTGCAATGTGAATCCAAATGCGTTCTCGGAAATAAGGGGGATGCTGTAGCTATAGGAAAGCTTGAAAGATTTGCTGCAGATTGGGGAAGAGACCATGATGTTGAAGTAGCGGAAGCTAAAGAGAGCAATGGACACAAAGTAGCAGTCATAGGTTCGGGACCGGCTGGAATAACATGCGCCGGGGATTTGGCCAAAGAAGGTTATGATGTGACTATTTATGAGGCACTCCACAAGCCAGGCGGAGTCTTAGTCTATGGAATCCCGGAGTTTAGGCTTCCTAAGGATACTGTTGTAAAACATGAAATAAGAAACTTAAAGAAGCTTGGAGTAAAGATAAAAACAAATGTCATCGTGGGAAGAACTGTTACAATAGATGATTTATTCGATAAAGGAAAATATGATGCAGTGTTTGTAGGGTCAGGTGCAGGTCTCCCTAAATTTATGGGAATACCAGGAGAAAACTATAACGGCGTATTTTCTGCGAATGAATTTCTTACCAGAAATAATCTGATGAAAGCCTATGAAGACGGATATGATACACCGATTAAGGTTGGCAGCAAGGTCGCGGTAGTAGGCGGAGGAAATGTTGCTATGGATGCTGCCAGAACGGCTAAGAGGCTTGGCGCAGAAGTATGGATAGTATACAGAAGATCAGAGGAAGAGCTTCCGGCAAGGGTAGAGGAAGTGCACCATGCAAAGGAAGAAGGAATAAATTTTGAACTTCTTACCAACCCAACAGAAATAATTGGTGATGAAAAGGGCTGGGTAAAAGGTATCAAATGTGTAAGAATGGAACTTGGTGAACCTGATAAATCGGGAAGAAGAAGACCGATACCTGTTAAAGGGTCAGAATTTGAATTTGATGTTGATACTGTAATAATGGCTCTTGGTACATCACCTAATCCACTGATTCCTTCCACCACAGAAGGTCTGGAGGTTGATAAGAAAAAATGCCTGGTAGCAGATGAACAGGGTCAAACTTCAAAGGAAGGTGTTTTTGCCGGCGGGGATGCGGTGACCGGTGCTGCTACTGTTATTCTGGCAATGGGAGCAGGGAAAGAAGCTGCAGCTGCCATAGATAAGTATATTAACGGATAGTTTAAAAAAATAATGATATTTATATTATTATGAGCAGGCTGAGTTCAGTCTGCTTTCTTCATTTTGTGAACTCAGTCCGTTTAGTCTATAGTGACAAGGGATAAAATAAAAAAATCACTCATATGAGTGATTTGTATTCATATGGAGCTACTGGGGGGACTCGAACCCCCGGCCTGCTGATTACGAATCAGCTGCTCTACCGACTGAGCCACAGTAGCATCATCCTTATCTATTTTAACAGCTTTCCTTATTTCTTTCAATTGCTTTTTTATCTATACCGTTCATTTTCTCCCTGATATAATCATCATAAAGCCGCTCACAAGCATCTACTCAAAAAAATTCAAAATAGTCTGGAATGTCGATGCTATAAGCTTTCTATGCTATAATTGAGAAATATATGAATTTTATATTATTGTTTGAGTATATTTAAAGTGAAATAATGTATATCTTAGAATATATGTAACTTTTAGGGGGTTAATCATGAAAAAGAAATTACCATTTTTTCTGGCAGCTTTGATAATATATGCTGCAGTAGCTATCATGAGCGGAGGTCCCGTAGAGGATGGCAATGTTGCTGCCGCTGATGGGATGAAGGTCCATTTTATAGATGTCGGGCAGGCCGACAGCATATTGGTTCAGAGCGATGAAGCGACTATGCTTATCGATGGAGGAAATAACGCTGATGCTGAAGCAGTAGTAGATTATATAAAATCACAGAATATAGAAAGATTGGATTATGTAATAGGCACTCATCCTCATGAGGATCATATAGGCGGGCTTGATGCAGTGATTGAAAGCTTTGACATCGGTGCAGTTTATATGCCCAAGGCCATGAGCACCACTAAGACCTTTGAAGATGTATTAAAAGCAATATCAAAAAAGGGGCTAAAGATCAACACCCCTATTCCCGGCACAAATATTGATTTGGGAAGAGCTGTTTTTACAATACTTGCACCCAATGGCGAGAGTTATGAATCAACAAATAATTATTCCATAGTGATCAAGCTTACCAATGGGAAAAACTCATTCCTGTTTACGGGTGATGCCGAGAGCATATCTGAAAAAGAGGTGATGGGAAAAGGCTTTGATTTATCTGCAGAGGTTCTGAAGGTTGGACACCACGGCAGTACCACTTCAACAACCAAGGAATTTTTGGATATGGTAAACCCCCGATATGCGATTATAAGCGCGGGCAAAGATAATCAATATGGACATCCCCATAAAGAGATATTGGATAGATTAAAGAAAAAGAATATAATTGTTTATAGGACGGACGAAAGCGGAACTATAATAGCAAGCTCCGACGGAGAATCAATAACTTTTAGTGAAAATGCCAAATCCATACGCTAAGGCAAAAGATGAGAGGTGGATAGCGTGAGATATATTATCGATAGATTTGAAGGAGACTATGCTGTTTGCGAGGATGAAAACAAAGAAGTGGTCAATATAGAGAGAGCCAGGATACCTGCTGAAGCAAAAGAAGGGGATGTCCTGGTCATCCATGAGGACAAAATTTGCCTGGATATAGATGAAACCATTAAGAGAAAAGAACATATCCAGAGATTGATGGATGATCTCTGGGTAACGGAAACCACGGAAAGTCACTGAAACTTCACAAAGAATCTCCCCCACTTTGTTTCGTTCAGAATTACTACGCGGTATCCGCACAACGATAAACGAAAGCAGTCTCGGTCATTCTGAAGGAGCCTGTGACTGAAGAATCTCAAATTAGATCCTTCGGGCATAGCCCTCAGGATGACAAGGTCGCTGGACTTTCATAGCAATGACAACTGTATAGAATATTTGGTGCTTATGTATAGTTTTCCGTGCTTTTTCGTGAAAAATTTGGTGTCTTTCAGTGGTTTCAGTTTCCAATTTTCGGAGGCTTTGGACCAAAAAATTGATAAAAATCAGTTTTCATCATCCCATTGTAAAGCTTCCTTTTTTTGTCCGCTTTTCTTCCAAAATACCGTTCAAAACCCTCATAAGCTGTCAAGATATAAAAAGACCAGCTGTCTAAAGAGGAAAAGACCTTGCCCATATCGGCATATAATCTTTCTACTGTTTTAATATCATCCAGCCTCTCTCCATAGGGAGGGTTGGTAACGATAAAGCCATACTTGTCCTTGCTTGAAAACTCTCTGACATCTCTTTGCTGGAAATGTATATATTTCTCCACGCCGGCTTTTTTTGCGTTATCTCTTGCTATCTTTATGACCTTTTCATCTATATCATAGCCTTGAATATAGATATCCTCGCTTGCCCTTATATGAGCCTCGGCTTCAAGGCGCGCTCTGCTCCACAATTTCTGGGGGATTCTCGACCATTTTTCAGAGACAAAGCTTCTTTTTAAGCCTGGTGCAATATTCAGGCCCTTAAGAGCTGCCTCGATCGCTATGGTTCCGGAGCCGCAAAAAGGATCGGCCAATAAGCGGCCCTCCTTCCATGGAGTCAGCGATACCAATGCTGCTGCTAATGTTTCCCTTATCGGAGCTGCACTGCCTATTTCTCTATAACCCCTTTTGTGCAGGGCAGGTCCGGTGCTATCCAGGTATAGAGTAACCCGGTCCTTAAATACAAAGATATGTATGGGATAAGAAGCACCGCTTTCGCTGAACCAATTCACATCATATTTTTTCTTCAGGCTTTCCACCACAGCCTTTTTTACTATAGCTTGAATATCTGAAGTGCTGAACAGCTTGGATCTCACTGAGGAGGCCTTTGCAGCGGGGAAAGAGCCTTCCTTTGGTATCCATTCATGCCATGGCAAGCTCTTGGTTTGCTCAAAGAGCTCTTCAAAGGAGGTGGCATTAAATTCTCCCATCTTCACCAGCACTCTCTCGCCGGTTCGCAGCCAAATATTTGCTTTTGCTATGCCTGATTCATCAGACAAAAAATAAACCCTGCCGTCCTCAACTTTGTTTACTTCAAAGCCTAACTCTTTAATTTCTCTGGATAATATAGCTTCCAGAGCAAAACCGCAGGGTGCACACAGTTGGATATGTGACATTTGATCTCTCCTTGCTAACTTCATCTTAAGTTTCTTCTATTTTTTGGGGGTTGATTGTTGTATTCCGTGTAAATAAATGCGGCAATGATTGGAATAGCAATGAAAATCCATAGGTTAGCACTGTTTGCGACTCTCAATATGAACCATTCCAAGAATAGAACTATTATCCATATGATATAATTGTTAATAGTCTTATTCACATTCATACCTCCTTGTCTGTGCTTATTAATATTATATCAAAAAAGTTTATCGCAAGTCATCATATATAATATATTTTCGTATATCTGCAACTAATTATGACCAAAAACGTCAAATATATAAATATAATTTGAAAATAATATATATAACGCATTAAATATTTTACAAAACTGTCATTCTGAACGAAACAAAGTGGAGTGAAGAATCTGGCTAAGATTCTTCGCATACGCTCAGAATGACGGCATACGCCGTTTTAAAACTACAAATGCATTTATTGCGTTATATATAATAAGCAAGAGAATAGCAAATAAAAACATAAAGGTTGGAGTGATTATTTATGCAAAAAAATAAAGCTGCGTTGAGTCTTGCAGCAGTATTTATTATAGCGTCAGTTCTATCCTCCTGCACGCCTGCAGTGAAGACCCCGGGGACCCCAGAGACCCCGGAGGCGCAAGTGCCGGTGACGAAGGATGATATAAGTCTGTATTACCCGCTAAAGGTGGGCAATGAATGGATATATGATGGAGAAGGGAATGAATATGCATCCTATACTCAAAAGGTAACTTATTCAAAGGACAATAAATTTCAAGTGATGATAGATAACGGCGGAACCCGGTCTGCAAATATTTATGCCGTAAAAGATGACGCTTTAGTTCATACCTATATAGAAGGCGAAGTCTATGATGAGAAAAATGTGCTTGATATGGAAGAAAATTTTGATGAAACGATAATAAAGCTGCCCATTGAGGTAGGAAATAAGTGGGTAAGCTCGGAAAATTCTTATGAGATCATAGATATTAATGCTTCTGTAACTGTACCAGCAGGCACTTTTCAGGACTGTATAGTCATAAAAGAGGTATATAAGGACAAAACAGCTTACAGAAATTATTATATAAAAAAGGGAGTTGGCCTGGTGAAATCCGAGTATAAGACAAATGACGGATTTACCGTATCTTCACTTTTGAAAAGCTATAAATTGGTCGATGAGCAATGAAGTAATATGAATTTTATATGAATATATGTAATATTTAAGGCATCAAAACTTAAGTTTTGATGCCTTAAATATTTGCTCTTTCATTATTAAGCGGCAAATTGACATAAGCTGCTTAATATTCTATAATAAATGAATATTTAAAATTTTTGAAATATAAAATAAACATAACCTGTATTATAGAATTGGGGGGTGCATTTTTTATGGGAAACAAAAAATGTTGCTGCGGCAAACCTGGACAATATTTTAATAATTTTGACAAAATATTGGATAAGTATGAAGGAAAAGAGTCAGAACTAATTCCTATTTTGCAAGACATACAAGAAGCTTATGGCTATTTACCGCAGGATATCCTTGAGGCCCTTTGCGATAGGACAGGCTTACACCCGACACAGGTAATGGGTGTGATTACATTTTATTCTCAATTCAGGTTATCGCCTACAGGCGAGAATATAATAAAGCTATGCTTTGGGACTGCCTGCCATGTAAAGGGATCGGAAAAGATAGCAGAAGCCTTAAAAGAAGAGTTAAATATTGAGATCGGCGAAACCACCAAGGACAATAGATTTACTCTTGAAACAGTGGCCTGTTTAGGCTGCTGCGGCCTTGCCCCTGTGATGATGATAGGAAATGATGTCTATGGCAAATTAATACCCAAAGATATCCCGGCGATTTTAGAGAAGTACCGATAGAATTAAGGTCAGCAAACAATGAGGAGGTAATATGGAATGAAAATGTATCGTTCCCATGTCATGATTTGCAGGGGAACCGGCTGTTCATCTTCTAATTCGGAACAGATAGCAAAAAACTTTGAAGAGCAAATCAAAATCCATGGTCTTGATCAGGAGGTAATTGTTGAGAGAACCGGATGCTTTGGCTTATGTGCTCTTGGACCGATAGTCATCATATATCCTGAAGCTTCTTTCTACAGCATGATCAAACCGGAAGATGTAGAAGAAATCGTAAAAGAGCATCTCATCAAAGGCAGAGTTGTAAAGAGGCTTCTCTATGCTGAGACTGTTGCAGAAAGCAGGATAAAATCCATAAACGAAGTAAATTTTTATAAAAATCAGCAAAGGGTTGCGCTAAGAAATTGCGGAATTATAAATCCTGAAAACATAGATGAATATATAGCTTTTGATGGATATAAAGCTTTGATAAAATGTTTGACAGAGCTGAAGCCCGAAGAAGTTATTGAATCAATAAAAAAATCGGGCCTTAGAGGAAGAGGCGGCGGCGGATTCCCAACCGGCAATAAGTGGGAGTTTACCGCTAAAGCACAAGGCGATATGAAATATGTATGCTGCAATGCTGACGAAGGTGATCCGGGGGCCTTTATGGATAGAAGTATTCTGGAAGGTGACCCTCATTCGGTATTGGAAGCTATGGCCATAGCCGGCTATGCAATAGGAGGAAGCCAAGGTTATATATATGTAAGAGCCGAATATCCACTGGCTGTTAAGCGTCTCACAATAGCAATCAATCAGGCCAGGGAATATGGATTGCTGGGTAAAAATATTTTAGGGACAGGCTTTGGCTTTGATATTGCAATACGTCTCGGAGCGGGTGCTTTCGTGTGCGGGGAAGAGACTGCTTTAATAGCTTCTATAGAAGGGCAAAGAGGTATGCCAAGGATCAGGCCGCCCTTCCCGGCAGTAAAAGGCTTATTCGGAAAGCCTACTCTCCTCAATAACGTTGAAACTTATGCGAATATATGCTCTATAATAAACAACGGCCCTGAGTGGTTTGCTTCTATGGGGACTGAGAAATCAAAGGGAACCAAGGTCTTCGCATTAGGGGGAAAAATAAATCACACCGGGCTGGTGGAAGTTCCTATGGGTACTACAATGAGGGAAATCATATACAATATAGGAGGCGGCTGCCCAAACGGCAAAGCTTTTAAGGCCGTGCAGATGGGAGGGCCTTCCGGCGGCTGCATACCTGCAGAACTGATAGATACTATTATAGATTATGATTCCGTTACTAAAACAGGGGCTATAATGGGTTCCGGCGGTATGATTGTTATGGATGAAGATAATTGTATGGTTGATATTGCAAAATTCTTCCTGGACTTTACCGTTCATGAGTCTTGCGGCAAATGTACCTTCTGCAGGATTGGAATAAAAAGAATGAATGAAATTTTAACAAGGATAACAAAGGGAGAAGGAAGAGAAGGCGATATTGGGCTTTTAGAAGAGTTGGCTATAAATATCAAGAAAAATTCTCTCTGCGGCTTGGGTCAGACTGCTCCTAATCCTGTTTTGACCACAATAAAATATTTTAGAAATGAGTATGAAGCTCATATCAGGGATAAGAAATGTCCTGCCAAGCAGTGCAAGAGCTTGATAGAATATAAAATAATCGAAGATAAGTGCAGAGGCTGCACACTTTGCAGCAGGGCATGTCCGGTAAAGGCCATATCCGGAGAAGTGAAAAAAGCACATAAGATCGATAGCAGCATATGCAAAAAATGCGGGTTGTGCAAGGATACCTGCAAGTTTGCTGCTATTGTCGTAGAATAATTTGTAAAGGGATGAGGTAGAGAACTATGGGAAAATTGAATTTAACCATAAACGGAAAAGAAGTTACTGCCAATCCTGGCCAGACTATATTGGATGTGGCAAGAGAAAATAATATGCTCATACCGACTTTGTGCCATGATGACAGACTGAAGCCCTTCGGCTCCTGCCTGCTTTGCAGGGTAGAGGTGGAAGGCGCCAGAGGCAATATGTTGGCCTGTGCAACTCGAGTTACCGATGGGATGACAGTAAGAACTGAAACCGATGCTGTCAATGATGCAAGAAGGATGTGCCTGGAGCTTCTTTTATCCCAGCACTACGGAGATTGTACGGCTCCCTGCAGCATGACATGCCCGGCAGGAATCGATGTCCAGGGTTATATAGCTCATATTGCCAATGGACAATACCAGGAAGCTGTAAAGCTTATAAAAGAAAGGAATCCTCTTCCGGTGGTTTGCGGCAGAGTTTGTACCAGGCCCTGCGAAGATGAGTGCAGAAGAAATCTTGTAGATGAGAGAGTAGGCATTGATTATCTGAAAAGATTTGCTTCTGATTATGATTTGAACAGTGATGATCATTATGTCCCCAATAAAAAAGCTGCAACAGGCAAGAAAGCCGCAGTAATAGGAGCAGGCCCTGCAGGTTTGTCCTGTGCTTTCTATCTTGCAAGGGAAGGACATAAAGTCACCATATTCGAGAGATGGCCCAGAGGCGGCGGAATGCTGAGATATGGAATACCCGAATATAGAATGCCCAAGGCAGCATTGGACAAGGAAATCGACACTATAAAAGAGCTTGGTGTAGAGATTCAATATGAAAAGACCTTTGGTATGGATGTAACCTATGAAAGCCTTAAAAAAGACGGCTATGAAGCCATATTTTTGGGCATCGGCTCACAGGTAGGGCAGCCCATAGGGTGCGAAGGCGAAGCATGCCCAATGGGAGTATACGCCGGTGTGGACTTTTTGGGCAGAGTAGGATTAGGTCATAATATTGATCTATCCGGCAAGCATGTAATAGTAATAGGCGGAGGAAATACTGCAATAGATGCTTCCAGGACAGCTCTGAGGCTGGGAGCCAAAAAAGTTACCATAGCCTATAGAAGGACAAAGAAAGAAATGCCTGCTCATGAGATGGAGATAGAAGAAGCCGAATATGAAGGGGTAGAATTTGAATTCCTTATAGCTCCAAAGCAGATAATAAGCGATGCAGGAAAGCCCATCTATATTGAATTCATCAGGATGGAGCTTGGAGAACCTGACGCATCAGGCAGAAGGAGGCCTATAGAAATACCAGGCTCAGAATTCAAGATGCCTGCAGATTATGTTATAGGAGCAATCGGCCAGACCCAGGACCTGAGCTTTATAAACGATGGCTTTAATCTGGAAGCTAAAAATAACAAGATAGTGGTCAACCTGGATCTCATGACCACCAATATAGAAGGAGTATTTGCGGGGGGAGATGGAGTTACAGGCCCTCAAACAGCCATCAAGGCAATCGCGGCAGGGAGAATTGCAGCTTACTCCATGGATAAATATTTAAGAGGGGAAAAGATTGAGAAGCTTCCCCAGATGTATAACCATGTCAAGGGACAGAAGCTTAAAGATATTGATAAGAAAGAATTTGAACAATACGAAAAAATAGACAAAAACAGAATGCCTATGCTCAGCAAGGAGGAGAGAAAGTATAATTTCAAGGAGGTCGAATTAGGCTTTACTGAAGAACAGGCAAAGGCTGAAGCCCAAAGATGCTTGTCCTGCGGATGCAAGGACGTCCATGAGTGCAAGCTGAGAGAGTTTGCAACAACTTATGGGGCCAAACAAGATAGGCTGGCAGGCGCCATCACAAAGCATCCTATTGATGAAAGTCATCCTTTCATCAGCAGAGACAAGAATAAATGCATCATGTGCGGAAGATGTGTAAGGATATGCCTTGAGGTGCAGGGCGCAGGCGCGCTGGGCTTCATCTCCAGAGGATACAATACTACCATAGAGCCGTCCTTCGGAAAACCTTTCGGAGAGGACAGCCGCTGCGAATCCTGCGGCCAATGTGTTTCTACCTGCCCGGTAGGAGCTTTGACAGAGAAGGTTCAGCTGCCTAAGCAAGGACCATTTGCAGAGCAAATCGTAGATACTATATGCAATAACTGCGGAACAGGATGCACATTGAAGCTTCATGTATCAGGGGACAGGTTTATCCGAGCTACATCAGAAGCAGGATTGGGTGTAAATAGTGGAAATTTATGCGAAAAAGGCAGATTCCAAAACAGCTTCATCAATTTTCCTGAGAGAATAGTAAAGCCAATGATAAGAAAAGAAGGCAAACTGGCGGAGAGCAGCTGGGAAGAAGCTCATAAGCTCATAAGTGAAAAAATGAAATCTCATAGAGCAATGGGCTTTGTATCACAAAAAGCCACCAATGAAGAAGCGGCTGAAATGAATAAGCTTGTATCAGGAAATATATACAGCTTTGATTTAAGCGATGCAGCCTATGGCTTGCAGGATTCTTTCGGCAAGGATTATAAAAAAGCTTCTTACGAAGATATCAATAAAGCTGATACTATCTTATGCTTAGGCTTTGATATCAAGGAAGAAAACCCTGTAGCAGCGCTTATGGTGAAAGCTGCAGCAGAAAAGGGTGCTGAGCTTATAATGGTAAGTGAGGCTGTATCAAAGCTGGACAGATATGCAGGAATGGTTGTTAGAGTTGATGATAATAAGGTTAAAGATTTTGCTGAAGCATTAGCCAAAGCAGTTAAGGGTGAGGCAGCCGACGGACCGGTTGCTGCATTGGCAGCAAAGCTTAAGAAGGCAGTATCCCCTCTTATAATGATAGGCGGAGCTGCAGGCTATGCTGAAGCGAAGGCAGCGGCAGGATTGGCGAAAGCCTTGGATAAGAATGAGGAGAGCATACTGCTTATGCAGAATAAGCCGAACAGCCTAGGCTTGGTAAATGAAGGAGTAAAGGCCTTCAAAGCAGCGGAAATGAGCTTGAGAGACAATGCAGTATTGATATATGGAGAAGACCCGATAGGCACAGGAAACCCTGGGGCAGAGAAGGCACTGAAAGAAGCAGCCTTTGTTGCAGTATTTGATATGCTGCTTACAGAAACAGCTAAGTTGGCAGATGCAGTTCTCCCGATAACAAGCTTTGCAGAGAATGAAGGAACCTATACCAACAGCGAGGGAAGAGTTCAGAAGCTCAACAAAGCTATGGAGCCCAAGACTGGGAAGTCAAACATTGATGTGATCAAATCTTTATAGGATCAATTATACGAATTACACTGATAACAGCACATTTTTTTATATGTCATCCTGAGGGCAATGCCTTTAGGATGACAATATATTACAAAACATCAATGAGTACATTGCGCCTGACGGCATCATGTAAAAGTGATGCTTTCTTTTTCTCCAGATACAGCTTGTCCCCTGTTATTGCGAACAAGTCATCATAAATCAAAGCCAAATCATAGTGGTACATATTTTTTAGAAAGTATTTTTCACAATTATTAAAATTTTTTAAAGCTTTTTCATACTCATTATGTATAAAGGATATATGGCCTGCTATAAAGCGATAGTTGTTTTTCCCCATCTCCTGCAGGCTGTTAACATTTATATTGCCTAATAATTCCTCGGCTTTTGGATAGTCTTTGATATTAAAGTATAATATCAATTCCTGCATGGAGAATTTTCTATATAAAACTTTATTATCATAAAAATCTTTTTTGCACTTTTCAACTATCTCAAAGGCTTCAGAAAATCTGCAACAATATCTTAGAACATTGATATAGTTGATATAGCAACGGCCTATTTCAGGGGCATCGTTTTCATAATTAAGCAGAAGAATACTTTTTTGTATATGTTCGATGGCTTCACTATATTTGCCTAGATTATAGCAGGCGATATTCATTGCTATATGCAATTGAGGAGCAACTACCCTGTAAGTTAAATTATCATGAGTATTAAAAAAGTCATTTATAAGGGTATAGGTTTTTTTATATTGGGCTGTATAGTTGTAAATAAGAGAGAGATTGTTTATCACAATACAATATATTAGAGAATTTAATTCATGGAGTCGTATCAAGAAGTTAAAAGCAATATTAAGATATTCCTCAGCTTTTTTATAATTGCTTCTTTGCATATATATTTTGGAAAGAGTATTGAGTGCTGTAGCATATTCTATAAAGTTAGATTTCCGATAAGATTCGGGCTTCTTTGAAAAGCTGTTGATATATTTTCTTAAAGTCAAGGCGGATTCCTTATATGTTTTTATATTATAGTATGACATTCCCAAATAATAGTATTTATTTATGTCTTCTATTGTATTGAATTTTACAGAATCATGCTCATACAGCTTTGCTATATATTCATATTCTCCGGCAGCAAAAGCCCTATTTAGGTCAGAACCATCATCTGTTCCAATGCTGCTGATGGTTTGACTATAGTCTATATTACTTGTAAAATAAGTGACGGGAACATCCAGTACTTTGCAAAAATGATTTAGTTGGGAGATAGATGGCTGCATCTTATTATTCTCTATCAAGCTTAATACGCATCTGTTAATGATACTTCCGCATAGTTGTGCTTGCGTCATCTTCTTTTTTATGCGCAAGTTCTTGATTTTACTGCCTACGGAGTTGATCATAAGCCACACCTCTTTGTTAATAATTTCAACAAATATAGGAAAAATTTTTGTTCAGAATAGAAATGTTGTAATAGATATTGGATTCTTAATGTAACGTGTTTGGTTAACTGTAAATCATTTCTGTTAATATTATATCACGGTTTACATTAATGTCATATAGTGTTACTTTATAAGAGAAAATAGGAGATGGAGGAAGAGGAAGATGAAAAAGCTAATATTAGTTTTGGTAATATTAAGCATTATTGGCCTTACACCTGTTTATTGCTTTGCGGAAGAGGAAAACAATAAGATGCTAAGTATAGGTACAGAAGAGTCAATGTTTTAATCGCCTCAAAATGTTATAAAGCTGACATTACTACCACCTTCAAAGCATATATGATTTCTCGGAATCCTTCATTATCGACAGCTATAGCTGCAAGAGCAGCGGCGTTTTCTACTTCGACGTCCCAGTATCGCTTTAGAAATATACCGGCTGGATACATTCTTACTAATGCTTCTGATTCAACGGCGTTTAAGGAGCAATAAATAGAACAGTAACTGCTAAGTTTAGCAGTTACTGTTCTATGACTTTTATAATTTATAAAAGGGCGGATTAGTTCAGTGTTAAAAATTTAATCGATCATTTTATATAAAATTGATCAGGGGGGGCTAGTATGTATAAATATTTGCTTAGGCACAAGCTGTTGTTTGCGCTGAATATAATATTTGCGATATTAGATTCGGCACTTAATGTTGCTATGGCTTTGGTGCTGAAATTACTTGTTGATGCTAGCTCATCCGGAAGCATTAAGGATCTCAAGTATGCAGTCATAGTTTTTTTGATGTACATATTTATATCTATTATCGTTTGGATGGTAGCTAAGGTATTAAAGGCTTGTTTGCTGAGAAGATCCCTTACAGATTTAAAGAATCAGATCTTTAGCAAGATAATTTATCGGAATATTAATGAATTCAATGAAGAAAACAGTGCAAAAAACATATCTTTGCTGACAAATGATATAAATATATTGGAACAGGACTATTATAATAATTTATTCGATCTATTCTCTAATCTGGTTGCTTTCATTATTGCTACAATAGCCATGATAAGGTTGAATATATATGCGGCGATATTTGTTTTTGCAGCGGCATTGATTCCAATAGGCATACCTGTCATTTCCGGGAAGACATTGAGCAGATATAGAAATGCTTATTCTGAGGCTATAGGGCTATTTACAGTGAAGATAAAGGATATTTTTTCCGGGTTTGAGGTAATAAAAGGCTTTAATATTGAGAAAAGAGTTTTGGAGGATTATAGGATATCAAATGAGGGAGCTGAACTGTCAAAATACAGGTATAATGTATTTGCAGGAGCAATAGATTCCTTAGCCACAGCATTTGGATTCATGATTTTTCTGGGAACCATGAGCATAAACGCATATTTTGTAATAACAGGCAAGATGACCATTGGCCTGATGCTTGCCATAACACAATTGATGAACAATATAGTAAATCCTCTTGTAAGCTTATCTTCCAGGCTTAACAGATTAAAATCCGTAAAGCTTATTGAAGATAAAATAAATGATATTTTGCTCAAGCATGATGAGAGCGATGAAGGAATCAGCAAAAAGGTCTTTGATGACAGGCTGCGCTTTTATAATATTTCTTTTTCCTATGACGGCGAAAAGGCCGTGTTAAAGAATGTGAATTTTATCATTAAAAAAGGCAGGAAGTATGCAATAGTGGGGAACAGCGGAGGCGGGAAATCCACTATATTGAAATTGCTTCTCAGATATTATGAAAACCATTCAGGAAATATATTTATTGATGGGATAGACAATAAAAGCATAAAAGCGGAAGACTTATATAGATTAGTGAGCATAATACATCAAAACATATATATGTTTGACAGCAGTATAAGAGACAACCTCACATTATTTGAAGATTACAGCGATGAAGCCATAGAAAATGCAATAGATCTGTCAGGGCTGAGAGAGCTTATCAAAAGCTTGAGCGATGGAATCAATAGCCCTGTAGGAGAAAACGGCCGCAATTTGTCCGGCGGAGAAAAGCAGAGAATAGCCATTGCAAGAGCCATAATAAAGAATACACCTATACTTGTCATTGATGAAGCCACATCATCTCTGGACAATGAAACCTCATACAACATAGAAAATTCCATATTAAATATACCTGAGCTCACATGCCTTGTGGTCACACATAAACTGAATGAAGAGATATTGAAAAAGTATGACAGCATATTTGTTTTAAAAGACGGAGCCTTGATAGAACAAGGCACCTTCGATGAGCTTATGGAAAGAAGAGCTTTCTTTTACAATCTATATAATGTCGCTAAGAACGGCAATTAAATAACTTTGCTTATTTCGAACCATGGGATTATTAATAAAGCGAACATCAGTATAAATTTAAAATTGTATCAGGAACTAAAAGGGGATGTTGCACAATGAACTTATTCATTACGCAACAACCCCCTTTAATTCTATGAGGCTTTCTTTTTGGTCGAATACTTTAAACTTTCTTTACAAATGTTCATTGTTTTTTTACTTTTATTATTTAGAATAAAGGCAGGAAAATAAAAAGAGGGTGAGAAAGTGGCTGATCTATCCTTGCGGCATGTCAATAAAAAATATTCTTCAAATACTTCAGCAGTTAAGGATTTTTCTATAGATATAGAAGATGAGGAATTTGTTGTGCTGGTAGGGCCTTCAGGCTGTGGCAAGACAACTTTGCTCAGAATGATAGCAGGGCTGGAGGATCTAACCGATGGAGAAATATATATTGATGGCAGAAGGGTTAATCAATTGTCGGCCAAAGACAGGGATATAGCGATGGTATTCCAAAATTATGCTCTATATCCTCACATGACGGTGTATGATAACATGGGCTTTGCACTTAAGCTGAAAAATTTGAAAAAGAAAGATATAAATAGAAAAATAGAAGAGGCTGCCAAAATTCTAGGGATTGAACATTTAATGGATAGGAGGCCTGCGGCACTATCGGGAGGTGAAAAGCAAAGAGTGGCGTTAGGCCGGGCAATCGTAAGAGAGCCTAAGATATTTCTTATGGACGAGCCTCTGGCTAATCTGGATGTTCAGCTTAGAGGCCAGATGAGGATAGAAATCACAAAGTTGCACAAGACGCTTAAAAGCACCATGATATATGTTACTCATGATCAAATTGAAGCCATGACTATGGGCGACAGAATAGTAGTAATGAAGGATGGTGAAGTTCAGCAAATAGATACGCCTGAAAATATATATAATCACCCTGCCAACCTTTTTGTTGCAGGTTTTATAGGCAGCCCTCAAATGAATATATTGGAAGGAACAGTACACCAACAAAATAATATAGCAGTTGTGCGACTAATTGATGGAACAGAATTGGCGATTGAAGCTGACATGGCAGAAATACTATTGGATAAAGGCTATAACGATAAAAATATTTACGCGGGAATAAGGCCTGAACACTTAAATGCTGTTGTGAAAAGCTCTCCGGATAAAAAGATGACTTATATAAGTGGAGAAGTGGAAGTAATTGAGAATACCGGTGCAGATGTTTATTTACATCTGAAAAAGTGTGGAATAAAAATGATAGCAAAGATAAGTAAAATTGCAGAAATTGAGCTAGAGGATCAAGTGAATATTGCTGTGAATCCTTCAGACATCCATTTTTTTGATGAAGAAACCGGAGAAGCAATTATAAAATTATAGAGCATGCTTACACTTCCTTATGAAGAAGCCTTTCTTACTTTTACTATTTAAAATAAAGATAGAATAATGAGAATGGGGGAGAGATATTGAAAAAAATAGTTGCTTTATTTATTGCAGCAGCTTTTGCTGCTTTGACTGCTGCATGCAGCCCGGCAAATAAAATGGCAGGTGCATCCGGGGAAGTTGTATCTCCGGAACCTAAGGAGAATAAACAGGAATTAACTATACTTTACCGTCCAAGGGATAAAAATTCAACAATAAAGGATTCTGAATTTAACAGGCGTTATATTAAGCAGTTTGAGGAGCAGTTTGGAGTAAAGGTGAGATTTGTAGCACCTGCCGGAGCAAATAATATTGAGGATATTAAAAAGGCTTTTGCTTCTAAACTGTATGCAAAGGATGGACCTGAGCTTATATTCTATGACAGAACCTTTTTTCTGCTTGACCAGCTTACTAAGCAAGGTGCTTTGGTCAATGCAAAAGGAAGGATTCCTAATATGGATAAAATGTATGATTCTTTGCTGAAAGATGATATGTACTATATACCTGTTGGTATTCATTATGATTCCATTGCATTAAATAATGAAAAACTGGATGAATTGGCGATAAAACAAATACCTCTGGATTGGACTAAAAAGGATTTTCGGCAGATCTGGGATAAATGGCTGGATAAGTCACCAAGATTCTTTATATTTGATGAATATGATGAGCTTACGGAAATGTACTTCAGGGATTTGAACTATTATGACAGTGAAAGCAATAAAGTGCTCATGAATACGCCTGAAATGAAGGAAGCTATAAAAAACATGCGAAATGAGATATTTTCAGGCAGCTATAAACTAAATCAGGGCTATACTTATGAAAATTACTACAACATGTTCCGTGAACCTCAATCAGAAGAATACCAAAATGTTTTAAAAATTATATGGTCTGAGGAATATAGGCGTGATCGTTTGAAAGATGTACATTTTGGTGATCTAACTAATTTACTGAGAGCATCAGAGATTCATAATGCTATGTCAAAAGGCCTCACTGTTCTTCCGGAGCAGGCGGATAAAAAAGCTGTGCTTAAATCTTATGGCTTTGCAATAAATAAAAACGGAAAGAACCTTGAACTGGCATATGAATTTATAAATGGTATTCTTAGCAATGAAACCCAAATGGATATGTTGAATGAAGTATATGAAAGATATAATTTTTATCCGGTGAATAAAGAGATTGAAAAGGATATTAAGAACTATCCAACGGAAAAAGGGCTTAATGAAAAAGCACTGGAAGTGATGGACTATGCACTTAATCAGTTGAAAAGCGGAGAGCTCATTTTGGATGCAGATTTCAACAGGAATGAAAAGAATAAGCTATATGGGCTCGCACTTTACAATACTTTTAAACCCGTGTTCTCGGATAAAACTTATTCAGAAGAGGAGTTAAGCCAAGAACTCCAAAAAGTTGAGGATGAGTTAAATCTTAGAGTAAGTGAGTAGAGATCTAAAGGAAAACAAAAGAATTTGTTGAATACATGCATATAAATCCTTGTTTAAAAGGAGAGATAAAGCATGAATATACTTGTTGTCGATGATGAGAGATTGATTGTAAAGGGGCTTAGGCACAGTCTGGAGCAGAATGGTTTCAAGGTATTTGCAGCGTATGATGGGAAAGAAGCTCTTGAAGTTATAAGTCGTGAAGCAGTGGAGCTTATTCTGCTTGATATTATGCTGCCGGAAATCGATGGCATAACATTATGCAAAATGATAAGGCAGCATAGGGATATACCAATAATCATGCTGACAGCTAAAGATGATTATGTGGACAAGATTTTAGGGCTTGAGCTTGGCGCAGATGATTATGTTACTAAGCCTTTTCATAAAAGAGAACTGATTGCTCGCATCAATGCAGTATACAGAAGGTATAAAAACATGAAAAATGAAGATGAAACTATTGAAACATCCGGACTAAGACTTAATATTTCAAACAGAACGCTATCCAAGGGGGATGAGGAGATAAGCCTTACGGCTAAGGAATTCGATTTACTGCACATGTTTTTAAGAAACCCCGGCAGGGTTTTTACCAGGGAAATTCTGTTTGAAACCATATGGAATGAGTATGCTTGCGATACGCGGACTGTGGATGTACATATAAGTAATCTGCGTGAAAAGATTGAGGATGATCCCTCCAAGCCTGAGTTGATAAGAACCAAATGGGGTGTAGGATATTTCTTCAGAAAGGATATTCTATAATGTTAAAAAAAATCAGTACACGAATGGCCTTCGCTTACGGGGCAATTATTGTGATCACCATATTAATAATTGATATAGTATTGATTTTCAGCTATCAGGATAGGCAGCTAAGTAAAAATTTGAGCAGGCAGATTGAATACGGATATTTTATTGCCGGTATAGCTGGTGAACATATTAAGGATACGGGAACACTCAACAGAGTTTTGCAGGATTACACTAAAAATGTTGAAGGCCGTGTTATAGTTATGGATAATAAAGGCCGTGTTTTAGCTGATAAATATGCTGAGTATTTCGGCAAAACGTTGAAAAACAGCGTGATTGATAGAGCGATAAAGGATAAAGTCAGTCAGACAGGTTATGCCAAGCAGGATAAGCATCATATAATGCTGGTTGCGGTACCTATTAAGGACAGCAGAGGTTTGATGGGATTGATACTTATCTCAACATATCTTGATTCTATAATTAAGGATATATACGATTTGAAGATACAAGTCATATTAATATCCTTTTTAGCCTGTATGCTTGCTGTAATATTGGCATGGCGGCTGGGATGCAGGATTTCAAAGCCCATTGAGGTTTTGACTTCTGCCTCCGAGGCCATCCGAGATGGAAAGTTGGATATGCAGGTTGAGATTAAAAGGACTGATGAAATAGGAAAGCTGGCAGATACCTTCAATCGCATGAGCCAGGAGATATACAAAACAGATATAAGCAGAAAGCGCTTCTTGAGCGATGTATCTCACGAATTGAATACTCCTCTGGCCGCTATCAAAACCCTTGTGGAGTCCCTCATAGACGGTGACGATGATATTTATGTATATAAAGAATATCTGAATGATATCAACTGCGAGATAGACAGGCTTTCGATCTTGGTGAAATCTCTCCTGACATCAACCAGGCTTGACCAGTCGGAGATTCTCAAGGAAAATGTTTGCATATATGACGAAGTCCGGTTTCTCAGCCGATTATTCGGTCCGCGCCTTGTGCAGAGGCAGATGATGCTAAAAAATAACTGCGATAAGAGGCTTTTGATTTCCGCTGATGTTTCCATGCTGAGAGAACTGTTGACAAACCTTATTGACAACAGCATTAAATATGGCAGGGAAGGCGGAAAGATAGAAATTTCTGCAGGCTCAATAAATAGCAAAAAGTTCCTTGCAATCAAGGATGACGGAATAGGAATTCCTGATAAGGATCTGCCTTATATATTTGATTTTTTATACCGGGTGGATAAATCCAGAGGCAGAGGGGTAGAGGGAAGCGGTTTCGGCTTGTTCATAGTGAAGAAAATTGCGGAAAGGCATGGCTGGGATATTCTTGTTAAAAGTGATATAGAGGGCGGTACTGAGTTTACTGTTATAATTGAGGATTAATCAGATGAATAGGGTGATCGCATGATATTTATGGTGTTTCTTAGCATACTGGGTTTTTTTCTGCTTTATGTGCTCCCTTTTCTGTGGGGGATAAAATATTCCCTGAGCAGGAGCGGCTTTGACAATACCTTTGTGGGATTACAAAACTACATAGAGGTAGTGAAAAGCGATACCTTCAGATTAGCCATAAAGAATACTGTGACCTTTATGGGCATTGCCATTCCCCTCATCATGCTTGTATCCTTCATATTGGCGCTGGCTATTTATGAGCTTAAGCCTCCTAAGTTTGTATACCTCTTTATTTTGCTTCCTATCGCTGTGCCCTCGACTTCAGTATCAGGCTTTTTTCGCAAGCTCGTGGGGACCGGGGCAGGAAATTTGATGGATTCGGATTATGCCATGCTGGTAGTCATCATGATATTTATATGGAAAAACACGGGCTACAATCTGATCATCTATCTGGCAGGGCTTCTGCAGATTGATCCGTCCCTCATCGAAGCGTCGCAAATTGACGGAGCCAGCTATTTCCAAAGGCTTAGACATATACTTATGCCTTTGTGCACCCCTTCCGCCGTGTTCGTAGGCATCGTATCTGTCATAAATTCTTTCAAGGTTTTCAGAGATGTATATATACTGCAGGGCAAATATCCCAACCCTCAGATCTATATGCTGCAGCACTATATGAACAACAAATTCAAGTCTCTGGAATATGAAAAGCTTACGGCGGCGGCATATATTTTTGCTGCAATCATTTTTACTTTTGCTCTTTTGCTGTTCTATAAGGATAGAAAATATGGGAAAAAAGTAGGAGAAAGATAATATGAGGAGAGTCTTGCTTTTGTTATTGATAATAGCGTCCTTGCTGTATATTTTCCCTATTGCTCACGCTTTTTTAAATTCCTTCATGAGTCAGGCTCAGATAAATACCACCGCTATAGAGCTTATACCGGAGCAGTTTAATCTTCAGCAGTATTATACCCTTGCCCTTTACAAGGGTGAGTATTTTAAATTTTTTTTAAACTCACTGAAGCTGACAAGCATAATCATAGCCGGGCAGATTGGAGTAGGCGTTTTTGCGGCTTTTGCTCTTGCAAAGATGAAATTCAGAGGAAGCCGGGTACTCTTTGTCATATACGTTTTGGCTTTGCTTTTGCCATTTCAGGTTACGCTGGTTCCTAATTATCTCATATTTGATGCATCGGAAAGGCTTCTTCATATCACTATTTTGGATACCCATCTTGCAATTTTGCTGCCGGGCATTTTTTCTTCCTTTGAGGTATATCTCTTGAGGCAGTTTATAAGAGGAATACCTGACGAAATAATAGAAGCGGCCAGGATGGATGGCGCAGGATATGGAAGAATTTTATTCAAAATAGTTTTCCCCATGATCAAGCCGGCAATTTTTGCCTTGGCCGTATTGGTATTCATAGATAGCTGGAATATGCTTGAGCAGGCAGTCATCTTCCTGAGTTCACCCGAAAAGTTACCTCTATCAGTGTTTTTAGAGACGATTTATTACAATGATTATAGTGTATTCTATGCGGGGGCGGTCCTTTATATTGTCCCTGCACTGTTGATTTTGATTAAAGGAGAAAAATATCTGCGGCAGGGCCTTTCCATAGGAGGTCTGAAGAATGAAAAATAAAGCTGTGAAATTGGCAAAAAAAATTATTATCGGTTTCTTTGCTCTGGTATTTATTATGGGCTTTTTCTCGAAATCCATCATCAATTTATTCCTGCCTAAAGTCAAAGTTGCGGCGGCTGTTGCCGCACCTGTCGAGAGAAACCTTGATATAGAAGGTACAGTGGAAGCTCGAGACAGCGTAAAGATAAGATTGGGAGGAAATATTATTGTAGAAGAGTATTATGTAAAGCCCGGAGACGTAATACTTGCCGGGTATCCCCTATTTAAGATCAATACACGCTTCGGCATAAAAAATTCAGATCCCGATACCGACAGCCTTAAATTAGAGCTCAAAAGGGAAGAATTAAGACTTCAAAGCCTCGAACAGAAAAGCTTTAAGCTTGAAGAACTGGATATTTCAGCTATGGAGGCAGGGCTGCAAGAAAGCGAAGATGATTTTGCAAAGAGGGAAAAGCTTTATGAAGCAGGCGCCATAGCGGCCGTCGAATTGGATGGCATCAAAAATAGAATTAAGGAACAACGATTGGGCATAGAAAAGGCCAGGCTGGAGTTAGGAGAGAAGAGGAAGGATAATGAAAATAATATTATCAATTCAAGGATTAGAATAGAAGAATTGGAGAGGAATATTGCCGCCATTGAGAAAAAGAAAGCTTTTTATTCTAAGGCGGATAAGGAAGGGATATGTTATTCGGATGTAAATGGTATCATGCTCTTTACCAATTTATCCGATGCAATACTGCCGGAAGACACTATAATAGCCGAGATAGCACAGCTTGATAATGAAAAGAGCTTAATATTCACAGCACAGGTTAATGAGCAGGATTATGACATCGTCAAAACTGCGGGGATAATTGAATTAACATCCGATTACAGCAGTTCTGCATATAACTTGAGGATCACTGATATCAGCCAAATAGTAAATCAAGAAATGCTAAGCCTGAGAGGAATTTTTGAAGGAGATACGGATCAGGGGCTGAAAATAGGACAAAAGATGAAGGGCAAGATAAAGTCCATGTATTCGGATAAAGGACTCACGATACCAAAATCCGCTATTATTCCGGATGAAAGATTTATCGAGGGGCAAACGGGAACCGTATATATACTGGAAGAAAGGGATGGCATACTGGGCAAGGAGAATTTATCAAAAGCAGTAAAGGTTAAAATATTGGCAGTCGGAGATACAAAAGCAATTGTATCGGGACTTGGTGGTTTTGATTATCCCAGGGTCATAACCAATTTATCATATAAAATAAGCGATGGAACCAAGGTGTTCTTATGGCAATGAAGAAAGCTTCTGTAATCTTAGCGATGATGGCTCTGTTAGCTCTTTTTTCTTATGCTTATTTACTAAACCAATATAATCGTAATATAGTGGAATTCTACTATAATGGTATGCTTATGCAGGATAATTTTGAGAAAATAAGGAGTTATAATAAGGGCGGCATTGCAGTTGCTGATTTTATAATGCCTTATCAGGGCAATAAGCTTATTATGACTACAGGTCTGGATTTTCTTACTGAAGCAATATCAATGGATAAGGGTGGTTTTATATCCGATATCAGCAGAAGGGAAGCCGCTATAGGGGACAGGGCAGCAGATAAATATTTCAAAAATGGAGATGTAATAGGCAAATATATAGACATTTACGATAAATCCTATGAAATAAAGGGAGTGATTAAAAACAGCGATGAGATTTATATATCTTATGACGCAGGCCTGGAGGAGTTGAACTGGGGTAAAAAGGTCATGAAGTATAATCTCAATGATGATGCTCAATTTTATCTTGAGATTGATAAAATCCGAGGGCAGCTTAATGCTCTGGGCTTAGATATATATGATGTTGTTATCGTCAAGGAAATCATCTATAAATATATGAATATGCTGATACTTATAGGGATATTTGTTTTAACTTGTTTTGGCATAAGATTTTTCAGGCATTTTGTCAAGCTGATCAAAAATCTTTTGGATGTATACATGGAGAATAAGAACACAGCAGAGCTTCGTGATTTTTTGATGTCTCATGTTAGAGATATGCTGCGTATTATAGGATTGCTGCCGCTTATATTGGCTATTGGCCTTGGAATATACGCATTAGTCACTGATTTATATGTACCGCCGGCTATGATGCCGGAAAATTTATTTTCGCCTTCCAGCTATATCAGAGTGATGATGTTCTATTATGATAAATTTGTGCTGCATATTGAAAATGGTGTAAGCGGTATTCTTTTTGAAGCATGCATGATGGATTTAATTTTTATATTAGGATTCTTGCTGCTGGAAATGCAGAAGCCTTGACACCCATGCCGATAAGTAGTATATTGTATTTGAATTTAATATGATAATGTCCGCTAGGGGAGCTTATGCTGAGAGCGTGGTTCATGCCACTGACCCTTAGAACCTGTGTAGTTAATCCTAACGAAGGGAAGCGGTTTCGGTTAAGTAGATTTACGCAGCCGCAACGCTTGTTGCGGCTATTTATTTTTGACCGTCTCCTCCGAGGACATATCAAAAGGAGGTTATTTTTATGAATTATTTTACTCAAATATTTAGTGGGCTTAAAGAGCTTAAAGGAGTCACAATACTTATACTCCTGGTTCTTGTAGGGCTTTCACTATTTTTGGCATACTCATCAAAGAATAAAAAAACCAATACTAAAATTCTTGTATATGGCGGCCTTTGTATAGCTATGTCCTTTGTATTATCCTATATAAAGCTGTATCACTGGCCACAGGGCGGGTCAATCACTCCGGGCAGTATGCTGCCCATATTTATATTCGCTTTCATTTTTGGACCCAGGGCAGGTTTGATTGCCGGTATAGCTTATGGCTTTTTGCAGTTTATTCAAGGCCCTTATATAATGCACTGGACTCAGGTGCTTTTGGATTATCCAATAGCCTTTGGCGTAATGGGATTGGCAGGGCTGAACAGGAGATGGCTCCCTGCAAGCGTGATCATCGGAGGCTTTAGCAGATTTATGGCTCATTTCATCTCGGGATTTGTCTTTTTCGGTTCCTTTGCACCGGAAGGCATGAATCCCATATGGTATTCATTTACCGTAAACTTTCCGCTGATGGGGACAGAGACAGCAATCTGCCTCGCAATAGCATTGATACCGCAATTCAAAGCCGCTATAGAAAAACTCAAGAAAAATGCACTATCCTAGAGAGCCTCGGGCTCTCTTTTTTTATCCCTAAAATTCTTTGGTATTCCGAATAAGTTTGATATAATGGAAACATATAAGTAAGTATATCATTCGAGAGGTTTTTATTGTCATCCTGAGGGTTTTACCCGAAGGATCTTGGACCTATGAGAAATACCTAAGATTCTTCGCTGGCGTTCAGAATTAATATGTGGTACCCACACTACGATAAACGAAAACATTTCCTGTCATTCTGAAGGAGCAAAGCGACTGAAGAATCTTAAATTAGATCCTTCGGGCAGAGCCCTCAGGATGACAACAAAGCTGGGCTTTCATAGCAATGACATGCGGTGCATGAAATAATGTACGAAATGTATATCAGTTTGGGGGCTTAGTACTGTGAAAGATAAATCAAAATATTTATTATTGCTGGCGTCCTTTGCTTTAATTGCCGCAGGTATTTATAGGGGAGAAGCGGCTGAAGTGCTCAAAAAAGCTATAAATATCTGTTTGGAGTGCATAGGAATTGGCTAACGTTAAAAGAAGGGTCGTACAGATAGCTTCCGCCATTTTAGGAAATGGCTATTTTGAGGGCTATGCAAAAGGAACAATATATAGGGGAAAGCTGAAGTCAGTCTGTTTCCCCGGGCTGAATTGCTACTCTTGCCCCGGAGCATATACCTCTTGCCCCATAGGTTCGCTCCAGTCTGTGGCTGCCGGGCTCAAGCACCAGGTATCCCTGTATGTCATAGGCTTTCTCATGCTTATCGGTACGATAGGCGGAAGGTTTGTCTGCGGCTGGCTGTGTCCCTTTGGATTTTTTCAGGAGCTTCTGTACAAAATACCTGCTAAGAAGCTAAAGCTGCCTAAACTGCTGAATTCCTTAAAGTATTTTTTCCTAATAGTATTCGTTTTGCTGTTGCCGGCACTTTTTACTAATGAAGTAGGCATTGGACTTCCCTATTTTTGCAAATATGTTTGTCCGGCAGGAACATTGGAGGCGGGCATACCTTTGACTATAAAAAATGTGGCTTTGCGAGGAGCCATAGGCATTATGTATTATTGGAAGCTTGCTCTTCTCGGGGTTACCATCATTTTATCCATATTGATATCAAGGCCTTTTTGCAGGGTGGTATGTCCATTGGGAGCCATATATTCATTGTTTAACAGTGTAAGCTTTTATAAGATGAATGTTGATGCAAGCAAATGTATAAAATGTGATATATGCAATAAAAATTGTCCTGTAGATATTAAAATTTATGAAAATGCCAACAGCCCGGAATGTGTAAGATGCGGAAAATGTATTGGAAAATGCCCAACGAAAGCCATAAAATCAGGATTTAACTTAGATAAGAGGAGGAGAGAACGTGAGAAGACTTTGGATATTAGCTGCGGTGCTGATAATCGCCGTTAGCATCTCGGCTTGCGGTAATAAAGCACCGGTGGAAGAGCCGAAGCAGGAAACCCAGGAGCCTGCAAAACCTGAAGAAGAGGCTCCAAATCCGGATCAGCAAGCAAATGCCGGCACAAAAGAGGAGGAAGCCCCGGCTGAAAGCCCTAAAGAACAGGAAGGAGCATTCAGGATTCCTGACTTTACTTCTGAGGACTTTGAAGGCAATGAGGTCACAAATAAATTCTTTGCAGATAATAAGCTTACAGTTGTGAATATCTGGACTACTACCTGACCCTCTTGCATAACAGAAATTCCTGCGTTGCAGGAAATAGAAGATAAATACTCGGACAAAGATGTCAAGATCCTAGCTATACTCGCAGACAATGAACTTGAAGCCGGAAAAAAGATATTAGATCAAAAAGGCGGCAAATATACGAACATCATCACAACAGACAGCCTTATAGACGGCTTTCTGGATCAGATAATGTATGTCCCCACTACATTGATTGTAAACAGCAAGGGGGAGATGATTGGCGAAATGATAGCAGGAGCCCGGTCAACGGATGAATTCTCAAAACTTATAGAAGATGCATTAAAAGACTTGTAATATTTACAAGTCTTTTAAATTTTCTCTTGACAAAATCATATGAAAATATATAATATAATTAAATTTTACAATAAAATAAATTTTAATGATAAATATTAATATATCATTAAACATTTTTGGAGGCTTTTATGAAAAAAGAAAAAATACTTTCCGATTTGGAGGAAATAAAGGTTTTTACCGACCCTTTCAGAATGAAGATCCTTTTTGCATTGGATGAAGCTCCTATGACGGTCAAGCAGCTCGCAGATATGCTTGGAGAAATCCCGTCAAAGGTGCATTATCATGTAAAGGAATTGGAGCGGATCGGTGTATTAGAGATTGTGGATAAGAAAGAGAAGGCAGGCATCGTTGAAAAATATTATTATCCTACTGCAGAAAGCTTCAGGGTAGAAAAGATAATTACGAAGGAGGAGGTGTGGAAAGAACATATTGGAAGTCTAAGAGATACTATGTTAAAAAATGCATCAGAGGATTATAGAAATTATATGAGTAAAAAGAAGGATGGCGATAAGGAAATCTTCAATTACGGAATTATTCACTTGACTGATGAAGAGTTTGAAGATTTAGGTGAAAAGTTAAAACAATTGATGGAGAAAAGCGATAAGCGGGAAGATACAAAAGCTTATACTCATATAATAGGGGTGTTTAAAAAGCATAATTAGTAATTGTGGAGGTTATGTATTATGGAATTAAGTGGTGTTGAGACAGAAAAAAGGGGTTATAGAGCGCTGCTTCAATATAAGGATTTTTTAAAGATCTGGGCCGGAAATACTATTTCCAGATTTGGTGATGCTATAGACAGCATAGCTTTTCTATGGATGGTATATAAGATGACTGGTTCTACATTAATGATGGGCACAGTTATGGCAGTTAATGCAGCACCTGCAGTTTTATTCGGCATGCCGGCCGGGGTACTGGTCGACAGGATGGATAAGAAGAAGGTAATGATTATCACCGATTTACTTAGAGGTATTACTACAGCACTTATGGCATTTCTTTATATCTCCGGTATGATTAGTCTTTGGCATTTATATGTGCTTACCTTTATAAATTCCTTTTGTGAGGTTTTCGCAAGCCCTGCGAGAGCATCAGTCATGCAGGTCTTAGTGGATAAAAAACACTATCTTCCTGCTAATTCACTGCGCCAGGCATCTTCTTCAGCGGCTGAAATCGCCGGTACGGCAGTTGCCGCTGTGGTCATGGGCTATATAGGCATCGGAGCGGCGATATTGATAGATTCCGCCACCTTCTTCTTGTCATCATTTACTGCAATTATTGCAAAGATAGATATCATAAGCAATAAAAATGAACCTTTGAACATGAAGCAATTCTACTTCGAATTTGTTGAAGGGGTAACCGTTATAAAGAGTAATATAATATTGTTGGTATCTTTAACAATGGCCTGCTTGGTCAATCTGGTATTGGCTCCTTTTAATGTACTTTTGCCTGAGTACTCAGATAAAATATTAACGGCGGGAGAAAAAGGCATGAGCTTAGTACTTATGTCATTTACTGTAGGAATGATTGCAGGCTCCCTGGTTATAGGGCAAATAGGCGATAGATTTAAGAGGAGTACTTTGATAATAGCAGGTTTTTTGGGGTTAGGTATAGGTATGATGTCCTTCGGCTTTATAAGCTATATAGGGTTAGCTTGCGCTGCAGCAGGGGTCACAGGTGTGTTTATTCCTATAATAAGTGCAGGCTCGATGACTTTGATGCAGGAATCCACTCCAGTGGATAAAATGGGTAGAGTGATGGCTACTACTTCTACTTTGTGTTTATTAGGGCTTCCGCTAGGTTATGCAGTATCAGGTATATTGGCTTCCGGTATCAATATACTTACAACCTTTAAGTTCGTAGGAGTATTAATAATTCTTATTTCAATACCTCCTATATTTATAAAACAATTTAGACAGCATTAATGCAGGCACATAGAAGATGAATTTATGCTTTTTAGCTTAATTATAGTATCTTAAGATATATTTTTTCATCCCCGTTTATATTTAATTATATTTATAATGGATTTTAGTTATCGTGAGATGCAATTGCGTCTCTTTTTTTGTTATAATCCATAGGAAAGTGTAAATATACCTTAGCGTTAACTTGACCTAATGGATTTCAACAAAAATTACATTAATTTTAATAATGTTTTAAATAGAAGTCTTTGTTATAATCATTTATGGAGGGGTGTTTATGTATGAAGATGTAAAAAATGAGATAATGATAGAAAAACATTTTGGATGTTCTATAGGCGATATATCTAGGAATGTTATAATAAGCCCTGTATGGCCTTTATCAGGTTTTATGGGAAAAGCGGATACCATAATAAAAGAATTTAAGGGCTGGTATAAAGGCGTAACCCTGTCTTATCACGGAAAGCCCGTCACTGTGATTCAAAGCGGCATTGGCGCTCCAATGACCGGTGATTGCGTGATAGCCTTAGGCTATTCCGGCTGTGAGAACATATTTTTCTCAGGCTCTGCAGGTGCTATAAACAATAAGCTGAATTTCGGAGATATTCTGATATGCAGCAGCGCTGTTATAGGAGAAGGCTTTTCAAGATATCATTCCCAGGATATTGAAAAGGACCGCTTCGGCCAGATAATATCAGGCAGTGAAGGGCTAGCCCAGGTGTTATTTCAGCAATCGGTGCCGATTGCACACTCTTTGGGAGTCGCTGTGCATCAGGGGAAAATATTCACCACTGATTCCATATTGGGAGAGAACAAAAAAAGCTTTGGCTATATGATTCAAAAAGGCTGTGATGCAGTTGAGATGGAGGTATCCTCAGTTTTTACTGCGGCTAAAGCTATAAAACGCAACGCAGCGGCTCTTATTACGATAAGCGATCTTCCTCTGAAGCGCAGGAGCCTTTTTGAAGGAACAGAAGAAGAGGATGAGAAATGCTATAAAAATACTGCATATGCGCTTCCCGAAATCTTATTAGAAGCAGCAAGCATATAAGGAGGAGTAAATTTGAAATTTATAAGATTTAAAAAAGATGATTTTATAAGCTACGGCTTACTGGAAGGCGAGAAGGTTAAAGTAATTCAAGGCGATATATTCGAAGATTATGAAATTACTGACAGCTTCTATGATATTACGGAGATCGATTTTCTTACCCCTTGCATGCCTTCAAAAATAGTCTGCGTAGGACTTAACTACAAATCCCATGCGCAGGAGATGAAGCTTGATTTACCCAAGGAGCCTGTTATATTTATAAAACCGTCTACATCGATATTGGCGCATAGGGGAGAGATAATAAGGCCTGAAATGTCTCAAAGAGTTGATTATGAAGCTGAATTAGCTTTAGTGATGGGACGCCAGGCAAAAAACATCAAGCCTGAGGAAGCGGTCGACTACATATTGGGTGCGACCTGCCTCAATGATGTGACTGCCAGAGATTTGCAGCAGAGGGACGGCCAGTGGACCAGAGCTAAATCCTTCGATACTTTTGCTCCCTTTGGGCCTTGCATTGCTACAGATTTGGATTATGACAACTTATCCCTGGAGCTCATATTGAACGGGGAAACAAAACAGAAATCCAATACCTCTGATTTTATATTCAGCGTGGGTGAAATGGTGAGCTTTATCAGCAATGTAATGCTTCTCAATCCCGGAGATGTGATCGCTACAGGAACTCCTTCCGGCATAGGTCCTCTAAATGCAGGAGATATAGTGCAAGTAAAGATCCAGGATGTGGGAATATTAAAGAATTATGTACGCTAGTAACGTACAAACTTATAAAAAAGTATAAAATTCTTTCAAACTATATTTTTTTAAATTTTTGTAAATGATATAATGGAGGCATATTCAAGCTTGATTTTTATTGCTGATAACATATGGTTAAGGAGGTAGAAAAATGAGTATTCATGACTTGGATTTTATAACACAAAGGCTGAATGAATTAAAAGAACAAGGCGTATACAGAAAGCTCGCTGTTTTGGAAGGTCCTTCGGGAGCAAGAAGTGTAATAAACGGCAAAGAAGTGATCAATCTTTCTTCAAACAATTATTTAGGCCTTGCCAATCACCCCAGATTAAAAAAGGCTGCTATGGAAGCCCTGGAAAAATGGGGAGTTGGAGCCGGAGCAGTGAGAACAATAATAGGCAACATGAGTATACATGAAGAGCTGGAGGCAAAGCTGGCTGAATTTAAGCATGTTGAGGCTGTACTGGTTTTCCAATCCGGATTCACTGCCAATGCAGGAGTAATCCCTGCGGTAGTTGATAAGGGAGATATAATAATAAGCGATGAGCTTAACCATGCCAGCATTATAGACGGATGCAGATTGAGCCGTGCTGATGTAGTGAGGTATAAGCACAGCGACATGGAGGATCTGGAGAGAGTCATAAACGAGGTTAAGGATAACTACAATACAAAGCTGATCATAACAGACGGCGTATTCAGCATGGACGGAGATGTTGCAAAGCTGCCCGAAATTGTAGACCTGGCAGAAAAGTACGGTTGCCTTACATATGTAGATGATGCTCATGCCAGCGGAGTATTGGGCAAAAGCGGCAGAGGATCAGCTGACCATTTTGGTCTTCATGGAAGGGTTGACATACAGATAGGTACCTTATCAAAGGCCATCGGTGTTGTAGGCGGATATGTTGCGGGCAGAAAAAATTTGATAGAATGGTTGAATCATAGAGGAAGACCTTTCCTGTTCAGCACGGCTGCTCCACCGTCTGTGGCTGCTGCTTGCCTTGAAGCCATAAATATATTATCTGAGAGTACAGAGCTTACAGATAGATTGTGGGAAAATGCAAGGTATCTGAAGAAAGGCTTAAAGGATTTGGGCTTTAATACAGGAAATAGCGAAACCCCAATAACTCCTGTGATTGCCGGAGATGATAAGCTTGCTATAGAGTTGAGCAAAAAGCTCTTTGAAGAAGGCGTATTTGCCCAGAGCATTGTATTCCCTACGGTTCCGAGAGGCGGAGCCAGAGTGAGGACAATAGTTACGGCAGCTCATACCAAAGCGGATTTGGATGAAACTATAAGGGCTTTTGAAAAGGTTGGGAAAGAGCTTAAATTGATCAAATAGAATGTAAAAAAAGTTAAATATATGATATAATGATGCTGTATTTATTGTATTTAGGGGAGCGGGTATGTGATGAGCGCCTTGCTGTCAGGCAATGTAAAAATTTTTGCCGATGATATTTCTCAGTTGTACAAGGTCTTTTTTAAGCGTTATCCGATTTTAAAGCTTTTGGTTGCAAATGTGCTGTTTTACGGCTCAGGCAACTTCGGGTTATCACTTATGGATGAAGATGTTGTATTGGGCCAATATACCATATATGCGAGCAACGAGGGAAATATAATAAAAGATGGATTGGACGAAAAAGTAAACATAGGCTTTAAGGTCCAAAAAAATGTTTTTGACGATGTATTGGATAACAAAGATTTATATTTATCAAAGCCATATAAATTGTTCAAATTTATTCCAAGCCTATTATCCTCAGTCTATATAAATAAACATCATAACAAAGGGGATTATTTAAAAGGCAAAAAAGTAATTTTGCGGCAAGGCAGCGAAAAAGATCTATTTTATCTTCATAGTTGGTATAATGACATAGAGCTCAATAAGCTTGCCGGCTGGACTGAGGGAAAGCTCAGCACCAATCAACTGAGGCTGAACTTGTCCAAAGGCTTTGGATATGATCCTATGAACCTTATTATAGAGGCGATAGATGGAGGTAAGCCCATCGGCACAATCCAGCTTTATGATTTCAGTGAACTGGATCAAAGCTGCAAGCTTGGAATAAGGATCGGCGATAGAGATTACTGGAGCAAAGGCTATGGAGAGGATGCCATAAAAACCTTGCTTAGCTTTGCCTTTTATGAGATGGATATTTTCAGAGTCTCTTTAAAGCTCTATGAGTATAATGAAAGAGCTTCCAAATGCTATTTAAAATGCGGCTTCAGATATGAGGGGAGAACCAGAAAATCTGCTTTTATTGACGGAAGCTTTTATGACGAGATCATAATGGGGGCATTGAAAAGTGAATTTGTAAGCGAGCAGCAGAAATGGATAAGATAAAGATCAGGCCCTGACAGGGCCTGAATTTTTATCGTCTCATGTCCATCATATCTTGTATCATGTCATTAATTCTGAAGAAAGCATTTCTGCCGGTTCTACTTATCTTTTTTCTTACTTTGCCGCTAAAAACAGGCAAAAGTATTAATCCGCCTATAGCACCCATGGTTCCCATTCTCATCATAGTGCGCCTTCTTTGCAACATATAAGTCACTTCCTTTCAGATTTAAATCTGATGTGTTCAATATTTAGCTTGCGTTTTTTTTATACAAATAAAACATGAAAATTGTAGAATTTTTTTGCTCAGCAAGATACTGATCGAGTATTAGTCGGAAATAGGAGGATTATAGCTTTTTTTATAGAATTATAGTTAAACTACATCTTTTTGTTAAAAAATAAATTTTGATATGGATTAGGGTGATAGTATGGGCAAGGAAGAATTTTATTTTTCTCTGGATATTGGCACCAGAACCGTAGTGGGCATAGTTGGAGCTTTTCGCGGGGAAGTCTTCGAAATAATAGACTTCGAAGTTGAAGAGCATAAAAAAAGAGCGATGTATGATGGCCAGATACATGATATTAACCTGGTAAAAGAAACGGTAACAAATGTGAAAGAAAAGCTTGAAAAGAGACTAAATATTAAATTGGACAAGGTATCCATTGCTGCAGCAGGAAGAAGTCTCAAAACGTGCAAGATAGAAGTTTCCAGGGACATGGATCCCCTTACATATATTGATAAGGATATTATAGCCAGCCTTGAAATAGAAGCCATTCAAAAAGCACAAAAAGAAATGATGAGCATGAACGCCGGTGAGAATTCAGAGTATTATTGCGTCGGCTACGCAGTCACAAATTATTTTTTGAATGGCACAATAATAGGAAAGCTTGATGGCCATCGCGGCAGCAGCATAGGCGTTGAAGTGATTGCTACTTTTTTGCCAAGGACTGTAATAGACAGCCTTCAAACGGTGATCAGACTGTCAGGCTTATCTATACATAATATGACTTTGGAGCCTATTGCTGCAATGAATGTTGCCATACAGGATAATTTTAAGCTTTTAAATATAGCTTTGGTAGATGTAGGCGCAGGTACATCGGATATTGCCCTCACCAAAAACGGAACCATATTTGCTTTTGCCATGGTTCCTACTGCAGGCGATGAAATCACTGAGAAAATTGCAGAAGCTTATCTGTTAGATTTTGATACTTCAGAAAAAGTAAAATTGAGCCTATCCAAAAAGTCTGCGATTAAATTTAAAGATATTATGGGTGTCAAGCATCAAGTGAGTGCGGACGAAGTGATGAAAATCGCGGAAACAGCCGTAAAAGATCTAGCTCTGGAAATAAGTCAAAAAATAATGGAATATAACGGCAAATCCCCCAGCGCTGTTTTTCTTATAGGGGGAGGCAGCTGCATTCCTTTGCTGGCAGATTATATAGCTTTGAATCTAGAATTGCCTAAGGACAGAGTCGGAGTAAGAAAAACAGATATAATAAAAGATGTAATTTTTGACGGCAGAAGGATTTCAGGTCCGGAGTTTATTACTCCCATAGGCATAGGAGTATCCGCCCGCAGCGTTAAAAAAAGTGATTTTATTCATGTTGTAGTCAATGATAAGCCTGTAAAGCTCCTTAATACAAATGGAATTACTGTAGCTGATGTCCTCATATTCATCGGGTTCAATCCGAGACTTCTCATCGGGCCGAGAGGCAAAGATCTGCACTATGAATTAAACGGGGAAAAAGTAGTGCTGAAAGGTCAGTTGGGGGAGCCTTCTGCAATATTTGTTAATGATATGCCGAGCAATATAAATGCCGAAGTATTTAATGGAGATATAATAAAGGTGCAGGGAGCTGTAGGAGGAAAGGCTGCCAGAATACAAATGAAGGAAATCATAAAAAATACTCCCCGGAAGGCTGTAAGCATCAATGGTCAGGAGTATGAGCTAAAAGTCAGAGCAATGGTGAACGGAGAAATCATTGATGACAGCCATGAAATGAAGGATGGGGATGTTGTCAGATTCAAATACACGGAAACAGTTAGGGAGATACTTGAAGAGCTAAGGATCCCTAAAGATTCTTTTCACATTTTTATAAATGATAAAAATGCTTTTCTGGATGATAAGATTAAAGATGGGGATAGAATAGAAATGAAAGTCAAATAAAGAATAATTTTTTGAACTAAAATAGAATATATATAGTGCAGAAACTGTTAATAAGGGGTGCTGTGAGTTGAACATAAGTTTTAAAACAATTGCTGTACTATTGATTTTGATGGCAATTATTCTGATATTTGGCTCTGCGGTTCTATTTCTATCAGGAGATAAAATTGCTCCAAATGTGTCTATAGATGGATTTGATGTGGGAAGGATGACCAGGGGAGAGGCCATGCTTCAGCTTAGCAATGCCTTTGATAATAACCTTAATGAGACCTATATACCTTTAAAACATGGAGAAGGGTTATGGCAGATGAATTACAAAGATATAAGCTACAGCTATGATTATGGAAAGGCTGTTGAAGAGGCATACAAAATAGCAAGGGAAGGCAATATTTTCAGAAGATATGTAGATTCCATATATGTAAGGCTGAACAAGAAGGAAATAGGGATAGGATTCAGCTATAATAGAGATAGCATAGCAAAGCTCATCAAGGATATCTCAAAAGAAATAGATAAGGAGGCAAAAGATGCGACTATCAGGTTAATTTCAGGTAAATTTCAGATAACGGAGGAAAAGCCGGGCGCTAAACTAAACCAAGAAAAAGCAGTGAAAATGATAGAGGCCGGTGTCGTTGAGAGAAGCATTGCAGCGATAGAACTGCCGGTGGAGGTTATCGATGCAGACATAAAAAGCTCTGAACTGGCCAATATTACCGATAAATTAGGAGAATATGCTACGAGCTTCAATGCAGGCAATCAATCAAGATCCAGCAATATCAAGATAGCAACAAAAAGCGTTACGGATGTATTAGTCCATCCCGGAGAAACTTTTTCACTAAACAAAACCATAGGCCCCAGGCTTGCAAAGTATGGATACAGAACCGCTAAGGTTATTATTAACAATGAATATGTAGACGGTATAGGAGGAGGCATATGTCAGGTATCCTCAACCTTGTATAATGCTGCGCTGCTGTCTAACCTAAAAATAGTCGAGAGGAAGAATCATTCTCTGCCTTCCGATTATGTCAGCATGGGAAGAGATGCAACCATATCCGGAGACTATATCGATTTGAAATTTATGAATAACTCTAAATACCCTATATATATATATGGTGAAGTAAAAGGCAATCAGGTCAAATTCAGCGTATATGGGAAAAACGAGAATCAGGGGAAACAAATAAAGATAAAAACTGAAGTATTAAAAAAGATTGAACCAAAAATAAAAATAATAGAGGATAACTCATTGCCTGTCGGTAAAAAAGTTGTTGAAAAGAAAGCAAAACCCGGCTATGTGGTCAGGAGCTACAGGGTACTTGTGGAAAACGGCAAAGAGATTTTGGTAGAGCCTCTGTTTACAGATACCTACAGAGTATCTGACGGTGTGACTCGTGTCGGGACCAAGCCTGTTGAAATTATTGAAGAGATCAGAACACAAGATGAAATCGGTATAAACTGATAATATAATTGCATTGGAGTATAGAAGATGAAAAATATTTATTACACAAAAGAAGTCGAATGCCCAGTATGTTCACTACCTTTTTCCAGTACTAAGGTAAGAACCAGTGTCTTAAAAATGGAACACAAAGATGAAGATTTTTGTGTGCACTATAAAGACCATAATCCTATTTATTATGATATATTTGTTTGTCCTAATTGCGGTTATGCTTCTTCGGAAAATTCTTTTAATGATTTAGGAAGCAAAGATATAAAAATTTTGATAGATGCATTTTTAGGAAGGAGCATAGGCAGAAATTTTTGCGGAATTAGAAGCCATACAGACGCACTGGACAGTTATAAGATAGCGTTATATACTGCAAATCTGATAGACGGAAGAAAAAGCTATATAGGCGGATTAGCCTTAAAAACCGCCTGGATGTATAGATACATAAATGATCCGAACGAAAGAATCTTTCTGAAAATAGCTCTGGATTCTTATACAGAGGCTTATGAAAAAGAGAAATTCCCTATAAATAACATGGACGAGCTTACAGTCATATATTTAATAGGGGAATTGTCCAGGAGGCTGGAAATGTATGATAAGGCAATAGAGTGGTTTAGCAAGGTCGTAAGCCATCCTGAACGTGACTTTAATATTAGAATAGAGAAATTAGCCAGAGAACAATGGCATTTGGTCAGAGATTTATTGAAGAAAATTTAATATTGATTTCACAGAAATTTCATTGAATATTTGGAAAATTCTAATTAAAATTAAGGATAACAAATAATGGGGGTGAATACATTGAGAGATATGAACAGCACTGCCTTAAAAATAGTTGATAATGTAGGTATGGCCTTTGTCGGGAAGCGGGGCACCATCGAAAAGATTGTAGTGGCTATACTAAGCAGCGGACATGTATTGATTGAGGATGTACCCGGGGTGGGGAAGACGACTTTGGTACAAGCCATAGCAAAGTCTTTAGGATGCAGCTTCAAAAGGATACAGTTCACTCCTGATTTGCTGCCCTCAGATATAACCGGAATATCCGTATATAATTCTAAAACCGGTAATTTTGAGTTCAAAGAAGGCCCTATTGTGGCAAATGTTATTTTGGCTGACGAAATAAACCGCAGCTCCCCAAAGACTCAGTCAAGCTTATTGGAAGCAATGCAGGAAGGCCAGATAACAGTTGACGGAATGACGTATAAGCTTCCTCAGCCCTTTGTCGTACTGGCAACTCAAAACCCCATCGAATATGAAGGGACCTTTCCCCTGCCGGAGGCTCAACTGGACCGCTTTGCCATGCGTATAAAAATCGGTTATCCGGATTTTGAAGAGGAAAAAAGCATACTTAAATTTCAGGAAAAGCCTTCGGAGAAAATTGATACGGTAATTACAGCCCAAGAAGTGATCAAGTTGAGGGAAGCTATAAAAGATATACATGTAGAGGATTCCCTGGAGGATTATATCATTTCAGTAGTTCAAGCAACAAGAAAGCATCCCGATATATATCTGGGCTGCAGCCCAAGGGGCAGCCTAGCTTTATTCAATGCATCCCGAGGCCTTGCTTTTATAAGAAACAGAGACTATGTGCTTCCCGATGATGTAAAAGAATTGGCTCAAGCTGTGCTGAATCATAGGATCATATTAAAGCCTGAAGCCAGGATGAAGGGAAAGACAGTCAGCGATGTAGTCTCGTCCATATTGGATTCCATAAGAGTGCCAGTGGTGAGAAGCAATGGATAAGGTAAATATAGGAGCATTCATAATACTGGGCGTTTTGTTCATTTCTGCCCTTTTGATCGGAGGAACTTTTTTCTACGGCATATTTTTCTTCGTTTTATTTCTTATTATCCTATCCTACTATTCAGGTAAAAAAATATACAGATGTATGGAATGCCTTATCTGGAAGACGGATGTAAAAGTTACTGCAGGAGTTGATATGGACTACAGTGTAGAAATCTATAATTCTTCAATGTTTCCCATACCTTATATGAAAATTGATACGAGCTTGCCCGAAAAGCTGACGGGAGAGCCGGAGCGATGCAATGTAAGGTCATTGGCGCCGGGAGGCAAAACCAGGCTGGTCAGAGGCTTTACATGCCGGCACAAGGGCGTATATGATTTGGGCCTGGTCGATGTGACCTATAGCGATCCCTTCTCAATATTTACGTGGAAAAAGCAATTCTCAAATGATATATCTTTGACCGTATATCCAAGAGTCCACCCCATTGAAAATATAGACATACCCGCCAATCAGCTTTTTGGAACCATATCAAAGAAGAATAGCGCCTTTGAGGATTTTACCAGTGTTAAGGACATAAGAAAGTATCAATATGGTGACAGCTTAAAAAAAATTCACTGGAAGGTATCCGCACATAAAGGAGAGCTATATCTAAAGAATCTTGATATGAATGCTTCTACCCATATGCATCTATTCTTAGACTTGTGCAGAGATAATTATTCTGGAGACCATAGTGATGACATAGAGGAAAAAGCAGCCGAATGGGCCGCTTCCCTTATAAATTTTGCTATGTCAAAAGGAATCGGCGTTAATCTTTATGCCATGGGTAAAGAATATATAAATCTGTCGGATAGGGAAGCGGGGATTTTTGAAACCTATTTGGATGCCCTGGCAAATCTTAAAGCTGAAGGTACGGTGGGCATAGTTCAACTCATATACAAAGAAGCACAAAAATTGAATAACGGAGTTACTATAATCGTGATCACACCAAGCGTTGACAGCGATCTGATTGAAATGGCGATTCAGCTTAAGCATAAGGGATTCCAATTTATTTTGTTTGAGATCAATGATGAGAGCACAAAAACACAAGAGGCAGATAAGATAATGCCCAATGGAATAAGCTATATAGGCATTCAAATCCATGGAGAATCTGATAAAATTGTGAGGGATAGATATGCGTAGGCATGCTTTTATAGACCGCTTTTTTAAGATTTTTTTACTGTTCATAATGATTCTTGCACTCTCCATGGGCATAAGAGATTATTTCTCTATGGATATAGGCTTTATTGATTTGCTTCTTTACGATCTCATCCTTGTGGTTGCAACGTCATTGCTATACAGTTTCCCTCAGATTTTCGGATGGAGCATTCTTGCTTCTGCAGCTGCAGCAGTATATATGAAATATTATCACGGCCAGCTCTTTGACAAGATACTGAGAGAGGCTCTTCTTTTCTTGCAGTGGCTTCCTGCTTACATCGCCGGATATGCTGCATATTTAGAGGAATACAGCATTCAACTGCTGATAACCATACTGGTTTTTTCAGCCGGGCTGATGTCGGTACTTGTTTTTTCGAAAATAAATAAGCTGGTAGTCACTGCTATCGGTATTATTGTTTTTTCCTTCTTCTGGTTTACATATGTGGAAAAGGCCAAGTTGTATCTTATGATTTACTTTTTTTCATCTCTTATATTGCTTTCCTACAGCTTATGGGAGAAAAAGAGAGGGGAATGGAGCAGCAGAGGAGTTCCCATATCTCTGAGCTTCTATAGCAGCTGGATAGTAAGTGCATTGCTGCTCATAGGGTTTTCTATATTTTTCATGCTCATGCTGCCCTTAAATATCAGGCCTCTGAGGGTAACGACCATCAATAATTTTATGATGCAGAATTTTCCTTTCGTTGAGCAATGGAAAAACAGCTCTGAAGAAAGCTATGGCTACAGTTTCAGATTCAACCTATCCAATGCTGTGTATAACGGGAAAAAGTTAGGAGGCCCCATTAGCTTTAGCGGAAGGTGCATGCTGTCTTTAAAAAGCGATCTGAAAAGCAATTTATATCTTCGCGGCAGTGTTTATGATAAATATACAGGCTTTAACTGGAACAAATCCAGAAAAGCATCTCAGCTATATGATAGCGATAAGTCTGATGACTTGCCTTCAAAATTAAAATACAGGGAAGTAAAAATAGAAATAAAGCCTGAAAGGCTGATTTCATCAACCTTCTTTAGTGCTCTGTATCCTGCCGGGATCAGGTATGATGGAGATAAGGTTTTTGTCAATCAAGATTTTGAGCTTTATGGAGGAGAACTGATTTCCAGCGGCACAAGCTATGAAATAAAGAGTAAAATACCGCTTTTGTCGGAAAAAATGCTCAGATCCCAATCGTCATACGAAGATGAAGGAATGATGAAACAGTATCTAAAGCTGCCCCAGGGTATCCCAAGCAGGGTAAAAAAACTGGTGGAAGAACTGACCTGGGATAAGAACACTAATTATGATAAAGCAAAGGCGATTGCAGATTATCTGAGAAAAAATCATACCTATACTTTAAAACCTGGAAAAGTGCCTGAAGATAATGATTTTATTGACTATTTTTTATTTGAGAAAAAAGAAGGATATTGCACCTACTTTGCCACTTCAATGGCTGTTATGCTCAGATTGGCTGGAATTCCTTCAAGATATGTGGAGGGTTTCCTGGTAAAGCCTGAAGGACAAGGCACAAAAACATATGATGTGCTCGATAGCGAGGCCCATGCTTGGGTAGAGGCTAATTTAGGGGAATATGGCTGGATAACCTTTGAGCCAACGCCTGCCTATGAGGAGGTTAAGCCGGAGGAACTACTAGAAGAGGATGGAACAGATGACGCCTTTCAAAGCAATATAAACGATCTCACGTCCTTTTCCCAAGATGCTGTAAATAAGCCCGGCAGAGAAAAGGAACTGCTGGAGGAAGACATATATGTCGGTGAAGATTCAAAAATCAAGAGTAATGAAAAGAGCACGTTCATAATAATATTTATTCGTATAATTTTGGCTTTTGTTTTATTAAGAACTTTTTACGGCATCATCAGAATCAATATGCTTAAATTTATAAAATTAAAAGATTCAAAAAAATTTGCCGAAGGCTATATAAAACAAGTGATCTGGATGCTGGAACGAGCCAATAGGAAGAAACGTGACAGCGAGACTTTTAGAGAGTTCATAAACAGCGCATCTGCTTATTTTGATCTGGATAAGAATAGCTGTGAATATATTATATCAACTATTGAGGGCATAATATACGGAGAGAAAACTATAGAATATGAAGAAGCAAATGAACTGAAGCGTTTTGCAGAACGTCTGAGGAAGAATATTAAAGCAAAAATGAGCATCATGGAGTATATTTGGAATTTTTATTTTGGCAAGCCATAAAAAAATATTTGTGCTTTAGCATTTGCTGTGATATAATATTTTCGTTAGCGCGAGTGACGGAATTGGCATACGTATACGATTCAGGTTCGTAGTTTTGCGGGTTCAACTCCCGCCTCGCGCACCATAATGAAAGCGAATCACTCACAGGAGTGATTTTTTTTGTATAGGCGAATGAATAGCTCGGGAGTTGAACGGGCGGAAAAGGAAATGCGCCCTAATGTATTCCCAACAAAGATTTCGTGTAAAATCGATTGGGATATTGAAAAGACGCAGCAGTATTCATATACTGTGCGTCTTTTTTTATTATCCATCAATTCTCAGACGTTCTACAATTCTCTGTTTATCCGTTGCATGGTACATGATATAAGGGACTAAAACGCCCAGGACAAACAACAGCGGCAAAAGAATCGCAAGCGGCCAGAAAACAAAGTTGAAGCTCATAAACCAGATCTGCCCGCACATCGGGCGCACAATGAGCAAAGAGCAAGCGAGACTCAGCACTATGGAGCTTGCCGCTGTCATAGCCGCATAACAGCTACCTTCCCAGCAGAGCATTGTCACAAGCTGCCTGCGGGTCATGCCGACACTTTGCAGCATGGCGAATTCCCTGCGGCGGGTCAGGATGCTGGTTAAAACGGCGTTGATAAAATTCAGCACACCGATCAGCCCGATAATCAGCGCCAACGCACCGCCGACCAGAATGGCCGTATTCTGCATGCCCTCAAGGCCCGCCAGGGCGGTGAACTTGGATTCGTAGTTCATGGTGGGTTCGACACTGTCAGTATATTGTTTCAAAAAGCGCTCCATATCGGTTTCCCTGTCGTCTGCCACGTTGAAGGCGTAGCTCATGACCCAGGTATTGCCTGTGAGGTCCTTATAAACCTCTCCTGGCAGGAAAAAGATGGAGCCCATCCAGCCTCCGTCCGTATTGGTGCTCGCGTTTGCAATCACATGGCCCAGCACGGTCATTTCCCGTACATGATCGCCGCTGGTGAGCGTGATCACATCGCCGACCTTGTGGTTAAAGCCGCCTATGTCTACGTTTTCATGATCATCCGTAAGTACGCCCTCTAGGATATAATCCCCTGAGGCGAGATTTTCGGTATCCAGCTCACCGTCTACAAGCCGCAGGCGGGAAAACGGAAATTCGTCAAGGCCATATATGGCCGTGGAGAACGAACCATCCGGGCCCTGATTCATCGTCTGCCCGGAGGTTTCGCTGGTATAGCTGCCCCAGGAGCCGTATAGGCGGCCTCCCTCTTCAAAGCCGTCCTGCCCGCTGACGGCGGCGATGAAGCTCTCACTGAGCGCACTGTCCTCACCGGTGTATTTGAAATTGAAAAGATCGGCGTTGCCGATGAGAAAATCCGAATCGCTGAATTTCTCCAGCGCCTTGTTTATATCCACACTCTGCGAGAGAGTAAATACCGTGTTGGTCAGCACAATACTCAGGGTGAGGCTTAGAATCACCAGCACGGTGCGCTTTTTGTTGCGGCCGAGATTGGCCAGCGCCATTTTCCCTGGCTTGCCGCCGTCTTTGGGTTTTTTCAGCTTTTTACCGATACCGAGATTGCTGTCGGTGTATTTTACCGCTTCAACCGGGGAGACCTTCGACGCCATTTTCCCTGGCTTATAGGTGCTGATGAGCACAGTAATAAAGGCAAAGAGGGCCGCTCCGGCAAAGATCAGCGGATTGGGCGAGACAGATACCGCGCTGCCTGCATAACTGGATTGTGCCAACAGAGCCGGCACCAACGCCCTGCCAACAAAGAAACCAGCCAAAAGCCCGAGGGGGATACCGATCAGCGAAAGCATAAGCGCCTGGCGCCGGATTATGGTGCGAAGCTGCCGGCCTGTGGTGCCGATGGTTTTCAAAAGACCATAAAAACGTATATCCCGTAAAACTGATATCTGAAAGATATTATAGATGATTAAATAGCCTGTGAACACAAAAAGCAAAAGGGAGCATGCAAGCGCAATTGCCGTTCTCGAGTCCAGCTTAATGCCTGTGGACATATATGCCCAATTGATGCCCGTCGCCATGTAATTGGGCGCACTTCCATCCATGGAGAATCCGCTTTCCGTCAAAACAGTTTCGAGATTCTGCTCAATGTTCAAGCTGTTTGCAAACTTGATATATCCATTGATAGCGCCGGCGAGGGAAGAATCCTCATAGTAGGTGTTTTGCAGCTCGTCAAGGTGGGCGTCTACATAAGCGCGGGAGGAAAAGATCTGCCCGACATTGAAGCCCGGATCGCTTTCCCACCAGCCGGCCAGCACGAAATCACGCCTTATCTTTTCTCCGTGAACGTTGAGTTCCAAGGTGAGCGGTGCACCTACTTCCAGCGGAACGCCCAGCAATTCCAACGTTTTTGTATCGGCAATCACTTCGTTTTCCGCCTGGGGCTTGTGCCCAACCGTGGGCTCGGCAAATGTAAATTTCAGCCCAATGTCGTCGTAATACCAAAATTCCGTATGCCGCTTGATGAGTGCTTCATTGTCCACATCGTCGCTGAGTATCCGGCAATAGGCTATTTCCTTGATCAGCGGATGTCTGCTCACGGCGTTATACTCTTCGTCGGTGACATATTTGATAGAAACATGCCCGTCACCGCCTGACATGATCATGGCGGCACGCTGCATGCTTTCCACCGCACCGAAACCCATGGTGAAAAGGCTGGTGAATAAAAGCGCGGTCAGAGCAATTGCAATAACGGCGATGATATTGCGGGCTTTGGCGGCACGAAAGCTGCTGTCGGCCAGCCTGCGAATCGCTTTTTTATTTTTTACTCTGATCATGCCTGCTCACCGCCTACGATTTTTCCGTCCTCGATACGGACGATGCGATTGGCAAGTTGGGCCAGCTCCTCGTTATGAGTGATCATGACAATCGTTTGCTTGAATTTTTCTCCAGTCACCTTCAAAAGCCCCAATACGTCCTGACTGGTTCTGCTGTCCAGGTTCCCGGTGGGCTCGTCGGCAAGGACGATAGCCGGCTTGGAAGCCAGCGCCCTGGCGATGGCAACCCGCTGCTGCTGACCGCCGGAGAGCTGATTCGGCAGATTCTGCAGCTTGCTTTCCAGCCCCAGTGTCTGAACAATCTGCGCCACATAACCTTCGTCCGGCTCGTTACCATCGAGCTGGATGGGCAGGACGACATTCTCATATACATTCAGCACCGGCACAAGATTATAGCTTTGGAATATAAAGCCGATCTTGCGGCGCCGGAAAATAGTCAGTTCTTCATCTTTCAGCGAAAAGATCTCTTTGCCATCCACGAAAACAGCACCGCCGGTGGGACGGTCGAGACCGCCGAGCATATGGAGCAGAGTGGATTTCCCACTGCCGGAGGTGCCGACCACAGCGACAAATTCTCCGCTCTCCACCGATAGATTCACGCTATCCAGCGCATGGACAGCCGTTTCGCCACTGCCGTAATATTTTTTAAGTTCCGTTGTTTTTAATATAGTCATTATGGTTTCCTCCAAAAGAAAAGTTTGTATCACGGTTTCCCATGATACAGACAGGATAACAAAACAATCTTTCCACAATCTTTCCGGAATCTAACAGCTTTGAAAGAATCATCTTCTTTCAGTCGGAAGGTAAATAGAAAAGGTGGAGCCTTGCTTCGGTTTTGAGGAAACTTTGATATATCCGCCTCCGTTTGAGAGAATTTCCCTTGCCAGAAACAGGCCGATCCCCACGCCCTCTTGACTGCTGACCGCCGGAGAACGATAAAAACGAGTGAATATCTTGCTTTGCTCCTCCTCTGCGATGCCAATGCCTCCGTCAGTGATGTCAATTCGGAAAAACAAGTCATAGGGTATAGCATGTATTTTAATTACGCTTTGGCGGGGGGCGTATTTCACCGCATTGTCAATGACGTTATACACTGCCTCGGCTGTCCATTTGGGATCGAAATAGGCCATGCCCTCCACCGCTTCCATTTCAACGGCGATCTCTTTTGACTCCGCTTTTGCCCTGATTTGAGCGGTGACAGCATCAAGCAGGGTTTGCAGGTTACCTTTTTGCGGATTTACCGTGATGATCCCGCTTTCCAGCCGGGAAGCCTTCACAAGGGCCCCGATCAGAAAATCCAGCGCATTTCCGTCCGGCAGATTGATGTCCAGAATAATCAAATCGAATACTGTGTTTTCAGCCTCCGACTGCGCGGAGTGCAGATCCTGTACCTGGACAAAGGCAAATTCGCTGTTTTTTAAGGCAAGCACTATCCCATTGCTTAAGGATAGGTCATCTTCAATAATCAATATCTTTTTTATATCAAGCACCTCCTTGCGTATGTGCTGCATGATTTTATCTTCCTATAATTTTTTATCATAATGCCGATATACAATCTGTCCTCCGGCGATTTCAAGTATTAAAAGGACTGCAATCAACAATAGGACCCACTTGTCAACGCCGAATAAAGAAAGTACAAAGACCGATAATGCCAACATAATTATCGTAATCGTATACATAACGTGTCCTGATATTCTCCTAAGCATAACTTTCCTTTCATCTTTTGCGTTTATTTTTTCATTTCTTAATCTTTCCTCATAGGCGGCTTTGTTTTCCGGCTTTGACCAATGAAAGTATTTGTAAACCATAAGCACACCCGGCCCTGCAAAACCGCCTGCAAAGCCAGCAAAATTTGATGTGATACCTTCACCGTCCGTTATGATATAAAGAATTAAAAAAACTATACCAAGTGCAATAAAACCTAAACCACTGTATAACATATCTTTTTTCACTTTTCTTCCTCCTCATAAATAAAAATGTCTTCAATGGTCAGCCCGAAAAACCGAGCGATTTTGAAAGCCAGTATTATTGATGGATTGTACCTGCCGTTTTCCAATGAGCCTATTGTTTGCCTTGATACTTCCAACGCCGATGCCAAATCCTCTTGTTTGATACCATTTTGTTTTCGTAATTCTTCTAATCTATTTTTCATGACCTGCCTCCTTGAAACGGAAAGTTTGCTTTACATTTTTAGTATAATATTAATAATTCTCTATGTCAAGTTTACTTTCCATAAAGTTTGAATAAAAAAGCAGGTCATAAAAGACGAAAATAATGCCTAAATACTTGACAGCAGTAATACTGAGTTCCGACAGCTCCGAGGAATCGGTATTCGGTATATCCTCGGCAAATGCTTCTGGTTGGCTTTTACGAAAAGCATGATTGGTGTATGGAATTTGTAAGAGCATGAAATGTGTTGTAAAATGGTATTGTAATTGTATAATTCAGGAGGAGCTAATTTGAAATACCGTTGTTTGATTTTGGATCATGATGATACCGCAGTCAAAAGCACGCCGGATATTCACTATCCGTCCTTTGTGGAAGCCTTAAGAATATTAAGACCCGATATGAAGCCTTTAAAGCTTGAGGAGTTTGTTCACTATTGCTTTAATCCGGGGTTTTACGGGCTATGCAAAGATATATTGAAATTCAGCGAGGAAGAGCAGCAATATCAATATGATATCTGGAAGAGGCACACAAAATCAAAGGTGCCGGGCTTTTATCCCGGCTTTGCCGATTTGGTAAAAAAATATAAAGAGTCGGGAGGAATAATATGCGTTGTTTCCCATTCGGAAAGCGAGCAGATCATAAGGGATTACATGTTAAACTGCGGCTTGTCTCCGGATTTGATATTCGGTTGGGAGCTGGAAGAACAGCAGAGGAAGCCTAACCCATATCCAATCCTGGAAATCATGAGGAGATTCAGCCTGGAAAATCGCGATATATTGGTGGTAGACGATTCAAAGCCCGGCTTGGATATGGCAAGGAGCTGCAATATTGAATTCGCAGGAGCAGGATGGTCTCATGTGATTCCGGAAATAAAAGATTACATGAAAGCAAATTCTGACCACTATTTCCCTACCGTGGACTCTTTGGAAAGATTTATATTTTCAACATAAGTCCGGGTATGAGCTCACATAGTATATTCCTTGTAATATCAACAAAGTAATAATAGAATAAAATTATGACTATTTCTGAGATGAGAAGGAGAATTGCAATGACATCGGAACAAAACAGATACAAAATGATAGTAATGGATATGGATTATACTCTTTTGAACAAACAGAAAGAGGTTTCTCCAAGAAATAAAGAAGCTCTGGCTGAAGCGGCAAAAAGAGGAGTTCATCTTGTCGTAGCCACAGGAAGAATATATTCCTCAGCCAGGTTTTATACAAGGCTTCTTGGCATAAACACCCCGATAATCGCCAGTAACGGCGCAATAATAAGAGAAGACTATACCAACAATATAATGTTTCAAAGCATTCTATTAGATGAAGTCGCCCTGGAGATGATAAAGCTGTGCAAGAGCAAAGGCCTATATTGCCACCTTTACTCCCAGGATACGGTATATACTGAGAAGGTAGTGAATATTTCACAAAAATATACTGAATGGAATCAAAGCTTGAGGGAAGAAGACCGCATAAATGTGAGGGTAGTAGAATCTCTGGAAAAGACGGTAGAGGAGGAAAAGGGCAAGATATTGAAGGCTGTAGTAGTGGATGACGATGAGGAAAGGCTTGCCGGGATAAGGCAAGGAATATTGAGCACCGGGAAGGTATCTGTCAGTCAATCCTTGAGGGATAATCTGGAGGTTATGAATAAGGGCATAAACAAAGGCAATGCCATAAGGATTTTAGGAGAGATATATGGCATAAAAAGAGAAGAAATAATAGCCATGGGTGATAATGAAAATGATATAAGCATGATAGAATATGCCGGGATGGGCATAGCCATGGGCAATGCAGTGGATGCTTTGAAGGAAAAGGCGGACTATATAACCGCCCGTTATGACGAAGATGGAGTTGCACAGGCGATAGAGAAGCTTGTATTATAAGGGGTGCATAATGAATTGGATCGAGTGAGCATAGTAAAATGCAGCGACTATAAATATGATCAGGTAGATAAGGCAGTAGCCCGATCCCTTGATGCATTGGAAGGGTTAAAGGATAAGATCAAACCGGGAAGCAATGCATTGGTGAAGGTCAATTTGCTTAAGAAGAACAACCCCGATGATGCGGTGACTACTCATCCTGCAGTGGCGGAGGCCATTGTACGGTATCTTCAGAGATTGGGCTGCAATGTGACTTTGGGTGATAGTCCCGGAGGGCCGTATACGGAATGGATGCTTAGAGGCATATATAAAGCTACAGGTATGGCTGAGGTTGCCCAGAGGACCAATTGCAGCCTGAATTATGATGTATCCGTAATGGAAGTACATAATGAATATGGGAGAATGTTGAAAAACATGCAGGTGATCAAGGTCGCTGAGGATGCGGATTTTATTGTATCTGCCGCTAAGCTTAAGACTCACGCCATGATGACCTATACGGGAGCTGTTAAAAATCTTTTTGGAATAATACCCGGCATCATAAAAGCGGATTACCATTTCAAAATGAATGACGTGGGAAATTTTGCAGCCCATCTTGTAGATATATGTGAATATGCAAAGCCGTTGTTTTCCGTTATAGACGGGATTGACGGCATGGAGGGCGACGGGCCTTCTGCCGGAGACAAAAGGCATGTAGGGGTGATAATGGCTTCCGAGAGTCCCTATGCTTTGGATTTTAGTGCCCTGAGAATTATTAGCATAAACCCCGAGACGGTGCCGACGGTTGCGGAAGCAAAAAATCGCGGCTTGTTTTCCTGTGATGATAATGATATAGAGTACACTTGCCTGAAGCCTTTGGAGATAGATATCAAGCCTTTTAAAAAGCCGAAATCCCTGGATATAAACTTTGTCGGAGGAAGGATACCGGGCTTTGTTGAGAAATGGGCATTGAATAATTTAAGGCCCAAACCGGTGTTTGATCCGGATATCTGCATTTCGTGCGGTATCTGCAAGGAAAGCTGTCCGCCAAAGGTCATCAATATGGACAGCGGCAAACCTGTGGCAGATTTAGATAAATGTATAAGATGCTTTTGCTGCCATGAGCTTTGCCCCAAAAAAGCGATAAATATAAAAAAGCATTGGATATATGACAGGTTATTCAGATAAGCCTGTCTTTTTTTGTTTATTAACATGTTTGAGACTTGGGGAAGAGTATGGTAAAATTAACATAGATATGTATATATTTCTATAATTGACTATATACATAAAAAATTAGATGGAGGTATGAAAATGAGAAAGGGACTAAAAAGGATAAGTTTTTTACTTGTATTCCTCATGGTTCTTTCAATGATGTTGCCAATGAGCGCTGTTTCGGCAGAAGGTAATGATGCTAAAACAATTACTATATTGGGAACGAGCGATCTGCATGGAAGAATCTATCCGTGGGAATATGCAGCCGGAAAAGAAGATGCTAAATCAGGCTTTGCCAAGATTTACACCTTGATAAAGCAAGAAAAGGCTGCAAATCCGAATACTCTTTTAGTTGACTGCGGCGATGCTGTTCAAGGCAACTTAGCTGATCTATTCAACAGTCAACCTGTACATCCTATGGTCGAAGCATTAAATTACATGGGTTATGATGCTTGGACTATCGGCAATCATGAATTCAACTTCAATCTAGACTTCTTAAATAAAAACACTGAAGCCTTCAAAGGAAGCGTACTGGTTGCTAATATCTATAAGGAAGACGGCACTCGTGTTTTTGAACCATATAAATTATTTGAAAAAGACGGCGTGAGGATTGCTGTTGTAGGTATGACCGCACCTCATGTCCCTACCTGGGAGTCCGCTAATCCGGATCGCTTTAAGGGTATGACCTTTACTGATCCGGTGGAAGAAGCTCAGAAAGTAGTAAAAGAATTAGACGGTAAATATGATGTTTTGATCGGGACCTTCCATTTAGGCTCCACACCTGAAAAAGGAGCGACTGATGGCGCATTGCCGGTTGCAGAGGCAGTACCGGAGTTCGACGCAATATTCTGCGGACATGCCCATGCTAAATTTGATAATATTGAATCAAAATCCGGAGTAAAGCTGATAGAACCGGGAAGCAATGGTGCAGCTTTGGCTAAAGTTGATGTAAATGTGGCCAAAGAAGATGGCAAGTGGATTGTAAAAGAAGTCACGACAAAAAATATAGATGTGACTGCAGATGTGGAAGCTGACAAGGGCATGCTGGAAAAGTTCAGCTATGTAGATGAGACATCCAAAAAAGAAGCAGCAAAAGAGGTTGGCAAAGTCACAGCTGATTTTGTAAAGGGTGTAGATTATTTTACAGGTGCTGACCAAATTACAACAGCTCCAAGAGCGCAGCTTGAAGATAATGCCATCACAGATTTGATAAATGAAATTCAGATGTATTATGCCAAGGCCGATATTTCTGCAGCTGCATTGTTTGACATGGATGCAAATGTTAAAGCCGGTCCCTTCAGATTGCAGGATGCAGCTAAAATATATAAGTATGACAACAATACATTAGTGGGATTAAATATTAGCGGCAAGAACTTAAAAGAATACATGGAATGGTCGGCAGGCTATTATAACCAATACAAGGACGGAGATCTGACAATAAGCTTTAATCCTGATATAAGAGCTTATAACTATGATATGTTCTCAGGGGTCAACTATGATATCGACATATCAAAGCCTGTAGGCAGCCGTATAGTCAACCTTACATATAAAGGCCAGCCTATAAATGATGAGAGCATATATAAATTAGCTTTGAATGACTATCGTTTCGGAACCCTGAAGAGCCTTAAATTGGCAACAGACGCGGATAAATACTATCCTACAAAAGAGCAAGAGGGAAATCAGGAATCCATGAGAGCGCTTGTTTTAAAGTATGTGCAAGAGGTTAAAAAGGGCACTGTCACTCCAACTGTAGATAATAATTGGAAGATAATAGGCACCAAATTTGATACGGAAAAGTACAAAGAGTACTATGACCAAATAAAATCCGGCGAAATCCAGATACCTGTATCCTTTGACGGAAGAACCCTCAATGTGAAGTCCGTCAATATTGATGATCTGACAAAGCTGGGCAAGGTTCCAAATACTAAGGTTATTTCACTATTGTCTGTAAATGACTTCCACGGCAATATCGTTGAAAGCGGAAAGAACCCCGGAGCAGCAAGATTGGCAGGCTATTTAAAGGCACAGAAAGCAGACAATCCCGAGGGAACAATAATTCTAAGCGCAGGAGACATGTATCAGGGAACAGCAGACTCCAATCTCATGTACGGAGTGCCGGTTCAGGCTATCATGAACTATATAGGCTTTGATGCGATGTCCATGGGTAATCATGAGTTTGATTGGGGTATGGGAGCAATAAACAAGTGGAAATCATTGACTAAGTTCCCGTTCCTTGCAGCAAATATAATTGATAAGAAAACAGGAGAGGCTGCTGATTTTGTAGAGCCATACACAATAGTAGAGAGAAACGGTATAAAGGTAGGCATAATCGGAATAGCAACCCCTGAAACAATGACAAAGACAAAGGCTGAAATGGTAGAGCCATATATCTTTAAAGATCCCGCCGAAACAGTCAATGCTTTGGTGCCGGAAGTCAAAAAAGCCGGTGCAGACATCATTGTAGTGCTCAGTCACTTGGGTGCAATGCAGGATAGCAAGACAAAGGAAATCACCGGTGAAGCGGCTGATTTTGCAAAAGCAGTCAATGGAGTGGACGCCATAATAACGGGTCACTCTCATCAGACGATCCAAGGCGAGATCAACGGTATACCTGTAGTACAGGCATATTATAATGGCAGATCCGTTGCCCATATCGATCTATATCTGGATGCCGACAAGAAGGTCACCAGGAGCGAATTCTTCGTCGATGCCAATGTAATCAAAGCCCCAGAGGATGAACAAATGAAAGGCTATCTAAGATTCATCGGAAATGAGCTGTCGCCGATCAAGAATGTACTTCTGGGAAAAGCATCTTCCACTTTGAATCATGATACTGCAGCAACTCAGGTATCTCCTGTAGGAAACTTTGTAACGGATGTAATGAGAAAGGCTGCCAAGGCTGATATAGCGATTCAAAATGGCGGCGGACTGAGAAGAGATATTCCTGAAGGAGATATTACCATGGGTCTTATGTATGAGCTCCTGCCCTTTGATAATACACTGTTTACCTTTGATTTGACAGGGAAGCAGGTTAAAGAAGCTATAGAGCATGGTATAATATTAAACAATGAAAAGACATTCAGATCAGGCCAATTCTCCGGGCTAAAGGTTAAATATGACTCGACCAAGGCAAGGGGAGAGAGAATAGTTGAAATTACATTGCTGGATGGGACCCCGCTTGTGGATGATAAGGTTTATAAGGTTGTAACCAATGACTTCCAGGCAACTGGCGGAGATGAATACGTAATGTTTATGGAAGGCAAGAATACTTTTGACACAAACATCCCGATAAGAGATGTTGTCGTAGATGAGATAAAGGAATTGAAGGTCATCAATCCTGTAGAAGATGACAGGCTAATAGATGTAGCAGGGAAAGCCAGCATGATCATACCTTTTGATTTTGATTTGGCAGCATAAGAGAATAATAGGATTGCAAGCTGCATAATAAGCATAAAGGGAGGTGCATAAGCGCCTTCCTTTTTTTCTCTTGTAGAAAGCCTGGCGATTTTGTATTATATATATAGACTTACAAGGGAGATGTTATGCTTGTCGATAAATATAGTGCTTGTGGAGCCTGAAATACCTCAAAACACCGGCAATATTGCAAGAACCTGTGCAGCAACAGGCTGCAGGCTTCATCTGGTAAAGCCTTTGGGTTTTTCTGTTGAAGATAAATATTTAAAACGAGCCGGGTTAGACTATTGGAGTTTGGTTGAGATTAAATACCATGATAACTTAGACGCTTTTTTCGATACGTATAGAGAAGGAAAGTTTTTCCTTTCCACTACTAAAGCTAAAAACAAATATACTGATCTAAAATATGAAAAGGATTGCTTTATATTGTTTGGCAAAGAAACCGCAGGATTGCCCAAGGATTTGCTTTTAAAAAATCCGGATAAATGCATAAGGGTTCCTATGATCGATGAAGCAAGATCCTTAAACCTTTCGAATTCTGTTGCTATAGTAGCTTATGAAGCATTAAGGCAAATAGGATTTCCAAATATGATATAACATAAAGTGTAGGAGGAGTTATTCATGGCAGTCACTATTTTAACAGATACTATGTGCGATGTACCTCAGAAATTTGCAGATGAATATAATATCAGAGTATTGCCATTGACAGTAAATTTTGGGGAAGAATCCTTCAGGGATGGTATAGATATTACAGCAGATGAATTCTTTAAAAGACTGGAGTCTTCCGGGGAACTGCCTAAAACATCCCAGATAAATCCTCCGCAATTTGAAGCTGTATTTAAGGAGGAATTGGGAAAGGGTAATGCTGTTGTCGCAATTCTGGGTTCTTCTGAATTGAGCGGTACATATAACTCTGCGGTTATTGCCAGAAATAATTTGGAAAGCCATAATATATTCGTCATAGATTCAAGAGCGGTGACCTTGGGGGCAGGATTGCTGGTCATCAAGGCAGCGCGACTGGCACATGAAGGCAAATCTGCAGAGGATATAGTTGATGATATTGAAGAAGCCAAAGATAGGACGAAACAGTTTTTTATTGTAGGAAGCTTGAAGTACCTGTACAAAGGAGGCCGCATATCTCTTTCTGCTTCGGTGCTTGGTTCGATTTTGAATATTAAGCCTATAATAACTATGGCCGATGGAAAACTAGAGATGATGGAAAAAACCAGAGGAATAAAAAAGGCCATTTCCATAATGATGGATAATATAAAAACTAACGGTTGGACATTAGACGGGAAGGTGATAGGCATAAATCATACCTTATGCCCTGAACAAGCTGATTATATTGAAGAAATAATAAATATGTCCTTTAAGCCCAAAGAAATAATAAGAGGAGAGGTGGGATCGGTAGTAGGAACTCATGCCGGCCCCGGTTGTGTGGCACTACATTTTGAATTATAGAGGAGAGGTGGAGTATGAGCAGGATTAAAATAATTACCGACAGTACATCCGATTTACCAAAAGGTATGGCGGAGAAATATGATATTGAGGTTTTGCCCCTTACCATTTTTTTCGATAGAGATGAATATAGGGATTGGGTAGATATAGCTCCAAACGCTTTTTTCGAGAGGATGAGAAATTCAGAAAAATTGCCAACAACATCACAGGTGAACCCGAACAGCTTTAAAGAAAAATATGAATTGTTTCTAAAGGATTATGACCATATAATATCCGTACATCTGTCTTCAGATGCCAGCGGCACTTACAATTCTGCAGTAATTGCCGGGGAAATGATCGGCGAGGACAAGATAACTGTTATAGATACAAGAAACTATACATATGGCTTCGGCCAAATGGTGATTGAAGCTGCAGAGATGGCGGGGGAGGGCAGGACAAAAGAGGAAATAATCGATAGAATAAACTATCTGATAGATAATGTGAAGACATTATTTGTGGTCGATACCCTTGAGTATCTGAAAAAAGGCGGAAGGCTCTCTGCCACCAAGGCGACCATAGGAACTTTATTAAATCTGAAGCCCATATTGACTGTTGAGGATGGAAAAATAGTGGCAATTGACAAGGCCAGAGGGATGAAGAAAGCGCTGAAGCGGATTGTGGAAATAATGCAGGAGCAAGGTGCCGACTTAAAAGGTCAGAAGGTCAAGCTCGGCCATGCAGATAACCTGGAGCACTTAAGAGACTTTGAAGCTGCCATCGAGGAAACTTATGGCAAATTTGAAATGGAAGAGTTTGAAATAGGCTGTGTTATAGGCGTATATTGCGGTCCGGGAACTGTGGTTATCCATTATATTTAAAACTTTTTTTGAAAACAAAAAAATAAAGCTTGAATAGATTAGACAAATTGTATATAGTATAAGTATAGGGAATATCTATAAAGAAAATGTACGATTTATGGTATAATTTCATATAGTGTGGATGAAGATTCGCGGGAGATGCCTATTATAAAATAGGAGCCGAAGGAGTAAGTACGGAAATGCCCGTTAATGAAACTCTCAGGCAAAAGGACCGCAATCGGACATAACTCTGGAAAGCATTATGCACCGAAGGAGCAATTCTATTTCATAGAAGAATCTCTCAGGTTAATGACAGAGATAGAGGCAACTGCTTCTATCTCTTTTTGTTAGCATGAGAACATCAATTGCGATTCATAAACTGCATCTTTGATAAATTACCCGCTGACAAAAAAGAATAGAAGATGATATATAGCTAAAAATATCGATTGAGAGGTGATAAGCCTGACCCGGAATATCTTTATTTTAACTAATAATGTCTTAATTTGTGATAAATTTAACGACACATTGAAGGTTTCTTATGTTGACGGCAGCTATATTGATGTTTTGTATCAGGTAAGGGACAGAATACACACAGGCAGTGTCCTGATCTCACATCCCCTTATGGGAAGCGTTAAACCAAATGAAACACCATATAGAAGCATAATATTGGAAGATAAAAAAGAAGCTTTGGATTTTCAATCGCTTTCAATTATTGAATCTGCCATAGAAAGCTGTAAGAAGCTGCTTAATGACAGGCCTACGCCGGATTGGAGCAATAAAGTCCTTGAAGACTTTAAGTTCCTGGATATGAAGCTTTTAGAAAGTGCATTATCAAGCTTGGGTATAAATTATTAAAACCAGATGAACCAGATGAATAGATATAATAAACTAATCCAATGATATACATATGAAAGTGATGAAAGGGGTAGAATAATGGATAAAATTTACGATGTTGCCATAATAGGGGGAGGACCTGGCGGACTTGCCGCAGGATTATATGCTTCCAGAGGCAGAATGAGTGCTGTAATAATTGAAAAAGGCAAATGGGGAGGACAGGCTGCAACAACCGAAGAACTGGAAAACTATCCTGGTTCTATTGAGCATCCTACAGGACCCAGCCTTACAGCAAGGATGAAGAGTCAGGCAGAAGCCTTTGGGACTGAATTTATAAAGGATGAAGTGGTAGGGTTTGATTTAAGCGATAAAGTCAAAGTCCTGAAGCTGAAAGAAGGAGAAATTAAAGCGAAATCAATAATCATAGCAAGCGGAGCTCAGCATGTCAATTTAGGAGCACCGGGTGAAGACGATTTCAGAGGTAAAGGCGTATCCTACTGCGCAACATGTGATGCTGATTTCTTCGCAGAATTGGAAGTAGTAGTTGTAGGCGGAGGAGATGCAGCGGTTGAAGAAGCACTGTATCTTACTAAATTTGCTGATAAGGTCTCAATAGTTCATAGAAGAAATGAATTCAGAGCAGCAAAATCTATCGTAGAAAAAGCATTGGACAATGAAAAAATACAAATAATATGGGATAGTGTTGTTGAAGAAATATACGGTGATGGAATAGTGGAAGGCGTTAAGCTGAAAAATGTAAAAACCGGCGAGATAACAAACTATAGAACCGATGGAGTATTCGTATTCGTAGGCACAAAGCCTGTATCCGAATTTGCAAAGGGCATAGTGGATATGGATGAAAAGGGTTATATAATTGCGGATGCGGAGATGAAGACTTCAGCAGAAGGTATATTTGCAGCAGGCGATGTCAGGGTTACACCATTAAGGCAGGTTATAACTGCAGCAGCGGATGGAGCTGTGGCAGCTATAACCGCTGAAAAATATATAGCTAAAACCTTTGGGCATTGATCATCATTTTAATTTCGTAATTTTTTAAAGGAGGTGAAACAATGTTAGAGCTGAACAAAGAAAATTTTGACCAAGAGGTATTACAAGCATCAGGACCAGTAATAGTAGATTTCTGGGGTACAAAATGCGAACCCTGCAAGGCTTTGATGCCGGACGTAGAGAGATTGGCAGAGCAATATAAGGATAAAATGAAGTTCTGCAAACTTAATACTACTGAAAACAGAAGATTAGCTATAGGCCAAAAGGTTATGGGCCTACCTACCTTCATAGTTTATAAAAACGGCGAGAAGGTAAAGGAAATCAGCGGTGCAGATAATTGCACACCTGATACCATAGAAAACCTGATAAAAGAGAACATATAAGGTTTCCATGGGGGGCTTTCGGCCCCCCTCCAAATAAAAGGGAGGTGAATCTCATGCGTCTAGAGTTAGGCAATATATTCATAAAGGATTTACAGTTTGGCGAAGCCACAAAAGTTGAAAATGGCGTATTGTATGTAAACAAGAAGGAGCTTTTGGAGGCAGTCGGCGGTGACAATAGATTGGTCAGCATAGAGGTAGATATTGCAAAACCCGGTGAAGAGACCAGAATAATGCCGGTAAAGGACGTCATTGAACCAAGAGTAAAAGTTGAAGGACCTGGCGGAATATTCCCAGGGTTTATCAGCAAGGTTGATGTAGTAGGCTCAGGCAAGACTCATGTATTAAAAGGTGCTGCAGTCGTTACTGCAGGAAAAATCGTGGGATTCCAGGAAGGTATAATCGATATGACTGGACCCGGTGCAGATTACACTCCGTTTTCTAAGACCAATAATTTAGTATTGGTTTGCACACCTGTTGATCATCTACCTCAGCATGAGCATGAGCAAGCAGTCAGGATGGTAGGCTTGAAAGCTGCGGCTTATATAGGAGAAGCAGGAAGAAATGTAAAGCCTGATGAAGTTAGGACTTATGAAACTTTACCGCTATTGGAAGGTATTAAGAAATATCCTGATCTTCCAAAGGTAGCATATGTCTATATGCTTCAAACTCAGGGGCTTCTTCATGACACTTATGTATACGGCGTGGATGCCAAGAGAATAGTTCCTACACTCATATATCCTACAGAGGTTATGGATGGAGCAATACTCAGCGGAAACTGCGTTTCTGCATGCGACAAGAACCCAACCTATAATCATCTGAACAACCCAATAATTGAAGATTTGTATGAAAGACACGGCAAGGATTATAACTTTGTCGGCGTCATCATAACAAATGAAAATGTTACATTGGCTGATAAGGAAAGATCTTCAAATTGGTCCGCTAAATTGGCAGAATATCTCGGACTTGATGCAGTCATAGTATCTGAGGAAGGCTTTGGAAACCCCGATACCGACCTTATGATGAATTGCAAGAAGATCTCGGCAAAAGGCATTAAAACAGTCCTTGTTACTGACGAATATGCAGGAAGAGACGGCGCATCCCAATCTCTAGCAGATGCTGACAAATCAGCTGATGCAGTTGTAACAGCAGGAAACGCCAACGAAGTGATCGAACTTCCGGCAATGAAGAAGGTAATTGGGGATTTGAAACCTGCCGACATAATAGCAGGAGGCTTTGCAGGCAGCTTGAGACCTGACGGAAGCATAGTTGCTGAGCTTCAGGTAATAACCGGAGCAACCAGCGAAATAGGCTTCAATAAGCTATCAGCAACACAATATTAGAATTCAGATAATAGAAGTAGAAAATCAATATAGAAAGGATGAATCGCATGTTACAGGACAAGAAGGTAATCATCATAGGCGATAGAGACGGCATTCCTGCTCCTGCCATAGAAGAGTGCGTTAAGACAGCAGGCGCTGAGGTAGTGTTTGCATCAACCGAATGCTTTGTCTGAACGGCTGCAGGAGCGATGGATCTGGAAAATCAAAAGAGGGTATTGGAGCTTTCCGAGAAATATGGAAAGGAAAATGTTGTAGTGGTATTAGGCGCATCCGAAGCTGAAACAGCAGGATTAGCAGCTGAAACAGTTACAGCAGGAGACCCTACTTACGCAGGTCCTTTAGCAGGAGTCTCGTTGGGACTCGCAGTTTATCATATATTTGAACTTAAAGAAGAAGTTGACGCCGGTGTGTTCGATGAGCAGTGCGGCATGATGGAAATGGTTCTTGATGTTGATGCCATTGGTGCCGAAGTCAAATCCATCAGGGATCAGTATTCTCAATTTAAATAATATTCCTCATGTTCGAAAGAACAAATAAAAGAGAGGAGGGAAGTTATTAATATGATTAAAGTAGTTCATTATATAAATCAGTTCTACGGCGGTATTGGCGGCGAAGAAAAAGCCGATGTGAAGCCGGAAGTAAGAGAAGGTGTGATAGGGCCAGGAATGGCTCTAAAGGCTGCCTTGGGAAACGATGCTCAAATAGTAGCTACAGTCATTTGTGGTGACTCATATTTTAACGAAAACCTGGAAGAGGCTACAGCCGAAATCCTTCAGATGGTTAAAGCCTATGAACCGGATTTATTCATAGCCGGACCTGCCTTCAATGCAGGCAGATATGGAGTTGCGTGCGGTTCCATATGCAAGGCTGTTAAGGAGAGCTTAAACATCCCTGTTGTATCAGGCATGTATCCGGAGAACCCCGGAGTAGACATGTTCAAAAAAGACTTCCATATAGTTGAGACTGCCAATGCTGCTACAGGCATGAGACAGGCGATTCCGACCATTGCGAAGCTCGGTTTGAAGCTGGCAAAGGGTGAGACATTGGGAGCACCGGCAGAAGAGGGCTACATCCCAAGAGGAGTTCGTAAGAACATATTCAAAGATGAAAGAGGCTCTAAGAGAGCTGTTAATATGCTTGTTGCCAAACTAAAGGGCGAGGCTTTTTCCACAGAGTATGCAATGCCTGATTTTGATAGGGTCGCACCAAATCCTCCGGTATTGGATCTGAAAAATGCAAGGATCGCTTTGGTTACTTCCGGCGGTATAGTTCCTAAGGGAAATCCGGACAGAATAGAAGCTTCTTCAGCTTCCAAGTATGGCAAGTATGATATAGAAGGCGTTATGGATCTTACAGAAGAAACATACGAAACAGCTCACGGCGGATATGACCCTGTTTATGCAAATCAAGATTCAGACAGAGTTCTTCCTGTCGATGTGTTAAGAGACCTTGAAAAAGAAGGAGTAATAGGCAAGCTTCATAGATATTTCTACACTACGGTAGGAAATGGAACTTCAGTTGCTAATGCCAAAAAGTTTGCTTCTACCTTTTCTCAAGAATTGGTGAAGGATGGAGTTCAGGCAGTTATACTCACTTCTACCTGAGGAACCTGCACTCGTTGCGGCGCAACGATGGTAAAAGAAATCGAAAGAGCAGGGATACCCGTGGTTCACATCTGCACGGTTGTTCCGATTTCATTGACAGTTGGAGCAAACAGGATAGTTCCGGCCATAGCAATTCCGCATCCGCTCGGAAATCCTGCTCTCAGCAAAGCTGATGAGAAAGCCATAAGAAGAGAAATCGTGCTTAAAGCATTAAAAGCACTCGAAACAGAAGTTCACGGTCAGACAGTATTTGATAAATAATTTAAAGGGTGGTGTGATACCACCCTTTTTAGAACGAGACTTCATTCGGCAGGGGATTTAATCCCCGCTGAATGTTAGTCGAGTCCATACTGGACTTAACCGCCCTTTGGTGCCCGCCGCCTACAGAGGCGGGGAACTTAGGGCGGGTTAGTTAAGTGTTAAGAAAGATATTCGGAGGTGTAATTAAATGACAACGCCTGTAGTAAAAGGAGCGGCATATGTGCTCGTTCATACGCCCGACATGGTTATGCACTATGGAACTACTTGTTCTTCCGAGCATGATGCCAATCCAAATTCTGAATTTTTAAAGAAAGTTCCAAGTCACCTGAGAAGCTATGAGGAAGCGGTCAAATATGCTCCCAATCAAGCTTATATAGGAAATATCTTACCTGATGACTTGAATAATATTCCCAGACCATGGTATAAAAACCTTGTAGAAGATGGAAAAGAAGAAGGCAAAATGGGCGAAATGGTTCCCCAAGACGAATTATATATAGTGATGAAGCTATGCGATGCTTTTGATCTGGTCATGCTTGAAAAAGGCTTTTCCGATTCTACAAAGGCAAAGCTTTCTAAAAAGCCTTATTTCACCGAAGCTGAAATTGCAAAGATCAAAGAAGGTTTTGATGCCGCAGACATAGAGAAGAAGCTTTCAGAAGGCGCAGAACCCCTTCATTTCAACGGCAAGGTTGTAGGCTGCGTTAAAGCCGCCCACGCTACAGATAAGAACCTTACTGCACATATCATGGCTGAAAACATAGTGGTTAAGGCCTCAGCAGTTATAGCCTTAAAGAATCTCGTTTATAGAAATAATATTCCTGCAGACTCCATTGAATATGTTATCGAATGCTCTGAAGAAGCATGCGGCGATATGAATCAGAGAGGCGGAGGAAACTTCGCAAAGGCCATAGCTGAGGTTGCCGGATTGGTATCTGCTACAGGTTCGGATACAAGAGGCTTCTGTGCAGCACCTACCCATTCATTGATAAATGCTGCTGCATTGGTAAAGTCCGGAGTATACAAGAGTGTCGCAATAGTTGCCGGAGGAGCTACCGCAAAGCTTGGCATGAATGGAAGAGACCATGTGAACAAAGATTTGCCCATACTGGAGGATTGCTTAGGGACCTTTGCCATATTGGTTACTGAGGATGATGGCGTAAGCCCTGTGCTGAGAACTGATATCGTAGGAAGACATACTGTAGGAACAGGCTCATCACCTCAGGCAGTTATGGAATCCCTCATCACCAAGCCCTTGGATAAAAACGGCCTCAAGATAACCGATATCAACAAATATTCTGTAGAAATGCAGACTCCTGAAATCACTGAGCCTGCCGGCGCCGGAGACGTACCATTGGCGAACTACAAGATGATCGCTGCTTTGGGAGCAAAGCGCGGTGATATAGACAGAGCCTATATGCCTACTTTTATAAAAGAACATGGAATGCCGGGCTTTGCACCGACACAAGGTCATATACCCTCCGGAGTTCCTTTTGTGGGTGCCGGAAGGAAAATGATCATGGATGGCAAAATAGACAGGGCTATGATAGTTGGAAAGGGAAGCCTTTTCCTAGGAAGAATGACCAACCTGTTTGACGGCGTATCTATAGTTATGGAAAAGAACCCTGGAAAAGTTGAAGAAATAGGAGCAGTGTCTAAAGAAGAGATCAAGGGAATGGTAGCAGAAACAATGAAAGAATTTGCAGCATTCTTACTTAACGGAAAGTAGGGGTGAATGATATGGATAATATAAAAACCATGATAGGGGAGGTATTTAACGAGGTTGCCGATGCTATAATGACTGGAAATTTCGGCAGCAAGGTTAAAGTAGGGCTCACCACCATGGGCAGCGAGCACGGCACCGAGGAATTGGTAAGGGGTGCAGAGCTGGCAGCCAAAAAGTATAATGATTTCGAAATTGTACTCATTGGGCCCAAGGTTGATACTTCCCTTAGAGTAGTTGAAGTAGCATCAGAAGATGAGATGTATAAGAAAATGGATGAGATGCTGGATAATGGCGAACTGGACTCGGCTGTCACGATGCACTACAGCTTCCCTATAGGAGTCTCTACCGTTGGGAGAGTTATAACTCCCGGCTTCGGCAAGGAGCTGATCCTGGCAACCACTACAGGTACTTCATCCACTCATAGAGTTGAAGGCATGGTGAAAAATGCTCTCTACGGAATAATAACGGCAAAGGCCCTGGGCATTGCAAATCCTACTGTGGGTATACTCAATGTTGACGGAGCAAGACAGGTAGAAAGAGCATTAAAGGAGCTTAAAGAAAAAGGCTATGACATCAACTTTTCCGAATCCGTAAGATCCGACGGCGGCTGCATTATGAGAGGAAACGATCTTTTGGCGGCAGCGTCTGATGTAATGGTACTGGATACATTGACAGGGAATATAATGATGAAAATATTTTCAGCCTTCACCACAGGAGGCAGCTATGAATCCTTAGGCTACGGATATGGTCCTGGCGTAGGTTATGGCTACGATAAAATAATCTGCATACTATCCAGGGCTTCAGGTGCTCCCGTAGTAAGTGAAGCGCTCAGATATGCGGCCTCATGCGCCAAGGGTAAGCTGACCCAGGTGGCAAAAGAAGAATTCGACAAAGCCAGGAAGGCAGGTCTTGATGAAATACTCAAAGGACTGACGGCAGAAGCTAAAAAGGCTGCACCTGCGGAAATCAAGATGCCTGATAAAAAGGTAGTTACAAAATCCATTGCAGGAGTAGATATACTTGAACTGGAAAATGCCGTAGCCGAATTGGCCAAAGAAGGCATTTACTCAGAAAGCGGTATGGGATGTACAGGTCCTATAATACTGACTGCCAATGAAGATTATGAAAAGGCAGTAGAGGTTTTGTTTGCAAATAAATTGATCACTCAAAAACCACTGGACTGCAACTGCTAAAAAGGGGCTGTGTCTTTAGTTTCACTGAAGCACAGCCTTTTAGTTTGCTTTTAAAATGCTTAACTGCTATAAGATTTCCATATTGCAGTTTTGCTTTACATGTGCTAGTATTGAAATGAAAATTGAATAATGAACATCAGGTTCTTTAAGATTAATAGGGAAAACGGTGCAAAACCGCTGCAGCCCCCGCTACTGTAATCGTGTACGAAATCAACCGATGCCACTGGATTTATCCGGGAAGGTGTTGAGAGTAGAAGGATGCGAAAGCCAGGAGACCTGCCTGATCGTTTAGACCGAGTGACCTTCGGAGGGAAGGGGAGAGTCCTGTCTTGTATTTGCATAGTATATTGTTAATATTTGAGTCCCCATATCCATCCGCGGATATGGGGATTTTGTCGTTCATTAGGGCGGAATAAAGGAGGCGGTAACATGGATAAGGGGCAAATCCAAATATATACAGGCAATGGGAAGGGTAAAACTACTGCCGCATTAGGATTATCCCTAAGAGCTGTATGCGCAGGTAAAAAAGTATATTTTGGACAGTTTATCAAAGGCATGGAATATAGTGAATTAAAGGCTGCAAATTATTTGCCGAACTTTGAAATCCATCAATTCGGGCGTAATTGTTTTATATTTAACGATCCTGCAAAAGAGGATATATTGGCAGCTGGGAAAGGTCTTAAAACTGTCGGCGATGTATTGAAGAACAAGAGTTACGACATAGTGGTTTTGGATGAACTGAATGTGGCAATATATTATAAGCTTTTTTCAACAGAAGAGGTAATAAGGATACTGGAAGAAAGAGCAGAAAACATTGAGGTAATAATAACGGGAAGATACGCGCCTCAAGAGCTAATCGATATGGCTGATCTGGTAACCGAAATGAAGGAGATAAAGCATTACTACAGGAAGGGAATACAAGCCAGGAAGGGCATTGAGTCCTGACACAATAGGAAAATTTAATATCAGCATTGCGAGTGTCCGGTATAAAAGCCGGCTTAAAAGGGAAACAGGTTAAAATCCTGTACGGTCCCGCCGCTGTGATGGAGGATGTGCTTTCTTAGCTTATAGGCCACTGGGTATTTCCGGGAAGGCAGGAAGCATAAATGAATCCTGAGTCAGAAGACCTGCTTGCCATGCAATAATGCGGATCCTGCGAGGTACGGGAGAGGTCATTAGAAGTGCATATGCTGCATTTATAAGCCTTTTTGTATCATGTTAGAGCAGAAAGGCTTTTTTTATTGCCTATGAGAAAGCATTTCCTGTCATTCTGAAGGAGCAAAGCGACTGAAGAATCTTAAATAATAAGATCCTTCAGACAAAGCCTTCAGGATGACAATGGAGCTGGACTTTCATAATAATCAAGTCTCGTTTAATGAAAAGGCGGTGATAGGATGTACAAAATAACTGTTATAGCCGTGTCCAATGCTATGATTGAGGACCTGGCAAGCTTTTACGGCAGCTTCAAGGAAGAATATGGGCAAATATTGGATTTAAAAGTATATTTCGCTTATCTATCTATGGATAATGAAAAATTGGAGCAAATGGAAAAAGATATTGAAAGCTCTGACTTTGTCATCATAGATTTGATGGGAGCAGCTTCTTTAGTGATAGAGAGGACTCTGGATTCTTTAGAACGTTGTAAAGGCTGCATCTTGCCTATAGGCAGCGGAGGCAAGGAATATTTGCGGTTAGGAAGCTTGAATTGGGATGATTTTTCTAAAGGAGGCATGGCACAAAAGGATCCTTCGAAGAAAAAAGCAGCCTCTATGGAAGCAGTTCAAAAGATGATGGATGCGGCGGAGATAGCAGGAAAGATGCTGCCCATAGGAAAGCTCAGGGATATCAAAAATTTCATTCAAATAGGCAGGTACTGGAGGAATGCAGGGTTAGAAGAAGTAAAAAATATGATGCTTTTAATACTTCGGGATTACGGCAATGTTAAGGGGCTTCCAAAACCTGATGCCGCCAGGGAATGGGAGGATTTTGGGATTTATGATCCGGTAGGGGAAAGATACTTTGATGATTTTAATGATTATAGAAAAAGCTATTCCATAGCAGAAGAAAAACCTCTTATAGCAGTGTTGTTCTACGGTCACAATTACCCTAACAGGATCAGGGAATGCGTCGGGGATATAGTGAATAAACTAGGGAGCTTTTCTAATGTTCTGCCCATAGCTTTTAATAAGACTAATATAACTGACATAAAAAAGCTGGAAAGAATATTGAAGGAAGCAGCAGAAAGAAAGCCGGACATTATAATAAACCTTATGTCTTTCAGATTGGGCGCCGGGCCTATGGGAGGCGATGCGGAAGCTGCGGTTGAGCTTTTAAGAGACATAGGTGCTCCTGTATTTCATCCCTTTCTCATGACCAAGAAAAAGGAAGAGGAATGGCTCAGTTCCCCCAGCGGATTAAACCCTTCAGAATTTCTGATATCTGTCATGCTGCCGGAATTAGACGGATGTATTGAGACCTATCCGGTGGGAGCATTGGCGAACTGCGGCCGCAGCGAGGAATTGGATGTAGAGCTTAACAAGCTGAGAATCATTGATGAAAGGTTGAACAAGCTCACATCACGGCTTCAGAATTGGATCAAGCTTCAAAAAAAGGAAAATGAGCATAAAAGGCTTGCCATAGTATGCTATAACTATCCTCCCGGAGAAGCCAATATATTTGGCGGTGCATTTTTGGACACCTTTAAGTCTGTTGATAATATTCTAAGGAATTTGAAAGAGGCAGACTATGATATAGGAAGCTATGAATCGGGAGAGCTTATGGAGCATTTTACTGCGGGAGGGATAGTGAACAGCGGTGTTTGGGCCAATGAGGAATCAGAAAAGCATGTGATAACATATCCAACCCCAGCCTATGAAAAGGATTTTGGGAAAATGCGGGAAAGGAATGAAATGATAGAGCAGTGGGGAGCAGTGCCGGGAGAGATCATGACAAACAGGGAGGGCTTTATGATACCGGGCATTATAAAGGGCAATATTTTTATTGGATTGCAGCCTACCAGAGGAATACATGAAAATCCGGATAAGGCTTATCATGATAAAAAATTGCTTCCCCATCACCAGTATCTGGCCTATTATAAATGGCTTCAGGAGGAATTCAAGGCTGATGCCATCATTCACGTAGGCACCCATGGCACTCTGGAATTTTTGAAGGGAAAAGAATGCGGAATGTCGGGAGAATGTTTTCCCGATAGATTGGTAGGGAATATGCCCCATATATATCTGTACTATTGCGGTAACCCTGCAGAAGCCATGATAGCCAAGCGAAGATCCCATGCCGTTTTGGTAGGATACCAGCCTCCCGTATTTGTTGAAGGGGAATTATATGGGGAATTGGCAGAAATCCAGGCATTGACGGATGAATACAGAGAAGCTCAAAGGGCTTCTCCTGCCCGGTGCGATGCTATTTTAGCAAATATAAAAGAAAAAGCAGAGAAGAACAATATGAACGGGGATCTCGATGCTCTGGAAAAGGAGCTTTACAGGATAGGACAATCCCTAATACCAAGAGGCCTACATATTTTCGGAGAAGCTTATGATGAAGAAGAGGCAAAAGACTATGCCATGGCAGTCGCCGGGTATGACAGGGGAGAATGCAAATCCTTGAGGCGTATAATGGCGGAAGAGGAAGGCATGGACTATGATGAAGTTTTGAAAAACAACGATGTATCGGCCCTAAAAATCTTTGATGCCAAGGCAAAAAAAGCCGTTGAAGAGTATTTGAGCAAAGGCCTAGAGAAAGGGGCTCATTCTCCGGAGGACTCTAAAAGCACCATAAAATATATTTTGTCCATGATGGAAAAAACAGGATCTAATAATGAGATGAAGGGGCTTTTGGAAGTTCTAAACGGAAAATATCTGCAAGCAAAGCTGGCAGGAGATACCATAAGGAACCCGGAGGTTTTGCCCTCCGGATATAATCTGTTTCAGTTTGACCCCAGATTTATTCCGACGAGGGCTGCCTGGAAAAGAGGCTTCGAAATAGCTGAAAATACTTTGAAGAAATATAAAGAGGATCAGGGAGAATACCCCCAAAGTACGGCAGTAATACTTTGGGGCCTTGAGACTTCCAGGACTCAGGGGGAGACGGTAGGGCAGATTTTAGGATATTTGGGAGTCAGATTAAAAAAGATGAAAAATGCATGGGAGCCTGCTTATGAGATAATTCCTCCAGAAGAATTAAATAGGCCGAGAATAGATGTTGTAATAAATATTTGCGGTTTCTTCAGGGACATGTTTCCCAATATTATTGAAGAATTGAATAAAATCCTTAAGGAGATAAGCCTTCTCCATGAAGGGGAGGAGTCAAATTACTTTATTAAGAACAGCAATAGGATATATGAGGAACTGCTGAAGAAAGGCTATGACAAGATTGAAGCTGAGGAATTGTCAAGGGCGAGGATATTCGGGCCCGGGGAGGGTGAATACGGAACAGGCATAAGCAAGCTTATAGAGACCAAGAACTGGGAGAGAGAAGAACAAATAGGAGAAGCATATATTAAAAGCCTTAAGCACGTATATAGTGAAAATTTCAGAGGCAGGGAATCGGAAGAATTGTTCGGCATGAACCTTATGGCAGTGGATATAGTTTCTCAGATAAGGAGCAATCATGAGTACGAGGTTACGGATCTGGATCACTATTATGAATATTTTGGAGGGCTTTCCAAGTCTGTGGAGATGGTAAAGGGCAAAAAAGCCGCCATATATATAACCGATACCACAGGCCGGAGGATAGAGACGGACAGGGTGGAAAAGTCCATTGAAATGGGCGTGAGGACCAGATTATTAAATCCAAAATGGATTGACGGCATGCTGGAGCACAAGTATCATGGTGTCCAAAAAATAAGCGACAGATTTGAAAATATATTGGGTCTGGCTGCAACGACCAATAAGGTGGAAAATTGGGTGTTCAGCAAGATGCATTCCACCTATGTATCCGATGAAGAATTGCGCAATCGCATGATAGAAAATAATCCCTGGGCTTATCACAAAATATTGGAAAGCTTGATGGAATATAATCAAAGAGGCTATTGGAAGGCTACACAAGAAGAATTGCTGGAGCTAAGAGAAGAGTACCTCAAATTGGAGGGCAATATTGAAGAGAAATTATAGTTAATTTAACTGCAATAAATTTAAATCATCTTAGTTTTGCTGACTGATAAAAGAGTGCATAGTGAAGGGGCTTAGAGTTTGTTAGTGAAGTATAGGAAAAGTTACGTCAACTGTTTGAGCCAAAGCGAGTTTTCACGCAACCCTATGCAAGCTTACAAAGTCTTAGTCCCGGAGCTCTGCAATCGTTTATCAGTCAGCAAAGCAGATACATTCACAAACTTATGCAAATGAGCTATTGCAGTGTAAATATAGTTATATAAAGAAAGGATGATAAAAGTGAAACTGAGAAAAATTATATTCTTGCTGCTCATACTTATACTGGCAGTGAGTATAGGAGCGTGCAGCATTAAAACAGGAGGTCATACGGATACAAAGGCTGCTGCCGGCGATGGGGACAAAAATTTGAGCATAGAAGCAATCGGAGAGGGTTATCCATTAACCATAAAGGATTTTACCGGTTATGAAACAGTGCTGGACAAAAAGCCTGAGAATGCGGCAATATTGTCAGGCACATCGCTTAATATATGGTATGATCTTGGCGGCAAATCCATATGCACATCTAATATCTCAAAGAATATAAAGCTGGTAGCTGAGCATAAGGATGAAATAATGAGCATTCCTTCCGTCGGGGCAACTTATTCTGTAGATATGGAAAAGGTCATTGAGCATAAGCCTGATTTGATAATTGCTCAGGAGGGCACACAGGGGGAACAGGCGAAAAAGCTCAGAGATATGGGTTTTAAAGTGGTAGTTGCCAGAATCAAGAGCTATGATGATGTGATGGCAGCCTATAGGGCTTTTGGGAAAATGCTGGATTCAGGAGAAGCAGCAGAAAAAAGAATAAGCGAAATCGAAAACAAGAAACAAGAGCTGGTCTCAAAGCTGCCGGAAAAGAAAACTTCGGTAGTCATACTTTATGTGACTTCAAAGGCATTGGCGGTAAAGCTTGACAACAGTATAGCCGGAGATGTCTCAAATATTTTAGGCCTCAAGAATATAGCTTCCGACTTGCCTCCGGACACCATAGGATCAGAGACGACTCCTCTGGATATAGAGTATATAGTTGAGAAGAATCCTGATTATGTTTTGGTCACCAGCATGATATCCAGCAATGAGACTGCCAAAAAGACGATGGAGGAGCAATTTGCAGCCAGCCCTGCCTGGAGGGGGGTAAAGGCTATATCTGAGGGACGTGTGATCTATCTTCCTCAAGAATACTTCCTGTTCAATTCAGGGCCATACTACGGAGAAGCTATAGAATATGTGGCAAGGAGCATATATCCGGAGGTGTATGGCGAGGTCAAGGGTTGGTATGAAAAGTAAAGGTTTGGTCAGAGACAGCAAAAGCTTTAAGATCGCCTTTATAGCAGCGCTGGCAATCCTGGCAATCATCTGTTTTATTTCCGGAAATGCAAAGGGGACCGTTGAGGTCAGTGTGAGGCGTATATTTGAGGTCATTATGAATGATGACGGCAGCACTGAAAGGATGGTTATCTGGAATATACGCCTGCCCAGGATGATTTTGGCAGCCTTGGTAGGCATAAATCTGGCTTTGGCCGGAGCCATACTTCAAGGTGTTATGGGTAATCCCCTGGCCGACCCCGGCATCATAGGGATCAGCAGCGGCGCCGGACTTTTCGGTATAGCTATACTGGTGGCGTTTCCCCAGTATCAGCAGTTTGTCACTATAGGGGCTTTCTTTGGGGCGATGCTGGCGGCTTTTATAATATATATTTTGGCCTGGAAGGGCGGAATACAGCCTATACGCATCATACTGGCAGGAGTTGCCGTATCGGCCTTGTTCGGAGCAGGGATTTCAGCCACATTGGTTTTTTACAGCGACCGGGTTCATGGAGCATTGGCCTTTATGAATGGCAGTCTTTCTGCCAGAAGCTGGCCGGAGGTACAAAACATATTGCCCTATACCATTGCAGGGCTCCTTCTTGTCATTATATTTGCCGAAAAGCTAAATATTTTGATACTGGGAGACGATGTGGCAAGAGGCCTGGGGTTGAATGTAGAGGCTACAAGACTGGGATTTACTGCGTTAGCAGCCCTCCTGGCAGCCAGCGCGGTAAGTGTGGTAGGACTTTTAGGCTTTGTGGGCCTTATCGTACCTCACAGCATCAGATTGATCTTAGGCAATGACTACAGATATATGTTCCCTGCTTCTGCATTATTAGGTTCAGTGCTTGTAATGCTCAGCGACACCTTTGCCAGAACGGTGCTAAGCCCCGTTGAAATTCCGGTAGGCATTGTCATGGCGGTGCTTGGAGCGCCCTTCTTTTTATATTTGCTGAGAAGGTAGGGATGAAAATGGGAAGCGATAATATATTGGAAATAAAAAATCTGAGCATAAGCTATAAGGATAACAAGATCATAGATGATATAGATCTGGATATAGAGAGGGGCAAGATATATTCGATCATAGGGCCCAACGGCTGCGGGAAAACCACTCTTATACGCGCTATGAGCAGAAATATAAAGCCTCAAAATGGAGATATACTCTTGTCCGGAAAAAATATTTTTAAAACGGGGACAAAAAATGTGGCCAGAAAAATGGCAGTTTTGTATCAAAGCAACAGCACTATGAGCGATGCTACAGTAAGACAGCTCGTACAGTATGGACGATTTGCATATAAACGGTGGTGGAAGGGTTTTGAGAAAGAGGATGCTGAGATTGTAGATTGGGCTTTGGAAAAAACAGGCCTTGCCGCCTTCGAGAACAGGAAGATAAATACTCTGTCTGGAGGAGAACGCCAAAGAGCATGGATAGCCATGGCCATAGCACAAAAGCCGGAGATACTTCTATTGGACGAACCTACTACATTTCTGGATATTTGTCATCAGCTTGAAATAATGGAGCTGGTGGCAAAGCTCAACAGGGAAGAAGGGATAACCATAGTGATGGTGCTCCATGACATAAACCACGCAGCAAGATACTCTGATGAGCTCATCGTGATCAAAGACCATAAAATATTTAAAAAGGGCGATCCATGGACGATATTGAAAAGCGATGTTTTAAGGTGTGCTTTCAGGGTAGAGGCGCAAATAAGCAGAGATGTGGAAACAAATAAGCCTATATTCTATGCGAAGAAAATGGTCGTGCCTTGCTCTGGAAGCGGCATAGAGGAGAAGCTTTAAAGGTATATCAAAGCTTTATATGACATCTATATATTAAAAAAGAGGAGAGAAAAAAATGAAAAAAGTATTAGCACTATTACTTGTATTGATCATGTCTTTAGGTATGTTTGCAGGCTGCGCAAAAGAGGCATCCCAAGCTTTGCCGGAAGGAATAACAGCAGAAGAAAAGGATGGGCTGACCATCTATACGGATACAAAAAATAGCCCTTTTGAAAACAGCGGACTTAAGATCACTATCAAAAAAGGAGAAGACGGTTTCGTTAAGTTTATAAAAACTGATACCGAAGGAAGAGAAACCGTAGACTATTATAGCTTTGACTATTCAAAGGATACTTTAGAAAAATACTACTATGTAGCCGCAATGGGATCAGCTTACTACTACTATTATGATTTAAACAAAAATGAAGTTCTTAAGGCAGAAGATCAGGACCATAAAGATATCACTCAAACCATGAAGGACTCAGGAAGGCTGAGCAAAGCAGGAACAAAGATTGCCGAAGAAATCAAATTGCTTGAAGATTATTATAAGGCGCAATACGGCATGACGATCAAGGACGCTGTTGAACGGAAATAAGGCAAAACCATTTAGTTTATGGACTTTAGTCAGTTGAAGATGAGCGAAGAGAATGAATATGCTCCTGCATATGGCAGTGCTGTTGTTATATTTTGTGGTTTTATTTATTGCAGGATCTAGATATTGTAAAAATGTAGAGTAAATAGTAATTTGAAGGAGTGTCATCAGATGAAAAACGCAAAAGCAGTATATCCTTTTACAGCCATAGTAGGGCAGGAAAGAATGAAAAAGGCTCTTATTTTAAATGTTATAAATCCACTTCTCGGAGGAGTTCTGATAAGGGGGGAGAAGGGTACGGCCAAATCCACTGCCGTAAGGGCTTTAGCAGAGCTGCTGCCCCAGAGGGCTCAAGTGGAGGGCTGTGTTTTTGGCTGTGATCCGGGGGATAAAAGCAGTATGTGCAGCAAATGCCTGGAAAAAGTCTATAAAGATCAAGGATTAGCACAAGTGAAAGGAAAAATGAAGGTTGTGGACTTGCCTGTCAGTGCTACGGAGGATAGGGTGGTAGGAACCTTGGACATAGAATATGCAATAAAAAAAGGTGAGAAAAGGTTTGAACCGGGTATACTCGCCCAGGCAAACAGAAATATTCTCTATGTAGATGAAGTAAATCTTCTTGAGGATCATATAGTAGATGTCCTGCTGGATTCTGCGGCTATGGGTATAAACACCATAGAAAGAGAAGGTGTATCCTTCTCCCATCCTGCAAGGTTTATACTGGTAGGTACCATGAATCCGGAGGAGGGGGACTTAAGGCCTCAGCTTTTGGATAGATTTTGCATGGTAGTAGATGTGGTAGGTGAAAGAGATGCACAGAAAAGAATGGAAGTGATAAAGAACAGATTGGAATATGAAAAGGACAGCGAAGCTTTTGCACAAAAATTTGAGGCCGAACAGAAGGATTTGAGATATAGAATACAAAAAGCCCAGGAGCTTTTAGATGAGGTCAGCTATGATGAAAGCATATTGGAAACTGCTGCAAGAATAAGCATTGAAATGGAAGTAGACGGGCATAGGGCGGATATAGCTATGATAAAGACGGCAATGACCATCGCGGCATTTAACGGCAAAAGGACAGTCACAAACAGCGATATATCGGAGGCCGCAGAGCTTGTTTTGCCTCACAGAATGAGAAAAACACCCTTTGAAGAAGGCCTGTTCAATATGTCAAGGGTTAAGGAAGTCATTGAACAGGCGGGTCAGGCCTAATGGGGAGGGGGAGCCTTGCAAGTGATAGATAATTATGTATTTCCTTTTGCGGCAATTATAGGACAGGAAAAAGTAAAGAGAGCATTGCTTCTGAATCTGATCAATCCCCAAATAGGAGGAGTGTTGTTAAGCGGTGAAAAGGGAACTGCAAAGTCAACTTTGGTAAGAGGCATGGCAGCTTTGTCAGAAGGGATGAAAGTAATAGAGCTTCCTTTGAATATAACAGAAAATAGGCTGGTAGGCACCGTTGATATTGAAAAGACACTTGCGGAGGGTAAAAGAAATTTTGAACCGGGAATATTGAAGGAAGCCCATGAAAACATACTCTATGTTGACGAAGTAAATTTACTGAGCGAACACTTGGTAAACTGTCTTTTGGAAGTAGCTTCCTCAGGCGTAAACAAGATTGAGAGAGAGGGCATATCCTTTGCCCATCCTTCCCGGTTTGTATTGATAGGCACTATGAATCCTGAAGAAGGGTATTTAAGATCTCAATTTTTAGATAGATTTGGCTTGTATATAGAGGTTGGCGGCTGCACGGATATTCTCGAAAGAAAGGAAATTATTAAAAGAAGGCTGGAGTACGAAAGATCTCCATTGGATTTTATAGAAAAGTGGAGATGGGAATCGGATGTCCTGGCACAGCAAATAGAAGATGCCAAAAACTATCTAAGCAAAGTTCAGGTGTCGGATAATGCAATGAAGCTGGCGGCAGAAATAGCCAAAGAGGCAAATTGTGCAGGGCATAGAGCGGAGCTGGTTATTGCTGAAACGGCAAAGGCAATGGCAGCATATGAAAGAAGGAGCAATATATCTATAGAGAATATAAAAGAAGCAGCAGAATACGCATTGCCTCACAGAAAGAGGGAAAAACCCATGGAACAGGAGCCGCCATCGGAGCCGCCTCAGATGGAAGAGGAGCAAGATGACAATGAGCAGCAAGCTGAGCAGGCAGAGCAACCCGAGAATCAGAAGCCTGATCAACAGGAAGAGCCTGAGCCAACGAAAGCGGAACAGCAGGAGCCCCAAGAGCCCATGGATGATAACCAAGATCAGGAAGATGATGATATGAGCGTCGATCAGCTGGATGATATAGGAAGAACCTTCATTGTGAGAAATATCGATATAAGAGCTATGGATCGCAGAAAACGCAAGGGAGAGGGCAAAAGAATAAGAACCAAAGCCGATTCTAAGAAGGGGCAATATATAAGGTATAAAATACCTAAGGATAAATTGCAGGATATAGCCTTTGATGCTACATTGAGAGCAGCGGCTCCATACCAGAGAGTACGGGATAAAAATGGACTTGCAGTTGCAATAGAGAGCAGGGATTTTCGGGAAAAGGTCAGGGAAAAGCGTACCGGAAGTACAATCATCTTTATAGTTGACGCCAGCGGTTCCATGGGAGCCAAAAAAAGAATGTCTGCTGTAAAAGGTGCAATAGTATCATTGCTGACGGATGCCTACCAAAAAAGGGACAGGGTAGCATTGATAGCATTTCGAAAAGAGGAAGCGGAGGTGCTGTTAAATATAACCCGCAGCGTAAATATGGCGGAGAAATGCTTAAAGACTCTGCCTACCGGAGGCAAGACACCTCTTTCCGCAGGTCTTTTGAAGGGCTTTCAAACTATAAAAACAGCTCGAAGGAAACAACCGGATATGCTCCCTGTGATTGTGCTGGTATCCGACGGCCGGACTAATGCTTCGATCAATGGGGAAGATCCTTTGGAAGAGGCGCTGGAAATTTCAAAGAGGATTCAAATGGCAGGAATACAGTCTATTGTAGTAGATACGGAGCAAGATTTTATAAAATTAGGTATTGCAAAAGATATTGCAAAGGCACTGGGGGCAAGATACTACAAGCTTGAAGATTTAGAAGGTGAACAATTGGCAGAAGCCGTGCGCCAGTGTACCTCCTATTTTCAGATATAAAGAAGTGAAGAATATTATTAAATCTGATATTATAAATATGACTATTGAAAAAAGATATAGGAGTATATATGAAAAAGTTAAGCGTTTTAAAAGATTATTTTGGATTCACTTCTTTTAGAGTAGGGCAGGAAGAGCTTGTTGATAATATACTAAGCGGTAGAGATACTCTGGGAATAATGCCCACAGGAGCAGGTAAATCCCTATGCTTTCAATTGCCTGCTCTTATGTTTGATGGGATAACTCTTGTCGTTTCTCCTTTGATTTCGCTGATGAAGGACCAGGTCGGTTCTCTTACTCAGGCCGGCATAAGTGCTGCATACATAAACAGTTCTCTAAATCATAGTCAATATATTAAAGCTCTGCAAAATGCAAAAGATGATAAGTATAAGATAATTTATGTGGCACCGGAAAGGCTGACTACAGAAGAATTTGTTGATTTTGCACAAAATGCAAAGATTTCATTGGTTACCATTGATGAGGCCCACTGTGTTTCACAATGGGGTCAGGATTTTAGACCAAGCTATCTTATAATACCTCAATTTATCGACAGGCTTGCAGACAGACCGGTTCTAGCAGCATTTACTGCGACTGCTACTCCACAGGTCAGAGAAGATATTATAGACAAGCTTAATCTAAAAGAACCATACGTATTAACAACAGGCTTTGATAGGGAAAATTTATTTTTTTCTGTGCAAAAGCCTAAGAATAAATTTGTCGCATTAAAAGAATATATTGAAAGAAATAAAATCAAAAGTGGTATTGTGTATTGCTCAACCAGAAAAACTGTTGATGAGGTATGTAGAAATCTCATCAAATCAGGTTTTGCTGCAGTACCATATCATGCCGGCCTATCGGAAAAGGATAGGAGAGAGAATCAGGATTCATTTATATATGACAAATCCAATATAATGGTGGCTACAAATGCTTTTGGCATGGGGATTGATAAATCTAATATTTCTTATATAATTCACTACAATATGCCCAAAAATATTGAAAGCTACTATCAAGAAGCCGGCAGAGCAGGGAGGGATGGAAGCCCTGCGGAATGCTTGCTGTTTTATGGTGGACAAGACGTAGTCATAAACCAATTACTGATAGATAATTCTAATGGCAATGAGGACTTGGATAAAGAGACAATTGAAGCTATAAAAGAAAAAGACCGGGAATTGTTAAAAATAATGACATTTTATTGTCATACTAATGATTGCCTGAGGGAGTATATACTGAACTATTTTGGAGAAGAAGCATCAAATTATTGTGGAAATTGTTCAAATTGCAACACAAATTTTGAAGAGGAAGACGTTACTATTGAGGCTCAAAAGATAATGTCTTGTATAAAAAGAGTTGGACAGCGTTTTGGTATAAGAATGATTGTGGATATATTGAGAGGCAGCAAAAACCAAAGAATTATAAATAACAGCCTTCATAAGATATCAACCTATGGGGTGATGTCTTATGTTTCCGAGAGCAGGATCAGGGATGTTATAAATTTTCTTGTATTGCAGGGATATTTGGAGATAACGAACAGTGAATATCCTGTAGTTCAGCTTACACAGAAGGCAGGAGAAGTCCTTTTTAGTGATTGCAGAATTAGCATGAAGGTGCAAAAACATTATAAAGATGAGGGCAAACCTACCAAAGCCAAAACTAAGACAGAACAATTAAATACAAGCATAAATGAAGAACTGTTTGAGAGATTACGATTGCTCCGAAGCAAAATTGCTCAAGAGCAGCAAGTACCGGCATATATAGTTTTTGCAGATACTGCTCTTAGAGATATGTGTATCAAAATGCCCAAAAACAGTGACGAATTTTTACAAGTAAACGGTGTCGGGCAGGTCAAGCTTGAGAGATACGGGAAGGAATTTTTAGAAGAGATTAACAGCTAAGCTTAGTAAAATATAAATTGAAGAATAAACCTTCCTATGATAAAATAAAATTGAAAATTAAATAATGGACATCAGGTTCTTTTAGATTAATAGGGAAAACGGTGCAAAGCCGTTGCAGCCCCCGCTACTGTTATCGCGTACGAAATCAACCGATACCACTGGATTTATCCGGGAAGGTGTTGAGAGTAGAAGGATGCGAAAGCCAGGAGACCTGCCTGATCGTTTAGACCAAGTGACCTTCGGAGGGAAGGAAGAGCTTTTATTTTTATGTCTGTTTGGTATATATGATGCTTGAAAAAATCCCCGATCCTTGAAGGTCGGGGATTTTCAATTTTAAAGCAGATAAGGGGTGAGCTTATGAAAAATAAAAAGGGCATTATAATTGCAAGCTTTGGCACTACTTATGAAGTTACGCGAAAGCTGTGCATAGAAAGCATTGAAAAGATGATTGAAGAAAAATATGAGGATTATCTGGTGCTAAGGGCATTTACCTCTGAAATAGTGAGAAGCATATTAAAAGATAGAGACGGCTTGGATGTCTATAATCCTATAGGAGCATTAAACAGGATGAAGGAAATGGGCATAAAAGAAGTGTTCATACAATCCCTTCATATAATTCCCGGCTATGAATATGAAAAGATAATAAAACAGGTTGAAGATTTTAAAAAGGAAAATGAGGATTTCATAATATCTGTTGGAAAGCCCTTGCTTTATGAGGACCATGATTTCCGCAAGGTTATAGAAGGCTTAGTGGCTGAGAAAATATTGGGGGAAGAGCCTGTTGTATTTATGGGACACGGTACGGAGCATAGCTCCGATGAAGCCTATGGCAAGCTTGAGAGGATGTTTGCAGATAAGGGATACGGGGAGGTTTTTATAGGGACGGTAGAGGGAGCGAGAACTATAGAGGATATCATAGCTCAATTAAAGGATAAGAACATAAAAAAGGTTATCCTAAGGCCCTTTATGCTGGTAGCGGGAGACCATGCCATAAACGATATGGCATCGGAGGATGAGGCTTCCTGGAGGAATAAGCTTCTGGCCAATGGCATAGAAGCGGAAATAGGACTTTTCGGCCTTGGAGAAATCAGCGCAGTCAGAAATTTATTTTTAGAGCATTTAGAGGCTGCAATAAATAGCTAGTTGGGAGGAAGAGCCGTGAAACAAAAAAGAGTAATGGCAGTAATAATCGCCGTATTAGTATTAAGCTTGCTCAGCGGGTGCGGCGTCAATCAGGAAAATCCTACAAATCCTGGCGAAAATGAAAGAGCAGGAGAAAGCCTTAAGGAAGAATACGGAGTAAAGATTGATGAGGATAGCGTTACCTTTATTGATGGAAGAGATAAGGAGGTGACCCTAAAGAAACATCCTCAAAGGGTGGTTTGCTTGTTCACCTCTTATTTGGAAATATGGGATAAGGCTGGAGGCAAGGTCATAGGAAAGATAGAAGATGCATCGGAAAAACCCGTTGAAGGGGCAAAGAATGCAGAAATAGTAGGGACCCTCGGAGCACCAAGCCTGGAGAAGATTATTGCATTGGAGCCGGATCTGGTAATATTGAATGCAAATTCAAAAATCAATATGGAATTGGTTCCGGCACTGGAACAAAACAATATCGGGATATTGGCCATAGACTTCTTTGTGAAAGAAGACTACTTCAAGATAGTAAGGCTTTTTACCGCATTAACCGATAGAGAGGATCTATACAATGAATATGGATTGAAAGTAAAAAATGATGTAGAGAGCATTATCAATAAAGTGCCGAAGGATAAAGCTTACAAAGCATTGCTTATGATGGCCAGTGCAAAGAGCATAACGGTGCGGGACTCTTCTACCTATGTAGGACAGATGCTTAAGGACTTGAATATGGAAAACATATCCGACGGCTCGGAGCTCACCACGGACGCTAAGGTTTTCAGCATGGAAACCATATTGGAGAGGGACCCTGATTTTATATTTGTACAGGTAACGGGTACGGATCAAAGCAAGGTCTTTGAAAAGCTGAAAAAAGATGTAGAATCAAACCCGGCCTGGGCATCCTTAAAAGCCGTAAAAGAAGGAAGGTATATTTTCCTGCCCAAGGAGCTTTACATGTATAAAGCTAATCATAGATATGCAGAAGCCTATGAAGGCCTTGCCAGGGTGATATATCCGGAAGTGTTCGAGTAGAAAGTATTCTGAAGTTAAGCATGAGGTAAGGAGAAAATAATTGATGGGCGGTAGAAAAGAGAGAGCCAGCAAGGCTTTAATATTGCTGGGGTTTGTGCTTTTGTTTATTGTAAGTTTTTTTATCAGCATTGGGAATGGTGCAGTAAAAATTTCTCCGGCGGAAATTGTAAAGTCGATTTTCTTCCAGAAGGATTCAATGCATTATCAGGTCATATGGAATGTGAGGTTGCCGAGGACTATAGTTGCTGCTTTGGTAGGGGTTTGCTTATCCCTGTCGGGCTCTATACTTCAAGGTATAATGAGAAACCCCATGGCAGGCCCCAATATTATTGGGGTGTCCTCAGGGGGAGGACTTATGGCTTTAATAATATTGATATTGTTTCCCAAATATTATTATCTGGTGCCCTTAGGAGCTTTTACAGGTGCCCTTATGGCCACGTTATTCATATATGGATTGTCTTGGAAGGAGGGAGTTCATCCTACCAGATTGATATTGGCAGGAGTTGCTGTATCTTCTCTTTTAAATGCAGGAATAAACGGGCTCATCACCTTTTTTCCCGATAGGGTAGCAGGCGTAATAGGCTTTATGGTTGGAGGCTTGTCTGCAACTACCTGGATACAGGTAAGAACGATCATACCCTATGCCCTGGCAGGAACGGCTCTGGTGCAATTTATGCCCCAAAGGCTGAATATACTGATGCTGGGGGATGAAGTAGCTACCGGCTTGGGTCTTAATGTGGAAAAAACAAGATTTGCCTTTATAATACTTTCCTCCCTATTGGCAGGCAGTGCCGTGAGCGTAGTAGGCATGCTGGGGTTTGTCGGGCTAATCGTACCTCATATGGCCAGATTATTTATAGGTTCCGATTATAAATATTTATTTCCCGCAGCATTTTTTCTGGGCGGCTCCATAGTAATGCTTTGCGATACCCTTTCAAGAGTGCTGTTTGCGCCTGCGGAGATACCTGTGGGCATAATAATGTCTGCACTTGGAGCGCCCTTTTTCCTGTATTTGCTGAGAAAAAAGGAGGCTGTGAGATAAATGGGGTTAGAGGCACTGGATATTCATGTAAAATATGGACAGAAAGAAATACTGAATTCTGTAGCGCTTAAAATCAACGATGGTGAAATAACGACGATCATCGGACCTAACGGCTCTGGGAAATCAACTTTAATAAAAGTTTTGTCAAGATGTCTAAATCCCTGGAAAGGTTCGGTATATCTGGACGGAGAGGACTTAAAAGATATAGGAACAAAGAAAATAGCCGAGAAGCTGGCGGTATTGCCCCAAATACGGCATCTATCCTCGGATATCACAGTAGAAGAACTGGTGTCTCACGGAAGATACCCTCATCTGGGATTTAGGCAGAAATTGAGGAAAGAAGATAAGGAAATAATTGAGTGGGCTATGTTCAAAACCGGGTTGCTGGATTTGAGATATCGTTATGTGGTTACATTGTCGGGAGGGGAAAGGCAGAGAGCTTGGATGGCAATGACTTTGGCCCAAAAGACAAAAATACTTATTCTTGACGAGCCCACTACATTTCTGGATATATCTTATCAATTGGAAGTGCTGGAGCTTATTAAAGAGCTCAATGCATCATTGGGGTTGACGGTAATAATGGTGCTCCATGATCTGAATCAAGCTGCCAGATACTCAGATAATATACATGTGCTGGATAGAGGAAGAATATGTGAATGGGGATCGCCCGATAAAATATTGAGAAGCGATCTGATCAAAGGGGTTTTTAAAATACAGGCTCATATATATGAGGATGACATAAATCAATGCCTATATTTTATTCCGGAAAAGAGGGTGTAAAAATTTATGGAGATGATCATGATAACCGCTCCCTCCAGTGGTATGGGGAAAACATTGATAACCCTGGGCATAATAAGGGCATTAAAAAAGCGGCAGTGCAATGTCTCGGGTTTTAAAACAGGACCGGACTTTATAGATACCAGGTATATAGCCGAGGCTTCCGGCAAGAGGGCAGGGAATCTGGATATGCATTTGCTGGGAACCAATGGAGTGAAAAAGGCTATAGCTATGAATAAGGGGGATATATCCATAGCAGAAGGCGCCATGGGATATTTTGACGGTATGGGCAGCGGCTTTGAAAACTCCGGCTATGATATATCAAAGCTGTTGGATATAAATGCAATCTTGGTGTATACACCCAAGGGCGAAATGTTTTCCGCCATACCTAAGATAAAGGGAATGGTTGACTTCTCGGGCTCCAGGATCAGAGGAGTCATATTGAACAAGGTGAGCAGGGCTATGTATGCTCTTTTGAAAGAAAAAATAGAGGAATATATAGATGTCAAGGTGCTGGGCTATGTGGAAGAGGATAAGGCTTTAGAAATAGAGAGCAGGCATTTAGGCTTGATTCAAAGCATTGAGACAAGTGATGCAAATAAAATAATAGAAAAAGCTGCAGAGAATATAGAAAAGAATATAAACCTGGAAGAAATAATAAGGCTCTGCCGCAGAGTAGAGCTGCCTGAATACATTTATCCGGGCAGAAGAGATATCAGAGTGGCCATTGCTTACGACAAAGCCTTTTCCTTTTATTACGGGGAAAACCTGAATCTTTTTGAAAACACCTGTCGGGTGGAATATTTTTCTCCCATTGAGGATAGGAAGCTCCCCCAATGCGATCTGCTATATTTGGGAGGAGGCTATCCGGAAATTTATAAGGAGGAGCTTTCTGCAAATTATGAAATGAGAAAAGCTGTAAAGGATAAGGCAGAAGGCGGAGGCTTTATATATGCAGAAGCGGGAGGATTGATGTATCTTGCCGGGAGCATAGAGCAAAGCCCAATGTGCGGGGTCTTTAAAGGCAAGTCTGCCATGACTGACAGGCTTCAGCGATTTGGATATGTGAACATTGAACTTGGAGAGGATTGCAGCCTGGGCAGAAAGGGAGACCTTATAAAAGGCCAGGAATTTCATAAATCCATTGCAGAGATCAATGAAAAAGAGATTTTCAATATAAAGAAGCCTATGGGCAGGGGAGAATGGAAATGCGGATACAAATACAAAAATGCATTGGCGGCATATCCGCATATAAATTTTTTAGGTAATATGAAAGCCTTTAATCATCTGCTGGATACTATAGAAAAAGAATATTCAGAATGATGTGTTGTCCTAACTGATAAAAGAGTGCAGCACTGAACTAACTCGCCCTAAGACCCACACCGCTATAGGCGGCGTGTGCCTAAGGGCGGCTAAGTCCAGTATGGACTCGACTAACATTCAGTGGAGTTGAAACCCCACTGAATGAAGTCTCGTTCAATGTGAAGGGACTTAGAGTTTGTTAGTTTTGACGCAACCCTATGCAAGCTTACAAAGTCTTAGTCTCGGAACTTTCGCAATCGTTATCAGTTAGAACAACCAAACTACTAAAATGAATTATTACAGAAAAATCGACTGTGAATAGCAACAAAAAATATACAGGGGGTGATCAGATTGTATATGAAAGACCCGATGGGAATTGAGAATAAAAGCATGGATATAATCGAGGAAGTCATGTGTGATACCTCTTTTTCCAAAGAGGAGAGCATAGTGGTAAAGAGGATGATCCATACGACGGGAGATTTCGATTACAGAAAGATAGCGGTTTTTCAAAAGGATTTTGTAAATCAGGCCTTAAGAAGCATAAAAAGGGGAGGAATCCTTTTTACCGATACCAAAATGGCTCATATGGGAATAAACAAGAAAGCCCTGGCCAAAGCGTGCTGTGAGGTCAAGTGCTTCATAGATGATGAAGAGGTGGCAGAGGAGGCCAAAAGGATGAATACTACCAGGTCGGCCTGTGCAGTGGAAAGGGCTGCTTCGGAAGGAATAGATATGTTCGTCATAGGAAACGCGCCTACGGCTCTTTTCAGATTGCTGGAGCTGGCACAAGAAGGAAAGGTGGAGCCCCAATTTATCGTTGGAGTGCCGGTGGGCTTTGTCGGCGCCGCCGAATCCAAGGAATATTTGAGGGCATCTGATCTGCCTTCCATATCAACCGTTGGCACAAAAGGCGGAAGCAATGTAGCAGCCTCTATAGTCAATGCACTGCTTTATATGGCGGTGGGGCGATGATGGAGGATATATACATAATAAAGGAAGGAAAAGAGCTGAGATGCGGATATACCACAGGCAGCTGTGCCGCAGGAGCAGCCAAGGCAGCGGCTCTTATGCTGGAGAGAAATGAAGCAGTAGAATATATCCAGATAGATACTCCGGCCGGGATTCCCTTAAGGCTAAAGGTTAATAACCAGGAAATTCGTGAGGGGTGGGCGTCCTGCTCCATCACAAAGGATGGAGGAGACGATCCGGATTCAACGGATGGAATGGAAATACACGCTTTGGTTAAAAAGAGAGGAGACGGCTTGAATGTCATAGATGGGGGACAGGGTATAGGACGGATCATGAGGAAGGGCTTGTTCGGCAATGTGGGTGAAGCCGCTATCAATCCTGTTCCAAGGCAGATGATAGACAAAGAGGTGAGCGAAGTTTCAAAAAGCGGCTATGATATAACCATATATGCGCCCAAAGGGGAGGAAATAAGCTGCAAAACCTATAATAAAAATATAGGCATAGAGGGCGGCATATCGATAATCGGTACGAAGGGCATAGTATATCCCATGTCAGAGGATGCCCTGATAAAAACCATATATCTTGAAGTTGATATGATAGAAGAAAAATACGGTAAGGACAATATAATACTGGTGCCGGGAAATTACGGCGAAAAAATAGCAGATTCGCTCAATATGAAAGGGCCAAGTGTCAAAATGTCCAATTATATAGGCGACACAATACTATATATTTATAATAAGGGCTTCAAGTCAATGACCATTATAGGGCATATAGGAAAACTTTCCAAGCTTTCCATCGGCGTATTCAATACCCACAGCAAGATCTGTGACGGAAGGATGGAGGCATTTGTTTATTATTTAGCCCTAAGAGGGGCTTCCATAGAGCTATTGGATAGGATAAACATCTGCATAACGGCGGAAGAGGCCCTAGGCTGCTGCATAGAAGCAGGCTATGGGAAAATTGCAGGGGATATGGCCAGAGGCTGTAAGGACAGGATAAGAAAATATCTTAAGGATGAGAGCTATCCTGTAGAGGTGATCATTTTCTCCATGGAGAGGGGTGTATTTATGGGGTAATTATTGCAGGGATAGGGCCCGGGAATCCGGATTATCTGACTATGGAAGTAAAGAAAGCTATTGAAGAAGCAGAACATATAATAGCCTTTGGAAGAGCCGGAGAATCTCTCAAGAGCCTGGAAAAGGAATTTATCAAGGTAAAAAGAGTAGATGAAGTAATCGATTATATAGGCAGGCATAAGGATGCTCTGCTATTGGCATCAGGAGATCCTTGCTTTTATGGAATAACGGATTTTTTGAAGGCTAAAAGCATAGCTATAGAAAGAATATTGCCGGGCATATCATCCTTTCAATATATGATGACGAAGCTGAAAAAGAGCTGGCAGGGAGCACAATTTCTGTCGCTCCATGGAAGAGAGGAAGACATGGAGAGAGCAAAAAACAATAGGCTTTCAATAATACTTACAGATGATAAGAATACCCCCTCCCAGATATCGCAAAGGCTTAAAGCCTTAGGCGCAAAGGGCCGGATATATGCGGGATACAATCTATCCTATGATGATGAAAGGATCATTGAGGCAGAAATCGGCGAAAACTTTGAGGATATTTCTCCTCTTGCGGTGGTGGTGGTGGAAGATGAAATGGATTAAGGATGAGGAATTCATCAGAGGCAGCATACCTATGACAAAGTTCAATATAAGAGTGCTGAATATGGCTTATCTATCTATAGAAGAGGGAGATAATCTATTGGATATAGGCGCAGGAACGGGATCCGTGTCTGTAGAAGCGGCTCTCCAGGGGGCCAGGGTATGGGCTGTGGAGAAGGAAAGAGAGGGAGCGGAGCTTATCAATAAAAATAAGGATAAGTTCCGGGCAAATATAACGGTAATTGAGGGGCAGGCGCCGGAAGACTTACCATCTATAAAGCTTGACAAATGCTTCATTGGGGGAAGCGGCGGCCGCCTCAAGGAGATTTTTGATTATTTGCAAAGCAATCTGAGGAACAAAGGGATTCTGTGTGCAAATTTCATCACTCTAAACAATCTGAATAAATTCTTAGAGCTTTTGAAGCTTTATGATTATGAGAATATAGAAGTCCAGCTTATACAAGCCTCAGTCATTGATGAAATGGGATTATTTAGGGGCAATAACCCCATATTTATTGTAAAGGGAGTGAAAGCATGAAGAAGCTTTACGGAGTGGGCACAGGACCGGGGGACAAAGAGCTGCTGACCCTTAAGGCAGTCAGAGTCATCAGGGATGCAGAGGTAATATTTGCTCCAAATAACAGAGGCAAGAATATGGCCCTGGATACTGCAAAGGATTATATAATAAATAAGCGGGTAGTGCTGATAGATTTCCATATGGGGGAGGTAGACAAGGCAGATTATAAGACAGCTTCGGAAATCATTAAGAATGAAATTCCTCATGGGGAACATGGCGTATTTTTGACAATAGGAGATCCTATGATATACAGCACCTTTATATTCATAATGAAGGAGTTGGAGGACAGCGATGTGGAAGTGGAGATAGTGCCGGGTATACCTTCTTTTGTAGCAGGAGCAGGAATTTCAAGGACTCCCATTGCAGTAAAAGGAGAAAAATTTTTGCTTTGCGATGAAGAGCCTGAGGCAGAATTATTAAAGAGCATAGACTGTGTATGCGCTTTAAAAGTTTTTAAAGACAAAAAGAAAATGATAGATATTTTTGATGACAAAGGCTTTACATACAGTTATATAAAGCGGTGCACACTGGAAGATGAAAAAGTATTGACAGATAAAGAGGAAATATTGAAGGAGCACGATTATATGTCTTTCATAATGGGAAGGAGGTATAAGAATGATTAGCTTTGTCGGAGCAGGACCCGGAGATGTAGACTTGATAACCATAAAAGGCAGAAGACTGTTGGAAAAGGCTGATATGGTGATATATGCAGGCAGTTTGGTGTCGGAAAGGCATCTTGAATTCTGCAAGGAAGGCTGTCAATTTTATAACAGCGCAAAGATGACTTTGGAGGAAGTAATAGAAAAGATGGAGGATGCCTATAGGAAGGGCTTGCAGGTGGTAAGGCTCCATACGGGAGATCCTACTATATATGGAGCTATCAGGGAACAGATGGATTTATTGGAACGAAAAGGAATAGATTTTCAGGCGATTTCGGGAGTAAGCTCCTTTACGGCAGCCTGCAGCGCAATAAATAGGGAATTTACCTTGCCTGAGGTGAGCCAAACCGTTATACTGACAAGAATAGAAGGCAGAACCGGTGTGCCGGAAGAAGAAGATTTAGAAAAGCTGGCAGCCCATAGGGCTTCTATGGCTTTATTCCTTTCTATAAAAGAAATAGACCGGGTTGTTGAAAAATTAAAGAGGGGATATGGGCGGGAAGATGTGCCGGTAGCTGTGGTGTATAAGGCCACCTGGGAAGATGAAAAAATCATAATGGGTACTCTGAAGGATATAAGACATAAGGTGGAAAAGGAAGGAATAACTAAAATGGCCCAGATCCTCGTGGGAGATTTCATAGATGGAGATTATGAGAGATCAAAGCTATACGATCCCCAATTCTCTCATGAATATAGGAGCGGTAACAGATGAAAATAGCCTGCCTTTCCTTTACAGATGACGGTAAAAAATTAGGGGATAAACTAGTAAAATATAGATATGAGCCCAATAAAGACAAGAGCTGTATAGTTCATCATTTTGAAAACTCTAAAATAACAGGCGGCATAAAAGGCAATTTGAGCTATATAGTTGAGGAATATGACGGTATAATCTTTATTTCTGCTGCCGGAATAGCTGTGAGGATGATGAAGTCTTATATAAAGGACAAGAAAACTGATCCTGCCGTCATAGTGATAGATGATCTGGGCAAGTTCTCCATAAGCCTTTTATCGGGCCATATCGGCGGAGCCAACGAGCTTGCAAAATGGACAGCAGCAATTATAGGAGCCATGCCAATAATCACTACAGCATCCGACGGAAGGGGAATAGAGGCTATAGACAATTTTGCCGCCGGCAACGGATATGAAATAGAATGTATGGAGGATGTAAAAACAATAATGGCCATGATGGTGAATGGGAAAAGGATAGGATTTTATTCGGAAATGGAGGCCATTATTGACTATAAGAATATTGCTGCATTGAAAAGCCTGGAGGATAGTGAAGATATTCAAGGGATTATCGCTGTTACATCCAGGGAGATAGTCAGCATAGATATTCCCGGGGTTGTTTTGAGGCCTAAAAACATTAATATAGGCATAGGATGCAGGAAGGATGCGGAAGGATACAAAATAATAGAAGCCATAAAGGCTGATCTGGAAGAAAACAATCTTTCAGAAAAGAGCATCAAAGCTATAGGAACTATAGAAGCAAAAAAAGATGAAGCCGGAATAATAAAGGCAGCCAATTATTTTAACTGCCCGTTAAAGATATTTACAGCGGAAGAAATAAGGAAGGTTGAAGACAGGTTTGAGAAAAGTGATTTTGTTAAAGAAGCAGTGGGGGTTTACTCCGTGTCTGAGCCCTGCGCTTATCTTTTAGGAGGGGACATGCGGACTCATAAGGTAAAACATGATGGGATAACCATATCAATAGCTGTGGAGGTTTATGATGGCTAAATTATATGTAGTGGGAATAGGCCCTGGAGGCCGAGATAATATGACCCTAAGGGCTGTGGAAGTGATAAAAAAATGCGATGTCCTGGTGGGATACACCCCTTATATCAAGTATTTGGGAGAACTGGCAGATGGAAAGGAGCTCTTTTCTACGGGAATGACCGGGGAAATACAAAGATGCAAAATAGCTGTGGAAAAAGTGAGAGAGGGCAAAGATACGGCCATAATAAGCACAGGTGATGCAGGCCTTTATGGAATGGCAGGGCCTGTATTGGAGCTGAGAGAGGAAATAGACGTGGAAATAGTGCCCGGCGTAACGGCGGCCTTTTCTGCAGCCTCTGAATTAGGCTCTCCTATAATGCATGATCATGCCAGCATCAGTCTGAGCGATCTTTTGACCCCCTGGGAAGTGATAGAGAAAAGGCTCGAAACAGCTTCCTTAGGGAATTTTGTTATATCCATATACAATCCAAAGAGCAAGGGGCGGAAGTCTCATCTCGAGAGGGCGGTAGAAGTGATGCTAAGATATAAAAGTCCTTCTACTCCTGTAGGAATAGTAAAAAATTCCGGGAGGGATAACACGGAAAAACGGATAACAACATTAGATAATATTGACTATGATGCCATAGATATGCTATCTATTATAATAGTAGGAAACAGCAAGACTTATACCAAGGATGGCTTCATGATCACACCCAGGGGGTACAAGCTCTGATGATCTGGATTATTGGCGGAACCGCAGAGACCAGGGAAATAATTGATAGAATAAAAGATATGGATAACTATATCGTCACCAGTGCAACTGATAGTGAAAAGGAATTCATACCTTGTCCAAATCTTGTGGTAGGCAGAATGGATTATGTTTCTATGACAGACTTTATAGATGAAAATCATATTTCATTGATTGTGGATCTTTCTCATCCCTATGCTGCAGAGGTTACAGAAAATGCAAAAAGAGCAGCACAGAGCAGGAGCATCAAATATGTAAGGTACGTAAGGAGCAAGGTGGAGTTTGAAGGTATGGGAACATACCTTAGAGGTTATGAAGAATGCTTAGATTTTTTAAAAGGAATAAAGGGAACAGTATTTTTTACTACAGGCTCTAAAAATATAGGGGATTTTGAAAAAGTACGCAATAAAAATCGCTTTATATATAGAATACTTCCTGCGCCGGAAAGCATAGAGGAGTGCAGAAAGCATGAGATCAGGATGAAGGATATAGTTGCCGTATTGGGACCTTTCTCCAAGAAATTTAATAAAGCTATGTTTGCAGAGTACGATGTTGATTATGTGGTAATGAAAGACAGCGGAAGAGAAGGCGGAACCATAGAAAAGATACAGGCCTGCGGGGAATTGGGCATAATCCCCATTATAATTGGGCGGAGAGACGAAGAAGGGATATATGATATCGATGAAATAGAAAATATCATCAGAATGGTATAAACGTTAAGAGTTTCTTATAAACTTTATTAGCGGGGCTAAGGCTTATACGGTATTTTTGTATTTATACTGATAGGATAAGGGAGTGATGATTTATATGATGGATTACATTAAAAGCTTGAACCCCGTTATGCAAGCTCTTTTGGCTACATTATTCACTTATGGTATAACTGCTTTAGGTGCGGCCTTTGTATTTATAGGAAAGGAGTTAAGCCGTAAAATGCTTGACGGCATTCTGGCTTTTGCCGGGGGCGTTATGATAGCGGCAAGTTTTTGGTCATTATTGGCTCCGGCTATAGAGATGTCTGAAGGAAAGGCATTGCCTGCTTTTCTGCCTCCAACCATTGGATTCTTGGCGGGGGCTATGTTTTTATGGCTTATAGATAAGATAATACCTCATCTTCACGTAAACTTCGGAGAGGAGCATGTTGAGGGAGTTAAAACCTCATGGCAAAGGAGCGTGCTCTTAGTGCTTGCCATAACCCTCCATAATATACCCGAAGGCTTAGCTGTAGGAGTTGCATTCGGTGCTGCAGCTGCTGGAGCTGAAAGTGCAAATATAGCTGGTGCTGTTGCATTGGCATTGGGTATTGGCCTCCAGAACTTTCCCGAAGGCATAGCAGTATCCATGCCCTTAAGACGTGAAGGCATGAGCAAGGGCAAGAGCTTCTTTTACGGCCAATTGTCAGGTTTAGTCGAGCCTTTTGCAGGGGTTTTAGGCGCAGCTATCGTAGGATTTGCATTGTCCATATTGCCCTATGCATTGTCTTTCGCTGCAGGAGCTATGATTTTCGTAGTAGTGGAGGAGGTAATCCCCGAGTCCCAGCAGGCAGGCCACACGGATTTTGCTACCATAGGAGCAATTCTAGGCTTTACTGCGATGATGATATTGGATGTTGCATTAGGCTAGAGGAAACTGAAAATTCTAAATATAATAATTAGCATTATAAGGCAGGAATTTATAAAATGGTGTAGAATATGTAAGTTAGCTTTGCATATTTTATATAAAAATAAGGGGGAAGATGCAAGTGACAAAAAGAACAATCAGTTTACTATTAGCCTTAGTTATGGTTTTCGCATTATTTACCGGATGTGCAAAACCAGCACCACAGCCTGAACAAGGCCAGGCTCCTGCAGAACCGGAAAAACCAAAGTACTCCTTTGGTATGGTTACAGACGTTGGCGGTATCGGCGACAAGTCCTTTAACGACTCTGCCTGGGCAGGAATCGAAAAGGCAGGCCAAGAATTAGGAGTCGAACCTAAGCTTCTTCAATCTACAAAACAGGATGACTATACTCCAAACCTAGGCAGCATGGCTCAGTCTGTAGATTTAACCATGGCTGTAGGCTTCTTGTTTGAGGATGCTATGAAGACTTCGGCAGATCAATATGCTGACAAGAAATTTGGAGCTATTGATATCACAACTCCATTAGAAAAAGAGAACGTAATGCAAGTTAACTTCAAAGAGCATGAGGGTTCCTTCTTGGTCGGTGTTATAGCCGGCCTTACTACAAAAACCAATGTTATCGGCTTTGTAGGCGGTATGGATTTCCCTGTTATCAGAAGGTTTGAAGCAGGCTTCATAGCCGGTGTAAAATCAGCTAATCCAAACGCAAAGGTTATCGTAAACTATACGGGAGCTTTTGATAACCCTGATAAGGGCAAAGAAGTTGCATTGACACAGCATCAGCAAAAAGCAGACGTTATATTCCATGCATCAGGCGGATGTGGAATAGGCGTTATACAAGCAGCTGACGAGAAAGGCTTCTGGGCAATAGGTGTTGACCAAGACCAATCAGCAGTATCAAATAATAATAAGGTTCTATGCAGCATGATCAAAAGAGTTGACGTAGGTACATATACAATAGTTAAAGCTTATGCTGACAACACATTCAAAGGTGGAGTTACTGAGTTAGGTCTTAAAGAAGAAGGTGTCGGATATAGTGACGGCGGAAAGAACGTTTCTGCAGAACTAGCAGCGCAAGTTGAAAAGTACAAGGCTGCAATAAACGACGGAACAATAGCAGTACCGGCAACAAGAGAAGAGTTGGAAACCTTCAAGCCTGTTGAAATTAAGTAATAAAAGTTCTTGATTAACATAATAAAAGCTAGATGCGCAAGCCTCTAGCTTTTATTATGAAAAGGTACATTTTGTATTTAAAATTGCTCTGCTAAATTGTATAATGGTTATGTATGCTTGTATAAAAAGTTTGTGCTAGGAAGGTGGGAAGATAATTGTCAGCTGTTATTGAGATGAAGGGTATCGGCAAGTCCTTTCCCGGCGTCAGGGCAAATAATAATATTAATTTGACGGTAGATCAGGGAGAAATACATGTTTTATTGGGGGAAAATGGTGCAGGCAAGTCAACTTTGATGAACATATTATATGGCCTATATACTCCGGATGAGGGAGAAATATTTGTTAAGGGCAAAGGGGTAAAAATAAGCAACCCCAATATAGCCATTTCTCTTGGAATAGGTATGGTGCATCAACACTTTATGTTGGTACCTCCATTTAGCGTGACAGAAAATATTGTTTTGGGTTCAGAGCCTAAAAAAGGCTTGGCTCTGGATACGGATAAGGCGATCTCCGATGTAGAGGAATTATCGAAGAAATATGAACTGAAGGTAGATCCAAGGGCAAAGATTCAGGATATATCAGTGGGAATGCAGCAAAGAGTTGAAATATTGAAGACTCTATATAGAGGTGCTGAAATCCTTATTCTGGATGAACCCACTGCAGTATTGACTCCCCAGGAAATCGAGGAATTGGGAGTGATTTTAAAAAGCCTTGTAAACCAGGGCAAGTCAATAATCCTTATAACCCATAAGCTTAAGGAAGTAATGTCCATGAGCGACAAGGTTACAATAATAAGAAGAGGCAAGGTCATTGATACCCTTGAAACTTCTAAGACAAACATCGAAGAACTTGCGGAAAAAATGGTGGGAAGAAAAGTAAGCCTTACAGTCGAAAAGGAAGAGGTAAAGTTAGGCGAGCCTATATTGGAGGTTAAAGGCGTAAAAACTCTGGACAATAGAGGCTTGGAAGCCGTAAAAGGCGTGGACTTTGAAGTAAGAAGCGGTGAGATCTTCGGTATTGCAGGAGTAGACGGCAACGGGCAGAATGAGCTTGTCCAAATAATAACAGGCTTGCGCAAGGCTGCAGCAGGGGAGGTGCTCGTGAAAGGAAAGAGCATCACAAACCTGAGCCCTAAAAACGTAATAGAGAGTGGTGTAGGATATATTCCTGAAGACAGGCATAAAAGAGGCTTGATTCTAGACTTCCCTTTATCTGAAAATACAATTCTTGGTTCTCATAGAAGCAAGTCCTTTAAAAAGGGCTTAGGACTGGATTATAGAAAGATTAGAGGATATTCAAGGAAGCTTATAAAAGAATTTGATGTAAGGACGCCTAACGAAAGAGTTCATGCTAAGTCTCTTTCAGGAGGAAACCAGCAGAAATTGATCATTGCCAGGGAATTGGACAGGGACCCGCAATTGCTTATTGCATCTCAGCCTACCAGAGGCCTGGATGTAGGAGCTATAGAGTTTGTTCACCATAGGCTTATAGAGCAAAGAAACAGAGGCAAAGCGGTGCTTTTGGTATCCCTGGAGCTGGATGAGATAATGGCATTATCTGATAGAATAGCAGTTATGTATGATGGAAAGATAGTCGGAGTAGTAGATGCTAAAGATGCAACAGAGCTTGAGCTTGGAATAATGATGGCCGGCGGAAGACGGTCAGAAATGCATTAGGGGGTGGATAAAATGGAGAATTGGATAGATGAGTTAAAAGACAGTCTGAAGAATACCTTTAAAGAAATATTATACCCCCTTATCGCAATAGTGATTTCATTTATTGCAGGAGCCATTTTAGTATATGCCTTCGGCAGAAGTCCCATAACGGCATATAAGGCTTTATTTTTAGGGGCATTAGGAGATTGGAATAAAATTGGAGAAACACTGGTCACTACTACTACCCTGATATTGACAGGCCTTTCTATAGCATTCGCTTTCAGGTGCGGGCTGTTTAATATAGGAGCAGAAGGCCAGTTTATAATGGGCGGAGTTGCTTCCTTATGGGCAGGTTGGGCTTTGGCAGGCTTGCCTCCGGTTTTACACGTGGCAGTTACCTTATTGACAGGTGCAATTGCTGGCGGAATATGGGCCGGTATAGTCGGATGGCTCAAGGCTAAAGTAGGATCTCACGAAGTTATCAATAGTATTATGATGAATTATATTGCGATGAATTTGAGCAATTATTTGATTATGACGGTTTTAAACGAGCCGGACAAGGCTTTTTCCTATGAGATAGCACCAACAGCAAAGCTATGGAGATTTTCGGAAAGCTTTGTGCAGTTCAAATATTCAAGACTTCATATAGGCATTATTATAGCTGTGCTAGTTGCTTTGGCAGCTTATTATTTACTTAACAAAACCATAAGAGGCTATGAAATCAGAGCCGTAGGATTTAATCCCAGCGCGTCCGAATACGGTGGAATCAATGTAAACAGAAATATTGTATTAGCCATGGTAATATCCGGACTATTCTCCGGGTTGGCGGGAGGTATTCAGACAGCCGGAGTACAGTATAGGGTAAATAATCTTTTTGGATTTACCGGATATGGCCTTGATGGCATACCAGTTGCTCTGGTTGGCAATAATCACCCCATCGGGGTAGTTTTGTCTGCTTTTCTTTTCGGGATATTGCAAAGGGGTGGTCCCATGATGCAAGTAGAAGGCATACCTAAAGAAGTGGTAGGAATAATTCAAGGCATCATAATCCTATTTGTGGCATCCAATTTCGTCAGGGTTATGGTAAAAAGATATAAAGAAAATAAGGAAATAAAAGCCCATTTAGCGAAAGGCGAGGTGAAGTAGCATGTTAAATATAATCAGCATTTTATTCGCGAGCACCATAAGATCCGCTACTCCACTTATATTTCCTGCATTAGGAGGAACCTTCTCCGAAAGATCCGGAGTTATAAACATTGGGCTGGACGGTATGATGACAGTAGGAGCCTTCAGTGCGGTATTGGTATCTTATAAAACGGGCTCTCCGTTGCTAGGATTACTTGGAGCTATGATAATAGGCGGCTTGTTTGGATGGCTTTTGGCTTTCCTAAGCATTCATTTTAAGGCGAACCAAGTTGTGGTAGGCACTGCGATTAATATATTGGCAGGAAGCTTGACGACTTTTCTTTTGATAGAGATATGGGGTAAACCTGGACAGACAGACAGCGTAAGCTACTTTACGCCTTGGGGTCCCTTTAACATGTTCACCTATCTTGCTTTAATATTAGTAGCAATTTCATATTACGTACTGTACAAAACGCCTTTCGGCCTCAGGATCAGGGCAGTGGGAGAGCATCCCAGGGCGGCGGATACATTAGGCGTGAATGTATATATTATGAGATATATATGCGTAATAATAAGCGGAATATTGGCCGGAATAGGAGGAGCATCACTGTCCATAGGCTCAATAAGCCTTTTTAAGGAAGGAATGGTAGCGGGAAAAGGGTTTATCGCCCTGGCGGCCATGATATTCGGAAAATGGCATCCCATAGGTGCTGCATTAGCATGCTTATTCTTTGGCCTGGCTGATGCAATTCAAACTATTTCCATGTCCTTTGGCCTAAATGTACCGAAAGAATTTCTATTTGCACTGCCATACTTGCTGACGATGCTGGCAGTATCAGGCGTAGTAGGCAAATCAATTGGCCCTGCAGCAGATGGAATTCCATATGAAAAAGGAGAGAAATAGGTCTTGCAATATCCTTTTTATATTTCAAGAGGAGACTGAGCATGGAAGCAAGAGCTTGTTATCCGGGAAGCATAGGAGAAGTAATTCAAGGCAGAGTTAAAGGTATAGATACGCTTTTATCATGCCCGGTAAATCTATTTACGAATGTCAGAATATATGAATGCAAAAATCCCTTTAAAAAAACCTTTTATCCTAAATCGTCTCAATTTCTGGCCAATGTACTTAAAAATTGGGGATATACAGATTGCATTGAAACGCTGGATATAGAAATATGCTCGGATATACCTAAAGGCAAGGGCTTTGCCAGCAGTACTGCAGATCTGTGCGGAATATATAATTGCCTTATACAGCTATTCCATAGAAAGCATGATGAAGATGAGCTTGCTGCAGAGTGCATAAAAGTGGAGCCCACAGATAGTATAATATTTAAAAACATGACTTTTTTTGATTATAAAACAGGAGCATATAAAGAGCAAATAGGCAGCTATATGGAATTTTACCTTCTGGTTTTTGAAGGTAATAGAACTGTAGACACGATAGAATTCAACAAAAAGAGCATCCAGCCTCTGAGCCAAATTGATGATCTTGCTGAGCTCACGAGGCATGGAGTTAAAAAACGGAGCTTAGATCATATTGCAAAGGCATCTACTGAGAGCATTATTAGAAATCAGCATAGATTAAGGTATGATTTGCTGAGTGAGGCACTGAGGCTTAAGGATGTGACCGGCGGACTCGGCATAATGGGAGCACATAGCGGAGACGCGCTTGCCATAATATATGACGACATAAAGCTTATGGAAAGGGCATTTGTTAATGCTCCGCATTTTAAAGGATATAAGGCTTATAAGCTGAGAACCATCACAGAAGAAGAGTTCAGGAACCCTGAATAAATTTGAGTAGTTTTCTTGCAGAGTCGAGCAGGACCTGGCTAAATGATTATCCATGTCCTGCTCGATTTAAATTTTGGCAAGGTTTTTGCTATATTTATATTATGATTAAGCATAAATATATGGTATAATTATTTTGTAGACTTTCATTTGTGAGAGGTGAAAACTATGAGAATGGGATATGATCTGATACTTGAGCAACAGCAAAAACTGATAATGACGCCGGAATTAAGACTCGCTCTCAAGATATTGCAGCTTCCTACGATAGAATTAGAGGAGCTTGTGAAGCAAGAGCTTGAAACTAATCCCGTTCTTGATGTTATAGAAGATAATCAAGAAGAAAAAGCTGAAAACCCTGATAAGGATAGAAAAGAAGAAAAGAGTACCATCGAAGAAATTGATTGGAAAGAATATTTTCAATATCAGGGTAAGAGCTATTGCTTGGAAAATACCGGAATAGATGACTCTCAAGAGATGAATTACGACAACTTGATATGTTATTCGGATACCTTGAAGGATCATTTGCTTTTTCAGCTTAATACCTTGAAATTGGGCAAATGTGACAGAATTATCGGAGAATATATCATAGAGAGCCTGGACGACAATGGATATTTATGTACCACAATAGACCAGATATCTTCTGTGCTTTCTGCATCTAAAGAAAGAGTAGAAAAAGTATTGAGGATCATTCAGACCTTTGAACCGATTGGTGTGGGGGCACTTAATCTGATGGATTGCCTATTGATACAAATACATGCATTGGGTATCGCAGATGAAAATCTAGAAATCATAATTAAAGACCATCTGGATGATATTGCAGGCAACAGGCTGCAAAATATTGCTAAAAAGCTGTCTATAACTGTAGCAGAAGTACAAGATTACAGTGATATAATAAAAAGCCTGGAGCCCAAACCGGGAAGATCGTTTTTTTGCGGAACCGAGTGCAGATATGTTATCCCTGATGTCTTTGTTGAAAAGATTGAGAATGAATATATAATTACCATAAATGACAATTACAGTTCAAGGCTTATGGTTAATCAATACTATAAGAGCATTATAAATACAGAGGACAAGTCCTCGGAAGCCCTGTCTTTTATTAATGACAAGCTTTCCTCCGCATTATGGCTTATAAAGAGCCTGGAACAGAGAAAGAATACATTATATAGAGTAGTCAAAGCTATTATTGATTATCAAAGAGATTTTTTTGAAAAGGGCGACAGCTATCTAAAAACTATGACTCTGAAGAACATTGCTGATGAAGTTCAGGTTCATGAGTCTACTGTCAGCAGAGCTATAAGCGGCAAATACGCTCAAACGCCAAGAGGAATATTTGAAATAAAATACTTTTTCAAAAGCGGCGTTGGCAATGAAGAAGGGGAAGATATATCCTCAGAAAGCATAAAAAAGATGATGAGATCAATAATCGACAAGGAGGATACTTCAAAGCCTATAAGCGATCAAGCCATAGCTGATCTTCTGGCGGAAAAAGGCATAAAAATTTCCAGGCGCACCGTTGCAAAATATAGAGATGAAATCGGGATACCCTCATCATCGAGGAGAAAAAGATACTAAAGGCAGCAATGCCTTTTTTTTATTGGAGGAAATCACCGAAAATTATTGAAAATATGTAAAGGGAGGAATATAATAGACATATAGGGACAAAAAACAATAAGAGGGACGAAAAGTGTCCCTAGGAGGGATCTGATGAAAAATTTTATTGAACTTCAAAAAAAAATTGCCCCGGAAATTTCAGATATGATTGAAAAAAGGTATTCCATCCTTTTGACTATTAAATACAATCAGCCCATAGGCAGGCGCAATATATCAAGCTTCATGGGGCAGACAGAAAGATGGGTAAGAAGTGAGTTAGATGTTTTAAAGAATCAAAATCTCATAGAGATACAATCTGCCGGCATGCACATCACCGAAGAGGGTGAAGAAATAATAAGCAAGCTTTCCGCATATATAGGTGAGGTTAAAGGATTGAGCATGCTATCTAAAAATTTAAAGACTATGCTTGGAGTTAAAGAAGTGCTTATCGTTCCGGGAAATTGCGAAAAAAGGCCTGAGGTACTGAATGAGATGGGAAGAAGAGCTTTTGATTATATGAAGGAGTGCATAAAGGATAATTCTGTAATAGCGGTATCCGGAGGATACTCTACTATGGCTATGGCAGAAAATGCAAGAGCCGTTGGGAATAAAAAAACGATAGTCATTCCTGCCACAGGCGGCCATAGCGGCAATTTGGAAACCCAGTCCAATGCTGTTGCTGAGAGGCTCGCTCATAAGATAGACGGAGATTATTATCCTTTATACCTTCCAGAAAGCATCAATGATGAAATGCTGCATACAATGCTGGCCGATTCGCATATTTCAAAGGTAGTTGACCTTATTGGCCAGGCCGACATATTTCTGTTTGGATTAAGCACAATAGAGCAGATCGCCGAAAGAAGAAAGCTTGATGAGGATACAAAAAAATATTTGGAAGGAAAGGGAGCTATTGCAGAGGCCTTTGGATATTATTTCGGTGAGGATGGAGAGGTAATACTTAAAAAAGGCAGCATCGGTATAAGAATAGAAGATTGCGGAAATATAAACACTGTGATTTCTATAGCCGGAGGCATAACAAAAGCTAAAGCAATTGTTTGCGTCAACCGGGGTAAAAATAAAAATATATTAGTAATTGATGAAAAAGCTGCAGAAGAAATATATGATATAATGAGAGGAGAATAAATAATGGCTGTAAAAGTTGGTATTAACGGTTTCGGAAGAATTGGCAGACCTGTTTTCAAAATTGCTCGGGAGAAATTTGGTGAGGATATTGAAATTGTCCTGATAAATGACTTGTCTGATCCGGGAACCCTTGCCCATTTATTAAAATACGACAGTACATATGGAGTATATGCTGAGGATGTCGATGCATATGAGGATGGTATCATCGTTAACGGCAAGAAAATAAGAATAAGCGCCGAAGCAAACCCGGAAAATATAAAATGGGGCGAATACGGCGTAGATATTGTTATAGAGTCCACAGGAAGATTTATAAGCAAGAAGGATGTTTCAGCACATATGCGTGGGGGAGCCAAGAAGGTAGTAATATCTTCGCCGGCAAAAGATGAAGATATTACTATAGTCATGGGTGTCAATGAAGATAAGTATATACCTGAGAAACACCATGTTATTTCCAATGCGTCATGCACCACAAATTGTCTGGCTCCGGTCGTTAAGGTCCTTCATGAGACCTTTGGCGTTAAAAAAGGATTTATGACCACGGTACACTCCTATACCAATGATCAGAGAATTTTAGATTTGCCTCATAAGGATTTGAGGAGATCCAGGGCAGCAGCTTTGTCAATAATACCTACCACCACAGGAGCCGCAAAGGCAGTGGCTCTTGCAATACCGGATATGAAAGGCAGGCTTACGGGACTGGCTATGCGAGTTCCAACGCCTACGGTTTCAGTTGTAGATTTTGTTGCAGCATTGGAAAAAGAGGCTGACATTGATGCGGTAAATGAGGCTCTTAGGCATGCTTCCGAAAGCAGCATGAAGGGCATCATCGAGTTTTGCACGAAGCCTCTTGTTTCTATCGATTTCAAGGGTAATTCCCATTCAGCAATAATTGACTCGCTGTCTACCATGGTTTTAGATGATGATATGATAAAGGTTGTAGCATGGTATGATAATGAATGGGGCTACTCCAACAGATTGGTGGACCTGGTAAAATATATTGCAGATAAGCAAGTTTAAAAAACCGTTTTCCAATAAAAGCCATAATATAATGGAGGTTTGTAAATGCTTAATAAAAAAACCGTTGAAGACCTGGATGTCAAGGGCAAAAAAATATTGGTAAGAGCAGATTTTAATGTGCCTATGGATAAGGAAGGCAATATAACTGATGATAGAAGGATCAGAGAAGCCCTGCCTACTATTAACTACTTAAAGAATAAGGGCGCCAAGGTTATACTTATGTCTCATTTAGGAAGGCCTAAAGGAAAGTTTAATCCTGAGTTTTCATTGAAACCGGTGGCAGAGAGATTGACAGTTCTGTTAGGGCAACAGGTTATATTTGCCGAAGATGTTATAGGAGAAGACGCAATAGGAAAATCATCGGCGCTAAAAGGCGGAGAGGTAATGCTCCTGGAAAATGTAAGGTTTCATGCCGAGGAAGAGAAGAATGATGCTGAGTTTGCCAAAAAACTTTCTTTGCTGGGAGAAGTGTATGTAAATGATGCTTTTGGCACTGCTCATAGAGCACATGCTTCTACAGCCGGCATTGCAGACTATCTGCCTTCTGCTGTAGGATTCCTGATCAAAAAAGAGCTGGAATGTATGGGCAAGGCCCTGTCAAACCCTGAGAGGCCTTTTATTGCCATACTTGGCGGTGCCAAGGTATCGGATAAGATTGGAGTAATAGAAAACCTGATCTATAAGGTTGATGCTTTGCTTATCGGAGGGGGAATGGCTTTCACATTTTTGAAGGCAAAGGGCTTTGAAGTCGGCAAATCCTTAATTGAAGAAGATAAGGTAGAATTGGCAGGAGAATTATTAAAGAAAGCAAAAGATAAAGGCATTAAGCTTTTGCTCCCCATAGATATTGTAGCTGCTTCTGAGTTCAAAGCAGACGCAGAATGCAAAACTGTAGAGGCTTCTTCAATTCCCAAGGATTATATGGGCTTGGATATAGGGGAAAATACCAGGAAAATGTTCAGTGAAACAATAGGAAATGCAAAGACAGTTGTATGGAATGGACCTATGGGTGTATTTGAAATGCCGGTTTTTGCAAAAGGCACCTATGCAGTTGCAGAAGCTATGTCAAAGGTCAAAGGCGCGACTATAATTGGCGGTGGGGACTCGGCTGCTGCCGTAGAGCAGCTGGGTTTTGCAGATAAGATGACCCATATTTCTACCGGCGGCGGTGCATCCTTAGAATTTCTCGAAGGTAAGGTTTTACCGGGCATAGATGTAATAAATGATAAATAAGTAACTTAGAGAAGTCTAATATACTCGTTAATGAGTTATTAGGCTTTTCTCATTTTTTCAAATTTCGATATTTTCGAATAATTATTCATAATAAATTATAATTTAGATAAGGAAAATGAAGTATAATTTGTAGTCATTGCACAAAGGTTATTGTAGTAAATTGTAGAATATTGATACAATGAGTTGCAATTTCGGCTGAAATTTATTAAACAAGGAGGCGTAGATATGATTTTAATTAAAAATGCAAGAATACTGGACAAAGATGGGAGTATGGATATACTCATAAACGATGAAGGAAGATATGAAGAGATATCCGATAAAATTGACGAAAGTAAACATTCCAACTGTCAGGTGATCGATGCCAAGGGTATGCTGGCAGCTCCTACATTTATCAATACTCACATGCATCTTGACAAGGTATATACGTCTGTTTCGGGAAGAGAAAGCGTAGAAGAAACCTTAGAGGAATCAATAAAAATCATGCATGACAGAAAAAGAAAGTATGTAGTAGAGGATGTCAAAAATAGGGCTGTGAGAGCTATAAAAGAATGTGTTGCATATGGCTGCACAAAGATAAGGACAAATGTAGACATCGATAATATGGCAAACCTTGTGGGATTAAAGGGTGTTGTGGCAGCCAAAGAGGAATGCAAGGATATTTGTGATATACAAATAGCTGCTTTTCCCCAGGAGGGCATATTCAATAATGCAGGAACAGAAAGGCTTATGTGGGAGGCAATGGAAAACGGTGCTGATGTTGTCGGAGGCATGCCTGCTGCAGAATGGTTGGATTCATATGCCAAGAAGCATGTAGACTTGGTATTTGAAATAGCCAAGAAGTATAATGCTCTTATTGATATGCATATGGATCAATCAAAGGATATGTTTGACAGGTCAATGGAATACACGGCAGTAAAATCCATGGAAGAAGGTATGCAAGGAAAAGTCACCGGAGGTCATTGCACTTCCATAGCATATCAAAACCAATCTCATGCTGCTAAAGTTATGGAAATTTTAAAAATTGCTGAGTTTAACGTATGCACCAATACACAAACATTAGCTATTATGGGTGTTGACAATGAGCCAAGAACAAGAGGCGTAACGAGAATCAGAGAGATGGTTGAAATGGGCATTAATGTAGCAACAGCCCAGGATACAATCTGTGACGGCTTCCATTTATACGGAACCGGTGATCCCTTAGATTACGGCTTGATATGTGCTTATACTGCTCAATATAATACTCCCAAAACTGCAAGAATAGTATTTGATATGTTGACCAAAAACTCGGCCAAAATTTTTGCGCCGGATGAAAAATACGGAATAGAAGTAGGAAATGTTGCCGATTTAAATATCATAGATGCTAGTAATGTGCAAGAAGCATTGAGACTCAGAGCTTCAAGGCCATATATAATTAAAAAAGGAAAAGTGATCGCAAAGTTTGAAAAAAAACAAACTTTGATATAGAATAAGATAAATATCATATATTCCTTCGTTCATGTTACCTTAAAATACACGAGCGAAGGAATTTTATTTTGCTTTTTTATTATATTGTTGATGGGATGCTTTAAATTTATTATAATAAGATTGTGCTAAGGAGGATTGGTTATAACCAAAAAAATATATGGAGTGATTGTATTGTGATAAGAAGAAAGCCTATAATAGCAGGTAATTGGAAGATGAATAATACAATGGAAGAAGCAGAAAAGTTAGTTGCGCATCTGCTTGGCCTGATCGAAAAAAGAGATAGGGAAGTGGTTATATGTCCTAGCTTTGTTTGCCTTTCAAGAACAGCTGAGCTATTAAAAGATCATGATGTTGCTTTAGGTGCACAAAACATGCATTATGAGGACAATGGTGCTTTTACAGGAGAGGTATCGCCTTTATTTTTAAAAGAGGTCGGAGTGACTTATGTTATATTGGGGCATTCTGAAAGAAGACATATTTTCGGAGAAAAGGATGACTTAATCAATAAAAAGGTGAAGGCGACTTTAAAGCATGATATGAATCCGATTGTATGCGTTGGCGAGACTCTGGAGGAAAGAGAGAGCAACGTAACATTTGAAATCATCAAGAATCAGGTATATGGAAGCTTGGCAGGTTTAGAAAAAGAAAAAATGGGAAAACTTGTAATAGCTTATGAGCCCGTCTGGGCTATTGGTACCGGCAAGACTGCGACCAAAGAAGACGCCAATGAAGTTATAGGTTACATAAGGAAGCTTCTGGCTGAAAAGTTCGGCAAAGAAGCGGGCGATAAAACAAGGATACTCTATGGAGGCAGCGTAAAACCGGCCAATATAAAAGAGCTCATGGATATGGAAGAAATAGACGGGGCTTTGGTAGGCGGAGCAAGCTTAAAAGCGGTCGAATTCTCGGAAATCGCAAATTATGATATTACTGAATAAACTATATTTTAATCTGTTCTGCTGACTGATAAAAGAGTGCATTGTGAAGGGGCTTAGAGTTTGTTAGCGAAGTATAGGAAAAGTTGCGTCAACTGTTTGAGCCAAAGCGAGTTTTGACGCAACCCTATGCAAGCTTACAAACTCTTAGCTTCGAAGCTCTGCAATCGTTATCAGTCAACAAAACAGAATTGTAAAGATAGTATTAAAAAGAGAGGGTGTTTCATTTGTCAGCTATTATTGACATATATGCAAGAGAAATATTGGATTCAAGAGGAAATCCTACTATAGAGGTTGAGGTAGAATTAGAAAGCGGAGCCTTTGGCCGAGCTGCTGTTCCTTCCGGTGCGTCTACGGGCGCTTTTGAAGCGGTGGAGCTAAGAGATGGAGACAAGAGCAGATATTTAGGCAAGGGAGTTTTAAATGCCGTAAGCAATGTCAATGATATCATTGCTCCGGAAATAATGGGAATGGAAGCTCTGAATCAGGTGGATCTGGACAATTTTCTGATAGAGCTTGATGGGACTCCCAACAAGGGAAAGCTGGGGGCCAATGCTATCCTCGGCGTCTCTCTGGCGATTGCCCATGCTGCGGCTGAAGAAGCAGGAATGCCGCTATATCAATATATAGGGGGAACGAATGCAAAAACGCTGCCGGTGCCTATGATGAACATACTAAACGGCGGCAAGCATGCAGACAACAATGTAGACATCCAGGAGTTTATGATAATGCCTGTAGGTGCAAAGAGCTTCAGGGCGGCGCTGAGGATGTGCGCAGAAATATTCCACAATCTTAGAGCAGTTCTTAAAGCAAAGGGCTATAACACATCTGTAGGTGATGAAGGAGGCTTTGCGCCAAACCTGACTTCAAATGAAGAAGCTTTGCAGGTCATTGTTGAAGCCATCAATAAATCAGGGTATAATCCCGGAGAAGATGTATACATTGCATTGGATTCTGCAGCAACGGAAATGTATAAAGAAGACGGTAATTACCATCTCGAAGGAGAAGGTGTCATAAAAAGCTCAGCGGAGATGGTAGAATACTATGAAGACCTGGTTAGCAGATATCCGATCATATCCATCGAAGACGGGTTATCCGAAGAGGATTGGGATGGCTGGAAGCTCATGACTGACAAACTTGGAAGCAAAATTCAAATAGTAGGAGATGACTTATTTGTAACCAATACTAAAAGGCTCGCCAAGGGTATAAAAATAGGAGTGGCAAATTCAATACTTATCAAGCTTAATCAGATCGGTACATTGACAGAGACATTGGATGCAATCCAAATGGCAAACAGGGCAGGGTATTCCGCTGTCGTATCTCATAGATCCGGCGAGACGGAGGATGTTACCATAGCAGACCTGGTTGTAGCTGTGAATGCAGGCCAAATAAAAACAGGAGCACCTTCCAGGACCGATAGGGTTGCAAAATATAATCAGCTGCTTAGAATTGAAGAAGGATTGGACACTATGGCAAAATATGCAGGAAAAGATGCATTCTTTAATCGTTAATGAATAATTTGTCCAAAAAATATTAATAATAGGGGGTAGAATTATCCCCCCTGTTATTGTATTTTACAATCCTTTATGTTAAAATTGTCTTTGTTAAACCCATATGATTGGAGGTGCAACGATGAGAACATTCTTAGTAATCATACAGTTTTTGGTTTGTTTAACGCTCATAATCAGCGTATTGCTCCAACCAGGTAAGAGTGCTGGATTATCAGGATCTATAGCCGGTGGTGCAGAGCAGCTTTTTGGAAAACAAAAAAGCAAGGGATATGAAGCTTTATTTGCTAAAGTCACTACTGTTTCCGCTGTATTGTTTATGGTTTTATCAGTGGTTTTAGTTATCGTTAAATAATGTAGCAAAATTAGGATATACTGATAATTTGCCTGGCTGATAGTCAGGTCAATTTATGTATAGAGCAAATTTTACTCATTCATTGAGGAAAAAGTTTTAGTACAGACAGATAAGAGGAGGTTAAGGGAAAATGGATTTAATGTTATTGGCTCCTATATCAGGAGTACTGGCATTAGTCTTTGCTTGGATTTTAGCCGCTGGAATAATGAAAAAAGATCCGGGCAATGACAGAATGAAAGAGATCATGGGTTACATCCATGAGGGTGCTATGGCATTCCTTTTTAGGGAATACAAGGTTCTCGCAATATTTATAGTAGTTTTGGCAGCAATAATCGGTATATTATTAAAAAGCTGGCTTACAGCAATCTGCTTTGTGGTAGGTGCACTTTTCTCAATTTTGGCCGGTTATTTCGGAATGCAGGTGGCAACTCAAGCTAACGCCAGAACGGCAAATGCTGCCCAGCATGGTCAAAATGAAGCTTTAGGAATAGCTTTCAAGGGCGGCGCCGTAATGGGAATGTGCGTTGTAGGTTTAGGTATACTTGGAGTTGGCGCATTATACATGATATTCAGAGACGTCAACATAGTAACAGGCTTTGGACTTGGTGCAAGCTCTATCGCTTTGTTTGCCCGTGTAGGCGGAGGCATATATACAAAGGCAGCAGATGTGGGAGCAGACTTAGTTGGTAAGGTAGAAGCAGGAATACCGGAAGATGACCCGAGAAACCCTGCTGTTATAGCGGATAACGTTGGTGACAACGTTGGTGACGTTGCAGGTATGGGTGCTGACCTTTTTGAATCCTATGTTGGTTCAATCATATCGGCTATCACACTGGGAGCAGTCTTCTACGCAGGAAAAGCAGAAGGTGTTTTATATCCCATGCTGCTTTCAGCAGTAGGCATCATAGCTTCCATTATTGGAAGCATGTTCGTAAGAACAGGCGAAAACGCTAACCCTCAGAGCGCGTTAAAGAATGGTACTTATGCAAGTTCAGTAATTGTATTGATTGCAGCATTTTTCTTGAGCAAATCCATGTTTGGAAGCTTAGGTGCTTTTGCAGCAGTAGCTTCCGGTGTGGTAGCCGGTGCAATCATCGGATTCTTAACAGAAGTTTATACATCCGGAGATTACAAATTTGTTAAGAGAATAGCACAGCAATCAGAGACAGGGCCTGCAACAACAATAATCAGCGGACTTGGCGTCGGTATGATGTCAACAGTTGCTCCAATACTTTTCATCGCCGCTGCAGTTATAGTTGCATACAGGTTTGATAATCTATATGGTATTGCTCTTGCAGCAGTAGGCATGCTTTCAACTACAGGCATGACAGTGGCAGTTGATGCATATGGTCCTATAGCTGATAATGCAGGTGGTATAGCAGAGATGGCGGAACTGCCGAAATCAGTAAGAGCTATAACTGATAAGCTTGATTCAGTCGGCAATACAACAGCTGCTATTGGAAAAGGCTTTGCAATAGGCTCTGCCGCATTGACAGCATTGGCCCTGTTTGCATCCTATTCACAGGCAGTTCAATTAGAAAAAATAGATATTATTGATCCGTATGTTATGGTAGGTTTATTCATTGGCGGTATGCTTCCTTTCCTATTTGGTGCTTTAACAATGGAAGCTGTCGGTAAAGCCGCTTATTCAATGATAGAAGAGGTTAGAAGACAGTTCAGAACCATACCGGGAATCATGGAAGGAACAGGCAAGCCTGAATATGCTAAATGTGTTGATATATCAACATCAGCAGCTTTGAAAGAAATGCTGATTCCTGGTCTTTTAGCTGTTGCTGCTCCTATTGCTACAGGTGTTATCTTGGGCAAAGGCGCTTTAGGAGGACTTCTAGCCGGAGCTTTGGTTACAGGGGTACTTTTGGCTATCATGATGTCAAATGCCGGAGGAGCTTGGGATAATGCAAAGAAATATATAGAATCCGGTGAACACGGCGGCAAAGGCAGCCAGGCTCACAAGGCAGCGGTAGTCGGCGATACAGTTGGAGATCCATTCAAGGATACTTCAGGTCCATCAATGAATATATTGATAAAGCTTATGACAATAGTTGCTTTGGTGTTTGCACCATTATTCCTATAATTAAACAAGTAGAAAGGAGATGCCGCCCGGCATCTCCTTTAATAATATTATTATGAGGTAAATTATGGTTATTAAAGTTCTTCTCATATACTTTCTAATAATTAATATAATAGGCTATACTATCATGGGATTTGATAAAAGCAAGTCCAGGCGGGATCGATGGCGAATAAGCGAAAAAAGTTTATTAACCATAGCTTTTTTAGGCGGCGCTTTGGGTATGCTGTTAGGAATGAAAACCTTTCATCATAAGACTAAGAAACGTAAGTTTCAAATTGGCATACCTATTTTGTTGATTTTAAACTTTGCTGTTTATATATATCTATATACTAAGGCCTCCTAAAGCCACAGAGAACGGTGCCATAAAAACTAGGACACAATATCTAGTAAATTATAATATTTAGAGCTATGGAAATAAATACATTTTTGTATAGTATTTATGGAGGAATTAGTAAAATTATGTAGAACCTCTAATAAGGTTGTCTATTTATTTACTTTTGGAGGTGTCGTTTTGAACTTATATATTATTGTAATTATTCTAGAAGCTATAGCAATTCTTTTATTAGCCATCTACAAATTTGGAAGAAAATCCAAGAATACTGATGAATGTACCAATGCCTTGCAGGAAATATTGGATGGCAACTACTCATATAAGATAAAAAATAAAGGCAGAATACAAGAAGTATATAATAATATCACATCCATGCTTTTGGATTGGATAAGCAATATCTTAAAGGCATTGCTTTATATAGACAATGATGTATCCAGAATTTCGACCTCCTGCAGCAGGTCAGAGGAAAGGATGACATCGATCAGACAAAGAATAGTAGATTTAAATGCAAAAGCTAAAAGTGTATATGAAAAGCTTCTGGAAGCTGCCGGCGCATCTCAGCAGATATCTGCCAGCGAATCGGACATGGCATCTGCCTCTGAAAGCACTCTTGCAGACCTAAAAAATATGGAGAAATCCGTCATCGATGGCAAGACCAATACAGAGGAATCATTAAAAATATTGGAAGTTATGAGCGGAGCTATGAGCAGCCTTATAGGAGAAGTGGAGGAATTGGCAAGGGTCACGGATAAGGCCCAGGCAATGGCTCATTTTGTTGAAGACCTGTCAGGAAGCATTAATTTGCTGGCTTTAAATGCATCTATTGAGGCAGCAAGGGCAGGGGAAAACGGAAGAGGCTTTGCCGTTGTGGCAAATGAGGTAAGAAGGCTTGCAGAAGAAAGCTCCAATTCTGCTAAGAATATAAAAGAGCAGATGGATGAAATCAAAGCCAAGGCAAACACTACAATGGGAAGCATAGATAAACTATCAGAAATGAGTTCCCAGAGCAAGAACTCTGCAAGCTACATTAAAAATTATATGAATGAAATAGATAGTTTTATATCCCATATAATGTCGGTATTCATTGATTTTTCCGGAAAAATCAATGAACAGGCCTCTGCTACCCAGCAGATTGCTTCTGCTAATGAGAGCCTATCCGAATTCTTCGGGGAATTTATTGAATCCGTAAGCTCCATAGAAAACGATATCAATGAGCAGAATGAGCTGGAGCATAACAATATGACCATTTGCAATGATTTAAGAGTGGTTGCAAATAACTCCAGGATATTTATGAACAAATTTGAAAACATATTGGGAAAGAAGCTTATAGCCTGCTGTCATGAATTGGCTGATAAGCTAAAAGAATCAGAGACTAATAATAATATTCTCAGCGAATATGCTCAAAAAACAGGAATAACTGCTTTGGCAGTGACAGATGAAGATGGGGTGGTAAGATATTGCAATCAAAACAGCAATATCGGCTTTAGATTCTCCGATGATGTTACTACGCAAGCCGGTGAATTCAGAAAGATACTTAAGGACCCATCTTTGGAAGTGGTACAAAACTTTAAGATTAGAAATATAGATAGCAAATATTTCAAATACGTTGGTATAGCGCGTAAAGATAAAAAAGGAATTATCCAAGCTGGACTCAGCGTAGATGATATAATAAGATTGAATAAATAAATGGAGAAAATGCAGTATACTATATGTATATTGCATTTTTACGTATGACGGAATTTTGAAAATGTTTTTTAAGAATTGATTGTGGGAATATTATTCGTATATATAATTTCAATAATAATAGGAGGAGAATTATGGAGCTTTTAGATAGGATACTGGAATATATGAGAGAGGAAGCCTATAATCCCATGCTTATCTCTGAATTGGCAGGGGCTTTGAAAGTTGATGAGGAAGCCATGAGTGAGCTGGAAGAGACTTTAAAATATATGGAGTCTGATGGGTATATCATTAAAACAAGAAAAAAAAGATATGGTTTGCCCGAGAGGATGAATCTTATTGTGGGAAGGCTCCAAGGCAGCCAGAAAGGCTTTGGATTTTTAATACCCGATAATCCTGATATAAGAGACCTTTATATCCCTGTGGAAAACCTTAACGGAGCAATGCATAATGATAGGGTGATAGCAAGGATAACCAAGGGAAGCATTGGAACCATGAAAAGCGAAGGCGAGATAATCCGAATATTAAAAAGAGCAAATGAGCAAATAGTCGGGACTTTTGAGAGCAACAAGAGATTCGGCTTTGTGGTGCCTGATGATGCAAGGATATACCAGGATATATTCATATCAAGGGAAGACTTCGAAGGAGCCAAGGACGGTTATAAGGTCGTAGTTCAAATAACTCGCTGGCCGGAGGGCAGAAGAAATCCTGAAGGAAAGATAATTGAGATATTGGGGCATAGAGACGATGCAGGCACGGACATATTATCCATTATTCGCGGTCATAATTTGCCTGAAGAATTCCCGGCAGATGTAGAGGTCCAAGCCAGCCGAATCCCTGAGGAGGTAAGGAGCGAAGCTTTAAGCAGCAGGAAAGACCTGAGGAATAGAAAGATTGCAACCATTGATGGAGAAGATGCCAAGGATCTGGATGATGCAGTATCGCTGGAAGTGCTGCCTAATGGAAACTATTTCTTAGGAGTCCATATAGCAGATGTCAGTCAATATGTATTCGAAGGCAGCCCATTAGACAATGAAGCTTTAAAACGCGGCACCAGCGTTTATCTGGTAGATAGAGTCATACCTATGCTTCCGAAAAAGCTTTCAAACGGAATATGCAGCTTGAATCCCAAAGTTGACAGGCTGACTTTGAGCTGTGACATGGAAATAGATAACAAGGGGAATGTAGTCAAATATGATATATATGAAAGCATTATCAGAACCTCAGAAAGAATGACCTATAAGAATGTCAATAAGATTCTCGAGGATGAAGATGAAGAGCTAAAGGCAAGATATAAGGAGTTTATTGATACATTCAAAAATATGGAACAGCTCATGAACATACTGCGGAAGAAAAGAAGGATAAGAGGCAGCATAGACTTTGATTTTGAAGAATCTAAAATAATACTTGATGACAAGGGAAAGCCTGTGGATATAAGGCCCTATGAAAGAGGAGTATCTGAAAGGATAATTGAAGAATTTATGATAGTATGCAACGAAACCATTGCGGAGCATATGTATTGGAAGGAGATGCCCTTTGTTTACAGGGTCCACGAAGATCCGGACCCGGAAAAGATAATGGTATTGAATGTGTTAATCCATAATTTTGGGTATAGCATCAAAGGAGCAGATGAAATACATCCGAAGGCGCTTCAGCAGGTTTTAGATAAGGTGGCAGGCAAGAAAGAGGAGAGACTCATCAATACGCTGCTGCTCAGATCCTTAAGAAAGGCAAGATATGACGGCGGCAGTCTGGGCCACTTTGGCCTGGCGTCAAAATATTACTGCCACTTTACTTCACCTATAAGGAGATACCCGGACCTTATGATCCACAGAATAATAAAAGAGGATATACATCGTAAGCTTACACCGGGCAGGATAAGAGAATTGAAAGAAATGATACCCGGTATCGCTGAGCAATCTTCTATCAGAGAAAGAGCCGCAGAAGAAGCCGAAAGAGAAGTGGAGGATCTGAAGAAGGCTGAATATATGAAGGATAGAATCGGTGAAGAATATGAAGGAATAATATCCAGCGTGACTTCCTTTGGAATGTATGTGGAATTAGAGAATACCATAGAGGGTTTGGTGCATGTGAGCAATATGGAGGATGACTATTATATTTTTGATGAAACAAGCCATGTTATGATCGGAGAAAGAAAGCGTAAAATTTACAGGATAGGCGATATGGTAAGGATAAGAGTGCTTTCTGTAGATATGGCAAGTCACAAGGTGGACTTCGTGCTGGCAGAATGTTGAAGAATATTACATTGTCATAACATTGATTTTGTGCTAAACTTAATTAGTTGACAATTAAAGCTGTGGTCTATATAATAGATTTACAGTTTGATTCGGGTGGTAATAATATGGGAAAAGACAATGTGAAGGTTTTAGCACAAAACAAAAAAGCGAGACATGACTACTTTATAGAAGAAACCTATGAAGCGGGCCTGGAGCTTTTTGGAACCGAGGTTAAGTCAATAAGACTTGGCAAGGTGAATTTGAAGGACAGCTATGCAGCCATTGAAAAAGGCGAAGCATTTGTCTATAATATGCATGTAAGCCCATATGAAAAAGGAAATATCTTTAACAAGGACCCGATGAGAACCAGAAGGCTATTGCTCAACAGATATGAGATCAACAAACTAATAGGTTATATTCAGCAAAAAGGATATACCCTTGTACCTCTGAGCATTTACCTGAAAGGAAGCCTTGTTAAGTTAGAGCTGGCAGTAGCAAAAGGCAAGCAGCTTCATGATAAGCGCCAGGCGATAGCGGAAAGGGATGCCAAAAGGGAAGTGGAAAGGGAATTCAGAGGCAAGGAATATTGATTAATGGGGGCGTAATGGCTTCGACGGGGGTATCGAGGGCTGAGATAGCGAGCCGTGATTCCGGCAACCACGTTAAAAGCTGGAAAACTTAAATATAAACGCAGAAGATAATTTTGCATTAGCAGCCTAGTGCTGCTCGTTCAACCTGTAGTTCCCGCACTATAGGATTGGGCGTCATTTAGCGGGGTACGTCACTGCCAAAGCTTTGAGGCAGCTGACGAATTATGAAGCTACTGAAGCTGTAAGCCTGTCAGCGGGCGTACAGTAGAGGGAATGTCAAATCACTGGCTGCGCTCGGAGAAGTTTCAGTTTGAGGACTTTCGGACAGGGGTTCGATTCATATGAGTCGCCTTGCAGTGTGAACTGCAAGTGATAATCCGGCTTTATCGGTGAAACCGTAACGTAAAGACGATGGCAATACCGAGGGGTATGTGGAGCAATCCAACAGCCCTGTATCGACTTATAGGCATCCTAACGGAGGATGTACTAGGATAAAAGCTTTGAGTTATAATATAGCTTTTATAATACGCCGGAGGACTTCGTAAGAAGTTCAAGATATAGTCAGCACCATTGGAGACAATGGATAAGGCGTCCCCTCGCCTCCACCAAAAAACAATAAAGATTTACATAAAAAAAGACTGCATGCAGTCTTTTTTTTATACCGATATGAATTTCTCATATAAATCTTCTTTTGCTTTTAATTGCTCTTTTGAATATCTACCGTTTCTAGGAGTAAGTTTCTTATATTCATTTAGTATAAGATGGGCTCGAATTCTTTTTTGTTCTATTATTAAATATGGTTTAATTAATTCTAAAAGCGAAATAGCTTCATTATATCTAGTAATGTAGGTAAAGGAGTCTTTATGTGCATCTGGATTATAATTCTTTTTAGTTATAATCCTACCTAAGCCTGTTTTTTGCTTGATCCATAAAAGAAGTTCATAAGAATTAGATGATATGGTAACACATGGAGCAGGATGCTGATTCCTATGAAACCTTGTAAGCATAATACTTCCCTCACCATCAATTATACCAGCTATATAAGCTCTTTCTTGAACTTCCATTGATTTATCTCTCCTTTTATACAAACATATGTTCTACTTTATTTTAACATATATATAATTGAATTGAAAGAAAAGCTTATGACGCGGTCACGGTAAAAGCATGAACCCATACCTTTCCAAAACACTTACAAAAGGACTTTTAAAGAAATCCACTACATGATAATAATTTTGATTGTTCAGTTCATTCAGGGCTAAAATCCCTTAAATGCTTTAATATGTCGGAATAATCGCTTACACGATCCCCTTTCTCTCCCATGGATTTATATTAATTCAGCCAGGTATTCCTGCATAAGGCGACACTCAGTATCATGTAATATCTGTTTATAGTTACTTAAGATTTATTGATAGTACATAATCAATGTAGTCTGTATTCAGTGAGCATGTAAGTCTTTTACAACGCAGACTTCTATTAGAATATTTATCCTACCATATTTAATGCAAGCTTCTTCAGTAATGCAGGGTTTTGTAGCGCACAGCCTTTTCTTGTTCTATTTTCATCTTCTCTGAAAGTTACATCTAAGCTCCGATGCATACTTTCAATACCCCAGTGTAGTCTAACACCCTTTATATAATCTGATGCTGTATATGATACGCCCTTTCTTCCGTTTTGATTCCATCTCTCTCGCACCTGCGAATTACCATGCCTATACCATTAAGCTTTCTCCAATTATATTAGGGGGCTAAATAGATGATAGTAACGTCACTTGGGATACCTATTTCTGCAATTTCCTTTCTGAGGTCACGTTCGACAGCAAGAAACAGGCAGACAGCGTAAATTACGATTTAGCAACTATGGATGTTAATTGTACTGAGCGATTTTCGCTTCGACTTCCTGAATGATATTGTCAAGCACCGCTTGGTCTTGGGCGAGCTGCATATAGCGACTGTCCTGGATTGCGTATTGCGCCAAGTCCAGGAGGCACAGCGTTTTGCCGTTTGCACTGTAAGTCGAATTCACATCGTTATTCATTGGCATGAACATCCCTTTATCGCCTATATCCAATCTGAAACCTCCCCATATACTGTCAACAGAATATGCCGGAGCAGTGATAAGAACGGTGACAATATCACCGGGCTTAGCGTCGCCTCGAAGCGTTTTTTCCACCTCTATATTGTAAATCGTCCATGTGCTGTCATATTGCCAGCCGCCGAAGTCAACGTCAACAAACTTATAGTCTTTGACCGTTCCGGCAAACGCCGCGACTGGATGACCAAATTGTGTATTCGCGTATAACTGTTCTTCGGTAAGCTCTACGAGTTCTCCATTGAGGGGTTCGCCTTCGGGCAATTTATCTGTATAGCTAACCTTAATGCCTTTGTCGGAGTTGGAAAGCATGAAGTCACCGCTACCAGTATTGTTGAGGAACGGAATAGATATAGCTACGGCAACCACCAAACAGGCGGCGACGGGCGCGAGCCGTTTCCAGCTAAATGTTTTTTTCATATCGAACACCTTTTTCGAGGATGATTCCTCAGAAAGATAACGCTCGAAAGTCTTGTTCAGAATACGTTCCTTCGCCGCTTCGCTCGGAGCGATCTTGTGGAACGATTCTATGACATGCTTATTCTTCATTGAAATCATCACCTAACCTTTCTTTGAGGATTTTTCTTGCTTCGTGAAGGTTTTCCAACCATCTTCGAAATCTCTACGCAAGAGTATCCTTCGAAATAGAAAAGGTAAATCACCGTTTTGTACTTGTCAGGCAAGCCGCAAATGGCTTCCATGATGGAGTCTGTTTCGACGGATTGTTATGCTTTGAGTGTTTCAGAGTGGTCTTCAAGATTTTCGTTTTTGCGCCACCAGTGCTTCAGGAGGTTCTTGCACACATTCGTAGCTGTCCTAATGAGCCACGACTTTTCGTGTTCTTCGCTTTCAAAAGCCGATCCCGATTTCATAAGATTGAGAAATGTTTCCGAAACCGCGTCTTCCGTATCGGCGGGATTTTTCATGTAGGTGAAGCACACCCAATACACTGTGTTTACGTGTCTGCGATAAATCTCCGCAACCTCATTGTTCGTACGCAACAATGATTTTGCCATTCGTTTGCCTCCCTTCACTCATAATACAATCGACGACCTCGGATCGTTGGCGATTTCAAAATAATTTTTTGTATAACAATGGCTAGTCCGTTTTTGAAGTCGCCACGCGTAATTTTTTCGTTATTTTGCCTAAATATGTAGTTTTATATAAATGCCATTTTTCAAAATGGAATATCAAAATCCTCGTCTGTTATCTCAACAAAGTCATCAATCGTAGTCTGTACCGGTTCAAATGGAAACTTAACGATTTCCGGCCCGGGCAGTTGGCCGCACCGGTCGGGTACAATAGGTGTACACAAAACGGCTTTTCGTCCACCCAGGGTCAGCGGTGGACGAAGTTTTATCAAGTGATAGCTTTTACTCCAAAAAACAATATAGATTTACATAAAAACAGACTGAATGCAGCCTGTTTTTTATAGTATAATATAAATTGGACTTCTTGTTAGTTATATGACGAGAAGCAGCCGATAAACAGGAATTTAATGAGGTGTGGTATTATGGTTAAAAGAGCTCTGAAATCTGCAATAGGAGTAAGTATAGGTACAACAATTGGCGGTGTTGTTTTACCTCGAATTCTATTTTCCGAGCTTTATAACAATACATATCCGCCCATATTAGAACAGACGCTGCTGTATTTCATCATTTCTTATGTTGTTTGCTTTTTTGTTGCTCTTTTAATCGAATGGATAAAGAATAAAATGAGAATCGGAAGATAAATTCCAATATTTATAGATTATAAAAGCTCTTTAAAGGGAGGCGATTGACATGCGTAGATTATCGCAAGAGGAATTTAAAGAGATATTAAAGAATAGAAAACCAAAAGAAAGACTGGTTCTAAAAGAGATAGAACTTTTTGATATGGATTTTACAAACTGGGATTTATCTAACATTGATTTCTCTTTGAGTGCATTTCATCGAATCAGATTTGATGGGGCAAATTTAGAGCGCAGCAGTGTTTTTAACGCGTTGTTTGATGAATGTACTTTGCGTAAGACGAATCTTCGACAGGCAAATTTAGAATGTGCGGCTCTTCGTTATGCAGATATGACAGGCTGCAATATTGAAGGTGCAAATTTGTATTCCGCGGTATTGGAGTATGCTAAACTGGATGGTATTATATCTGATGAGAATACAAAATGGTTTCGTCTACGTTGTCCTGAGAAGGGAGCTTTCATTGGATATAAGAAGTGCCTTAATGACCGTTTGGTACAACTTCTAATACCGGCAGATGCAAAGCGAACTTCGGCTACGTTGCCTTCTTGCCGCTGCAATAAGGCAAAGGTTCTGACCATCAAAAGTTTCGACTATAAGGAAAATTACATGGAAGCCTGGTCTTTGGTAGATGAGAATTTTGTTTACCGTGTGGGTGAGTGGGTAGAAGTAAAAGATTTCGATGAAGACCGGTGGATGGATTCTACTAGGGGTATTCATTTTTGGATGACGAGAGAAGAAGCAAAGAGTTATTAAGAGCAAAAAGATACAGCCGTATCATTCCATATATGCGACTTTTTTATAATTATTTATCTTTTACGCCTATTATTTTTAAGAAAATCATACATATCTTCTAAGTCACTAAATCCCATTTGTTCAGCTTGCCTTTTTGCTGTTCCAGTTTTAATCTGAACACCATCTCCATGATCATGTATGTAGGTCTGGAGGAATTGACCTTTAATATCTGTGCCACTCCATACCTTATCTCTTACCTTTTGAAGTCCTAACCTGCTGGCTATTTTTTTAATATCGCCTGTTGCAAATCTGTACGGCATTCCAGTATAACCTCCAATACTTCATCCCTATTGGTACATTTTGCTATTTTCCTAAGATAAGGATAATGACTTTTTCTGTTTTCTATCTGCCTATAGAAATCTATTTTTTCAAGGTATAACATGGCATATTCTATTAGGTTATCGGCTAAATCATAGAAGGCTTCTTCTAAAGTGTCTCCATCTCCGAAAACCAAAACTTCATCTAGCGCAACCGTATATCCTAATCCTTCTTCATCAGCTTCAATAACAGGATTAAATTTATATGCATTATCAATAATATCCTCGAACAGCTTGGTTGATATTATTGAGACTGTTTCCTCATTATTGCTTTTTTGATTGCCTGTAATAATTTCAAAGCCTTTTAATGCTTGTCTAAAAACGCTGGGAAATTCCTGTTTAGTAGAGCTGATAGATTTTTCTTTAAATATTGCATCCATATATTTCACCCTCTCATAATTACACATACCCTTACATTCACGCTCCTTAATATAAGGATATGCTATTTACTTATACTATATACCATTATGTATTATATGTCCATATGATCCTTATGCAATATATAATTATGTTCTATAGGTTAATATGTATTTAGCCAAGTATATCATTCTTAAGCAAAGTTCTTTGAATATTTCTTGACAATTTGTAGCAACAAGGTTATGATTAAATTGTTGCTACAAATTGGAGGTGATTGCTTGGTAGCAAAGAAAAAGCCGGGGCCAAATCCGGAGAACCCAAAAGATACTATGCTGCGAGTAAGAGTAGATAAAATCACGTTAGGAAAATTAGATAACAGCGTGAAAAAACTAAACTCTACTCGTTCAGAAGTAATACGACAGGGTATTGATTTGATGGATGAAAAGCTCCGTAACAAATGAGAGGAAGTGGTGCATTCCCACTAAAGAACACCACCACTTCCAATACGGCAACCACCTAAAAGACAGTTACAGCGTAAATATTATATCATGCGCTGCACTTTCTTTCAAGGGTTGTACGATTGTTGAAAGGAAGGCGTTTATGAGTAACGAGAAAATTTTATTTGATCTTGGTTTAGCTGCCGAGCATGAAACGGAGGTCATTTATCATCAGGGCTTAAAAGATTGTGTTTGGCCACTCAAGAATTTGGGGGTGCTGGCATGAGCTATATCTCCGAAATCTTTGATAGGGCGAATATCCAGCAGATCCGAGAATTTTTGTTGTATGGAGTTGAATGTGCTGAAATCAGCGATAAGTCCTATAAGCAGAGGATTGAAGAATCAAGTAAAACTGCTATCGCAATGATACAGGCAAAATTTCCTGATATGAATGAATATGAAAAAGTAACAGCCGAGGTATATAGATATGCCAGTACGGTTGAAGATGTCTATTTGGAAATTGGTTTGCAGTGTGGTATAGCGTTAGCGGTGCAGTTTCTGAAGAAACCAAACGCTTAAGCCAAATTAGACAAGTTGAATAGATTTCTTATATAGCAAAAAGAACTAACAGAATTAAATAAGGTTATCAATAGCAAAGGCCTGTGATAGAAGCATCACAGGCTTTGTTATGGACTTTAGTCTGTTGAGCTTGCGAAACAATAAACCACCCGCTATGCGGGTGTGCGACAGAAGTTATACAAAAAAATCACCTTTCCGTTATAATAGAGTTGTTCAAGCTACTATGAGATAACGAAAGGAAAAGTGATTTTTGCGCAAACAAAGAAAATAGTTTAGCCCATACTAAATGGATGTGTAAATATCATATTGTATTCACTCCCAAGTATAGACGAAAAATAATATATAATCAATACAAAGAAAGTATACGAGATATTTTAAAGCAACTATGCAATTATAAGGGAGTAGAAATTATAGAAGGACACCTTATGCCAGATCATATACACATGTTAGTGAGCATACCACCGAAAATAAGTGTATCGAGCTTTATGGGGTATCTAAAAGGAAAGAGTGCTCTAATGATATTTGATAAACATGCAAACTTAAAATATAAGTATGGGAATAGACACTTCTGGGCAGAAGGCTATTATGTGAGTATAGTAGGACTAAATGAAGCAACAATAAGGAAATACATGCAAGAGCAGGAGAAACATGACATAATGGTAGACAAATTAAGTATAAAAGAATACGAAGACCCCTTCAAGGGGTAGCAAGTAGTACGTTCGTCCCTTTAGGGGCGGCAAAAGTGGCAATGGCGTAGTAGCTTGAACAAAGTGAAAGCCAGCGTCTTTAGGCGCTGGCCGGTAACAGAGGCTTATAGCCTCAGAGCAAACTACCCGTTTTACGGGTAGTTATTGATTTTAAGACCAGTATTAAAGGTTTTTTAGATAATATGCAAAAGCGACTATCAAAATAATAGAACCGATTCTATTAAGTAAGCTGGATTCAACATTGTATAACCAGTTTTGAATCCTATTGCGTATTTCCAAATCAGGTTGCTGAATCAATTCTACAAAGTATATAGCATCATCGACTTTTTTGACTTTTTTAACGTCATTTTTATCGTTCTTGCTCTTATAATAGATATAAGCATAGTCACCTTGGGAAACATTCAGTTTGTTTTTGGCTACAAGAAAATCTATCTTCTTATCATTATATGAAGTGAATTCAAGGTGACTGATGTTTGCGTCAAAATCTGCTATTGCATCGACATGGCCTAAAAGTCTTTCGGTCCTTGTATTAGGTGCAATTATTGATATTAAGAACCAAATTGATGATAAGGCCAATAAACCTATAAGTATGTATTTTCGCATATTTCTGATTCCCCCTTATTTTCCATTTTACCATGTTGTATAAGATCTGTCACTTTTCTAATAAATTTGGAAGCTGTTTGAAGGTCTTGTGAAAAAATGTATAATTATATCGTAAGTGTAAGTTGCTAAAGCAGTAAGCTAAAGACGATAGGGGGAACTTATTAAGTGGAAATAGCATTAATCTATGTTTTGGGAATTATAATGTATGGATTTATTATTTGGTTTTCAATGAAAAAGGCTACAACGGTATTAAGAATTATTTTATGGCTTATTTTAGTCCCTTTCATTGTTGCTGCAATACTTACCTCGTTAATACTAATGCTTTGGAAACCGGCTTCAACTGGAATCCCATTCGGTGTAGTGTTTATATCATTCTTTGTACTAATTTGGATGTTTGCTGCTTATATTTTCGATTTAGCGAAGGTAAAAGCAGCAATAACAATTCTTAATGCTATTATTCTATCTGTATTGGCTGTTACCTTTATTACAAGCTTTGATATGACATATTCAATGCTGGTATTTGATATGGATATGATAAAAGAAGCCCAAGAGGCAGGAGTGTCATCTAATGGTCTATTAGAATATTTGATAAAACTTTTGATATTACCTTACCTGCTTGCTGGCATTTGGGGCGCTGTTATTGCCGAATTAAGACAAACAGGCGTAATAAAAGAACGATATTTCAAGTTTTTAAGAAAAAGGATAGATAAAAGAGAGATTGCAAAGATAGGTGAATAATTCAAGCAAAGTATTATTTAATAATGGCGAATAGGTTTACAAAACAGTGGTCCTATTTTTTATGCCAATGTTCCATAGATCCCATTTTTCTACTACATCAAGTCGTATAAATACAATTTAAACGGAAGGATGACAGTAATATAGGTTGAATAAATAATTATGTTACTCTTTTATCCGGATCAGGTGCCAGGAAAAGATAAATCTTATGATTAACATGATTACAACTTTTTTGCCATCTGCGAATGTAATTGGTCCGAACATCCAATTTCAAGCAGAATCCTTCCGGTTCCTTAATGTTATTCTATAGAACTTCATAATTTTATACAAATTGCGGGTACATTTTCATCAAAAGAGAATGTACCCGCTTTTTTTATTTCCGAAATAAAAAAGAAAGGACTGATACCCATAATTATTGCCATCATCCAAAATGGTGAATATCCGTACAGCCATCTCATCAGCCTCACTTTTCCAATGGATGAGGAAGCTATGATGACAAAGCTCAATGAAATAGGTATTAGCGATAGCAACATTGCAAGCTGTCACGTGGTAAAGATAAGCGGCAGGGTTCCTGTTCTTTGTGTACTTGAAAACCAACGTATCGATGCGGATGAGATGAACTATTTGGCAAGACGGTTGGACAGCTTCGACAGCTATGAACTTGCCAAGTTTCAGGGAGCTATTGTCAGAGATAATATCCGCACAATGAAAGACCTCATCAATCTGACCTTCAATCTCCATAATTACACTATCGTTACTGAATTCTTGGATTTTAAAAGAATCGGAAGGAAGCACTACCTCGATAAGAATATAGGATGATAAGAACATTACCCTTAACTTGACAAAAATTATGTCAAAAGAAGTTGATTATTGCGGTTTACAGAGTGATCAACTTTTTTCATTTTCAAATTGATACCAAATGTTACTTTTTCTAACTCAATAAGATTGCATATAATATCCCAAAAGAGTATAATAGAACATAAGTTCGGTGATCTGAGGAGGTATAATGTGCGACAAAAAAGATGAATGTCATTGGTACAGAGATATCCGTTACTACTATCAATGATAATGATTATATTTCCATTACGGATATGTTAAAAGCCAAAGACGGTGATTTTTTTATTTCTGACTGGCTCCGCAATAGGAATACAGTTGAATTTTTAGGCATTTGGGAGCAAATCTATAATCCTAATTTTAATTGTGGCGAATTCGCCACAATTAAAAGCCAGGCCGGATTGAATAGTTATAAGATTAGCGTTAAAGAATGGGTGCAAAAAACGAATGCAATTGGATTAAAGGCAACTGCTGGAAGATATGGAGGTACTTATGCCCATAAAGATATAGCCTTTGAATTTGGTATGTGGATAAGTCCTGAGTTCAAAATTTATCTGATAAAAGAATTTCAGCGGCTTAAAGATGAGGAACAAAAGCAACTTGGATGGGATATTAAACGTAATTTGACAAAAATTAATTACAGAATACATACAGATGCCATTAAAGAAAATCTTATCCCGCCTGCACTAAGCAAATATCAAATAACACAGGTATATGCAAATGAGGCGGATGTGTTGAATGTTGCACTATTTGGAATGACAGCAAAGCAGTGGCGTGATAGTAATCCGGAGCTAAAAGGAAATATTCGTGATTATGCTAATGTTTCACAATTGGTATGCCTTGCAAACTTAGAAAATCTTAATGCACTGTTTATCAGTGAAGGTTTGACGCAAGCACAACGTCTGGAAAAGCTCAATTCAATTGCAATAAGCCAGATGGAACTTTTAACAAAAGATCACCGCATTATCTCTTTGGAGGAAAAAGCCAATGCTGAAAAATAATTTTTAATATATCGGAGCATAAATATGCATAATGAAAACGTACAAGGGAGGAAAGTCTATGGCAAATGAGCGGTGTAATGAAAAATTAACTTGTCTTATAGAGAATTGCCTTTGGATAGAGATATATTTGGCAATTTGGCATAAAATTGAAGAAGCCTCGCATTTAGAGTATTTAAGTCATTATTCAGATCTTTCAATTGCCGTTACGAAAGTATTAGTTGATGCAGCTATTATTGCTTTATCAAAAATATATGATACTAACAGTTCCGGTGCAAATATTAGCTCTATTTTGCGCAGCATTGATTCGGATAAATATTTTATTGATTCAGAAAAACTTACAGAGATTAAGGAATTTGCTAAAAAACAAGAAGAAGAATTAAAAGGTGAGAAAATTACAAAATTGAGAGATAATCTAAAGATATGGCGGGATAAGTTTTATGCACATATTGATAAAGATTTTTTAAATGCTGAAAATGCTTTGCGAAGAGAATATCAAATCAGTGTGCAAGAATTTGAGCAACTCCTAGAATTTGCAAGATACACTACAGAACATTTATACATATTAATAAATGGAATTGCTATTGTGAATTTAGCTAAAACACGCTGTGAAAAAGAACTTGATTTATTAGCTGAAATATTAGGGCAGCACAGACAAATGTATATTGAAACATATGGAAGATTAATCGATGAAAAGTAAAATTTCACGAAAAAACTTACTGGGATAAAAATTGCAAGTGCGCCATTAAATATTTAAACCTATATAGCAGACCGCAGCTATTTCTTGACTTTTTTATCCTCCACTCTCTAAACGATAACTTCCCTCGAGCGTCCACAGCATTGCTGCATTCGGAATTCTCTATTAATATCCGAGACTTCGAACTAATTTTGTTTTCCGGATCGTACTTTCCGACCCAAGTGAGTTCAAGTCATAGGTTAGTCATTGATGGGTTTCTCCTCAGATATGGGTAGTTCATTTTCGGTGATTTTGGGTTGCTCGTCATCCGTATTGTATGGTTTCAATGAACGTTTACTGATCCAGCCTTTAATTGTTTCGCCGGATTGTTCGTCAATAAACTCAACTTCGAAGTAATAAGGTGCTTTATTGGTGATGTAAACAGATTGATTTATTACTAGATTTGTTATTATTGGAGCGGTTGGTGTAGGTGCTTCTTTTAGATTTGCATCCTTGATAACATTTGCCAGAATGTCAGATGCCGCTCCAACAATGATTGCTATTATTGTGCTCAGCACCCAAATAAAGAGTTTTGACAACAAAGGATTTCGTGACTTGAAGCTTTCAAAACAGCTTACTATGCTCTGTTGCCAATTAAATGGCTCAGATATTATTTCAATAACTGCTGACTCTATCTCTTCTTTTTCTTGTAAAGAAAATTTATCTATATCATCTTCTAAATCTTCAATATACGGATTGCTTTCAATAATACCCGTTAGTGTTGTTGAAAATGAACCGATATCAGACCATCTAATACGTGCCTGTTCCATTTGCTGGATTAAAGGATTTAATTCAATTTTTACTTTTTGGGCGAATTGTGCTGCGTTTATCAAAGCAGGTGATAGTGCGTCTGCTAGTATCTTTGATTGTTGGGCCGCCTCATAAATAACAGGCGATATAATATTCGCGATTTCACTTGCCCGCTGTGACATATTAAAGAGAGCAGGAGATGGTATTCTGTTTATCTCCGCAACTCTATTAGCCATATCAAGCACGGGAGGAGAAATGACTTTCATCATCTCATTGGTTTGTTCTACAAATTCAATTAAACTTGGATTCATTGCCATAGCCACTGCCCCAGACGATGAGTAAAGTCTTGTGTGTTGCTTCGCTATTTTATTTTGCCATCTTATAAATTCATTTAACGTCATCACACAACCCTCCGCCTATGGTAAATACGTATTCTTTCTGTACGGACTGTGTCAGGTAATTTTATGTATCCTCAATCAGCCTGTCTTTTTTCTTGTCAAACCCGTCCTGATCCGAATAGAAGCCAACTCGTTGTTTACTTCGTATCCGATTTCTTATATATTTTCCGCTCTTGATACGTGCATCCTTTGCTTTCTCTGGATCTTTGGGAATTGCCCAGGCGGAATACACCATCAATCCGACCTTCGGCACAAAGCATATGAACCCTTCTCGTTGATATACCCCATTTTTTGCTGCTTGCATAACGGTCATATATTCCATAGCATTCCCTTTTGCCTGTAAAACGATGTTTAAATACATAAATTTCCACATTGTCTTCATTATACTTGAAAGTTCCAATAAAATCAATCTATTAATGTTCTTTATACAATTTACATTTTACTACAAATATTTTTGGGGTATAATATATTTAATGGCAAGATATGTCGAATATTACTACTCAAGGAGAAAATATAGTGGATAACATACGTGTTAAATTAAAATCTGATTTGACTCGATATGCCGATGGATTACTTCCAGGTATTGAAGGTTATACAATTGGCAGGTATGGTATATGGAGTAGAGGATCAGACAGATTTGTAGGTGTTACCTTTCCTGGGATTGCTACTTTGGATATATTATGGTCGTCATTGGAAATTGTTGATGATGCATACCTAAAAAGAGTTGATCAACACCAAGAAGAAGTCAAGGAAGAATTAAAAACTGCTAAGGATGTTGTTAAGGTTATTGGACCTAAAGGTGGGTTTAGATACCTTAGCTACAGCTACACTAATAAAAATGGAATCTCGTGCAATACATCCATGGGATTCAAGACAGAAGCTGAGAAATTAATAGAATTGTTTAAAAACTATGGGATTCCTATTAAGACAGAAATAATGTATTAAATCCCTTATATTTATGTTAATTTGCTGTGTAGTGCTTCGTGGGACTCCTTAACCTTGATAGTTATTCACTGTCTGGCAATTAGTCGACAAAGTGATAGCTAAGATTTTTCTATTTATTTGCAAATTATTTTGTTCTATAAATATTTGTATACTGAGTTGGAAAATATTAAGCAAACGATTCTAGATGCGGTTGAAGCTGATGAGATATATCTTTTTGGCTCCTATGCTTATGGAACGCCTTGGATGAAAGGCGGGGTGACAAAAGAATAAAGACTTTAGGACATGAAGAGAAAAGCTTGAAAACAACAAAGAATGAGTTTTACAGTAAAGTTTTTGTATTTACTGTAAAACCGCTTAACTTCAAAAAAGCAAAGAAGCAGTTCGGAATAAGAGGTAGTCAGACCTTGGATGATCTGCATGAATTAATATTCGATTCTTTTAAGCTGGATTGGGGACATCTTTATTCATTCTTTATGAGTAATAAACCGTGGGATGCAAAAACTGAATATTCACATCCTCAAGGGGAAGGGAAATCAGCAGCTAAAGCGAGGACCAGCGGGCTTAGTCTTCGATTGAAGCAGAAATTCATGTATATATATGATTATGGTGATGAATATAGGTTTGAAGTAGAGTTGGCTGAAATCAAGGATCAATAATGATGCATTGCTTGCGGTTCATTTGAATACACCGATGAGGTATGCTATAATTTTTTAATTATCTATCCATGACAATGTGAGTAACTAACAGAATACTTTCAAAATTTGGTAAAATATGATAAGATGAAATAAAAAATGAGGGTGCCCAAAGCTCAAAGAGTGATAAATGAAATAGAAAAATGTATTAGGTGGGTAGAGATATGAACAAACAACACTAGAATTTTTAGGAACTTGGGAGAAGATGTATAATCCCAGTTTTAAAGTGGCCGAATTCGATCACTTTAAAATGCAGGCTGGATTGCCGACTTTTGTATTGAGTGCAAAGCAATGGATTGAAAAAACAAACGCTATCGGTTTATATGTTCAAGCCAAAGGAACAAATAATATGTTGCAACTTGAGGATAGTCAAAAGGATGATTAATCTTTGCATATTTTTTTCCTAAAATCTAAGTAAAGGTGGCCATAGAAATATAAAAAGTAGAAATAGGTTATAAAAATTTTTCACATTATTATACTAGGAGGCGGCTATAGTGATTGAACCAGCAAAAGTATATGAGGCATTTAGTAGAGTTGAAGAAGAAAATTATGCTTTTCGTGCATACTTAAAAAATTATGCAGATGAGGATAAATTGGACAAGCAGTTTTTAGAATTACATAATGAATTATTTTCAGATTACGATTGTAATAAGTGCAGGAATTGCTGCAAAGAATATTCCGCAAGCTTCGAAGAGCACGAATTAAGGGCGGTCTCAGCTTTTCTTAAGATGACGGAAAAAGAGTTCAGAGATAAGTATATTAAAGAAGACTTAGGCGAGTATTTACTTAATGTAAAGCCTTGCTGTTTTCTTAAAGAAGATGGAGGATGTGAAATTGAAGCTTGCAGACCTAAAAGCTGCAGGGATTATCCGTTTACAAACAGGCCTGAAAGATTGTTTAGCTTATTAAGCATTCTTACTTCAGCAAGCATTTGCCCGGTTGTGTTTGAAATGCTCGAAAGATTAAAAAAAGAATATGGATTCAGGAAAAGAAAAAGAAGGTGATCTATTTGAAAAATCTATTTGATCGAGAAATTGTAAAGAAAATTGAGTTACTCAACAAACATTCTGGCTTAAACCATAGGACAAAACCATATGACATTAATAGTAAAGAGGATCTTAATTCATTGTTGAAAATAAAAGTATGTGCGTTACTAGACTATCTTGAATATGATGGGATATTGGAAAATTTACTGGAGAGACTTGATGAAAGCATTGAGTATTATGATACATCAACATGGTTAAGCTTCACAATGGATATAAATGAACCTGACAAATTACTGACAAAATGCTATGAAACTACTAGAAAAGCAAGTGATGATTTTCGAAAATTAATCGGCAGAACCACTGATGAATGTTTAGAAGTACTTTCAATAGTCTTAAATAGTAATGAAGAAATACAAAAAAGCATATTAGGTTTCAATGTTAATGATTTTTCGAGTATAAAAGACCATGTATCAGATATTTTAGATAGTGTATATGAAGTAGAAAACTCTTATGTCATGGATGAAGCATTTAAAAATTTTATTGAGTATTTAAGAAAGTGTCTTGTAAAAGAATAACCTAATAAACAAAAACAAGAGATATCGTAAGTTGATAGTTGATCAGTACGTTACTTTTTTTATTCAATGAACTGGAAAAGGTTGTCATTATGCGTATTCTCTTAAGTGCTCAAAACTATCAGGACTTACTTTGAGGATGCATAAGTTGCGCAGCTGGGAGAGCGCTTGAATGGCATTCAAGAGGTCAGCGGTTCGATCCCGCTTATCTCCGCCAAAGATAATATTGATTTACATAGAAGAGCACTGTATTCAAAATGAATGCGGTGCTTTAATATTTATCCGATATATTATGAATAAGACTTTAATATTATGGTATAATTTAGAAAACAAACACTTTTGAATTATATGAAAAATTGAATCATTTACAGAGATGGGAGATTAATGTATGCCGATCAAGATAAAAGATTTGGTTGATGAAATGCAGATGCAGTTCGATGAATACAAAATGTATTTGAATAAGGAAACTTGTGAGATTGTTACTGCCAGCACTGAGAATTTATCAATTGCGGAAGAGTCGGAAGAGGCTGATGACTTTTTACAATACCCTGATTGGCAGAGGGAGGCAATAAGAGATGCCTTAGATATTATCCTAAATTGGAACAAGTATGTTGAACTTCCGGACAAATGGGAGATTAATGAATACTCCATTATGGAGAGATTCTGCAGTTCTATTGAGAATGACAGGATTTCTGATGCTTTATTCACAGCAATCAGAGGCAGGGGAGCATTCAGACGATTTAAAGATACATTATATAGGTATGGGATAGAGCAAGACTGGTATAGTTTTTATGAAAAAGCACTTAAGGAAATAGCAATTGACTGGTGTCAGCATAATAATATCGATTACATTAAGTAAAAGTGCAGCAGTGTATATGCAGCACATAATAATTACGATTCGATTATTGTTTTTGAATCAGTCCGTTATGGTATCATTACTTGGGCTTTGTAAGTATTTGTGTTGTAGGTTTTCCGAGCGGATGTAGGAGGCGGGAATATTAAGATAAATATTAGACATATAATTGTCACAATAGTTATACTGTTCTTTCTAGGATTTGTATTCTATTTTGTTAATTCATTTACTGGGAACCCTGTTTCCGCATTTATCGCATCCCACAAAATACGAGATTATGCTGCCGTTACCTACCCTACGCTAAATTTAGAGTTATCAAAAGTTAAATACAATTTTAAAAACAGTGCATATGGTTGTCATGCACAATCAAAAAAAAGCGAGGATACAAAATTTTATATCTGGTATAGCCACGGTAGAGTCAGCGATGACTATGAATATGAAGTTGCGAATCACTTTACAACCTATCGACGGCTAAGTAAAGATTTTAACGATATGGTGACAGATATCATTGAAAAAGAATATTCTGATGAAACGACATTAATCATCGGCGATTTAATTGGCGATACTCAACAGCTTACTCCGGATGTGCCATTAAACCTGAACAATATACCGCTTCAGTTGTCTTTGACTGTGAATATTTTAAGTGACGTCCGGAATGAAGAGCAGATGGCTGCATTACTCCTAGAACTCCATCGGCTTATGCTGAGTAAGGATATTACAATAGACCAATACACTCTTCGGCTGGAGGAACCTGTGCCGGAGGAGAGTAAGCCAGGCAGCGGTAACAATCTATATTTAGAGAATTTTCCCGCAAAGAATATAACCGATAATCAAGAAAGCCTTATATCTGTTATAAGAAAACATCAATTGGTTACAAATAAAAATGATAAACAGTAATTGCAGTCTGCTGCCTCAGCGTGTTGAAAAACTCGACTCGTTTGAGTCTTTTCAATGCACGGATGAGTGATTTAAGTCCTTATGTGAGAAGACCAAATTCTGAAGAGTTGGAGTGGGCTTGAATAAATTTTCTACCGTTCTCTTTTTCCTATGTGAGGCGGTTATTAGCGCAATGTGAAGCCTTGCTGTTTTCTTAAAGAAGATGGAGGATGTGAAATTGAAGCTTGCAGACCTAAAAGCTGCAGGGATTATCCGTTTACAAACAGGCCTGAAAGATTGTTTAGCTTATTAAGCATTCTTACTTCAGCAAGCATTTGCCCGGTTGTGTTTGAAATGCTCGAAAGATTAAAAAAAGAATATGGATTCAGGAAAAGAAAAAGAAGGAGTGATTAGAAAAGCAGTGAATTATAATGAATTTTTGAAAGCGGTCGATGAGAAACTAGCAATTATGTCTCAAACGGAAAAAAACCAATGGATACATAATATGGCCAGGACTACAAAAGAGAATGAAAGAATTGCATTTTTAAACTCCTTACAGGAAAAGCAAACTTATTGTCCAGTTGCTTTTGCAAAAAAGGAGATAGAGGACTGGTGCAGAAAAATAGAAGAACAGGAAATTTATTTTGAGTGCAGCGGTTATGAAGAATATGGAGAAAGCTATTGGGATAGTGATTATTCGTATGAGTATTCTGATGTTTTTGGAATAGGAAAAGAGCTTTCAAGAGCATTTCAGGCAGCTGAAGATTTGTTGTTTCAAAAGGACTACCAGCAGTCCTCGGAATTATATGATTGGCTCTGCAGCATGCCGTTCCCGGTATTGGACAGCGATGCAGGAGAGTGGAGTGAACTGGAACTGGAGGGGCTTGTAGAAGAAAAGCTGGTGAGTCTGGATTTAAAGCAGATTGCCTTGAATCTGATATATGCAAAATATCAGGTTGCTGAAGGTGAGGAAAGGGCAGTCGAACTATACCGGTATTTTTCATGGGGCATGTGTAAGGGCATAAAAGTAGAAGAGATGTTTACAGTAGGCCCGGAAGAGCTTAAAGGGATAGATGTATTTATGGAGGAGTGGATTTCTTTCCTGAAAGATACAAAAGGAGACATGGCGGGAGACTTGCTGTCGGATGCATGTATATATCAAGGGGGTGTAGGCCGTTTATCTGAAACAGCCAGAGAAGTATCGGCAAAGCATCCGGTTTTATATGAATATGCTTGTCAGCAGCTGCTGAATGAAAAAAATGAGATTGAATGTGAAAAGCTAGGGCTGGAATCTATTGGAATATTGCCTGAAAAGCTGGTTATCCGGGGGAAAATTGCGGATTTAACAGCGAAGGCTGCTAAACAGTTGGGACATGCTAATATAATTAAAGAATGCTATGAGGCAGCTTTTTATTCCGAATCAACGCTAAACCACTATTTACGGTTATTTGAGCTTCCGGATTATAAAGACATAACAGACAGAGCGGCAAAGCATGCAAATGCACTACCGGAAAATTCTGTGTGGGAAGGGAATAATAATAAACAGCTACTGGTGAATTATCTCTCAAAGGAACATAAAAAAGTCATCCGATTTTTTAGTGGTGAGTTTGATTACATTTTTGAAGATTGTAAAAAGGATAAAACTGAATTGGGCTGGAGCAGCCAGTTTAAAGGGATTGCTATTCCGCTTTTTATTTTGCTGTTGAATCAAAATAGGAGGCTTACAAAAGCCGGACAGCGGTTGATAGATGGGATAGAATACAGGTTGGGATTCAAAGAAGACGATATTAAGAGCTTTACGGACAGTTTTTTTAGTTGGAAGGAAAAAGTAATTTTAACGAATGAACAGTATGAGAAGTATGCTAAATGGCTGGAAAAAGAAGTAGATAAAAGGACAGAGGCCGTTGTAGGAGGAGGTCATCGGAAAAGCTATTATAAGGCGGCTGTACTGATAGCAGCATTAGGTGAAGCATTGGAGTCAAATGGGAAGCCGTATGGAAGAATGACTGCAATAGAATATTATAAAAAAATGTATTCCCGGAAAAGCGCATTTAGAGCAGAATTTGAAATGCTAAATGAGAAATGAAAGGATGCACTTTTAATTATATCAAGTAGATCCGCGGTGGTTGTCGCGTCTTATGGAATATGCGAAAGCATTTAGAATTGAAAAATCAGTAAGACAGTATGGGGGTGCTCTGATGGCATCTTTTTTTACCTAACTTTCCAAATAAGAATTCAAATTTTAATACAATGCAAAGTTCTTGATTTCAAGGGCTTGCGTTGTTTTTTGAGGTAAAATTCAAAGGTTGAGTATGCTAAATTTTAGTAGCATAATAACCATTATGTGTTAAAAATGTACCGGGGTGTGCAGAAGGGTGCATTTTTTATTGGGGTGTGCACATTTTAGCGGAACGAGTAGGGAATTATGCGAGATTGGCAATAAAAAAACACTTGAGAAGAATAATTTTCACAAGGCCAATGTCGCATAATTCTTTTTGTACTCAACTGCGGTCGATTGAAACGTCTATGGGAATTAAATCTTTTCGTCCCCATTGTTTTCTTTATAAATAATCGAAAAACCTAAAGAAATCCAGGTAAATATATACAAATCGGCAATCTTATGATATAAATAGATACAGATTCCTCCCCCCCAATAAATAGGCAGCGGTCGGATCTATTTAATGAATTGATGAGTGAACTCGGCAGATGTGGATGTGGTGTCTGGTGCTACCCATACAAGTAAAGCTATAATAGAGGCAGCAAAAAAAGCACTGGCGGAAAGCGGTAAAAAGCTCACAGATAAAATTGCCAGCGTTGAGCAAAACATGACTCCAGGAACGTATTATGGGGAAGTCTATGGTAAATGGAAAGAGGGCACCATTGAAGGAGAGCGGTTCGGCTCGCCCAAAGTAATAAAGCCTACGAACAGATGGCTCTTTGATGGCCATAAAAAAGGTTCCCACATATCGGTAAGAACTGTCCCCCTTTTTCATGGAGAAACACGTTGCTATATAAGGGATATCAATATACATAATATCTTTAATTAAGGTAAAAATATATGGGAAATGATTTATAAGCAGGAGATAATTATGCTTAAATTCATACAAAAAAAGTTCCGGTTTTGGAACATAATGAGTAATAGCTTATATGATGACAGCAATGATGAGGAAGATGCTAAGGCAGTTTTTTCTTTAAACCTCAAGGAAAACATTGATATTCTGAAGAATATTTTAGGGCAAAGCGATGATATTGTTATACGTGAATTTGCCTTTGGAAACAGTATGAAAAAGAATGGCGCTGTTGTCTTCATAGAAGGCTTGACAAATAAGACTATAATTAATGAAAACATAATAATGCCGTTAATGTATGGCAGCCGTTTTGCCGGCTCTGAAGAGATACCGGATATTGATAATATTGACTCCATACGAAAATGCATGGTTGCCGCCGGGGATGTCGAACGGGTTTCTATTGTTGATAAAGCTGTTGAAAGCTGCTTATCGGGTTATACGATTCTTATTGTAGACGGTTCAAGGGAGGTACTGATAGTTAATTCAAGTGGCTGGAAGTCCCGGGGTGTAGAGGAACCCAAAACAGAAGCCGTTGTCCGTGGCCCTCGTGAAGGCTTTTCTGAGACCCTGCGTACCAACACAGCATTATTGCGCCGTAAAATTAAAAATCCTAACCTGGCTCTAAAAACCATAGTAATCGGAAAAAACACAAAAACTAACGTGTGCATAGCATATTTAAAAGGTACGGCTAATGCCCGCCTTATAGAAGAAATCATACGCCGTTTAAAAAGGATTAATACGGACTCGATTTTGGAATCAGGGTATATTGAACAGTTTATCGAAGATGCCCCTTTTTCAATTTTCCCTACTATTGCCAACAGTGAAAAGCCCGATATTGTCGCAGCAAAAATTTTGGAAGGAAGGGCAGCTATAATGGTTGATGGTACTCCGTTTGTGCTTACTGTTCCAATGGTTTTTATAGAAAATTTCCAAAGTGCGGAGGATTACTATTCACGGCCCTATTTAGCAAGCCTTATCAGGATGCTCAGGTTTTTATCCTATTTAATAAGTATATTAGCTCCGGCAATATATGTTGCTTTGACAACTTTCCATCAGGAGCTGATTCCGACTCCTTTGCTCTTAACCATGGCAGCGGCTCATGAGGGTGTGCCGTTTCCGGCAGTTATAGAAGCGGGTATAATGATTGTGACATTTGAAATACTAAGAGAAGCCGGTGTTAGGCTCCCGCGCCCGGTAGGCCAGGCAATAAGCATTGTAGGCGCCCTGGTGATCGGAGAATCGGCAGTATCGGCAGGCATTATTGGGGCGCCTATGGTTATTGTGGTAGCAATAACCGCAGTGTCAAGCTTTGTCATACCGGCCCAGACAGATTCCGGTGTTATACTGCGTTTTATTCTTCTTATACTTGCAGGTGCCATGGGAGGGTTCGGGATCGGTATCGGCTTATTGGGAGTTTATGTCCATCTGGCATCTTTGAGGTCTTTTGGAGTACCATATTTAGCGCCTATTGCTCCCCTCGTTGTGCGGGACTTAAAAGATACTTTAATAAGAGCGCCGATATGGGGAAAATTTACCAAGCCCAGGTCCATAAACTGGCAGGACCCTGAGCGGCTGGAGTTCAGGCTGTACCCGGACATTGAAGATGAAGGGAAAAAATAGAGTTAAGTTCGGATGTGCTGACTTGATGGAGGAATCATATGGGTAAACATGTGTATGCATTATTAAAAAAACTCATATGTTTTATACTGGTTTTAAGCTTGACGGGCTGCTGGAACCGTCGGGAGCTGGATGAACTGGGAATTGTTATGGGTATAGGTATTGATAAAGAGAATAATAAAGATGAAGTGCAGATTACAACTCAAATTGCCAAGCCCGGGAAAATTAAGACCGCAAAAAACGCGGGCCAGAGCGAAAGTGATGAAAAAGCGTACTGGAATATTAAAAATTCCGGAATTACTGTATTTGACACACTAAGAGGAGCTACCCACGAATCCAGCCGTAAGCTATTCTTTCCTCATAATTATATTGTGATAATCAGCCGAAGCATAGCAGAAGAAGGTGTGCAAAAATACATTGACTTTTTTATACGCGACCCGGAGGTACGTATCGGTTTTTACATTTTAGTTTCAAAGAACAAACCAGATGAAATATTAGATATCAAGTCAGAATTGGAAAGGATTCCGGCTAATAATATTTCTAAATTGCTTGAGGCCCAGGCTGCGACGTCACAAACAGCTGTTGTGAAGTTTAAAGATTTTGCTACCAGGATGATAAGCAAAACAACTGCTCCCATAGCTCCGTTTGCGGAAATCGTAGATGACCGGGGGAAAAAAGCAATCAGTGTATCCGGCACAGCTGTATTCAAAACTGATAAGCTGGCAGGTGAGCTGGACAAAACAGAAACACGCGGGCTTTTATGGGTAATAAATAAGATAAAGAGCGGTATAATTGTGGTTGATTGCCCAAATGGGGATGGTAAAGTGAGCCTTGAAATAATACGTGCAAGCAGTAAAATCACTCCTCAAATTGAGGGAAACAAAATAAAAATTAAAGTGGATATTAAGGAAGAAGGCAACTTAGGCGAACAATCCTGTAAAACCAATTTGGCGACGCCACCGATGTTTGAATTGCTGAATAAGGAACAAGATGCTGCTATAAAGAATGAAGTGATGTCAGCATTAAAAAAGGCTAAAGAGCTGAATACAGATATTTTTGGATTTGGTGAGTCAATTCACCAAAAATACCCCAACCAATGGAAAAACATGGAAAGCAGATGGGATGAACTCTTTCCTGATTTAGAAGTGGAAGTGAATGTGCAATCAAACCTGAATCTCACCGGCAGAATAAACAGGCCAGCTGTACCTGAATAGGAGCTGTTTTGCTTATGAAGATAGAAAAAGGCATAATATCAAGTTCGCAATTAATGTTGACAGTATTGTGTTTTATACAGGGCGCTAATTTGGCGATAGCTTTTATATATAATATTAGCAAACGGGATACATGGATTTGCATAATAACCGGCTATATCATAGGTTTTATTATTATATTGTTTTATATCGCACTGGCGCAAAAATTCTCTGATAAAAATTTATTGGAGATATTTGATTGCATTTATGGCCCATATTTGGGCAAGGTGTTTTCTGCGGCTTATATTTTATTCTTTTTCTTTATAATGGTCCAAAACCTGTACTTTTTCGGAAATTTCTGGCTTAATTATTTAATGCCTGAAACTCCTATGGTTCCGATTCTTATAATGTTTGTTTTTGTATGTGCCTGGGCAGTTCGGAACGGCATAGAAGTGATTGCCAGGTGCAGTTTTTTATTTGTTATTATTACGGCAGCATTAGTTGTAGCCGTAACTGTCTTGCTGATTAAAGATATGAAATTTGCAAATCTGCTGCCTGTTTTTGAAACCCCCTTTATGGATTTATTACAGGGTACCCATGTTATAGCGGCTATTCCGCTTTGCGAGGTTGTGGTATTTCTGATGATAATTCCATATACAAACAATATAAAGCAGGTAAAGAGATCTGTATTATTAGGATTAACTCTCGGCTCAACCCAGTTATTAATAACCGTAATCCGTGACATAACCGTGCTTGGGCCGCTGGCATATATAGCAACCTCTCCTCCTTTTGGAGCAGTCCGCCAGATAGATATAGCAAATGTTTTAACCAGGCTGGATATAGTTATTGCAATTGGAGTGCTGCTTACGGTTTTTATGAAAGTCTCAGTTTACTATTATTCAATTGTCCTGGGTATCGCTCAAACACTGGGTTTAAAATCGTATGTCCCGATTGTGGTTCCTGTTGGGATCCTTGCAATCAGTGTTGCAATGCAATTTTTCAGCTCGGCAATAGACCAGGTCGATATCGCACCAAATATCTGGATTATATATGCAATTCCTTTTCAACTTATAATTCCGGTGCTTTCATTAATTATAGCTAAAATGCGTAAACTACCCCAAAAGCAAGGAGAAGATATGAGATGATATTTCTGCTGATAGCGGCTTTTATAGGAGCAATATTGTTTGATGTCCCCAATCTTATCAGGCAAAAATACTGGCGTGAGCTTGCGGCTTTTTCAGTTTTGCTATTGTCCGGCTTTATATTGAGCCTGCTCCAAACGCTGGGTGTCAAGCTTCCGACTATATCCAGAGGTTTAGCCTATTTACTCAGGGATATATTGCATTTGAGTTATAAATAGTGCCGGCAATTGCCAAAAGCCTCGCTTATGATGTAATTAATCTTTATTGCTTACAGGCAGGCAAAGCACAATTGTGCAGCCGCCTTCCGGCAGATTGCGAAATTCTGTGGTTCCCCCGTGTGCCTTGATGATCTGCCGGACTATGGTAAGGCCGAGACCGTGGTTTTTCAGCTCAACAGAGCTTTTCGGATAATTCAGATTGTTAAGCATCTCATGCGTGAAACCAACGCCGTTGTCGGAAACGGAAAGAGAACAATTGCCGAAGCCTTTTTCCGGAGTGACTTTAATATCGCAGCCCTTTGGGTTGTGCCGAATGCTGTTGGTAATCAAATTTGAGACTGCCCGCCTTAGTAGTTCCTCATCGCCAGTGACTAAAACATTTTGAACACTTTCGTCCATCGCCACATTGATGGAATAACTGCCGGAAAGTCCGCTGTTTAAAAAATCGGCTGCGATGATGCGCAAAAGCGGAGCCAGTGCAACGGAATCCTGCCGGAGCGGCTGCATGTCGTATTCAAGTTTGGAAGCCAGGTTTAAGTCGTTTATCAGCGTTTTGATACGTTGGCTCTGCCTGCGGATGATACCGGCCTGCTCCCGTTTGGACTGTGGCAGCTCGGGGTCGTTCTCAAGCTGGCTTGCATAACCCATAATTAGAGAAAGCGGGGTACGGATATCGTGGGACACACCGGCAATCCATGTTGTGCGTGCGTTGTCCCGCTTATTCAGAGCGGCTTCCTGTTTTGCCAGCTGAGCGGAAGTTTTATTGATCCCGGCTGCAAGGTCTCCAAGAAGGCCATTGGTGGAGAGTTCCACAGTACGCTTTTCGGCCATGTCCTCAATACCCCTTGCCAGAGGCTTCAAAGAGCGAAACAATCGCATGCCGAAAAGCAGCGCAAGCAGTATTGCTGCAGCGCCGTTTAATATCAGAACGGCGGGAACCCACACGAGTGTATTATCCATTACCTTTTGCGGCATTTCAATATCATGCTTCCATACACTGCCCTTTTTGTTGCCAAGTACAAAAAGACCGTCCGGATGCCGCCATACATAGACCGGATAGCCATTCAGATACCAGCGGGTAAAACCGGCCACATCCGAAACAGAGTACTTCAGCGGTACATCGCTTGGCAGATTCTCGCTCCAGCTCACATTGCCGTCATCGCTTAGCAGCATCGCCCATTGATTTTGCTTTTTAATCTTATTTTTTAGGGATTCGGAAAGTGTGTAAACGCTGTCAGACTTGGTCAGGCTATCAGCAAGCTGTGAAACGCTGTAGTCCTTCTGTGCTATTTTACCCGCCTGAACCGTCCATGCTGCCAGCGCAGCAAAATTGATGACAAGCAAAATAAGTGTGACCCCGGTTGCGGAAAGGACATAGCGGGTCAGGATTTTCATCATGCTTTTCATTTGTCTTCTACCCCCGTCAGCTTATAGCCGAGGCCGCGCACAGTGATTAGATAATGCGGAGCCGAGGGCTCAGGTTCGATTTTCTCCCGCAGGCGGCGGATATGCACCATCAATGTATTTTCATAACCATAGAGGTCATCTCCCCACGCTGCGCGGCATAAGCTGTCACCGGTTACAATTTTTCCCCGGTTCTCATATAGCTTCTCAAGCAAAGTAAATTCCTTCGCGGTAAGTGTAAACAGGCCAGCTTTTGCTGATACCATTCCGCTGTTTAAATCTATTTCCGTTTCACCTAGGTGGAAGACCGGCTTTTCCGTTCGCCTGAGAATGACCGGGAAATAGGCGCGGCTCAGTACCGCGCGGAGTCTCAGAGTCAGTTCGCGGGGTAAAAACGGTTTTGTAATATAATCGTCCGCGCCAAGTCCCAGGCCGAGCAGGCGGTTTTCATCCTCGTCGCGTGCGGAAAGAAACAATACCGGAACAGCTGACATGGTGCGGAATTCGCGCATCAGTGAAAAACCGTCCCCGTCCGGCAGGGAGACATCCAGAATCACGCCATCCGGCTTCTCCGACGCAAAGAGCTGCCGTGCCTCTTTGCAGCCTGCGGCGGAAATAACTTTCATAAAGCCTTCCCGCCTCAGTATTTCACTTACCATCCTGCGCAGCTCCGGCTCGTCATCCACCATCAGCAGTTTGCAGTCAAAAATATCGTTCATTGTTATCACCACGATCATTATAGCGCAAATATGGGACAAGTTGAATGCTTTCCCTCAAGTTTAAGGTAAATGTAAGGTTAAGTACAGGCTCATGTAAGGAGGCTCTGTTATGATATTTCCAGTCTAACATAAAGGGGGGCATCAGAATGTCTGATATTATCACAACAACCGGTCTATGCAAGCAGTACGGGAAGGTTTTACGAGTGAAGGATCTGGATCTTAAGGTGCCGGAAGGTGTTGTCTACGGCTTTCTCGGGCCCAACGGCGCGGGCAAGACTACCACAATGAAAATGATATTGAGCCTTGCAAGGCCCACAGCCGGAACCATCACCGTGTTCGGCAAGCCGGTTAACAGCAAAAACAGGCTCGCTATCCTGAAGAATGTCGGATCCCTGATTGAATCGCCCAGCTATTACGGCCACCTGACTGGTGTGGAAAATCTGCAGATTCTCTGTGCGCTCAAAGGTGTGTCGGAAAAGGATATTGACAGGGTACTTCAAATTGTCCGGCTTGAAAATCAGAAGGAGAAAAAGGTAGGGCAGTATTCGATGGGCATGAAGCAGCGCCTTGGGCTGGCCTGTGCGCTGCTGGGCAATCCGAAGCTTTTAATTCTCGACGAGCCGACAAACGGCCTTGATCCGGCGGGTATCCAGGAGATGCGCGAGCTGATTTGCTCACTGCCGAAACAATTCGGTATAACGGTGATGGTGTCAAGCCATCTGTTAAGCGAGATTGACCAGATAGCCGACAATGTCGGAATCATCAGCAACGGCGGGCTTGTTTTTCAAGATACTTTGCCAACGCTTCATGAAAGGAGCAGGCACAGCATTGCTGTCCGGACTCTGAATAACGAGGCGGCGGCCAGAATACTCGGCGGGCAGGGCATTTCCTGCCGGGTACAGGAGGATTACCTTTTGCTGCATAGGCTTCCCGATAACGAGCTTGCCGGCTATATTTACCGGCTTTTTGAAAGAAACATAGGTGTGGTGCGCATAGAGGAACGGCACAAGAGCCTTGAGGATATCTTCCTTGAGCTGACCGGAACGGGGGTGAGCTTATGATAAAGGCGATTGCTATGGAATTCCGGAAAATCCGCCGCAGAAGGGTATGGGCAATTGTTGCCGCCCTGGTTTTCGTGCAGATACTGTGGTCTTTATGGGGTGTTCAAAGAATGGACGCGCATGACCTTTCCCAGGGTTGGATGTATTTTCTATACCAGTTTCCACTGCTTAATTCCATTATGATGCCGATCATTGCGGCAGTGGTGGCATCGCGTCTCTGCGATATTGAGCATAAGGGGCAGATGTTTAAGATTATAAATACCGTGATGCCCGCCCAGCGTTTGTTTGCCGCAAAATTTTTTTGCGGTGCTTTGTATATGCTTGCTGCGGTTATTTTACAGCTTGTTGTCATTGTTGCTGTGGGCTATGCAACCGGATTTGATGGAAACCCGCCGTCCGATAAATTATTATATTACCTGCTCTTTACAACAGTCGTAAATCTGACCATTCTTTTGCTGCAGCAGGTTCTGTCGCTTCTGTTTAAGAACCAGATGGTTCCTCTTACAGTTGGCATTATCGGGAGCTTTGCCGGACTCTTTATTATGTATTTTCCGCAAAGCCTTGAAAGGCTTCTACTTTGGGGATATTACGGCGTGCTGATGTTTGTAGGCATGGACTGGGACAGGACGACACGCATCACGGATTTTTACTATGTGCCGGTTGACTGGACCGGTTTTATTACCCTATCCGTTATGTTCTTTATAATCTATATCATTGGCCGCACACTTTTTATTCGAAAGGAGATGTGAAATATGTTTTTCAGAACGCTTCAGGCCGAAAAAATGAAGCTTCACCACAGCCCGGTCTGGCTTGCTTTTTTAATTCTTCCCATTTTGCCCGCCGTTATGGGTACCTTTAATTATCTGCAGAATGCCGGTATCCTCCAAGATGAATGGTACAGCCTGTGGACACAGCACACCATCTTCACCTGTTATTTTTTTCTACCGGCTATTATAGGTGTTTACTGTTCCTATATGTGCCGACTGGAACATATGAACCACAACTGGAACGTTGTTATGACGGCGCCCGTACCGGTTTCGTATTTCTATTTTTCGAAGCTTATTATGGCTTCCGTTATGGTGCTTCTGACACAGATTTGGATTGGCGTACTGTTTGTGATTTCCGGTAAGCTTTGCGGGCTTATCTCTCCTATTCCGCCGGAGCTTCCCGAATGGCTTTTGTGCGGCGCTGCCGGCGGGATTGTAATCTGCGCTCTCCAGCTTTGCATATCGTTTGTGATACGGAGTTTCGCCGTACCGGTTGGAATTGCGCTGATTGGCGGGGTAGCAGGTCTGGCGGCGATGGCCAAGGGTTATGGTGTATGGTTTCCCTATTCTCTTTTATGCCTGGGCATGCGCGCCAATCATCCTGGAGGTCCCATGCAGTGCAGTACGGAACAGTTTGTCCTGAACAGCCTCTTCTATCTGGCTGTCTGTATTATGCTTGCAGCCGTATGGCTGAAAAAACGGGGTGTGGTTGCGGGTTAATTTAATAAATTAGTGTTGTGCATTAAAAAGTCAAATATTGTATTACCAAAACTATGGTAAAACAAAGGCATAAGTTGACCATTTGTGGTAGTTTAGAGTTGTCCAAAACAATAAACAAATCACGGAGGTCGAAACTTATGCCTGAGATAATAATAGAACAAAATCAGAACATCAGGAACTATATAAATGTGCTACAATTGCCTTATTCTGCTGCTTTGAATAACCATATCATAAATATGGTCTCAGGCATAATCACTGCAGAGGGTAATAAAACTATCTCTGCCATCTACAGAAGACTTACTTCTAATAGAGATAGAAGCACAGGTTCAAGATTTTTGAGCGAATACAAATGGAATAATGAGTATGTAGACTACAAAAGGATATCCATACTGTCCGCGAGAATGTTGATGAATACAACATTGGTTTCCTAATTGTAGATGACTCTTTGAGTAAAAAGGATAATTCTACAAAAAAGATTGAAGGCCTTGCTTATCATCATTCTCACAGCGATGGGAAAACGCTGATTATTCGCTGCCACTTAATTTCAAGCTTTATCTCAGGAAGCAGTTTTATGGCTCAAAAGCCAAAAGACATTTTAAAAACAAACATGAGCTTGCCATGCAATTAGTTGACGAGTTCACTCCAGCTACCAAAACAAATTATTTGCTGGTAGATGCTTGGTATACCTCAGGAAAGCTGATGCTTCATGCGCTCAAAAGAGGATATCATACAATTGGAAGAATTAAATCCAATCGTGTAATTTATCCTTTCGGCCTTAAACCAAGTGTCAAAGAGTTTTCAACCTATATACGTAAGAATGAAACCTGCCCAGTTATCTTAAAATACTATCAAAACCGCTGGGATATAGAGGTTAGTTACAGATATCATAAGAACTCACTTGGCTTTGACCAATATCAAGTTCAGTCCTTAACATTTATTAAAAGGTACTGGAGCATGGTGTTTATGACCTATACATTCTTGGAACTTTTTAGAACATCCAAAAGTAAAGTCTTAGGTTTAAAGACCATAGGAGATACAATAGGGTATTTCCGTCAACAATACATGGTTGAAATTGTTAAAGCTTCATATTCTTGTGCAGCTAAAGGGCTAAGTCTAAGCTCAATGATTACCAAGTTAGGGCTTGTTGCTTAAAATTTTCCTTTTTACTGCACAGGACTAATTATATAGCAAAAAGAACTAACAGAATTAAATAAGGTTATCAATAGCAAAGGCCTGTGATAGAAGCATCACAGGCTTTGTTACAAGTAAAATATAAAATTATGACTCTCTTCACTATTGACATAATAAATCAAAGGGTGGTAAACTAAATCTGATTTCTAATTATTGAAACACAATTTACAATACCCCTATTTTAAGTATACAACAACGTAAAGGCAATGTCAATATAGTTAGAAAAAATTTTTAGCTAAATATTATAGGAGGATATGTCATGAGCATTAGCGATTTTGAATGGAAACAGGAAAACGAGTGGTTGGAAAATGTGCTGAAAGAAGCCCGCAAACAGCTTAGTGAAAAGCGAGACTTCAATAAAAAGCTTAAAAAGGAAGCCATAGATACTCAAAGGGAGCTATGGCAAGAAATGGGTTCTGTTTCCATTGCAAATGAACTGGACCAGATTGTAGACTTTTTGGCATTCATCGATGTGCTGAAAATGCAAAAGAGGAGTCACGAATTTACTAAAAAGCTTCAGGAAAAATACAAAAAAATGATTTTATCACCCTACTTTGGAAGAATAGATTTTATTGAAAATGGAGATGAGAATGCTGAAAAGTATTATATTGGGATAGCAAATCTGATAAACGACAGATATGATATTCTGGTATATGACTGGCGAGCGCCGGTTTCCAGTATGTTTTATGATTATGAAATTGGGGAAGCCAGTTATAAATGCCCTGAAGGAATTATTCGTGGTAAAGTTACGCTGAAGCGGCAGTACAAAATAAATAACGGTAAGATAGAATACATGTTTGACAGCAATCTGAAGATAGATGATGAAATACTTCAGGAAATCTTGAGTAAAAGTGTCGATAATAAGATGAAAACCATAATAACGACTATTCAAAGAGAACAGAATAAGGTAATACGCAATGAAGAATATAAGAATTTAATTGTACAAGGACCTGCCGGCAGCGGGAAAACATCTATTGCTCTTCACAGAATAGCCTATCTGCTTTATAAGCACCGTGAGAATATTGGGCCTCAGAATATAATAATATTCTCACCCAATCAAATTTTTAATGATTATATATCTGATGTGCTGCCTCTGCTGGGAGAAGATAATATGCTCCAGACAACCTTTAAGGAATATATGCATAATACATTGGGCGGTGAATTAAAGAAAGAAGATTATTGCGATATGATGGAATATATTTTGGCGTCCAAGGATAAACCGGCCTATCAGAAGAGGATCAGGAATATAAAATATAAGTCTTCCATGGAATTTACAGATGTATTAAAGAAATATGTAAGCTATGTTGGAAAAGTAGACAGAAATTTTAATGATATAACTTTCAGAGATAAGTTGATAATTTCATATATGGATTTGCACGAGCTGTACTATAAAGATTATTTTCAGCTTCCTCTGAAAAGGAGACTTCAAAAGCTGAGAGAAAGAGTCTTATTCTTATTGGAGCCTTACGAAAAAGAAAGGATAAAGGAAGTGATGGACGAGCTTGATGATTCAGAGTCTTATATAAATAAAGCAGAAATTGTCAAAAAAAGCAGAGTTATTGTAAAGGGTGAAATGAAGGATATATACTCTGAAATCGACAGAATAACAAAGTTTGATTTAGTGGATATCTATAAAAAGCTGATTGAGAATCTTGAGCTTTTTTGCGAAAGCTCAGACGCTGAGAAGGAAATAGATGAAATCAAAAGCTATACCCTAGAAAATTTAAAGGCCCAGCAACTTTATTATGAGGATCAGCCTCCCCTTCTGTATCTCATGGGCGCTCTGGGAGATCTTCCGAAAACTTCAGAGATCAAATATGTTATCATTGATGAGGCTCAAGACTATACGCCGCTGCAATATGAAATTTTTTACCAGCTTTTTAATCATGCCAGCATAACCATGCTGGGTGATCTCAATCAATCGATAAACCCATTCATGAATGTAGGTGATTATCAGAATATATCACATATATTCCCGCAGGATAATACCTGCCTCATGAACTTGACGAAAAGCTACAGATCCACAATGGAGATTACAAAATTCTCAAGAATGCTGCTAAATAAAGAAAGCACTGATGAATCAGTAGAAAGATACGGAGATAAACCTATAGTCCTTGGTTTTCCACGGGAAGAGGCTATAAAAGAAAAAATTTTAGAGGATATAAAAATATATAAAGGGAAAGGTTATAAATCTATTGGAATCATAACAAGGACTAAAAAGGAAGCAAATGAAGTGTACAGATTCTTAAAGGATAAGGTTCAAGTGAAAGTCATAATCAGCGATGATGAGGGATATTTGAACGGCGCTGTAATAATACCTGCCTATCTTGCTAAAGGTCTGGAATTTGATGTGGTGCTTATATATAATGCAGGAAATGAAAATTATTGTTGTGAGGAAGAAAGGCTGCTTTTTTATACTGCCTGCACCAGGGCTCTTCATGTGTTATGTGTATATTATTCCGGAAAGCGCACACCCTTATTGCAGCTGTGACCAAGATCAGTCTCAAAATGCATATTGACATTGACCTTACGTCCATTGGTATAATGAATGCAAGGATATATTTGCCAGCATACCTGCAACTTAAACACAAAGCTTCTGACAGGACAAAGCGGTATGATATAAAATATAACAATCATTTTAGAGCCCGAGAAGTTGTTGTATTGATGTCGGACATTTAAAGCGGGTGGAAATGCATATTTCATTTCTGCTTATGTTCTCCGTCAAAACTGATGATGCGGAAAGCATTGACAATTGTATGGAAATATAATATAGTAAAATTGCTAAGCCACAAGAGGTTTCTTATGGCAAAGCAGTAAAGCATAATTGTTACTGACGCCAAATACACAGTATAAGGCGGAAGGCACAGCTATATCCATGATTGTTAAGTTATTAACGATGATATTGCGCCTTCCCGGGCGTATTTTTTTTGATTGGAGGTCTTTTATGGAAACGAGGGTTGCGATTATCGGGATCATTATTGAGGATACCGATTCGGCAGAAAAACTGAATTGCATTTTGCATGATTATGGGAAGTATATTATTGGCAGAATGGGACTGCCGTATCGCGAAAAAGGCGTAAGCATAATAAGCATTGCAGTGGATGCTCCGCAGGATATAATCAGCGCTCTTTCAGGGAAGCTTGGCAGATTGCCAGGGGTCAGCACGAAAGCGGCATTTTCGAAGATAACCGGAAGGGCTGAAGGTGAGGCAGGCGATGAATAAGCTTATTGACAAGCTTTATGAAACATGCACGCTTTCACCGGAAGAATACAAGATGCTTATAGACAGCCGGAGCCCTGAGCTTTCGGAATATCTCTTCGAAAAAGCCAGGAAGGTTCGGATCGATAATTACGGGAAGGACGTGTATATACGAGGGCTGATAGAATTCACAAACTACTGCAGAAACGACTGCCTCTACTGCGGTATACGCAGAAGCAACTTAAACGCAGAGCGGTACCGCTTGTCAAAGGAGCAGATACTTGATTGCTGTGCCGCCGGATATGACCTGGGTTTTCGCACCTTTGTACTGCAGGGCGGTGAGGATGGATATTATACTGATGAGAAAATGATCGATATCATCCGTACCATAAAGAAAAATTATCCCGATTGTGCGGTTACGCTTTCTATGGGGGAAAAAAGCTATGAAACCTATAAAGCGTTCTATGACGCCGGGGCAGACCGCTACCTGCTCAGGCATGAGACTGCAGACGCCGGACATTATGGCAAGCTTCATCCCGTGACGATGTCGCTTGAAACCAGGAAGCAGTGTCTTTATAACCTGAAACAAATAGGCTATCAGGTTGGATGCGGATTCATGGTCGGTTCCCCGTTCCAGACCACCGATTGCCTGGTTGAGGATTTGCAATTTATAAAGGAGCTTAGCCCCCACATGGTAGGCATCGGTCCGTTCATACCACACCATGAAACGCCCTTTGCGGACATGAAAGCGGGAACGCTGGAGCTGACCTTGTTTTTACTCGGCATGATCCGCTTAATTCTTCCAACCGTTCTGCTGCCTGCTACAACTGCTCTGGGAACAATCCATCCTAAAGGGAGGGAGCTTGGCATCCTGGCGGGAGCAAACGTAGTTATGCCTAACCTGTCACCTACTAATGTAAGAAAAAAATATATGCTCTACGACAACAAGATCTGTATGGGGGATGAAGCAGCTGAATGCCGGTACTGCCTGCAAAAACGCATGGAAAGCATCGGCTATCAGATATCGGTAACTCGTGGAGACCATAAATCAGTTCTTTAAGAGGATTCCATTACTGAAGGGGAAGATTTTCTGACCCATATAAGAAGGGAGTAATATCATGTACGATCCAAAATCATCCAAATCAGAAGAATTCATATCGCATCAGGAGGTTCTTGATACGCTGGAGTATGCGGAAAACAACAAAAACAATTCCGCACTTATCGATAGCATCATTGAAAAGGCAAAACTCCGCAAAGGTCTTTCACATAGGGAAGCTGCAGTTTTGCTGGATTGTGAAATCGAAGAAAAAAACAATGAAATCTATAGACTCGCCGAACAGATCAAAAAGGATTTTTATGGAAATCGAATTGTAATGTTCGCGCCGCTATACCTGTCCAATTACTGTGTAAACGGCTGTGTATATTGTCCCTATCATAAGAAAAACGAACACATCACAAGAAAGAAAATGACACAGGACGAAATCAGGCGCGAGGTTATAGCGCTGCAGGATATGGGACATAAGCGGCTTGCATTGGAAACCGGCGAAGATCCGGTAAACAATCCGATCGAGTATATCCTTGAATCCATCAATACGATTTACAACGTAAAGCATAAAAACGGAGCTATCCGCAGGGTAAACGTCAATATTGCTGCGACGACTGTGGAGAACTATACCAAATTAAAAAATGCAGGAATCGGTACGTATATCCTATTCCAGGAAACCTATCATAAGGAAAGCTATGAACAGCTGCATCCTACAGGACCAAAGCACAATTATGCCTGGCACACTGAAGCAATGGACAGAGCCATGCTAGGCGGTATTGATGATGTGGGATTGGGTGTGTTGTTCGGGCTTGAGCTGTACAGGTATGAATTCGCGGCCTTACTGATGCATGCCGAGCACCTTGAAGCGGTATTTGGCGTGGGCCCCCATACAATCAGTGTACCGAGGATACGCCCTGCAGATGACATAGACCCGTCGACCTTCAGCAATGGAATAAGCGACGATATATTTGCCAAAATCGTAGCATGTATCCGTATCTCAGTACCATACACAGGGATGATCGTATCGACAAGGGAAAGCAAAGAGTGCAGGGAACGCGTCCTTCACCTGGGTATTTCTCAAATCAGCGGCGGTTCAAAAACAAGCGTTGGCGGATATGACGAGCCCGAGCCTGAAGACGAAAATTCTTCTCAATTTGATGTAAGCGATCGAAGAACCCTCGATGAAATCGTCAGATGGCTGATGGAGATGGGATACATTCCAAGCTTTTGCACCGCCTGCTACAGGGAAGGCAGGACAGGTGACAGGTTCATGAGCCTTTGCAAGAGCAGGCAGATACAGAACTGCTGCCATCCCAACGCGCTTATGACATTGAAGGAATATCTGGAGGATTATGCTTCGCCCGAAACCAAGGAATTGGGCGAAGCTCTGATTAGAAAGGGAATTGAAGATATTCCAAAAGAAAAGGTCAAGGAAATTGTAAGGCAAAATCTCATAAAAATAAGCAATGGCAGCCGCGATTTCAGATTATAAGTAGGCGGATTATGAGCCTCTCAAAAGCAATTTTGAGAGGCTCAAATTTATCCTCTTTTTAGCTCTATGCCCCTCAATTGAAAATCAAATTGCATTTGGTTTACAAAGATGGCTTTTCATTTTACAAAGCGGCTGCTAGCTCTGTAATTCATCATTCCTCAATTGATCATTGATCATTTCGATTATAAAAAAACATTAAAAATATATCGAATAACGATAAAATATTATTGCATATCAATAATTCCTATGCTATACTACAACCAATGAAAAGGAATTTCTCACAATGTTTTGGAGGATGATTTTATGTGGAACGGCAAGAAATCAATCAGTCTAAGTAAATTATGCGTTCTGGTTTTCACGTTTATGTTGATCGGCACTGCTCTATCTGCACCATGGCTTGTACGGAGGTTTCTGGATTTTTCACGGGCTGATCTGATGGGAAAGGAAATTTTCTTCCTATTAACCATTTATTCTGGAAGTATTCCGGCAGCGATACTGCTTTTTTGCCTTTACCGTCTGCTCCACCACATTGAGCTTGAACAGGTATTCATTGCAGCCAATGTGGAATATCTGAGACGGATTTCGTGGAGCTGTTTTGCGGGAGCTATTATCTGCTTTGCTTCGATACCGTATTATTTCCCATGGACTTTTGTGGCTGTGGCTGCTGCATTTATGGGTCTCATCGTGCGGGTCATCAAGAATGTCATTGCGCAGGCGGTAGAACTAAAAAACGAATCGGAACTCACGATATAAAGGGGGCAGGAAGGGCATGCCTATTATAGTGAATTTGGATGTGATGATGGCAAAGCGAAAGATGTCATCTGGCGAACTGGCTGAAAAAATAGGTATAAGCCAGGCGAATCTCTCCATTCTTAAAACCGGTAAAGCTAAAGCAATTCGCTTCTCCACATTGGAGGCGATCTGTAAAGCGCTCAATTGCCAACCCGGTGACATTCTGGAGTTTAAAGAGCAAGACTAAAAAATAATGAGGTGGAATATATGAAAGGAAATTTTTCAAGCGATAGCGGAGCATTACTTGCTGATACGGCACAGCGGTTGAATGGAGAGGGAGCGCTCCGGGGTTATAAGCCTGAGGAGCCTTTTATAGCGGACAGGAGGGATGTTATTTTTGCATTCTTCGCCTTTGTCCTGGGGTTCTTCTTCGCCCGATGGGTATTGTTTTCATGGCAGGGTTGGGGAGTTGCAGCCTTTACCATTGGCTATTGCCTTGCTGTTACCATGTATCTTATGAGAAAGGGGGTAAGCATTCCTCGTTCCGGATTCTTTTGGCTTGCAGCGGTTGCATTGATCGGGATGAGCTATTCCCTTTATGAAAATAATGGCTTAGAGCCCTGGCGCAGCTTATTTTTGTTTTGCGCAGCCATTTACTATGTCCTCCATGCTTCAGGACGTCTGATATTATGCAATACCGGCAATTGGCTTTTATTGGATGGTATCAATGGCCTGTTTGTTATTCCGTTTAAAAATTTTGCTTGTCAGTACAAAAGCCTTTCTTCGCCCAAATATATAAAAGGCAAGCTGGGAAGGCAGATTTTGTCCATTGTGCTCGGTCTGCTGCTTGCATTATTAGTTGCAGGTATGGTTCTGCCATTGCTTATGAGGGCAGACAGCGGCGGTTTCTCCAAAATAGCAAATACAATCTATGAATATTACCGATGGATGAAAAATCAATTTATGGATTTTATATTTAACGGTTTTCTTGCAATACCGATAGCAGCTTATCTATTCGGGCTTGTGGCGGGCTGCGCACACAACAGGGGCTGCAATACATTTAAAAGGGAGAGGATTCAATATGCTATTGAATCCGCAAAGGTACTCTCATTGGCCACTGTTTATACTGCCCTTGGTTTAATATGCGCTCTGTATCTAGTATTCATAGGCAGCCAGCTGCCTTACTTTTTCTCCGCTTTCGCAGGGCAGAGACCGGAAGGATGGCAGATTTATTCGGAGTATGCACGCAGCGGATTTTTTGAGCTGTGTCAAATTGCAGCTATCAATCTATCCATACTGGCATTGGCCAATATTTTTTGCAAAAAACCTCAACAAAGAGGCTATGCATTAAAAATATTTAATTGTTTGCTCTCTTTGTTGACCATGATACTCATCGCCACCGCATTCAGCAAAATGGCGTTGTATATCGGGGCATACGGGCTTTCCATACGCCGGCTGCTGCCATGCTTGTTTATGGTCTTTCTTTCTTTTGTGTTTGCCGGTGTAATTGCATTGCAAAAATGGCAGTTTTCAATTGTACGGCTTTCACTTTTTATAGGTACCCTGATGATTTGCTCGCTATGCTTTCTTAACCCGGACGGTTTTGTTGCCCGATACAATGCCGATCGTTTTCTTTCGGGAACACTCGAAAGCTTTGATGTAGAAATATTATATTTATCAGGTCCGGCAGGGATTGATCCTGCATTAAAAATTTATGCACAGACAGGAGATGATAAGCTAAAGGCCGAGCTTAGAGCCTATATATATCATCAACGACGGGAGAGCGAAAAGCTGTTGGGAAAATCACGGGACAGCTTGCAGGACCTGCTTGTACGGCAAAAGGCTGGAGAGTTTGCGGAGCTTAATGATAATTAGATACAATACATCAGGTGAAATGAGAAACAGCCTTCTATGATAATTCTTTTCTTTCATAGAAGGCTGTTCTTACAGAAATTTTTATAAAACCTTATTGATATTTTGCTGCAGCTCTACTCAGCAGCTTCTGCATCTGCTTTAGTTTCATGAACTGTGCCCTTTGGATGCTGAGGCGGCGCATAAATAGAGTACAGCTTAAGCGGCTTATTGCCTGTATTGATAACATTGTGCCATTTCCCGGCGGGTATGATGATGGCAAAGTCATCATAGACTCTTCTTTGAAAATCCAACCTATCTTTTCTATCACCCATTTTAACAATTCCCTGACCTTCTTCGATACGTAAAAATTGATCAAGATTGGGATGGTTCTCTAAGCCTATTTCTTCACCAACTTTGATGCTCATCAAGGTAAGCTGCAAATGATTTCCTGTCCATAGGGCGGTACGGAATGTATTGTTTTGTTCGGTGGCATCCGAAATATTAACCACAAAAGGTTTTGCTCCATAGTCCTTTAACTCAATAAAAGTACCGTGCTCTTCTTTATCATAAAAAGGAGTATGCTGATCAGAAAACTGGGTCCAGAAATCCGGATTATACATTGGAGCATTAGCTAAGTAAGGACATTGGTGCTTTTTATTCACAACTATCAATCCTCCCACAGGCTTATAATATTATCATATGTTTTATGTTGCGATGATGTGTTTGATTTTCAGAAATGAAAATTCTGACTGTAAAAAGAGGCCCTACAAAAACAAATTGCATAATAAAAGCATTTATGATTGACAAATTAACCCTCTTTAACATAGACTGTAATTACAGATAAGTAAATATTTGCAAATAGAGCAGGCGATACGCTTTTTAGAGGCGTGTGGGGCTGGGCTGGCAGAAAAGCCGGCAGCAGGGGTGAATACCTGTGGGACTATAATTCAAAGAAATTATGGTGCCACGGGTATTTTTTTCTACCGGCTATTATTGCTTATCGTTATTCTGAAGGCTTAGGTATTTTTGATAAAGAAAATCAGTTAAAGGGGTAGATGATCATGTCAGCAGATATTTATAAAAAAGTGAAGCAGGTGCTTTGGATTATTCTTTTTGCAAATCTGGGGGTTGCGATATTGAAGATAATAATAGGCTCAATTATAAATAGTTCCAGTATGACCGCAGATGGATTTCACTCATTGACCGATGGTTCTTCTAATGTTGTAGGCCTGATAGGGATACGACTGGCATCCAAGCCGGTTGATGAGGATCATCCATACGGGCACAGAAAGTTTGAAACGCTTGCAGGCCTCTTTATAGCGGGAATGCTTTTCTTTATTGGCATGAAAATAATTCTAAGTGCAATGAGCAGGTTTATGAACCCGGTAATACCAAACATTACGATGGAAAGTCTGATCGTACTTCTTATAACACTTTGCATCAATATTTTTGTATGTTCATATGAATACAAGAGTGGTAAAAAGCTGGGCAGTCAGATTCTGATATCCGACTCCATGCATACAAGAAGTGATATATATGTCTCAATAGGTGTATTAGCAACGCTGATATGCATCAAAATGGGGCTGCCGTCAATCATTGACCCTATTGCATCTCTCATTGTAGCCGGCTTTATAATTTTTGCAGCTTATGAGATATTTAAGGACAATAGCGAGGTGCTGGTCGATAGAGCCGCTGTTGATACAGAAAAAATCAAAAATATTGCCCTTGGCTTTGAACAGGTTAAGGATACCTATAATATACGCAGCCGGGGAAGTGATAATGACTTGCATATCGATATGCACATTATGACCGATCCAAATATGAGCGTTGAAGAATCCCATAAATTGATCCATAATATTGAAGAAAAATTGCGTGAGGCGATCAGCGAGAATGTGCATGTCCTGGCTCATCTTGAACCTTTTAATGGGGAAAATTAAGCTTAAGTTTGACTGAGCTTCATATTTTTATATGGGCTTTGAAATGGTAGAATTAATTATAAACTTCAGGCGCTTTGAATTTTTTAATACAGAAGGAGGGTAAATTATGTGCGATACACTTGTTGCTTTATCAAATGCTACAAAAGATAATTCAGTGATATTTGCTAAGAACAGTGACAGGGAGCCTAATGAACCTCAGATCATGCTTAGAATACCCGGCAGGATGAATGAGAAGGGTAAGAAAGTGAAATGCACATATGTGGAAGTTGAGCAAAGAGAGCTTACTAACGAGGTGATATTGATAAAGCCTCATTGGATGTGGGGCGCTGAAATGGGCATTAACGATAAAGGCCTGGTTATCGGCAATGAAGCAGTATTTACAAAAGAGAAGCTGGAGCCGGAGGCTTTATTAGGTATGGATATGCTGAGGTTAGCGCTGGAATCATGTGAAAGGGCTATCGATGCCGTACACTATATAGTTCATCTATTGGAGCGTTACGGACAGGGCGGCAAAGCAGGGTATACGGAGAACCTTCGTTATCATAATTCTTTTATCATAGCAGACAGCAAAGATGCGTATGTATTGGAAACAGCAGCAAAGAATTGGGCTGTCAAACACATAAACGATATATATACCATCTCAAATTCTCTTTCCATAAGAAATGATTTTGACGGATGCAGCAGCGGATTGATAGAAAATGCCATAAGAAAAAGATGGTGCAAATCAAAAGAGGACTTTAGTTTCAAGTCTTGCTATGAAGATCAGTTGTATTCATTTGCAGCAAAAGGAGATTATAGACAAAGCTATACCGAGAGCAGCTTAAGAAATAATGCCGGAAAGATAGATGTGAATTGCATGATGAGCATTTTGAGAAGCCATTGTGATAATGATAAAGTGAAAAACTTTAAAGCCGGGAGTATGAAGAGCGTATGCATGCATGGCGGTGGAATTGTTTCCAGCCAAACTACCGGAAGCATGGTAGTCCAGCTAAAAGACGGTGACATTACATTATGGACGACAGGAACATCATTGCCATGCATTTCACTTTATAAACCATATTGGTTTACAAAAAGCAGAGAAATGTTTTTCTCAGAAGAAGAGCAGCATAAAGCTGTAGAGAATTGGAAAAAAATCGAAAAGCTTCATAGATCTATATTAAGCGGTGAAGTGACAGAGCTTGCATCCTTAATAGATGAGAGGGATAAGATAGAATCGGAGTTTTTTAAATTGGCAGCGCAGGTTAGAACGGAAGAAGATAAAATAGAAGCTATGAGCTATGCCCAAAAAGCAGAAGAGAAGTTTTATAGAGAGCTGATAGATAATTTATCTGTAATCAGCAAAAAAAGCAAAAGGTTCAATAGTAATCTATATTACGGCTGGTATTGGAAAAGGCAGAATAATACGCTTGGCAGCTAATTATTAATGCAGGCAAGAATAAGAAAGCATGAAGTAAAGTCTCGTTCAACAGTACATACGGACTTGCTTGAAAGTATAATTTTAGGGAAAATAGCTTGTTATTTCATAATACAAGCTATTTTTGTCCTATATAGGCTGCTTATATCATACTGCAGCTATGGAGCTTTAGAAGGCATGCGCTTATCAATTTCATCAGCATCAATATCCCTTTTCACTGGCTTTCAGCCTGATCAGGCCTACCAGGCCCCAGGCCAGCACAGCGTAAACTGCCATCCCAATCAAAGTAGCAGGTTCAAACACAGATTTTGCGGCAAGCCCATTGGTGGTAGAAGAATAGAATATGCCGGAGAAAGGCGCCATGAATATACCTGCTATGGAGTATATGAATGATACGAAACCATTTCGGGGATTAGCTCCAAGAAGCTTGAAGATAAAGCGGAAAGCGAGCAAAACTTCGATGACACTGAGAATATAATATATCGCATGTCTGGTCTTTAAAAACCATAAAGGCATATCGGAGATTTCATGATCCTTATTGTTATTGCTCATAATATTAATTGTTCACTCCTTAATTCGATCTATTGTGCTGGTTGAATCATATTTATTTTAGTATTTTCATTTGAAAGAAGAATATGTGCCCCGTATATAATCGCCGGTGAATCCCGTTTCAACTTTATAAGCTGCTGATGCTATATTAAGCTTCATATGGTATAATTGGTAAATGATTATATAAAAGAGCGATAAGGTGAGGCAGATAAAGGCGTTGAGCCATGAAAGACAAAAAAACATTTAAAAAGATTACGAGGTGCGGATATGAAGGTTTTATTTACTTATAATTATGGCGAGGAAAAAATGAAGGCGATTGCCGAGCTGGGGTATGAAGTGATATATGCTGATGAAAAAGAGATTGTATATAGAGATGAAATTTCCGATATAGATGCATTAGTGTGCTATAATCCATTCGACAAATTGGATATTTCAGATCTTAAGCAATTGAAGTGGATTCAGCTTTCCAGCATAGGGATAGACCAATTGCCCAAGCATAAGGCTATAGAGAAGAGGATAATTGTCACAAATAACAAATCAGGCTACTCAATTCCAATCGGAGAATGGATTGTTTTAAAAACTCTTGAGCTTCTGAAGAACAGCAGTAGCTTTTACAGTAAGCAAAGTGAAAAAAAGTGGAAAATTGATCCTACAGTTTTAGAACTTTATAATAAAACCGTTTGCTTTGTAGGTACAGGGAGTATAGCCGGCGAAGCAGCAAAAAGACTTCGGGGCTTTGAAGTAAAAATAATCGGAATAAATACATCGGGTAAAAAAACCGGGAATTTTGATATATGCTATCCTATAAAGGAGCTTGAATATGCTTTGTCACAGGCTGATATAGTAGTGCTTTCAGTGCCATATACCAAAGAAACGCACCACTTAATCGATGAAAAGAGTATTGGCTTTATAAAAAAGGGCGCCTGCTTAATAAATATTGCCAGAGGGAGCATCATAAAGGAGCCGGTGCTTATAGAAGCGCTGGAGAAAGGTGAAATTCGAGGTGCGGCACTGGATGTGTTTGAGGAGGAACCTTTGCCCGAGGACAGCCCGCTTTGGAATATGAATAACGTGATCATAACTCCTCACAATTCCTGGGTTTCTGAGATGAGAAGCGAAAGAAGATATAATATCATTTATGAAAATATGAAAAGGTTTATATCCGGAGAAAGGCTTATGAATATAGTAGATATTGAAAAAGGTTACTAATAAACCAGGTCTTGCTGCTATTCGTGGATGCGTATAACGTTTTGGGGTAAAGAATCAAAGCGTAGGAGCTGAGCATAAATATTTTGATATCGGCTGGGTATATCATTGTCATATTTTAGCATATGCTGTAGAATGTTAGTAATGATTCTATAAAAATTTGAGGAGGATTGCCATGTTTGGATGGAAGGATGCATATAGCGTAAATGTGAATGAAATCGATGAGCAGCACAAAGAATTGTTTAGAATTGCGGGAAAGATATATGATCTCGTACATACTGATGATGACTATGATCATTTCGATGAGGTAATGGCTATTTTGCAGAAGCTAAAAGAATATACGCTGTATCATTTTCAACATGAAGAAAAGCTTATGGAGAAGTACGGCTATCGGGAAACGGATTCTCACAAAATCGAGCATCTTTTTCTAATAAAAAAGCTTCAGAAATTTGAGAAAGATGATGCTGATATGGAACGAAAGGACTCCATTATTGAGCTTATTACTTTTGTTTCTGACTGGATATCCGGTCATATTTTAAAAACAGATATGAAATACAAAGACTTCTTTAATAAAAGCGGACTTTATTAGATATTCAAGATCTGCACATGTTTTATCAGAAAGGGAAAGACTAGATATGAAAGTGTTTTTATTTATACTGACTAACAACATAATACCTATTTTTGCACTTATTGCATTGGGTTTCCTTATAAGCAGAAAATTTGATCTGAATATAAACACTTTATCCAAATTAATTTTCTATATTTTTTCACCCTGCTTTATTTTTGTAAATCTTTATAAAACAAGCGTTCCTCTTGAGATGATGAAGGTGATGGCGATAGCCGTAATGATCCTGGGAGCTAATATGCTGATAGCAGCTTTGCTTTCGAAGCTTCGCGGATATAGTGAAGGGTTGAAAAATGCTTTTGCCAATTCCATAATGTTTTATAATTCTGCAAACATAGGCATACCGCTGATAACCCTGGTGTTTAGCAGCGAGCCCTTTATTGTAAACGGGGAAATGCCCTATCTGAGCATAGCCCTTACAGTTCAGATTATGGTATTGGTAGTTCAGAATATTTCTACTCATACCATCGGTCTTATCAATGCAGGAAAGGCTGATACTCAGTGGAAAGATTCTTTTGTCAAGGCCATGAAAATGCCTATAATTTATGCAATACTGCTGGCCTTTGTCTGCAAAGCTTTGCCTTATGACCTTACAAGGCTTCCTGTCTGGTCTTCATTGAACTATGCCGGCGATGCATTGGTGCCGGTTTCGCTTATTACTTTGGGAATACAGCTTATGCGAACCCCTATTGAGCTTAGAAATATAGATGTGTATTTATCATGCTTTATCAGATTGTTAGTTGGCCCGGTTTTGGCAGTGATATTCATTTATATGCTAAGAGTTGATGGTATTATAGCTCACACTCTTGTCATATCTTCGGCTGTGCCTTCTTCGGTAAACAGTGCCCTTATCGCAGTAGAATATGATAACCATCCGGATTTTGCATCCCAGGCCGTTGTGGCTTCTACATTGTTGAGCGCTGTCAGTCTTGCTTTTGTAATCTATATGGCCAGGGTTTTATTTCCTGTGGTATAGAGGATAAAATTTTATCTGTCTTTTCCCAGTCGAAATTTTCGATCGACTGGGCTATTTTTTATGCTTGCATACCATATTTCTTTACAAATTCATAGTTTAATTATTTAAAAATCTTATTGACAAACATTCTCATTTATAATACTATATAAATGAGAATTGTTATCAATGGAGGACAAATTATGTGCTTATTTGATTTAAAGCCCGGACAACAAGGTTATATTGATTCGATAAGTGGAGATGATAAACTGGCCAAAAGGCTTCTTGCATTAGGCTGCATCGAAGGAACGCCTGTGCAGGTAAAATTAGTTGCGCCTTTAGGAGATCCAATCATCATCAATCTGCGCGGCTTTAACCTTGCTATAAGGAAGAAGGATGCTAAGAATATACACTTAAAGGAGGCATAAAATGATAACTGCGGCTCTGTTAGGCAACCCCAATGTGGGTAAAACGACATTATTTAATTATCTTACCGGTTCCAATCAGTATGTGGGGAACTGGGCTGGAGTTACTGTCGAGAAAAAGGAGGGCTATATAGGAAACAGTGTTAGGATAGTAGATTTACCAGGCATATATGCCATGGATACCTACTCAAATGAAGAAAAAATTTCCAAGGAGTTTTTAGAAAAAGGTAAAGTCGATGTAATTATAAATATTGTTGATGCTTCGTCCTTAAATAGAAATTTGTACTTAACGCTGCAATTGAAGCAATTTGGAAAGCCCATAATTCTTGTTCTCAATATGATAGATGTGGCGGAAGCCAAGGGAATAAAAATTGACTACCAGAAACTTTCCAAAAGGCTTGGAGTTACGGTAATCCCTATATCTGCTTCCAAGAGGAGAGGTATAGAAGAGGTTAGAAAGCTGCTTAAAGGCGGTAATTTTTTTGGCCCCATTAATGAGAATGATTATCATTATGAAGAAGATGAAAAAGAAAATTATAGATATATTGAAGAGGTTTTGGCTGAAACAATTACTGAGGAAGCAAGCGGCAGCATTGGTATAAGTGAAAGAATCGATTCGATTGTTTTGAACAAATACTTAGCATATCCTTTATTTGTTTTTATACTTTTCATTATTTTTAAATTTACATTCACCTGGGTAGGCCAGCCTTTATCCGATGCTATGGATAGCGTTATCATAAGCAGGATAGTAGTTTTTTCGGAGCTGTTGCTGCAAAACAGCAGCTCTTGGTTCAGATCTTTGATAATAGACGGAATAATCGCGGGAGTCGGCTCTGTCATCGTATTCCTTCCTATAGTGATGACTTTGTTCCTTGGAATCTCCTTCCTTGAAGATAGCGGATACATGGCCAGAGCAGCATTTATAATGGACAGAATAATGCGTAAGATGGGTTTGTCAGGAAAGGCCTTTATACCCTTTATAATAGGCTTTGGCTGCTCCGTACCCGGCATCATGTCTGCCAGGACATTAGAAAGTGAGAAGGATAGGAAACTCACAGCTTTATTGGTACCTCTTATGTCCTGCAATGCCAGATTGCCAGTTTACGCTCTATTTGCCAGTGCTTTTTTCCCGGGCAATGAGACGGCTATAACCTTTTCACTTTATTTACTAGGGATATTTATAGCAATTTTAATTGGAATCATCTTTAAGAGCACAATATTTAAAAAGGATGAAGAGCCTTTTATCATCGAGCTTCCTGAATATAAGCTTCCTGAATTTAAAAGCCTTATGAGGAATACATGGGAAAAGGGCAAGGGCTTTCTAAAAAAGGCTGGCACTATAATATTTTCAATGTCTGTAATCATATGGTTTTTATCTAACTTTAACTTCTCGGGCATGACGGATATGGGGAATAGCTTTTTAGCTTATATAGGAGGTGTTATAGCGCCGATATTCAGACCTATGGGTTTCGGCACATGGCAAAATGCTGTAGCCTTGCTGACCGGGCTTATGGCTAAGGAAGTGGTTGTCAGCACTATGAGTGTGGTATACGGAGCAGACTTGCATAATATGCTGCTTCAGCACTTTACACCGATTGCTGCCTATAGCTATCTGGTATTTATACTTTTATATACACCCTGTGTATCTGTAATAGCTGTTATGCGCAAGGAGTTTGGCAGAGGCATGATGGCATTATCCGTAGGCTATCAATTGATTCTTGCTTGGGTTATATCGTTTATTGTTTATAATCTGGGAAGCTTAATTTTGATTTAAAGGAGAGGAGCTAATATTGGAAATAGCAATTGCCGTAAGTATAGTTATAGCAGCAATCTTCATATTTTATAGAAGCGCAAAGAAAAAAACATCGGGAGATTGCGACTGTGGAAGCTGTACTTCTCATTGCCCGCTTTACGAAGATAAGAAGACAAATCAAAAGAAATCATGAAGAAAATGCCTATAAGGAGCATTTAGCCTTTATAGGCATTTTAGGATATGTAAACAGCTAAAAAAGAGGCAAATAAAAATCAAAAAATACCAAGAAAAATTTCAAAAAATATATTGTGAATCCTTAAAAATTATGTTATATTTTAAAAGTTATAATTATAGCGATTACGTGTATAAGTATGACAGTAATTTATAAAACTTCTTGACCGGTTTTTAAAAACCGGTGGGGGTTTTTCTTTTTTGAAAAAGTATATAAAGAAGGAGCTGTTAAGGTGTGACAGGAGAGGTTTTTGTTCAGCTGATAAATGTATGTAAAAGTTTTGATCGAGAGGAAGCAGTATTAAAGAACCTGAACCTTGAGATAAAAAAGGGACAATTCTTAACCTTATTAGGACCTAGTGGTTGCGGAAAGACCACAACACTAAGATCGATCGCTGGCTTTGAAACTCCGACCAGCGGTGAAATAATTATTGATAATGATAATGTAACGCAAAGCTCACCTCATGAGAGATGTGTGAATACTGTATTTCAAAATTATGCGTTATTTCCGCACATGAATATTTTTGACAACATTGCATTCGGCTTAAAGATGAAAAAGCTGCCGAAGATGGAAATCAAAGATAGGGTATTTGAGATGTTGAAAATGGTTCAACTGGAGGGTTATGAAAATAGGATGCCGTCTCAATTGAGCGGCGGGCAGATGCAGCGTGTTGCTATTGCAAGAGCTGTGATAAATAACCCAAAGGTTTTGCTTCTTGATGAACCTCTTGGAGCACTTGATCTAAAACTTCGCAAGCAGATGCAGCTTGAACTGAAGCGTCTTCAAAGGAAGCTTGGCATTACCTTTATATTTGTAACCCATGATCAGGAGGAAGCGCTGACTATGTCGGACAGCATAGTGGTTATGAATAAGGGGGTAATTGAGCAAGCAGGCACACCTGAAGAGCTCTATGAAAGGCCAAAGACTAAGTTCGTAGCTGACTTTTTAGGAGAGACCAATATTCTTGAAGGAGAAGTAGTAAAAATTAAGGAGACAGAGGTGCTCCTAAACCTTGAGCAAGAACAGGATATAATAAGAATTCCCAATCTGAATTACGATTTTGGAGATAAATTTACCGTTTCTGTCAGACCGGAAAGGATCAAGATAAAATCCGCCCCGGAAGAAGGAGACGTTTGGCTCCAGTGCAGGATAAAAGAAAAGGTATATTCAGGTTTTGTAATAAAGACTATTGCAACGACTAGGAATGGAAAAGAGATTGTCGTAAATGAGCCTATTGAGCAAAGAAGCAGCTTTGGTGCAAAAGAAGATATATTTGTTACATGGAAGCCTGAACACTCCATTGTTATCAAGGCATAGGAGGGAAGGGCTATGAAAAAGAAATTTGTTTTAAAGAATTTGCTGCGCTCGCTGAAGGGCACGCTGGGCATTACAGCCACAATACTGCCTGCAGCTCTCTGGATGCTTGGATTCTTTGTGATGCCCCTTATTTTGATAGTTGCAGTAAGCTTTTGTACAAGGGGAGAAGTGGGAGATATAGTATACAGCTTTACATTGAAAAACTATGCGAAGCTGATCAATCCTCTGTATATAAGCATATTTATTAAATCTATGGCAATCGCTCTGTTTACTACCATGCTTTGCTTGGTATTCGGCTATCCGTTTGCATTTATAGTTGCCAAGGCCAATAAGAAGATAAAGCCTTTGCTTTTAGTATTGATTATGCTGCCTTTTTGGACAAATTCATTGGTCAGGACCTATGCGATGATTGTATTGCTGCGCACCGAGGGAATTATTAATACAATGCTCAGATATTTCAGCTTGATAAATGAGCCTCTCCAGCTCATGTATAACAATACGGCTGTTATGATAGGCATGCTTTATATGATGTTTCCCTTTATGGTGCTTCCTCTGTATGCTTCCATCGAGAAGCTGGACATGAGGCTGCTTGAGGCTGCAGACGACCTTGGGGCCAAACCGCTGAACAAGTTCCTGCAGGTAACGCTTCCCCTTACAAAGGGAGGGATATTGTCAGGCTCTCTTCTGGTATTTGTCCCTACATTAGGACTGTTTTTTATAACAGATCTGATGGGAGGAAGCAAGGTTGTCCTCATGAGCAACTTGATCAAAAATCAATTCCTGACGGCCAGGGATTGGCCATTTGGTTCGGCTATATCCGTAATCTTGATAATAGTGATGATTGTTATGATTGACCTCTATATCAGGCAGGGTGGAAAAATAGATAAAAAGGCGGTGTTATAGTTATGAAAATAAAAAAAGGAAATATTATAAAACCGCTTTATATTTTTTTAGTTTTTATGTTTCTTTATATTCCCATTATGGTGCTTATAGCATTTTCCTTCAATGAGTCAAAGCTTAACGTGGTGTGGACCGGTTTTACTTTCAAATGGTATGAAAGCCTGCTGCACAACGAAGGAATATTGGAAGCAGTTAAAAATTCCTTTGTTGTAGCAATAATCAGTACCGTGATATCCGTGGTAATCGGCACTTTGACCGCGATTGGTTTATACAAGTATAAATTTAAGGGAAAGAATGTTCTGGACGCCATATTGAATATTCCGTTGATCATTCCGGAGATAGTCATGGGTATATCACTTTTGGCGTTCTTCTCGATCGTAAAGCTGCCCTTGGGCAAGGTTTCTCTGATAATTGCCCATGTGACCTTCAGCATAGCCTATGTAGTAGCAGTGGTAAAAACCAGGCTGGAGGGCTATGATAAGTCTGTGGAAGAAGCGGCATCGGATTTAGGAGCTACTCCACTGAAAGTGTTTTTCAATGTTACATTGCCGATTATTATGCCGGGTGTTATAGCCGGAGGGTTCCTTGCTTTTACGTTATCTTTGGACGATGTGATAATAAGCTTCTTTGTTGCAGGGCCGGGGAGTGTAACCCTTCCCTTGAAGGTATTTTCAATGGTGAAATTTGGTGTAACTCCAGAAATAAATGCTCTTTCAACCATTATAATGGTACTGACATTGGTAATATTGGGATTGTCTCTAGCCCTCAGAAATGTCAACCTGAATATGAAAAGGATAGGAGTAATATTGACCGTGATAGCATTGGCGGTGAGCAGCACTGGATACGGTATATGGGCCTTTGCTAAGGATAGTGAGAAGCCTCAGCAGGTCATAAATATATTCAACTGGTCTGAGTATTTACCCCAATCAGTAATTGATAAATTTGAGCAAACATACAATATCAAGGTTAACTACAGCACCTTCTCCTCAAACGAAGAAATGCTTGCCAAGCTTATGGCAGGCGGAGGGAAATATGATCTTGCAGTTGCCAGTGACTTTATGGTTGAAATTCTGAAGAAGCAAAGCCTGATCCTTAAGGTAAATAAAGATAATCTGCCCAATTTTAAAAATATTGGTCCGCAGTTTTTAGGTCTTCCATTTGACAGGGATAATGAGTACAGTATACCATATATGTGGCTGGCAGGAATAATTGCCTATGACAGTTCCAAGATACCTGAGGGAATGATAACCAGCTATGCTGATCTTTGGAGGCCGGAGCTGAAAAACTCCCTCACAGTATTGGATGATCAAAGAGCAATAATAGGCATCACCCTTAAAAAGCTTGGATACCCATTGAATGAGACGAACCCTGCCGCATTGGCAAAGGCGAAGGAAGAGTTGAAGAAGCTTCAAAAGAATATAAAAGCCTATGACAGTGACAGCCCTAAAACCAGCTTGATAAACGGGGAATCTAAGGTGATTTTTGCCTGGGGTGCCGAAGGCAGCCTTGCCCGAAGAGAGAATCCCAATGTAAGATATGTGATCCCTAAAGAGGGATTATTCCTCCAGCAGGATAATTTTGTGATTCCTAAGGATGCAAAGAATATAAAAGCGGCAGAGCTGTTTATGAATTTTATAATGGAGCCTGAGATAAGTGCGGAGATATCCCTGCACTTCCCCTATGGCAATCCGAATATTGAAGCTTATCCGTATATAGATAAGGATATAATGGAAGATATCTCGGTATATCCTCCTGAAGAGGAGCTTAAAAAAGGAGAATATCTGAAAGATATCGGAGATGCAGTGATAATTTTTGATAAGATATGGTCTGAAGTCAAGCAGTAGTCAACCTGCTGTAAAAATACAATGCTGCCCTCGTAATATACGAGGGCAGCATTGTATTTTTGTCAGGTCTGTATTTGTTTGTTAAGCACATCATAATCTTTTTTTATAAGAATATATATCATTTATAAAGAGAAGTAAGGGCGAATCATTCAAATTCTTATGTTTTTTGATTAGAGAATAAGGAGTGATACAGTGCAGTTATATGAACAAATCAAGAACAGACATTTTCCTCTATCTGTGATAGGCCTGGGATATGTAGGTATTCCTCTGGCAGTAGCCTTTGCTAAAAAAACAGAGGTAATAGGCTTTGATATTGACCGCAATAAAATACAGTTATATAAGCAAGGGATAGATGCTACTCGAGAAGTAGGCAATCAGGCAATAACCGAATCTAATATATACTTTACATCAGATGAAAGAATGCTGCAAAAATCCAAATTTCATATCATTGCCGTACCTACACCGATTAATAAAGACAAGACGCCAAACCTTAAGCTAATTGAAGATGCAAGCAAATTGGTAGGTCGAAACTTAACCAGGGGTTCCATCGTTGTATATGAGTCTACGGTATATCCCGGAGTTACGGAAGAGTTATGCATACCTTTGCTGGAAAAGGATTCGGCACTTAAATGTGGTATAGATTTCAAGGTTGGCTATTCTCCCGAAAGAATAAATCCTGGAGATAAGCTTCATAGGGTAGAAAATATTGTAAAGATTGTTTCCGGAATAGATGATGAAGCTCTAGAAGATATTGCAGAGGTCTATGAACTGGTCATAGAAGCAGGAGTATACAGGGCAGAAAGCATTAAAGTTGCTGAAGCGGCTAAAGTGATAGAAAATGCTCAACGAGATATTAATATCGCCTTCATGAATGAATTGTCCATTATTTTTGACAAGCTTAATATAGATAATCAATCAGTATTAAGAGCAGCCAGGACAAAATGGAATTATATAGATTTTGTACCCGGACTAGTTGGAGGACACTGTATTGGAGTAGATCCCTATTATCTGACATATAAGGCGGAGATTATTGGATATCACTCACAAATCATTCTTTCAGGGAGACGCATTAATGACTATATGGGTAAATATATTGCAGAGAACACAGTAAAGCATCTTATTAAAGCTGATAAGCAGATAAAAGGTGCTAGGGTAGCTATTATGGGAATTACATTTAAAGAAAATTGCCCGGATGTAAGAAATTCTAAAGTAATAGATATCATTAGAGAATTGCATGAATATGATGTAGAAGTGGAAGTTTCAGACCCTATAGCAAATGAGTATGAAGTTCTAAATGAGTATAATATCCAGCTAAAGAAATTGGAGGATATAAATCTAATGGATGCTGTCATATTTGCTGTAAAGCATGGAGCATACGAAAATATAAAACTGGAACATTTAAGAAATATTTTTATTAATAAACCAGTGATTATAGATGTAAAGAGGATATTTAATAAAAAAAATGCTGAAGATATGGGCTTTATTTATTGGGGGTTATAATATAAATCATTTATATGAGGGTTTCTATGAAGATTATTGAATTATGCGCTATAGATCAAACCATGAAAATTTTCCTTAGCTCTTTAAACCAGGGGCTGGTTGATCAAGGCTTTGATTTAATCTGCACTTGTTCCAAAGGTCCATATACAGAAGAATTAATAAGAAAAGGCTTCAACGTTATCAACATACCGATTGAAAGAAATATAAAACTGTACTCAAGCATAAGATCTGTCTTTAGGCTATATAAATTATTTAAAAGTGAGAGACCAGATATATTGCATGTGCACACACCTATTGCATCAGTCCTTGGAAGGATAGCAGCCAAATTTGCAAAAGTACCTATTATTATTTATACAGCTCACGGCTTTTATTTTCATGACAATATGGCACCGATAAAATACAAATTATTTTTAAATATTGAAAAATATATGGCTAAGTATTTTACTGATTATATTTTTACTCAGAGTGAAGAGGACAGATTAACAGCAATAAAAAATGGTTTTATAGATGGAAGAAAAATTGAGTGCATCGGAAATGGTATAGATGTGTTTGGTAAATTCAATCCTGAAAATATAGATCATGAAAGCATCAGAAGTTTATATGAGAAATTTAATCTTACTAAAGAAAATATCATCATCACCTTTATAGGGCGCTTAGTGAAAGAAAAGGGGATTATGGAGCTGCTTGAGGCTTTCTGCAGCATTGATAATGAAAATATTAAGCTGCTTGTAGTAGGGGATATTGATCAAGGCTGCAGAGATGAAAAAACTAAAAACCTGATAGCTAGTAAATACAAGGATAATCAAAACATCATATTTACAGGGTTCAGAGAGGATATAAACAACCTCCTTTATATCACTGACATATTCTGTTTACCCTCTTATCGTGAAGGTATGCCCAGGACTATCATAGAAGCTATGTCTATGGAATGTGCAGTTGTAGCCACGAATATAAGAGGCTGCAGAGAAGAAATAACGGACGGGGAGACGGGCTTTTTAGTAAAGCTCCAGTCAGTATATCACATTCAGAATAAGTTAGAAATATTGATTCAAAACAAGGATCTACTAAATAACATGAAAGTTGAGGGGAGAAAGAAAGCAGAAAAACATTATGATGAAAAGCAAATAGTGGATAAGCAGATAAATATCATTAATAGATTATATGAGGGTTATAAAAACAAAGAAACAATTTAGGGGGATATATGAGTATTAGCGAAGCAATATTCCAAAAAGGTATTTTTGTATTGAGCTTAGATGTTGAATTATGCTGGGGAACAGTTGATAAACCTGATGAACTAAAAAAGAATAAAAGATACTATGAACAAGCTAGAGATTGTATAGAAAAGATTTTAATGTTGCTTAAAGAATATAACATATCTGCTACATGGGCTGTAGTTGGGCATTTATTTCTTGAAGAGTGCGATTCAATCAACGGGCAAAAGCATTCAAATATACCAAGAAGTACATACCCTTGGTATTCAAAAGATTGGTTTGAAGAATCTCCCTGTACTAACCATAAGAAAGATCCTCTATGGTATGGTCAGGATATCATACAAAAGATAATCAACTGCAGAGTCAAGCAGGAAATTGGCTGCCATAGTTTTGCACACATACCTTATGGAGATAAAAACACTGAAAGGGCTACTGTTCGAGCTGATCTTGCAAATTGCATTTGCGAAGCAGAGAAACATGATTTAAAGCTAAGAAGCTTTGTATTTCCAAGAAATGATGTAGGATATATTGATGAGCTAAACAGCTTTGGATTTAAAGCTTATAGGGGTGCAGAGCCTTCATGGTATAAGGCTTTTCCCAAAAAGATAAGAAAAGCTTGTCATATGATAGATCAATTTTTAGCCATATCCCCTCCTGTTAGTATACCGGAATACAAGCAGGGGCTGTACAATATACCGGCCTCCATGTTCTATCTTCCAATGAACGGATTTAGAAGTTTGATACCGTTAAGATTTAGAATATACAAAGCAAAAAAAGGGATTAGAAAGGCAATCCAGGACAAAAAAGTATTTCATTTGTGGTTTCATCCTTTCAATATAGCTACCAATCAAGAAAAACTTTTATATGGATTAGAGGAAATATTTAAAGAAGTACAATCAAAGAGAGAGAATGGAGAGTTGGAAACGAGAAGCATGGGTGAGCTAGTTGATTTATTGAACGAGACTTCATTCAGTGCTAAATTTGTATCAAAGGAATGGTGGCAGTGGAAATAAAGGTTATTGACAGCATTGATGAACTCACGCTTTATAAGACAGAGTGGGATAGTATCCTCAAAGAGATCAATAATGACATATTATTTCTTGAACTAGACTGGATTTTATTTTGGTGGAAATTCTTCGGTGACAAACACGAGCTGTTTGTACTGATGGCTTTTAATGATGATAAGATTGCAGGCATTTGCCCTCTAATGATAACAAACAAGGCAATCTATAATGAAATAAGATTTATTGGTAATAGAGAATCTAGCAGCAATGATTTTATTTTAAGAGATAAATATAGAGAAGAAGCTTTTGAATGCATATGCAATTTTCTCAGAAATTTAAATGGAAAGAATATTATTGCTTTTGACGTAATATCTGAGCGATCTGCTAATTATGCATTGCTGAATAAATATTTAAAAGTTAATAAAGTACCATTCATCTCGAAAGATGTTATAAGTTACTTTCTTAATTTAAAAGATAAAGGCTTTAAGAATCACTTTGAACATAGATTTGGTAAAAAAACCAGGCAGACAATGAATAGCAAAGAAAAAAAGCTAAAGAATCTTGGCAATCTGGCTTATAAAAGAGTCGCAACCTCTGAAATAGATGAGGTGTTTGAGATACATGAAAAGAGATGGTTGAGGAAAGTAGGCAATAGCAGTTTTTCAAAGGGAGGAACTAAAGAATTTTATAAAGAACTGGCTTCAAACAAAAATATGAAATTTAATATAAACGTAGATGCTATTACATTAAATAATAGAATTATTAGTTTCATGTACGGATTTGAATATAACAATAAATATTTATTCATCAGAATTGCCCATGATGATGACTTTTATTTTTTAAGCCCCGGTGAATTGGTATTTAAGAAAAAAATGGAGGAATGTTTTTCTTCCCAAATAGATGTTTTTGACTTTGGACTAGGTTATGAACCATATAAAGCTAAATGGACCGATTATTACAAGATAGCTTATAATACAATATTGCCTTCGGACAATTTGCTATCTAGGTTAATTTTTTACATTAAATTTTGGACTAGAATAAAACTAATAATTACATTAAAAAAGAATAAAAGAATTTATAATTTTAGAAAGTATTATTTAGGAAAAATCAAATATTTATTTACCAGTAAAAATATTTCGGATAAAATTACGAAAATAAAGAGAGCAGTAGAGCGTGATGGACTATTATCAATTATTATAAAGTTTTTTATTTCTTTAACCGGTAAAATATTTAGCCATAAACAATATCTGATATTAGAAAAAAATCTTGAGAGTGTGGGACTGCCTCAAAGCAATATGCAAGTTAAAGAAGCTGCAATAGATGATTTAGACGCTCTATCAAAGGCGATGAATGAATCTCCAAGTAGTATAATAAGAAGATTTATAAATAAACACAAATGTTACATTGCTTTACATGATGGCAAGATTATTCATTATTGCTGGATAGACTGCTCAAGTATTAAAATTTCAAATATAAAATTAAGCATTTCAGTTGGGAAGTCAGAGGTACACATATATGAGGCCTTTGTAGAAAAGAAATATAAAAATAATTATGAATATATATTATCAAATGTTTTCAATCTCTTGTATAGGAACAGTTTTAGAAAATGTTATATTACTGTAAATAGTAGTGAAAAATCATTTGAAAATGAAATATATAAAAAAATATTCCATCCTAGCTATAAGGTATTTGAGAAAAGACTACTCCATACAGTCAAGCATAATATTGTTGAATTGAAGTTAGCAGATAAAAGCTAAATAGAGAGTAGGACACAAATGAAAAATTAAGCATATTATGTATAAGGAATAAAAGATATGTATTGAGTAGCAAGATAATCTGATTCTAGTGGGGGCTGCCATATTATGAGAGGTAAATATGCAAAATTGAATATAGACAAAACATACTTAATAACAGGTGCAGCCGGCTTTATTGGGTTTCATTTATCCAAGAGACTGCTTGATGAAGGCTGCACCGTTATAGGACTAGATAATCTCAATGAGTATTATGATGTTAATCTTAAAAAAGCAAGACTTGAGATTATTGAGAACTATGACTCATTCAAATTCATATGTGCAGATCTTCAGGACAAAGAAGCTTTAGAGAAGGTATTTATAGAAAATAAAATAGATATTGTAGTTAATATGGCTGCACAAGCAGGAGTGCGATATAGTATATCAAATCCTGATATCTATATACAATCCAATATAGTAGGTTTCTTAAATCTACTGGAGATTTGTAGACATAACAACATAGAACATTTAGTATATGCTTCTTCCAGTTCAGTGTATGGAATGAATATCAATATGCCATTCTCAGTGCATCATAATGTAGATCATCCAATAAGTCTGTATGCTGCCACCAAAAAGTCAAACGAACTCATGGCACACACCTATAGCCATCTATATGAGCTGCCGACAACTGGCCTTAGGTTTTTTACCGTATATGGCCCCTGGGGAAGGCCTGACATGGCACTATTTTTATTTACAGATGCAATAATAAATGATAGGCCTATTAAGGTGTTTAACAATGGAAAAATGAAAAGGGATTTCACATATATAGATGATATTGTGGAGGGGGTAGTAAGCTTATTAAACAAGCCTCCAAAACCAAATAAGGAATGGAATATGCATATGGCAGACCCTGGAACCAGCAGTGCACCCTACAGAATATACAACATAGGAAATAATAGACCTGTAGATTTAATGGAATTCATAGAGACTATAGAAGAAAAAATAGGCAAAAAGGCAAAAAAAGAATTTCTGCCGCTTCAAGATGGGGATGTGCCAATGACCTATGCCGAAGTGGATGATTTAATTAAGGATGTAGGCTTTAAGCCTGAAACAAATATTAATATCGGGATAGGAAAGTTTGTTGAATGGTACAAAGAATATTATCAGAGGTAGTATATGAAATATGATATTGATATTAACAATAAAAAGGTATTGAGCGGCAAGATAATATTATTTCTGTTCTGTTTATATTTCATACTTAAACCATTCTACTTTTGGGCCAGCGGGTTACCGCAGGTCTCTGATGCCATATTATTGATTATGATAGTCATTTATTTATTTAAGGACAGATTTATCATCAGTTTTTCAAACAAATCTAAAATATTTATCTGTACCAGCTTGATATCTGTGTTATATGTAATATTCGTAAATACCATATGGTCATTAATACTTAATGGAAATTTAGAAATTTTCACAGCATCTGCGTTTTATATATATAACTTTCTTGCAAGCGTGATGGTTTTGATGCTATACCATGAATACCAAGATGTTTTCTTTAATTATATGTACAAATCAATTCTGATATCTATTTTTATGCAGTTAGCTATCTACTTAGCTAGCGGCGGATTTGATGGAACGAGATCACTAGGTTTTTTTAATAATCCTAATCAGCTTGGTTATCACAATCTATTAATGCTTGCATTTCTTATTATGATTAGCCAAAGAAAAAAGCTTAAGGCAGGGTTGTACTTGACCAGCGTATTCTCAACTCTGATTTTATGTTTTTCATCCTTGTCAAAGGCTGCCATTATTGCATATGCCGGCATGCTGTTTTACTATTCGTTTATTAAAATTATGGCGAAAACTTTTGATAAAAGAGTATTTATTTATTTGCTTATTGTTACATTGATAATATCAGCAGCATATTATTTTAATAGGGAAGTCATTGCTTCGAATCAACTTTATATTTCAGTTATGAATAGAGTTTCAACAATAGGGATGGACAGGGATGATAATTTAGCGGGAAGAGGATATTATAGATTGATACATTATCCTCAATATCTGATATTCGGCGCAGGTGAAGGTGAATACTCAAGGTTTGGATATTATATAGAGTTTCACTCAACATTAGGAAATGTATTAATGTCTTATGGTATAATTGGCCTGTTCTTATACTTGGCTTCAATCATGTTTGCCATTAAGAATAATGGATGGAAAGATGCATATATAATATTCTTTATTTTTCTATATGGGTTGACCCATAATGGCATAAGAAATACATTATTATGGATATTGGTTGCATCAATAAGCGGAGAAGATATTAATACTAATGCTGTTAAGTATAGCAGCTTAGGGAAGGAAGGCCTATTAAATGGAAGATCCGATTAATAAAAGCAGCATACAGCTTATGTCATTGAATATGATGATGGAGATGGATAGAATATGCAAAAAAAATAACTTAAAATATTATTTGGCATATGGTACCGTACTAGGAGCCGTTAGACATAAAGGCTTTATACCCTGGGACGATGATATTGATATTATAGTGGACATTGACAATTATAAAAGGTTTTGCGATATCATCCGGCATGAAATTCCAGATGATTATGTTTTATATTCTGCAGACCAAGACCTAAATTATGATTCGCTAAAAGCAAGAATTAGTCTTAGAAAATATTTTCATCATATTATTCATATTGATATATTTCCTATAGTTGGAGTGCCCAAATCTATAACAGGCCGCAAACTCTTTTGTAATATTTGTCATATTTTGTACAGATCTTATTTCGTTAAAAAAGTTAGTATCAATGTCAATTACAAAGGTAACAAAAAAAAGCGAATAATTACTTTGATAGTAAAGCTGCTGCTTAAGCCGGTACCTGCCAGATTAATAAAATTGATATTTGATAAGCTAAGCACTTTATATCATATAAAAGAATCTGACACTATTTATAATATTTGCGGTTGTTATGGATATAAAGAACTAATTCCAAAAGAATATTTAGGTGAACCGGTTTTCCTGGAATTTGAGGGCCTTGCCCTCCCAGTGCCGGAGAAATGGGATGCTTACCTAACCCATCTATATGGCGACTATATGACCCCGATACAAGACAATTCGTAAAAAGTTACTGAAATATAAAGATGATGGTGGTTTTATGAAAAAAGTTATAACATATGGAACCTATGACCTATTTCATGAAGGACATTATAATCTGCTTAAGAGGGCAAAGGAATTAGGTGATTATTTAATAGTAGGAGTTACTACGGAGAATTATGATAATAGCCGTGGAAAGTTAAATGTTCAAGAGAGCTTGATGAAAAGAATAGAAAATGTTAAGAATAGTGGCTTTGCTGATGAAATAATTGTAGAAGAATATGAAGGGCAAAAGGTTAATGATATCCAAAAATATAATATTGATGTTTTTGCAATTGGCTCAGATTGGTTAGGTAAATTTGATTACCTCAAAGAGTATTGCGACGTGATCTATTTAGAAAGAACAAAAGGAATATCAAGCACTCAATTAAGAGCCGATAAATATGGAATTATTAAGCTAGGCATAGTTGGATGCGGAAGAATTGCTCAAAGACTTATCTCAGAAGCTAAGTTCGTTAGCGGTGTAAATGTTGAAGGAGCATATGAAGCTGATGAGAGTTCACTCAAGTACTTTACTAAAAAAAATGAATTGGCTTTTTTCTCTATAAATTTCGATGAATTTCTTGATAAGGTAAATGCTGTCTATATAACAACTTCCTATATTACTCATTATGATTATGTAAAAAGAGCGCTGGGAAAAGGGAAACATGTATTATGTGATAAACCTATGGCTTTATCAGTTAAAGAAACAGATGAACTTTATACGCTAGCAAGAGACAAGAAATGCGTACTTTTAGAGGCGATAGAAACCGCATATTTCCCAGGGTTTTTAAGGCTGATAAGTGTTGCTAAAACAGGATTGATAGGCAGTATAAAAAATATTGATGTAACAATTACAAGATCAGATATAAACGCTGCGGTAAAGAGTGTAATGGAGCTAGCATCATATCCCTTATTAGCAATAATTAAAATATTAGGTGAAAACATAGAGAAGGTTGGGTTCTATTCTTATTGGGACAGTGAAAAAGAGTTAGATTTATTTACTAAAATCAATTTAAAATATAAGGATGCTATTGCAACCGTAAAGATAGGTTCAGGGGTAAAATCTGAAGGAGACCTTATTATTTCAGGAACAAAAGGGTATATATATGTACCGGCTCCATGGTGGAAGACAGAGTATTTTGAAATACGTTTTGATAATTTCGCTAATAACAAGAAGCATTATTATAAATTAGAAGGCTATGGATTAAGATATGAATTAGCTGAGTTTATATCAATGATAAATAATAAAGAATTAACAACATACAAATTGAATCAAAATGAATCGGTTAAAATTGCTTGGATTATTGAAAGGTTTAGAAATAAAGAAAATGTGTGCAGCATCTGATATTTAAAATAAGCTAACCATGGTAAGCATAAACTTTAAGGGGGATTAGTAATGGAGCAAATTAATATTATAGAGCTGTTATTGATCCTTAGAAAAAGGTTTTGGTTTATTGCCGTATTTGTTGTTACATTTGCTGTAATAAGCGGGCTTATAAGCTTTTTTATTGTAGAACCGGAATATCAAACATATACAACCTTAGTTATTGGAAGAATAGGTGACTATAAGGAAAAGGTTGAGTATGAAGATGTGCTGCTAAATCAAAAGCTGGTTTCTACCTATGGTGAAATTGCGAAAAGCAAAATGGTAGCAAGGGAGTTAATATCGAACTTGGGATTGAGTTATACCGATGAAGAGCTAGATAAAAAAATTGAAGTAGCAATAATAAAGAGCACTGAGATAATTAAGATAACAGTAAAAGATAAGGATGGTGGAGTTGCTGCTCGTATTGCCGACGAGCTTGCCAGAGTGTTTATAAAGAACATTGTTAATGTGATGAAGATAAGAAACATACAAGTAGTCGACAAAGCTGTAGTACCGTTAAAGCCTTATAAACCTAAACCAGTTATTAATATGGCGATTGCATCAGTTTTAGGGAGCATGTTAGGTATCATTTCTGTATTTGCTTATGAGAATTTTGACAACACTATAAAAACCACTGATGATATAGAGAAAAATCTAGGTCTACCTATCATTGGCATCATACCAAAGATTACATAAATCAATCAGCTTGCCTGACAATCACATAGCTTTATCCCTGAATATATTGTATCAAAGCTATTATTGTTAGAAATATATATAACATATACAAGTGTATATTTTTGTGAGCAGAGTATGCGGGAAGAGGGATTTTCAATGAGAAGATATCTTGCTGTTTTGAGTGTAACCTTTATTACAATTCTGCTTATATGGTTTGGCAACAGGTTTGGTTATCAAGGCCATCCAAACTTTACAGCTGAGATATACGAATATATTAATAAAAGCGATGCAGGCTCTAACAATTTAAGTGCTTATAAAAAGTCGATAATAGACAGCAAAAGGAAAAACCTGCTAGTCCTTGGCATAGAGGGTAAGGCAAGAACAGATGTTATTATATTTTTAAGTCTTGATCCAAAATATAATAACTTAGATATAATATCTATACCAAGGGACACATATTATTATGAAAAAGGATATGAAAGAGGTGATCAAAGAAAAATAAATGCAGCCTATGGAAGAAAAAAGGAAAAAGGAAGCATGGAAGCAGTAGAGAAGATACTTGGAGGTTTACCTATAAATAATTATATTGCTATAGAATACGAAGGAGTAGAGGCTTTAATAGATACTTTAGGAGGAATAGAGATAGAGGTTCCATGCCATATGGAGGTTGGAGGAATAGAAATAAATGAAGGGCTGCAAAAATTAGATGGGAAGCAAGCTCTCCAATTCTTAAGATTCAGAAAAGGATATAGAGATGGGGATTTAGGGCGAATTAAAGTGCATCAGAAGTTTATTGATGAAGCTATAAATAAATTCTTGAGTTCAAGCTTTTTAGAAATTATAAAAGCTGGCTATGGTTCAATAAAAACAGATATGTCATTGGAGGAAGCAATAGCATACGCCAAACAACTGAAAGGAATAAAAGAAGAAAATATATCAATGAGGATTCTACCGGGAAAAGCGGAATACAAAGAGTTTGGAGGCAAAAACTGGTCATTTTATTTTCATGATCCAATTGAGACAAAGGCACTTATCAAAACTATTTTTTACGTTTATAAAAAAAATATTTTAGAAATGGAATAATTAAAGCACTTAATATTTCATATATTTATTCTGTTAAGGGAGTAAGCCTTTATGTGTACGGTATTAGTCACAGGAGGGGCAGGTTTTATAGGATCTGCTGTTGTTGATCTGCTATTATCAAATGGTCATAAGGTTGTTGTAGTGGACAATTTATCAAATGGCAATATGGATAACGTGAACAAAGCTTCAACATATTATAATATGGATATAACTGATTTGAAGCTATCCAAAATTTTTGAGATTGAAAGGCCTCAGTATGTCATTCATGCGGCAGCCCAAATCAATGTTGAGAAATCAATACAGGATCCGATTTCTGATGCAAATATAAACATTATGGGCTCCATAAATATTCTGGAATGCTGCAGGAGAAGCGGAGTTCAGAAAATAATCTATTCATCAACTGCTGCAGTATACGGTAATCCATTATATCTGGGGATAGATGAAATGCATGAGTTAAACCCTATCTCATTTTACGGAATATCTAAATATATTACAGAACGGTATATAAAATTGTTTAATGCTCTCTATGGGTTGAAATATACAATACTCAGATATTCCAATGTATATGGAATACGCCAGGGCATTTCAGGGGAAGGTGGAGTTATACCGTGCTTTATCATGCATATGTTAAAGGGCGAAGAACCAACGATTTATGGCAATGGCGACCAGACTAGAGATTTTATTTATGTTGATGACGTTGCCAGAGCTAACATTCTTGCATTGGAAAAGGGTGATAATGAAATATTTAATATAGGCACCGGAATAGAAGTAAGTATTAATGATTTATTAAAATCCTTAAGCAGTATAATTGGAGACTGTATTCCTTTATACAAGAAAGAAAAGAAAGGAGATATTAGGTATTGCTATTTTGACATTAGAAAATCATCAGGTATATTAGGGTGGGAGCCTGAATATATGTTAAAAGAAGGTTTGGAGAATACAATTCAATGGTATTCAAAGCTTCTTGCTTAAAATAGTTTTCCAATAGGATAGTATTGGGGCAGATAAAATGCTTAATGAAAGTAAAAGAATATTAATAATAATGCTTATAGCAATATCAGCTAAAGTTCTTGGTTTTGTTAGAGAAATAGCAATGGCATCAGTATTTGGAGCAACCTCATATACTGATGCTTACTTAATTGCAACCACGATTCCTTTGGTTGTATTTGCAAGCATGGGCGAGTCACTAAGCACCACTTTTATTCCTATGTATTCATATATCGCTGAGAAAAAAAATAAAGATGAAGCGCTGAAGTTTATGAATAATGTTCTAAACTTAATAGTGCTGATAACGGTGATATTAAGCGTATTTGGGGTAATATTCACAAGGCCTTTGGTAAGTATTTTTGCAATTGGCTTTAAAGGAGAAACATTAGAATTAGCAGTAAGCTTTACAAATATATTGCTGCCGGGAATAATTCTTATTGGTATAAATTATGTTTTTACAGGATTTTTACAAGCAAACAAAAATTTTTATGTGACAGCATTTATAGCATTTCCTAAAAATATCGTTATAATCTTATCTACGGTATTAAGTTTTTTTTGGAATAAAAGCATATTAGCATACGGAACGTTGCTTGGAATAGCAAGCCAGTTGGCTTATCAATTATATTTTGCTTTGAAGGGTGGATATACATATAAAATTCAAAGAAAACTCATTGATAGTGATATAAAAAATTTAGGATACTTAATTATACCTGTTTTTTTGGGCATGACTGTGCAGCAGTTGAATGTTCTTATTGACAAGACATTAGCATCAACATTAAGCGAAGGCAGCATAGCTGCTCTTAATTTCGCCGACAAGCTGGGCTCATTCGTATTTGGAATTTTTACAGCACCTTTAGTAATGGTTATATATACTATTATATCTCAATTAGCTGCAAAAGAGGATTGGAAGGCTTTTTATGATACAATTCAAAAGTCTGTAAGCTTTATGTTGCTGCTTTTGATACCTGTTTCTATAGGAGCAATGTGCCTTAGCACTCCTGTAGTTAAAGCTTTATTTCAAAGGGGCTATTTTGATGAGCGAGCTACTCACAACACCGCTATTGCCCTGTTTTATTACTCTATAGGGATAACGGCGTCCGGCCTTAGAATCGTATTATCGAAAGCATTCTACTCTTTGCAGGATACTAAAACACCGATGTTTAATGGATTTATTGCAATAATTGTAAATATATTTCTTAATTTCATTTTGATAAAACCTCTAGGGCACGGGGGTCTTGCTCTTGCTACCAGTATTTCATCTATTATAGGCACAATATTGCTATTTAATAATCTCAAATCTAGGATGAAATGCTTCGAAGAAAGAAAAATACTGGTTTTAATTATCAAAGCAGGTATATCCTCGCTATTCATGGCGATTGGCTTGAAAGTATCATATATTTTATTTTCACAAGCATTAGGCAGCGGATTCCTTAATGAAATTATGATTCTTTTTTCTTGTATATTATTAGGCGGCTTAATATATTTATTTTCAATTGTACTTATGAGAGTAGAAGAAGCAAGGGTTTTGATTACATATCTTAAGAATAAAACCGGTGCTATGCATTTTTTAAATAATAAGTTAGACACCTTAAAAAGATCTATTTGGCGTAGAAAGGCATTGCATAAAAATATAGCTTCTCCAAAACAACTGAAATTGCTATTGGGTGTTTCTTCACCAACAGAAGATGAAGCGTCTAAAGTTGTATATCATTTGATTTCTTCATTGCCTGCAGAAAAATATGATATAACATTAATTGCTGCAGAAGGTAGTGCTATAGTAGATAAAGCAAAGAAATTTAATGAAAACAGCTCTTCAAAGGTAAATATAGTGGTTATACCGTCGTTTGAGCTAGGTATTTCGGCATTGAGTAATTTAAAAACATTTTTCATTATATTGAAAACTATATATGTTGGAAAATTTCATATTGTTCATTTCCATAGCTTCAGATTAGGAGTATTAGGATGTATAGCAGCACGGTTGCTTAAAGTACCTAAGATACTTTTTACAGTGCATGGATGGCACATTAACGAAAGCTCTGCATATAATTTTTTTCAGAGACTTTTAGCTAAAATTACAACTAATATAATATGCGTCTCTAAATTTCATTTAAGTGTGGGAATAAACAAGAAATGGATAAACATAAAAAATGCATCTATAATTTACTATGGTATTGAAAAAAATGTATTTAGAACTCCTACATTAAGAAGAGAGTTAAAAATCAGCAAAAAAATCCCTATAATAGGCATGCTTGCTGAACTAGATGACTTTGATAGCATTGCGTACGTAATGGATATATTTAATGAGCTAAAGCAACGGGAAAACAGGTTTAAACTCATAATTATGGTTAGCAGATCTCAAGTGTATAAATGCGAAACGCGGATAAATGAGCTTGGCTTGAGTTCATATGTTAATATTATATGTCATTGCAGAGACAAATCAATGCAGATCAACGACTTTGATATTTTTTCATATTTTTCTAACAAAGAAAAAGTGCCTATTGAGGTGATTGAGGCAATGTTCGCACAAAAACCTATTATTGCAAATGGTATTGGTGCTTTATCAGAATTGGTCGAAGAAGGTAGGAACGGATATATTATTAAAGAACAGGATGTAAACACAGCGGTAAAAAATATTGAGAAACTATTAAAAAGTAATCATTTAAAAAAAGTTATGGGAAATAATGGAAAGTCCATGGCATTTAGAAAATTCAGCAAAGAAAAAATGATAAGCGAGTATGAATTACTAATGAAAATATAGTCACACTTTTACAAGAACAATATATTATGAATTAAGACAAGAGCATTACAGGTACTAAAGATTGAGCTTTTTAGTACCTTTTTATTATTTTTAAGGGGAGTTATGATGTTTATTTCTAATGAAGTGAAAAGTAATGAAGCAATTGTAATTAAAGTAGAATCCGAAAAGAAAACGCTATATTTACTATTTAAGAGATTGATGGATATTTCTATTGCATTCATTGGATTTTTATTTGCATTTTTTTTATTAATTATATTCGGAACATTGATAAAACTGGAGTCTGAGGGTCCATTCATTTACAGTCAAATAAGGGTAGGGAAGAATGGCCGACAGTTTAAAATTTATAAACTAAGATCCATGTATATTGATGCTGAAAAGAATGGGCCTCAGTGGGCACAGAAGCATGATGCCAGAGTTACCAAAATCGGCAGATGCATTAGAAAAACCAGAATAGATGAAATCCCTCAATTCATTAATATAATTAAAGGAGACATGAGCATAGTTGGGCCAAGACCTGAGAGATCATGCTTTATTGATGAGTTTTGTAAAGAAATTCCAGAATATAATTACAGATTGGCAGTTAAACCAGGATTAACAGGTTGGGCTCAAGTAAATGGGGGGTATGAGCTGACTCCTCAGGAAAAGCTGAAAAAGGACTTGTATTATATAAATAATCAGTCTATTTGGCTGGATATCAAAATTATTTTAAAGACAGTAAAGATTATATTATCTGGTTATGGAGCCAGATAAGGATTCATATAAATGTTACAAATAGCTTATTGAGATAGAGGGGATATGGCTTATGTTTAGAAAGCAATTGATAGAATATATTGAAATACTTAGAAATAAGCTTTGGATTATTATATCATCTACGGTTTTGTTATTGATGATAAGCGGAATTTTTAGCTTTTTTATCATTAAGCCCGAGTACCAAGCTTTTTCAACCTTGATGATAGGAAAGCCCAAAGGCTATTATGAAGCCATAGAATATAATGATATATTACTGAGTCAGAAGTTAGTATCAACATACAGTGAAATTGCAAAAAGCAGAACTGTATCAAATGAAGTAATAAAAAATCTGGGTTTAGATATAACATACGATGCTATAAGAAAAAAGGTAAATATTACGCAAGTTGGAGATACGGGAATAATTAAGATTGAATCAAGGGATGAAAATCCGGAAGTTGCTGCTAAGCTAGTCAATGGAATAGTTGAGGTGTTCATGGAAAAAGTGGTCAAAATTATGAATGTAGAAAACGTCCAGATAATTGATAGGGCTGAAATACCGAAAAAGAATATAAGGCCAATTCTAGTTATGAATATGACCGCAGCTGGAATATTGGGGATAATAATTGGAGCACTAATTGTTATTTTAATTGACTACCTGGACAATACTATAAAAACACCTGAGGATATAACTAAATATATAGAGCTGCCTATTATTGGCATGATACCATGAAATACAAACAGTATTTGGAGGTAAGAAATGGATAAAAGAAATATTATCACGAATATTAATCCAAAATCACGTTCAGCAGAAGCATATAGAATATTAAGAACAAATATACAGTTTGCAAACATTGACAAAACTATAAATAGCATAGTAATAACCAGTCCCGGGCAAGGGGATGGGAAAAGCACTGTTATTGCCAACCTTGCTGTAGCCATAGCACGGAATAATAAAAAAGTTTTATTGATAGACGCTGATCTAAGGAAGCCCAATGTGCATACGTTTTTTCAAGTGAGTAATACAAAGGGCCTTACTAATTTATTATCAGAAGATGTAGAATATATAAGAATAATAGAAAGCACTTATGTGGAAAATTTGGACATATTATCATCAGGTCCAATTCCACCTAATCCTTCTGAGCTTCTAGGATCAAACAGAATAAAAATATTACTGGATGAGTTAAAGACCGTATATGATATGGTGCTTTTTGACTCACCTCCCGCATGCTTAGTTACGGATGCTGCAGTTTTATCAACAATAGCAGATGGAGTCATCTTGGTCTGTGCAGCAGGACAAACTACAATTGAGAATGCAAAAAATGCTAAAGCTTTACTGAATAAAGTAAATGCTAATATTATAGGAGTTGTCTTAAATAAAATGGTAACAAAAGCCGGACGTTATAATAAAGCAGATGATTATTATTCCTATTATGAGGGTGAATAATATGGTTGATATACATTGCCATATACTACCCGGAATCGATGATGGACCTGGTAATGTTGAAGAATCAATTGAAATGGCTAAACGTGCTGAGAGCAACGGAACAAAGGTTATCGTGGCTACACCGCACTATATAGAAGGTGAAGGGTATAAAAGCTATCTATATAATTTGGAAATATTAAATAACTTAAAAAATGAATTATTAAATAGACAAATAAAAATTGAAATTTTACTTGGAAATGAGGTGTTTATTACACCTAATACTATTGAACTACTAGAAAATAATGAGATAGCTACAATAAACAAAACAAAATATATATTGATAGAGCTACCTATGGTTGATATACCCGGCTATATTGATCAAATAATATTTTCCCTAAGATTAAAGGGGATTTATCCAATATTTGCACATCCAGAGCGAAATTTAAAGATAATCAAAAATCCTAATATTCTATATGATTTTATTAAAAGAGGAGCTTTAGTTCAGATAAATCTCTCAAGTTTAGAGAAAGGGAGCAAGGATAGCATCGGTAAAACAGCAGGTATTCTATTAGAAAATAGCATGGTACATTTTATAGCTTCAGATGCTCACTCTAGCAGTAAATACAACTTATCATTAATACATACCTTTGAAATTGCAGGCAGGTATACCAGTAAGAAGAATCTGGAGAAATTTCTTTATGATAATCCTTTGAAGGTAATTAATGATGAAGAACTAACTATTGATGAACCTGTTAAATATAACAAAAAGGCTTTGTTTTTTTATCATTGATCTTTTATTCTATATAAGTCATCAACCATTATCCTAAAAATTCCGGATCGATTGTATGATCGGAGCGAATGGCTTTTTGGAGTATTGTAAGTGAAACCCCTTTGGTGCCCTCATTGAAATGGCATGGGAACCTGTTTTGGCATTGCAGGCATTCTAGATACTCCTCAGAGTCTATTTTTTTTCTATTATCAAATAAAAAAGGTAGAAACTCGTCCTCATTTTCGCTGCCGGGAGCATTGGCATCGATACTATAGGAGTAGACGTAAGAAGCTTGAAATTTTGCAGCAAATTTATTGCCCTTGCATATAGGGCATATTATAGTGCCAGTCATCAGTCATTACCTCTTTCAGTAAAGATTAAACATTAATATTATCCCTATTGAACGATTAAATATTCTTAAATAATGCTGTCCGCTTTCAAAGAGGACAGCATTATTATTTAAAACATGATGAGATTATATCCTTATCTTTAAGTAATGGTATCGTTTAGCTCTCCATGATCTGGTGTAGGGTACATCCAATGCGTCATAAGTATGATGAGATACGAGGGTGCTGGTTGGAGAAAAGCCGGTTACTATAGTTGAGTGGAATATGACTCCGTTTTCATCTTCAAAAAAAATTATGTCTCCCAGCTCAAGCATAGCTACACTGCTCACTTCAACGCCTTTTACAGCATTGGCATTGGCTTCGTTATTCACCTTTAGGGTCCAGTATAACGAGTGAGCAACAGCCCAAGGCACCGACCACGAGTCATCATTTGTATTATAGGTACCTGCCTTATTATACCACCAAGCGTGTTCCGTACCATATGTCATAGGCGCATCGCCGGCAAGAAGGCACTGAGAGATAAAATTCGTGCAGTCTCCGCCCAGGTTTTCGTATATTTTAAAATATTTAAAGCTCGGGTTTGGAGACAAAGCATAAGTTTTCGCATAATTTACCGCACGTGCTCGGTTATACCTGTTTTGTCTGTCTGAAATCATAGCGACCTCCTTATAGTTATTCATATTACTATTTTATGAATGAGATTGAAATATGTTCGTCAAATTCAATGTCCTTCTTCTATAGCTTTTAAATGAGATAAATTGTATAATAAAACTGAATATTTAAATAAAACTTAGGGGGATGTACGATGAAATATGATGTTGAGGCTATGAGAAAACAGTTTCCCGCTATGGAGAGGAAGATAAACGGATATCCTGCCGCCTATCTCGATGGGCCAGGAGGCACACAGGTACCCCAAAGGGTTATCGATAAGGTAGTAGATTATCTTACATGGCATAATTGCAATATTCACGGAGCTTTTGCCACCAGTATTGAGACTGATGATATGCTGATGGAAACCAGAAAAGCTTTCGCGGACTTCTTTGGATGCTCCTGGGAGGAAGTTTCCTTTGGCGCCAATTCTACAACAATAAATTTCAATCTTTCCTCTGCCATAGCTAGAGATCTTAAGCCCGGAGACGAAGTAATAATTACTGATATTGATCATGAGTGTAATAGAGGACCCTGGGAGATGCTGGAGGAAAGGGGCATAATAATACATAATGTCAAAGTGGATCTTGAAAAGTGCATAATCGATATGGAGGATTTTAAAAGCAAGCTCAATGATAAAACTAAGGTCGCAGCGTTCAACTATGCTTCAAATGGTGTAGGTACAGTCAGTGATGTGAAGGCAATGGTTGCCATGGCCCATGAAGCAGGGGTGCTTACTATTGTGGACGCAGTTCACTATGCTCTCCACGGTCCAATAGATGTTAAAGATCTGGATACGGATTTCCTTTTCTGCTCTGCATATAAGTTTTTTGGTCCGCATATTGGGGTATTATATTCCAAAAAGGAGAAATTAGAAGGACTAAGGACTATAAAGGTTAAAGAACAGGATGATTTTGCACCTTATAAATTTGAGACCGGGACATTAAATCACGAAGGCATAGCAGGAGCTGCGGAAGCTATAGAGTTTATCGCTTCCATAGGCGAGACCTACGGAAGTGAATTTGAAAAAGAGTTGAAAGGTTTCAGCGGCAGAAGAAGAAATGTGGTTGCTGGCATGCTGGCTCTGGAGGCTTATGAGCAGCCGATAACAGCGCATTTTATAGATGAATTGGAAAGGATACCGGGAGTTAGGGTTTATGGGCCTCCAAAGGGATATCCAAGAACTTCTACAGTATCCTTTACCATGAAAAACAAATCTCCGAGAGAAGTAGCCGAATATCTTGCAGACAGAGGGATATTTGTATGGGATGGAGATTTTTACGCTTCAAAGCTGGTCAGGGTTTTAGGCTTGAGAGAGAGCGGCGGGCTGGTGCGCGTGGGGCTTGCTCCATACAATACGATGGAAGAGATAGATAGAACTCTGAAGGCTATCAGAGAATTAGCGGAGAAATAGAATTCCGATGCAGCTCATTTTAGTGCTAAAGCTGGATAAATATACTGATAGTCTTATAAATAATAGCCTATAATACCTGTAAATTATGTAAAAAAAACAGGGTCCTGAGTTCTAAATAAATGAATATTTAGACATATGTCCACGCATTGAGTACAGGTATATAATCTAATTAAACAGAACTTGATAAAGGCAAACCCATCGAAAGGTGGCGACGCAAAGCTATAGGGGCTACAGTGAAGAGCACTAAGCCAGCCAGTTGCCGTGATAAATAATGTGGATGCGTTATTTATAAAGCCGCCGTCTTACGATTGGCGGCTTTGTTTAGTTTAATAAAAGCCTTTCTTATAAGACATGATGAATAGCAGGTTGAACAGAAAGGCAGAAATTGAATTTGCATATGATGAAGCGTTGCTGTCGGCATTATGAAAGGCTTTTTTCGCCGTCATGGGGAAGGGGTGAGAAGTATTGGGAATAGTTATTGCAGCATCATTTTTTATTTTTGTTGCTTTATTCTTTATATCTACTTATCTTATAGTAAACAGTAAAGAGATTGTATAGCTTCAAGAATGAAAAAAGATGCACTTATTTTTCAGAGTAATATGTAAAATGAATCCGGGGAAATGCGGCTGACATGAGAATAGGAATTATTGGTGTTTGGAAGGAAAGGATATCCTTTCCTTTTTTTGGCTCCAAGATACACGGAAGGATAGCATTGAAGCTAGAATCATGCTAAAATAAAGCTAAATCAATCTGTTGTGCTATCTTATAGAAGAGTGCATTGTGAAGGAGCTTAGTTACAAAGTCTTAGCTTCGGAGCATCTGCAATCGTTATCAGTTAGCACAACAGATTAATGTAGAAAAAATTAACCGAGGGGTGTCTAAATGGATAAAAAATATATTATCTCAATAGACCAGGGAACCACCAGCTCAAGGGCAGTTCTTTTTGACATGAAAAGCAAAAGCATTAAGGCTGTAAAGAATAAGCAATTCAGACAGATATATCCCTATCCGGGATGGGTGGAGCATGATCCGGAAGAAATATGGCATGGGCAGTTGGAAGTCATCAGAGATGTGATAGCTGAATCAGGGATTGATGCCTCGTACATATCTTGCATCGGCATTGCAAATCAGAGAGAAACCGTTGTCGTATGGGATAAAAGCACGGGAAAACCTATCTATAATGCGATTGTATGGCAGTGCAGAAGGACCGCTGATTTGTGCGATAAGCTAAAAGATGAAGGCTTGGACCAAATAATAAAGAAAAAAACCGGTTTGGTCATCGATGCTTATTTCTCCGGCACAAAAATTAAATGGATATTAGAGAATGTACCGGGTGCAAAGGAACGGGCAAATAAAGGTGAGCTGTTAGCGGGAACAATAGATAGCTGGCTTATATGGAACCTGACTGGGGGCAAAGCTCATGTAACGGATTATACTAATGCTTCCAGAACTATGCTTTTTAATATAACAAGGCTTGAATGGGATGAAGAATTGCTGCAGCATATGGGAATACCAAGAGCCATGCTTCCGCATGTAGTGTCTTCATCCGGAATAGCAGGATATACCTCAGAGGAAATGCTTGGAGTCAAAATACCTATCAGCGGAATAGCCGGAGATCAACAAGCGGCATTATTTGGACAGGCTTGCTTTGAGGTAGGGACTGCAAAAAATACTTATGGTACAGGCTGTTTTATACTCATGAATATTGGCAAAGAGCCTGTAAAATCAGAACATAACTTGATAAATACAATAGCCTGGGTTATCGGAGATGAGGTGGAATATGCCCTGGAAGGCAGCGTATTTAATGCAGGCTCAGCAATTCAGTGGCTTAGAGATGAGATGAGACTGATAAAGACTGCACATGAATCTCAAATAGAGGCAGAAAAGGTTGAAAGCACCGGAGGCATATATGTAGTGCCTGCTTTCACAGGCTTAGGTGCACCATATTGGGACATGTATGCCAGAGGCATTATTGCGGGTATTACGAGAGGGACCAGAAGGGAGCATATAATAAGAGCAGCCCTTGAGTCGATAGCATATCAGAGCATGGATGTTTTAAGAGTGATGAAGCTGGATTCCGGGATTGAGCTGAAGGAGCTGAGAGTAGACGGAGGAGCTTGTGCCAATTCTTTTTTAATGCAATTTCAAGCCGATATTTTAAATATAAATGTTAAACGCCCAAGAATAATAGAGACAACTGCATTGGGTGCCGCATATTTGGCGGGCCTTGGTTCAGGCCTTTGGAACAGTAAGGATGAAATACAAAGGGAATGGGCTCTTGATAAGATATTCATACCATGCATGAGTGACGAGATGAGAAATGAAAAATATATGGGATGGAAGAAGGCTGTGGAGAGATCTATGGAATGGTGCAAATAAGCAAAAATATTGTCATCCTTAGGCTATAGCCTATAGAATGACAATATTTTTCATGCGGCTTCTTTTTTGATCAAACCTCTCAGCTCGTCACCGGACAGGGTTTCTTTATCCAATAACTCGCTGGATACATCCTTCAATATTTGCATATTTTCATTCAATAGAGAAAGGGTGCTTTTTTCTACCTCTCCCAATATGGATGAAATAGCATTGTGAAGCTTTTCCTTTGGCAAATCTTCAGCCGATATTATGCCTAATTCAGACATGCCTCCATATACTATGTGACGGGCAAGGTCAGACGCATTCTGAAAATCGCTTGACGCTCCTGTACTCCTGGAGCTTAACAGAACCTCTTCGGCCAGAGCTCCGGCTAAGGATACTGCGATGCGGCCATTAAGGTAGTCACAGGTATAAAGGAACATATCATCCTCCTGTGTATTGCGCACATAACCCAGAGCATTGCTCCTGGATGCAACGTTTACACTGGCTACGGAATGAGGAAATAAAAGCTCTCCTATCAGAGCATGGCCTGATTCATGTATTGCAATTCTAAGCTTCTCATCGGCGCTGGGAAGCCTGTCAAGCTTTTCTCCCATCATGACCTTTTCAATAGCATTTTTAAAATGCACAGGAGATATTTCTTTTGATTCATCCCGCATTGCCAATATGGCTGCTTCATTGGCTACGCTTTCCAGCTGGGCTCCAGAGAAGCCGAAGGTATCCCTTGCTATAGCCTCTATTTCGACTTCCGCGGATAAAGGCTTATTCCTTGTGTGAAGTTTTAAAATATGAGCCCTTCCTTTTTTGTCAGGCAAGTCAACCTTTACAATGCGATCAAATCTTCCGGGACGTAGAAGTGCCGAATCCAGCATGTCCGATCTATTGGTTGCTCCAATCACAAGGACCTTTACCTCGTCGTCAGAGGTCATTCCGTCCATTTGAACCAAAAGCTCGTTGAGTGTCTGATCATGCTCCTGATGGCTGTGGTTTTGTCCCCTTTTTCCTCCAAGCACCTCGATCTCATCAATGAAGATTACGGCACTGTGCTTGTTCATCCTTTTTGCAGCTTGTTTGGCCTGGGTGAATAGCTGGCGCACCCTTTTTGCGCCTACACCCACATACATTTCCACAAACTCAGAGCCGCTGGCAGATAAAAATACGGAATTGGTGTATTGGGCTGCAGCCTTTGCTAATAGAGTTTTTCCTGTCCCTGGGGGTCCGTTCAATAATATACCCTTCAGCGGGCGAATACCCAAGGCTTTTAGCTTGTCATTGCTTTTTATGAATTCAAGGGCTTCACGCAGCTCATTTTTAGCTATTTCTTGTCCTCCTATATCGTTGAAAGAAATGGAGCTATCCTTTCTTCCTTCGCCTACAGAAGAGCTTTTTACTTTTAATAGCTTGCTATCAGTGATAAAATATATTGCTCCTGCCAATCCTATAAGAAAGATTAAAGGCAATATATCAAATCCAAGAAGGCTTAAAAATGCAATTATTGCCGCTGCAGCACCAATGATATATTCTTTATGCTTCATTATTTTGAATCACCTGCTTTCTGTGCCTGTCTTGGTATAAGCTTGTACAAGGACTTATCGCCTTTAGTCATATGCAGGTATATATATTTGCTGTCAATAAATATTTTGGATTCGGCACCGATAGCATTTGCTATTTCGTCACTCTTTTCTACAAGGCTTGGAAAACTGCCGTCTATTAAAGCTTTTTCGACATAAATGCTTATATCTGAATAAAGCTTTTCCAATTCATCGCTGCCGTTATACTTGATGTTTATCTTATAGGCTTTGCCTTTCAATGCTTGTACAGCTTCTTCGTTGATTTCCGCATATGTTTTTTGGAAATTGGAAATATTATTTAAAGATATATTGATGATTATAGGTTCGTATATTTTTGATGGTTTTTCTAAAACAATGCCTTGAACTCCCTGTATGCTCATAAGTCCCTCGTTCAAAGGCATGACCACAGAATAATTTTGCCATAGGAAACGTGCTCCATATAAAACGAGCAATGTAGCAATAAATGCTAATGTGCCCTTGATTATTTTTGGGGCTTTGATGTTCATAATCCACCTCCATGTTTACATAATATTATAACATGTTTTTTATTTGTGGACTAATGACAAATAATAGAATAGACAGTATAAGGATAGCAAGCGTTGGGAAAAATTATCATAGATGGATATACATAATGTGAAATTGATGTTAGGAAAGGAAGGTGAATGGCATGGATAGGCTTTCACTAATATTGGTAATTATAGGCGCTTTGAATTGGCTTTTGGTAGGTTTATTTCAATTTGATCTGGTAGCTGCTCTTTTTGGAGGGTATAATTCTGTGTTAAGCCGTATTATCTATACATTGGTTGGTCTAGCAGGTCTATGGTCAATAAGCTTATTGTTCAGAGACCGTCAAAAGGCTTAAAAGAAGAACCTCCGAATTTCGGAGGTTCTATTTATCTATAACTTGGCATAGTATTTCAAGCCCTTTAACCAATTCTCCTTCATTTATTATAAGCGGAGGCAGCAGTCTAATTACATCAGGTCCGGCAGTGAGTACCAATAATCCATTAGATAAGGCTTCCTTTTGAATCTTTGCAGCGTTTCCTTGAATCTGTATGCCGATCATAAGTCCTTTTCCTCGGACCTCCAGTATAGTATTACACTTGTTTTTTAAGAATCCTTTTATGATATCTCCCTTAGTTATTACGCTATCCATAAATGCTTTATTGCAAACCTTGTCCAAAACAACCAGAGCCCCTGCTGAAGCCACAGGGTTGGCACCGAAGGTGGAGCCATGATCTCCCGGTTTGAATACCTTGCTTAATTTTTCATTGCATAGCACTGCTCCTATGGGAAGGCCGGAAGCAAGGCCCTTTGCAATGGTTACAATATCCGGTTCTGCATCAAAGTGGTTGTAGCCGAACAATAAGCCCGTTCTTCCTATGCCGCACTGGATCTCATCGAAGATGACTACGATATCATTTTCCCTGCACTTTGCAACAACCTTTTTGACATAATCCGCTTCAAGGGGTATTACACCGCCTTCTCCCTGGATAGCCTCCATCATTACAGCGCATACGCCGGAGTCCAGATTATTGATGAAATCATCGTAGGCATTGGCTGTTACATATTTGAACCCATCCGTAAAGGGAAAGAAGTAATTATGATATTTTTCCTGGCCGGTTGCTGACAACGTGGTCACAGTTCTTCCGTGAAAGGATTGCTTTAGGGTGATTATAGACGATCTGTCTTTGCCGTATTTATCGAAGCTGTATTTCCTCGCCAGCTTAATGGCTCCTTCATTGGCTTCAGCACCGGAGTTAGAGAAGAATACCCTGCTCATACATGCATTATCAACCAATTTCTCAGCCAGTTGGATGGAGGGGAGGTTATAAAAAATATTTGAAATATGAGAGAGGCTTTTGCTTTGCTCTTCTACAGCCTTTATCCATTCTGTATCTCCATAGCCTAAGCTATTAACGCCGACACCGCTGGTAAAATCTATGTAGCTGTTGCCTTTGGTATCATACACAGTAGACCCGTTGCCTTTAACTAAAACCACCGGCAATTGAGCGTAAGTTTCCATAAAATATTTATTTGCCTTATTGATCAATTCCATTGTTAATACCCCCTACTTAATCATTGTGCCTATGCCTTCATCTGTAAATAGTTCCAGCAATAATGAATGCTTCACTCTTCCGTCGATTATATGGGCCCCTTTGACCCCTGCTTTTATTGCATCGCTGCAGCATTTTACTTTGGGTATCATCCCGCCTGTTAATACACCATTGGATGTCAGCTGAGAAATTCCATTGAGATCCAGCTGAGATATCAGAGTGGACGGGTCTGAGGGATCTGTCAATATTCCCGGGACATCGGTAAGAAGTATAAGCTTTTCGGCATTTAATGAAGATGCTATACTGGATGCGGCTGTATCTGCGTTTATGTTATATACAGTTTCCTTATCCTCTCCCAAAGCTATGCTGCTTATCACCGGTATATATCCTGCATTGATACTGCTGTTGATTATATCTGTATCAACCTTTGAAATTTCCCCTACAAAGCCTAGATCATCATCTGCTTCAAGCTTTTTTGCTTGAAGCATGTTACCGTCTACACCGCAGAGGCCTATGGCTTTGCCTCCTTTTTTATATATCATGGCTGTCAAATCCTTATTTATTTTTCCTGCAAGAACCATTTGAACTATATCCATTGTCTCCTTATCCGTGTATCTCAAACCATTTATAAATTTGCTTTCTTTGTTTATTCTTTTCAGTAGATCATTAATTTCCGGCCCGCCGCCGTGTACCACCACCAAATTTATGCCTATGCATTTCATAAGGACTAAATCGTTTATTACCGCTTCCTTAAGACTTTGATTGATCATGGCATTTCCGCCATATTTTACTACAATAGTCTTGCCCTTATGCTGCTGCATGTAGGGTAATGCCTTTGCCAGGATTTCAGCTTTTTTAGAATTTTCCATAATGTCCACCACCTATGAGCGATAATCTCCATTTATTCTTACGTATTCGTAAGTCAGGTCGCATCCCCATGCTGCAGCACTTTTATCTCCCTGGTTCAGGTTGACTAATATTTTTATTTCGGGAGCCTTGAGGATTTTTTTTGCTTTGACTTCATCAAATATGATGGGCATTCCGCATTGATATACCGTCATACTCCCTTCGGGGCTTTCAAAGCCCACATCTATCTTATGGATGTCAAGCTCAATGTTGCTATATCCAAGGGCGCACAATATCCTTCCCCAGTTGGCATCGGCGCCGAAGCATGCTGCCTTTACCAGGTTTGACTTGATCACTGATTTTGATAGGATCTCTGCGGTTTCTTCAGAATTTGCACCTATGACCTGGCACTCAATAAGCTTTGTAGCTCCTTCTCCATCCTTGGCTATGAGCTTTGCCAGATAAGTGTTTACATAGTTTAATGCATCTAAGAATACGCTGTAATGATCATTTTTTTCAGTTATTAAAGTATTTTGGGCCTCGCCATTGGCCAAAATCACTGCCATATCGTTTGTGCTGGTATCTCCGTCAACGCTGATTCGGTTGTAGGATTTATTGACGCTTTCTCTCAATGCCTCCTGCAGCAGATGCTGTTCAATATTTAAATCTGTAGTGATAAAGGACAACATGGTAGCCATATTGGGATGGATCATTCCTGAGCCCTTGGCCATACCGCCTATTGTTACTGTTTTGTCCCCTATGCTGAAGGCCAATGCTATGGTTTTATTGATGGTATCAGTTGTCATGATGGCCTCAGAAGCATTTCCCTCTTCATCCTTGCCTAAGGCTCCGACTAATCTATCCATACCATTTTCTATTGTTCCGATAGGAAGGGGTACGCCGATCACTCCTGTTGAAGCAACAAGAACATTTTCTTTATCGATGCCCAGAGCTTTTGATGTTAAATCTGTCATCATAAAAGCTTTTTTCTTACCGTCCTCGCCGGTGCAAGTATTGGCATTCCCGCTGTTTATGATTATGGCTTGAGCCTTGCCGTCTTTTATATGCTTCATGGTTACATATAAAGGCTCTCCCTTTACCTGGTTAGTAGTATATACTGCTGCTGCATTGCACAATTTGGAAGAATATATTAATGCTAAATCTTTCTTGGATTTTTTTATTCCGCAATGAATGCCTGAGGAATAAAAACCTTTTGCTGCTGTAACGCTGCCTTTGATTATTTTCATATCATAAATCCCCTTTCTATCCTTAGAAGGCTGGAGGGATGAACTCTAAACCATCCTTCTCATCAAAGCCCAAAACTATGTTCATATTCTGTATAGCTTGGCCTGCAGCGCCTTTGACCATATTATCAATAGCGCTTACTATTATCAGCCTGTTGCTTTCATCCTGCATATGCAGGGATATGTCACAAAAGTTAGAGTATTTTACATTTCTTATTGATGCTGTTTCACCGACATTTAATACTCTGACGAAGCTTTCCTTTTCATAGTACTTTTTATATATTTCATATATCTTATCAGCATGTTGTGCTCCATTGAGGGAGCAGTATATCGTTGAGAGTATTCCTCTATTTACCGGCAGAAGATGAGGGACAAAGGTGACTTTGATACAGGTGCCTGCCATTTCGCTGAGGATCTGTTGTATTTCGGGCAGGTGCCGGTGCTCATTTATCTTATAAGGCAATATGTTCTCATTGCATTCGGGAAAATGCGTGGTTTGGGATAATCCTCTGCCGGCTCCCGTTGTTCCGGATTTAGAATCTATTATGATACCATCGGTATCTATGAACTTTTCTTTAAGTGCAGGCATCAGCGCCAATTCGATGCTGGTAGGATAGCAGCCCGGGTTTGCTATTATGTGAGAGCTTTTAATCTTGTTTCTGTTCAATTCGGGCAAGCCATAGACACTCAACGGATGTATATGAGGCTTGGAGAAAGCTTTACCATACCACTTAGAATATTCATTCTCGTCTTGCAATCTGAAGTCTGCACCTAAGTCTATGCAAACCTTGTTTTCTTGAAAGCATTTCTCTGCTATTTCCTCGCTTAAACCATGGGGTAGAGCTGTGAATATGACATCGGATGATGAAACAACCTCTTCTGCGGCGGTGCATTTTAAGGACAGGGCTTTTTTCAGATTGCCATAGATATTTTCTATATGCTGGCCTTCGAAGCTGTTTGAGCTTATAGCGGACAGTTCAACCTTTTTATGATTTAATAGGAGTCTTATAAGTTCAGCTCCTACATATCCTGTAGAGCCGATGATTCCAACCTTAACCATAAGCATTCTCCTTTGCGTAATATAATTAAGTAATGAACATAATTATACACACATATATATAAATATGCAATAAGAAATATTTATTTTTTCAAAAAAGTTTAAAGTTGAATTTCTTTGCCGCATTTGATTAAGCAAGATAATATGGTAAGAGCTGATGCATAGGGTTTTAAGCCATATAAATATTTTGATATAGAAGATGTGTATAAATATTTAAAGGGTGTTATGCAAAACATGAGCATAACACCCTTTAAGTGTTGAACCAGCTTAAGCTATTTCTATCAATAGCTGCCCTGATTTTATTTGCTGGCCTTCTTTAACTAATAGTTTTTCAATTCTACCTGCAATAGGGGCTGATATATTTGTCTCCATTTTCATAGCTTCTATTATTATTAAGCCTTGATTTTCTTTTACTTCATCGCCTTCGTCAACCAAAATTTTAGAAACAATGCCGGGTATTGAAGCACCTATCTCACTGATATTTCCGGGATCAGCCATTAGTGCAGGATCCACTTTATTGGTTTGACCATAAGCCTTATCAAATATCTTTATCTCACGTCTGTTGCCGTTGACCTCAAATACCAAGGTTTTATTGCCTTCCAGATCAGTTTTCTGAACTTCTACCAGCTTTACCATCAGAGTTTTGCCCTCTTCCAATTCTATTTCGCTTGTTTCTCCTTCCTTCAGCCCATAGAAGAATACATGGCTTTCCAGATTGCTGAGATCTCCATACTCATCAATGCTTTTCAAATAGTCCTTATAAACTTTCGGGTATAATGCATAGCTCAGTATATTCCTCATATTGGCCTCATCATGGAGATGCTCCTTTAAGTCAAGAGCAATTTTGTCAAAATCTTCATCCGGCAGTATTTCTCCAGGCCGTTGGGTCAAAGGCTTATCGCCCTTTAAAACAATTTCCTGAAGTTCTTTTGGAAAGCCTCCTACAGGCTGGCCCATCATACCCTTGAAATATGATACTGCTGAATCAGGGTATGTTAGGTTCTTGCCTTTTTCATATATATTTTCTTTGGTCAGATTGTTCTTTACCATAAATATGGCAAGATCTCCAACTACCTTGGAAGAAGGAGTGACCTTTACGATGTCACCCAATAACTCATTGACATCCTTATACATTTCTTTTACTTCATTAAACAAATGCCCCATGCCAAAGCTCTCTACCTGGGATTTAAGGTTGGAATACTGGCCTCCGGGAATCTCATATTTATATATTTCGGTACTGTCGGATTTTAGTCCCGATTCGAAGGGTTCATATATTTTTCTTACATCATGCCAATAATCTGTTAGTTTTTGCATATCATCAGCTATCAAGCCCGTATCCCTATCCGTATATTCCAGAGCGGCAGCAATTGAGTTCAATGCAGGCTGGCTGGTAAGGGCTGCCATTGAGCTGAAGGCTGTATCGGCAATATCTGCTCCGGCTTCGGCTGCCATTAATATAGTTGCTATGCCGTTGCCGCTGGTGTCATGAGTATGAAGGTGTATAGGTAAGGAAACCTCCTGCTTTAAAGCCTTTATCAGCTTGCTTGCCGCATAGGGCTTAAGCAAGCCGGACATATCTTTAATGGCAAGGATATGAGCACCCATTTTTTCTATTTCCTTTGCAGTATTTATATAGTATTGGAGGGAGTACTTATCTCTTTTCTCATCAAGAATATCGCCCGTATAGCACATGGCTGCCTCGGCAATCTTGCCTGTCTTTAACACCTCGTCAATTGCGACCTCCATGCCTTTAAGCCAGTTGAGGGAGTCAAAAATCCTGAATATATCTATTCCGCTGTCGGCAGACTCTTTTATGAAAGCCCTTATTACATTATCGGGATAGTTTGTATAGCCTACTCCGTTTGCTCCTCTGATAAGCATCTGAAATAATAGGTTTGGAATTTTCGACCTCAGGATTTGCAGCCTTCTCCATGGAGATTCCTTTAAAAACCTGTAGGCGACATCAAAGGTGGCTCCGCCCCACATCTCCAGGGAAAAGAGATCTTTTGCCAAAACAGACGTAGCATCCGCAACCTTTACCATATCTTTGGTTCTCATCCTTGTTGCAACAAGGGATTGATGGGCATCTCTGAAGGTAGTATCCGTCAGCAGAAGTTTTTTCTGATCCTTTACCCATTGGATAAGGCCTTCGACGCCCCGTTCATCAAGTATTTGCTTTGTGCCGTATATGGGGACGCTTTTCTCAGTCTTTGGCACCATCGGAATGTCATAATCTCTTTTAGTATCCTTGATTTCATTAACTATTTTTTCTCCTATAAACCTGAGAAGCTTTGTTTCCTTATCCTTCTTGGGCTTGATATGAAAAAGCTCCGGCGTATCATCGATAAAGCCGGTGGTGCAATTGCCGGACAGGAAGGTGGGGTGATTCAATACATTGATAAGAAAGCCGTCATTTGTCTTAACTCCTTTTACCGTCAATTCTTTTATGGAGCGGGAAGCTTTTCTTGCAGCATCCTCGAAGGTTCTTGACCAGGATATTATTTTTACCAATAAGGAGTCATAGTAAGGAGTCACTAAGGAGCCGGTAAAGCCGTTGCCGCCGTCCAGCCTTATTCCGAAGCCCGAGCCTGTTCTGTAATCGTTTATCTTGCCTGTGTCGGGAGCAAAATTGTTTGAAGGGTCTTCAGTGGTAACTCTGCATTGAATTGCATATCCTCTCGTGCTGATGGATTTCTGAGACGGGATGCCTATTTCCTTTGAATGCAGAGGGTATCCCTGCCCGATAAGAATTTGGCTTTGCACGATATCTATGCCTGTAATCATTTCACTAACGGTGTGCTCTACTTGGATTCTGGGATTCATTTCAATAAAGTAATGATTCTGGTTTTTATCCACCAGAAATTCTACCGTGCCAGCGCTTTCATACTTTAAGGCCCCTGCTGTTTTCAAAGCATCCCTGCAGATGCTATCCCGGATTTCTTTGCTTATTGTTATTGCAGGAGCAAACTCTACAATCTTTTGATGCCTTCTTTGTATGGAGCAATCCCTTTCATATAAATGGACGATATTGCCGTGAATATCACCCAACACTTGTACTTCAATATGCTTAGGATCTTCCAAATATTTTTCAATAAAGATATCATCAATTCCAAAGGCTTTTTTCGCTTCATTTCTTGCGCTTCTAAATGCGTTTATCATATCTTTTTCATCATGTACGACTCGCATACCTCGGCCGCCGCCTCCGGCCGCCGCTTTAAGCATGATGGGATAACCGCATGCTTTAGCAAATTCCATTGCTTCTTTTTCATTTTTTAAGGGAGCTTCCGAACCGGGTATAGTTGGGACTCCGGCTTTTTTTGCAAGGCTTTTGGATTTTATTTTATCTCCCAGGCTTTCGATCATATAGCTTTTAGGGCCTAAGAATACTAAGCCTGCATCCTCGCAGCGTTTTGCAAACATAGGATTTTCAGATAAAAAGCCATAACCCGGGTGTATTGCGTCCGCACCCTTTCTCAAAGCCAACTGCACAATATCTTCTATACCGAGATAAGCCTCTATAGGTCCTTTACTTTCGCCTATCAGATAAGACTCATCCGCTTTGGTTCTGAATAAGGCATATTTGTCTTCTTTAGAGTATATGGCTATGGTTCTGATCCCTAATTCCTGACAGGCTCTGAATATTCTTATTGCAATTTCTCCTCTGTTGGCTACAAGTACTTTTTTAAATTTCTTTATCATGGCTTCACATCCTATCATATATATAATTATAAATAAAAATGTATATTAAATCATATTATATAAAAACTAAGCTTTTGGTTTCAAGCATTATTTTTATAACGAATAAAAAAATCAGGGATTCTTTGGCTTGTGCTTTTCATAAAATGAAATTTGCAAAAAAGCCAATTGCCGTGAAAAGCCTGAATTGGGGCCTTTTACTGCATAATTGAAGAAACCGTTATTTCCAAGATGTGATGGATATATATGCTATTTATTCAATAGACTTTTGCTGCGAAAAAATGGATGAAAAAGGTATTAATAAATAACCAATCTGATGGAAGCATTGTAGGAATTCCCACAGATAAGGTATATTGACTTTACATTTCCAATGTGATAAAAATACATTGTTATATAAAATTCTAATTTGATAATGGAGGAAGATAAATGTATGAGGAAATTATCAGATTGGTCAATGTATCTAAAAGCTTTAATGAGCAGCAAGTTTTACAGGATATCAATCTAAGCATCAGCAGAAATGAATTTGTTACTCTTTTGGGACCAAGCGGTTGTGGCAAGACCACTACATTAAGGATTATCGGGGGCTTTGAAATTTCGGACACAGGTGATGTTATTTTTGAAGGAAAAAAGATTAATAATCTTCCTCCCTATAAAAGAAAGCTGAATACAGTATTTCAAAGATACGCCCTATTTACCCACATGGATGTTTATGAAAATATTGCTTTTGGATTAAAGATTAAAAAAATGGACAGCAAAGACATTGACAGAAAGGTAAAGGAAGTTCTTAAGCTGGTCAATTTGAGCGGTTATGAGACTAGAGACATAGATTCTCTAAGCGGAGGGCAGCAGCAGCGCATAGCCATTGCAAGAGCTTTGGTAAATGAGCCACAGGTGCTTTTGCTGGATGAGCCTCTGGGAGCTTTGGACTTAAAGCTTCGAAAGGACATGCAGTTAGAGCTTAAAAAGATTCAGCAGAGCCTGGGCATCACATTTATTTATGTGACCCATGATCAGGAGGAGGCTCTTACGATGTCGGATACCATAGTGGTGATGAATGACGGAAAGATCCAGCAGATTGGAGCTCCTCAAGACATATATAACGAACCCGTCAATGCTTTTGTTGCTGATTTTATCGGGGAAAGCAATATAATTGACGGAGTGATGGTGAAAGATTATTATGTCGAATTCGCTGAAGGCGGATTTGAATGTGTAGATAAAGGATTCCAACCGAATGAAAAGGTTGATGTAGTCATTAGGCCGGAAGATATAAAATTGGTGCCTGTTGATCAAGGCATGATAGAAGGCGTGGTGGAATCGGTCATCTTCAAGGGCGTTCATTATGAAATGCTCATAAATGCAAGAGGCTTGCGATGGATGGTGCACAGCACAATGATGGAGCCTGTGAATACCAAGGTGGGTATGAATGTCATACCTTATGATATTCACATAATGAAGAAGGTGATAGCAGAATGAAAAAGCACCTGCTGGCCTATCCCTATGGATTGTGGATCGTGATATTCACCATAATACCTCTGGCATTGATCGTTTTTTACAGTGTATTCACCACTGATGCTGCGGGTATTCATTTTACTCTGGAGCATTTTAAAAGAGTATTTGAACCAATATATCTTTCAGTATTCCTGCGTTCAATAAAGATTGCCGCCATAAGCACTATAGTGTGCCTGCTGTTGGGCTATCCCATGGCAATGATTCTGGCGGGAAAGAATCTGAGCAAGAAGAGCATTCTGGTCGTTTTATTCGTTATTCCCATGTGGATGAATTTTCTTGCAAGGACCTATGCTTGGATGACCCTGCTGGAGAAAAATGGTCTTATAGCGGCGGCACTGGGCTTTTTCGGCATCAGCGTCCCATCTTTGCTATATACTGAAAATGCAGTAATTCTTGGGATGGTATATAATTTCCTTCCCTTTATGGTTTTGCCGATATATTCGGTATTGGTAAAAATCGATAAAGCTGTATTGGAGGCTGCCGAGGATTTAGGCGCACCTCCCATGACTGTTTTCAGAAGGGTGATATTCCCCTTGAGCCTTCCCGGGGTTTCATCAGGTGTCATAATGGTATTCATGCCGGCATTGACTACCTTTGTAATCTCCAGGCTTTTAGGAGGGGCTCATTTTACTCTTATCGGAAACCTCATTGAGCAGCAGTTCCTGACGACCAGGGATTGGGGCTTTGGAGCTGCTCTTTCGGTAGTGCTTATGCTCATGATAATGTTCAGCATGGGTATTGCCATGAGGTATGAGAAAGAAAACGAGGGGGGCGGCTTGTGGTGAAAACAGCGATAAAAAGAATATATACTTTTTTAATCTTTTTATTTTTGTATGCTCCCATAATAGTTTTGATAATTTTTTCTTTTAACAGCTCAAAATCAAGGGCTCACTGGACCGGCTTCACCCTTAAATGGTATGCGGAGATGTTTCGTGATCAGCAGATTATGACCTCTTTGTACTATACCATTATCATAGCGCTGACAGCTTCTCTCATTGCTACGGTAATAGGCACTGTTGCAGCTATAGGAATACACAATATGAAGAAGCTGCCAAAGGCAATAATGACGAATTTGACTTATTTGCCCGTATTGAATCCCGATATCGTTACGGGGATATCCTTGATGATTCTGTTCATATTGGTGAAGCTTCCGAGAGGTTTTTTTTCTATGCTTTTGGCGCATATCACCTTCAATCTGCCATATGTGATACTATCAGTCATGCCGAAGCTGAAGCAGTTGGACAATCAGGTTTATGACGCTGCATTGGATTTGGGCGCTACTCCCGGATATGCATTTATGAAGGTCATACTGCCCCAGATATCACCCGGTATATTTACCGGATTTTTGCTGGCGATGACTATGTCTATAGATGATTTTGTAATCAGCTTTTTTACAACAGGCCCCGGAGTGTCTAATCTGGCCATAACCATCTATTCTATGGCGAGAAAGGGCGTGAGCCCGAAGATAAATGCGCTCTTAAGCCTTATGTTTGCAGGGGTAATTTTGATGCTTCTGGTGATAAACAATAGAATGTCGAGGGATAATGGAAGGAAGGAGAATGTGGTATGAAGAAAGTATTAAAAAGCTTATTGGTGTTTACTCTTGCAATCTCTATGGTGCTCAGCCTGGCAGGCTGCGGCGGGGAAAAAAAGGTACAGCTCAAGGTCTACAATTGGGGGGATTATATCGATCAATCGGTTATAGGAGATTTTGAGAAGAAGTATAATATTGATGTGGTTTATGATGAATTTGCCACTAACGAAGAAATGTATGCAAAGATCAAAGCAGGCGCCGATGACTATGATATTTTGGTGCCTTCTGATTACGCAATAAAGAGAATGATAGATGAGGATATGCTCTATAAGCTTGATATGAGCAATATACCAAATTATAAATATATAGATGACAGATTTAAGGATCTGGCTTATGATCCTACCAATGAATATTCTGTTCCTTATATGTGGGGAACCGTAGGAATATTGTACAATAAGACCATGGTAAAGGAACCCGTTGACAGCTGGAAGATACTCTGGGATGAAAAATACAGCAAGCAGATTCTGATGCTGGACAGCTTGAGGGATTCTATAGGAATAACCTTGAAAATGATGGGATATTCCTTGAATACAAAGGATGAAAAAGAGCTTAACGAGGCCAAAGAACTGCTGATCAAGCAGAAACCGCTGGTTCTGGCCTATGTAGGCGACGAAGTGAAGGATAAGATGATAGGCGGAGAAGCAGCGCTGGCAGTGGTCTGGTCAGGCGATGCGATCTATATGAAGAGGGAAAACCCGGACCTGGAATATGTTATCCCGAAAGAAGGTTCAAATATATGGTTTGACGCAGTGGTCATACCGAAGTCAAGCCAGCATAAAAAAGAGGCGGAGCTGTTCATCAACTATTTATGCGAGACTGAGGTGGCCTTCAAGAATGCTGATTTTATCGGTTATGCAACACCCCATGTAGAAGCTAAAAAGATGCTTCCTGTAGATTTGACCTCGGACAAATCGGCATATCCGGAAGATGGCGACCTAAAAAACAGTGAAGTATTCGAAGATCTGGCAGGTTCATTGCCCAAGTATGATAGGATATGGACTGAAGTTAAATCCAAATAAGGACAAAAATTTAAGCCGCAACATGAATAGAAACAGTTTTCATATAATATCTTGATATTGAATAATAAATCAATATGGAGTGGTGTGTATGACTATTTATATTGTTAAAAGCGGTGATACCTTATGGAGGATTTCCAGGACTTATAATGTAAGCATAGACAGCATAGTTGAAACCAATGGAATAAAAGATCCAAACAGGCTTATAATAGGTCAATCACTGGTAATACCCACACCCGATAATGTGCACGTAGTAAAAGCGGGCGAAACCCTGTGGCAAATATCCAGAATGTACAATGTATCAATCCCTGATATACTCGGAGAGAATAATATACCCAATCCAAATCTCATATATGTAGGGCAAAGAATCGTGATTCCGAAACCCGCTATAGAGGTAAACGGATACCTGACAGAAACCGGACCTGTGGGAGTGGGCATATTGGAAGGAACGGGAGATTATCTTACTTATTTTGCCATGTTTAGCTATCGCATAACAGCAGGAGGAGATCTGACGATGCTGGATGATGCTTCTGTGATTGATGCGGCAAGATCAAAAGGCGTGATCCCGTTGATGTGCTTGACAAATTTTGAGGGAAGAGGATTCAGCTCAGATTTGGCTCATACTTTTCTTTCAAGTCCGGCCGTACAGGAAAGGGCATTGTCTAATATAGTAAATACAATGAAGGAAAAGGGATATCAAGGCTTAAATATTGACTTTGAATATGTCTATCCGCAAGATAGAGAGCTCTATAATGCTTTCTTGCAGCGAGCTGCAGATAGGATGCATGCAAATGGCTTTTCCATATCGACGGCATTGGCCCCAAAGGTCAGAGCCGATCAGCCGGGATTGCTGTATGAAGCCCATGATTATCCCGCACACGGACGTATTGTAGATTTTGTTGTGCTTATGACCTACGAATGGGGTTGGGCAGGCGGGCCTCCCTGGGCCATAGCTCCCATAAATGAAGTGAGAAGAGTGCTGGATTATGCAGTGACTGTAATACCCAGAAACAAGATACTGATGGGAATACCGCTGTACGGCAGGGATTGGAAGCTTCCATACGTAGCCGGAACCACCATTGCCGAGACGGTGAGCTATAATGAAGCCATAGATAGAGCTTTGCGGCACGGAGTTCCAATTCAGTATAATACTGTGTATCAATCTCCATTTTATAGATATTGGGACGAATCAGGAGCGGAGCACGAGGTATGGTTTGACGATGCCCGAAGTTATCAGGCGAAATACGATACCATCAGGCAATATGGTTTGAGAGGCGCCAGCTATTGGGCATTAAACCTTCAAACCCCTCCGAACTGGCCTGTGCTGGTTGGCAATTTCAGAGTATTGAAATATTGATTGTAATAGGTTGCGCATCCTACAGGTGCGCAACTTATTTTTTAAAATATATATGTTTGATAGCCGAATTTCTTTATGTTATCCTATTGAAGGGAAACACTAGATTTACAAAATATAAATAATGCGACAAAAGAGGAGACGGAAACCACTGAAAGACACGGAACTTTTCACGAAGAAACACGGGAGGATTTTTTATTTATCATTTTGATTTTCTAAAGGTTTTTGTTAATTATACGAGTTTCTCCTTTTATTGACTGATGTTCTATAGCTTTTAAGAGCTGACTGCTATCATTGGGGTATTCCGCTATAATCTAAATCAATAATTACACGTAACTTTGATATTATAAAAAATTCGGTGATTTTTTGTGAAGTTTCAGTGACTTTTCGTGTTTGCCGTTCCCATCGCATTTTTTAAATTAGCCGAATTAAATTGAAATAAGACTGTTAATGATGAGGTGATCAATTGGATAGCGTAAAAGGACCGGGCTGCAAGACATTGCTGCCTGATAATGAATTAAAGCCCTTAGAAGAAATAGAAAAGAGCATAATAAAGAGGTACAGGAAATATTTGTGGTCAAAATTTATTAAAGCAATAAAGGATTTCAGGCTCATAGAGGAAGGCGACAAGATTGCCGTAGCTATCTCAGGCGGTAAGGACAGCATCCTTATGGCCAAGCTTTTTCAGGAACTGCAGCGTTACGGTGATATGAAGATAGAATTGGAATTCATAGTAGCAGATCCGGGCTATCATCAGCAAATAAAAAAGCTTATGCTGGAAAACTGCGAATATTTGAATATACCCGTTAAAGTTTTTGATTCAGGCATCTTTAAAATAGTTGATAAGATTGCCCAGGATTACCCCTGCTATATGTGTGCCAAAATGCGAAGGGGGGCTTTGTATTCCAAAGCTCAGGAGCTGGGATGCAATAAGCTGGCATTGGGCCATCACTTTAACGATGTAATAGAGACAACGATGATGAATATTCTCTATACCGGCAGCTTCAAGACCATGCTGCCGAAGCTCAGATCTACAAATTTCAGAGGGCTTGAGCTGATAAGGCCCATGTATTATATAGAAGAGAAGCACATAGAGCGCTTTACCCGGAGCAGCGGGATAACCCCTCTCAACTGTGCCTGCATGGTGGCAGCGGAGAGGACAGGGAACAAGCGGTATGAAGTTAAGGATTTGATAAAGGAGCTCAGCGGGAAAATAGATAATTTAGAGGTAAATATTATGAGAGCAACTCAAAATGTAAATATGGAAGCAATCCTGGGCTGGCAAAAAGGACGAGAGCGCTTTTCCTACCTGGATTTTTATGATGAATGATTTATCACTGAACTAACCCGCTCTAAGACCCCCGCCTCTATGGGCGGCGGGTGCCAAGAGCGGCTAAGTCCAGTATGGACTCGACTAACATTCAGTGGGGGTTGAATCCCCCTCTGAATGAAGTCTCGTTCAATATATATGAGGATTGGCATTGAGAGCCGATCCTCTTTTTGATATGATGGGAATATATAGCTTTTAAAGGTGATATTATACTAAGGAGGACAATTAAAAAAGTTTGGATATAAAATAAATTATGGGAGGGCTATTTATGCGCTTTATGATAAAGCAGAAGTTTTTTTCTTTTGGCGATAATTTTACAATAGATGATGAGATGGGCAATCCTCATTATCAGGTGCGAGGAAAAGTATTTTCCTTTGGAGATAAGCTGCGGATATATGATATGCAGGGAAATGAGCTGGTTTATATTGAACAAAAGCTGTTCAAGCTGCTTCCCGAATATACTATCTATTATAATGGAAGCCCTGCTGCAAGGGTAAAAAAGGAATTTACCTTCTTCAAACCAAGATTCAATATAGAAAGCTTTATAGGAAATTACACCATTGAGGGCAACTACTGGGGCATGGATTTTGACATAGTAAAGGACGGATGTATTGCTGCACAAGTATCCAAGAAGTGGTTTACATTCAGAGACACCTATGGAGTGGATATAGCAGAAGGAGAGAATTCCGCCTTTATATTAGCCCTGGTCATCGTTATAGATCAAGTCATACATGACAATAATCATAATAACGGTTAAAAAAATTGGTTTATCACTGCTTGAAAGTGAGCAATGGATTATTTACAATAATAGTTGAAAGGGACAATAATTCTGATAATTGGCTTTATGGCAAATAAAATCATAAATGGAGGGGTTAGTATATGGCACGCATAGTTGAATGTGTTCCAAATTTCAGTGAGGGCAGGAACAAGGAAGTGATAGAAGCCATCGTTGATGAAGTAAGAAGGGTAAATGGAGTAAAGCTGCTGGACTACTCACCGGATGAGGATCACAACAGGACGGTGGTGACTTTTGTAGGAGATCCTGAAAATGTTAAGATAGCTGCTTTTAATCTGGCAAAGAAAGCTTCAGAGCTCATAGATATGAGAGTACATAAGGGCGGGCATCCAAGAATGGGGGCAACGGATGTAATGCCTTTTATACCCGTATCCGATGTAGCTATGGCGGATTGCATAGAGATTGCCAGGGAGGTAGGAAAGAGAATAGGCGAGGAATTGGGAATCCCTGTTTATCTATATGAAGATGCTGCATCTGCCGATTATAGGAAAAACTTGGCAGATGTAAGGAGAGGTCAGTATGAAGGCTTCTTTGATAAGATCAGGCAGCAGGAATGGAAACCGGACTTTGGTCCCGATGAAATGAATGCAAAATCAGGAGCTACGGCTGTAGGTGCCAGGGTGCCCCTTGTTGCCTTTAATGTGAATCTTGGGACTTCAAATATTGAGATTGCGGACAAGATCGCTAAAACTGTGAGGTTTTTAGGCGGCGGTCTCAGATTCGTAAAGGCAATGGGAGTGAAGCTTGAAGAGAGAAATATAGTTCAGGTTTCGATGAACCTTGTTAATTATGAAAAGACGGCAGTGTACAGGGCTTATGAGATGGTCAAGATGGAAGCTCAGCGCTATGGTGTACCGGTGGTGGGCACTGAGGTAATAGGCTTATTGCCTATGAAGGCTCTCATTGATTGTGCCGAATACTATTTGCAAATTGAAGACTTCAGTATTGATCAGGTGCTGGAAAAGAGAATTGTAGAGTAACATTTGAACAAAAGGGGGCCTGGCGATTATATGTTGCAGGAATTTAAAAAATTTGCTCTAAAGGGGAATGTATTGGATTTAGCTATAGGCGTAATAATAGGAGGAGCCTTTGGCAAAATCGTTACTTCTTTGGTCAATGATGTTTTGATGCCTATCATCGGGCTGCTTTTAGGCGGAGTCGATTTTTCGGGTTTGGAGATCTCCATAGGTGATGCTGCCATCAAGTATGGCGCTTTTATTCAGAGCATTGTAGATTTTCTTATCATTACTTTTTCCATATTTCTGTTTATAAAAGCTGTCACCAGGTTTAAGAAGAAGGAAGAGGAAAAACCTTCAGCACCTCCGGCGGAGGAAGTGCTTCTGACAGAGATCAGAGATATTTTGAGAGATCATAGATAGAACAGGAAGTGCAGATTGAGATTGGATTATATAAATATTATGGATATCCCCGGGATAAAGATTGGGAATGCTCAGGACTTTGACGGGGGAACCGGGTGCACCGTTATTCTGTGCAGCAATGGCGGCACCGGAGGAGTGGATGTGAGAGGCGGAGCCCCGGGAACTCGAGAGACAGATTTGCTCAATCCTATGAACTTGGTTGACAAAGTCCATGGAATATTGCTGGCTGGGGGAAGCGCCTTCGGATTGGATGCCGCTGCCGGTGTTATGGAGTATCTGGAGGAAAGAGGAATTGGCTATGATGTGGGCGTGACCAAGGTTCCCATAGTTGCGGGGGCAGTTCTTTTTGACCTCGCGGCAGGGGATTCCAAGTGCAGGCCTGATAAAAAAATGGGTTATGAAGCTTGTCTTAATTCCGAAGCGGGCAAGTTCTCAGAAGGCAGTGCGGGCGCAGGCACCGGCGCCACTGTGGGAAAAATCCTGGGAATGGATAAGGCCATGAAGGGCGGCTTGGGCGTTTTTTGCATCAAAACAGACCGGCTGTATGTAGGAGCTGTTGTGGCAGTAAATTGCCTGGGCGATGTGATTGACCCGGAAACAGGCAAAATATTGGCAGGGGCATATTCCTATAAGGATAAAATGTTTATAAACACTGAAATGGCTATGATGGAGAGCTTAAAAAAAGAGAATAATCCCTTTACCGGGAATACAACCATAGGTGCTGTCATCACCAACGGAAGGCTGACCAAGGCAGGAGCAAATAAGGTTGCTTCCATGGCTCACAATGGCTATGCGAGAAGTATAAGACCCGCTCATACCATGCATGACGGAGATACCATATTCACATTGGCAACAGGTGAGGTGGATGCTGATGTAAATCAAATAGGAGTATTGGCAGCAAAGGCAGTGGAGCAGGCTGTAGTGAACGGAGTAAGAAAGGCCTCGGAGCTGTACGGCATAAAATCATTTTTACAGCTATGATCATGTAGTAAAGGTATGTATTGCCTCCCTATATAGATGCAATACATACCTTTTTTAGTAATCAGAGTATACTGAGGTATAGCCCCAGAGTATATGGCAATGCCTTTTGTTCATAGTGGTGAAGCATTGATAATAATGGATATGCCCGCCTTCTACCTCAATATTGGGCCCGGTGATCAATGAATAGTAGTGGACATGACCCTGGACTTCTTCTGCATATCCTGAAAAGTAGTGGCTATGGCCATCAAAATCCGGGTTTTTGCTTGAAGTGCCTGAATATTTGTGCATGTGGGCAAATACTTTATTTGTAGTGCCTTCGAATTCGTGGAGATGCAATTTTTTGTACATAAAAATCACCTCATATTATATTTATGCTGCAGAGGCGAAAAAGTGAGAGGATGTGAAATAATTTTGAACCATATAAGACAGATAATGAAAGGCTTAATCCAAGATAAAGCATTTTATAAAGATCTTGCAAGCATTGCGGCACCCATAATAATTCAAAACTTTATAAGCACATCCTTAAATACGGTGGATACGGTTATGATTGGGATGGTTGGAGAAACTCAGATTGCAGCTGTAGGAATAGCAAATCAGTTCTTTATGCTGTTCAGCATGTTTTTATTTGGAATATGCAGCGGCAGCGGTATATTTATATCACAATTCTGGGGTAAAAAAGATACGGAGAATATTAAGCATGTAGTGGGAATAGAAATTTTTTCTACTCTTACAGTGTCTGCAGTATTTACTTTAGCAGCTTTATTCTCTTCAGTGAATATAATAGGAATATTTAACAAGGATGCAGAGGTTCTTTTATATGGCAGCAGCTATCTAAGGCTTGTGAGCATAAGCTATGCTTTTACTGCTGTGACCTTCTGCTTCAGCTTTGCATTAAGGTGTACGGAAAAAGCGGTGTATCCGATGATAGTCAGTGCTGTTGCACTCCTGGGAAATACGTTTTTGAATTATGTATTTATCTTCGGACATTTTGGATTTGAAGCTATGGGGGTGGAAGGGGCCGCATTGGCAACAGTTATTGCCAGGTTTATTGAAGCAGCCTTGATAGTTGCAATAGTGTATAGGAAAAATAAAATTTTAGCCCCTAACTTAAAAGATATATTTATTATAAATGGTGTTTTCTTTAAAAAAATTTATAGAACCACTGTTCCCGTATTGCTCAATGAAGTGTGCTGGGGTTTAGCCTTTGTCATATATTCCGTAGCATATGGCCGTATAGGAAAAGAAGCTATTGCTTCCATACAAATAAGCAACACGGTACAGAACTTGTTTATGATCCTTTGCTTCGGAATGGCCAATGCTTCAGGAGTAATGATTGGAAAGAGAATTGGTGCAGGAGATGAAGGGGAAGGAAGGGATTATGCCCACAGATTTGCTATGCTATCCATCTTCACAGGTATTTTTATCGGATTCATGGTTCTTGTAAGCGGGCCTCTTATATTAGGGTTTTTTAATGTTTCCCAGAGAGTATTGATAGATTCCTATCAAATAATAAAGATAAATTCCTTGATAATGCCTCTCAGGGTTTTCAATATAGTTATTATTGTTGGGATACTTAGAGGAGGGGGAGATGCCAAACATGCCTTCATTATTGAAGCCTCCACAATGTGGTTTATTGGCGTGCCCTTAGCCTTTGCGGGAGCCATTTTGTTCAAACTGCCCATATATTGGGTAGTCGCATTGACCACCCTTGAAGAAGCAGGCAAGTTTATATTCTGCATGTATAGGCTGGTTTCGGGCAAATGGCTCAATAATCTAGTCAAGAATTTTTGATTTATAATATGATAAGAGCAGATCGACCATTCTTCCATAGCTTTTTACTCCGTCCTTTTGGTTATTTGCTTTCAGGTATGTATTATTGAGCCTGGTAGAGGTTCTTTCTATCGGACCCTCGAATTTTTTCCAATAAGCATTGATGTCCGCCAGGTCCCTCTCAAGGCCTGGATTATACTCCTCAGCCAGCTCAAGGGCTTTGTCTTTATCAACTCCATGTAATGCATTTATAGAATGGATAAGGGCAAGGATGGTGCCCGAGTATTTGTATTCTATATCAGGGCTAGCCATACAGGCTAGAAAAGAAATAAAATTCGCTTCATCCTCCCTGGCGTAGCCTCTCTGATGAGCCATTTCGTGGGCTATAGTGCTGGGAAGCGTGACCTCAGGCAGATCGCCGTTCACATTTGCTTCAATCGTAAATGGGAAAAAAATGCCTGCTATTCCTGCATAGGACATCAGCTTTGAGCCTAAAACTATTTTAGGCTTTCCATAATTGCCCTCAAGCATGGGGTATTGGGAGGATATGCTTTCATAACCCAGATGAGCTCTTGATATAGTGATATTTTTATTCTGGGACAGCTTCATGACTCCTCCAGAGTCTTCTTTTATTTTATCCCTATAGCTGTTGGCCTCTTTGATCAGATAATTGCACAGCTTTCTCAGATCCTCTGCGGTATGATCTTCCGTATCCAGATTTGCAAATTGGGAAAGAGGCATCCTATAGTAATTTAAGCCCCATAGCATTACAAACAGGAATAATAAAATGCTGAGGGCGGCAATCATCTGAGCTATGGTTTTTGATAGCAGCTCTTTATTTTTTAGAAACAATGCCCTGGCTAAAGCGAAGAGCTTAAGCACTACCCAAGCTATAAATGTATAAAAAAGCAATTCGCCCAGAGACAAAAAAGCAACGCCGGTGATTTTGCTCAGCGGCTGGCTTATATATCTATATACTCCCAGAGAGTAGAGGTCTTCTACTGCCTGGGGCGAAGCCTTAGCCAGGGAGACAAGGATAAAGGATATGGGGATTAAAACAGCAAACCAAAACATATTTCTGTATTCCTCCAAAAAGAGCATCATTAAAATATATTATACCCGATTTGAGAACGTGTCAAAATATATTATAAGATAAAAAGAAACAGTTTATAAAGTGCTTGATGGCACATAATATAGAAGAACATTACATCGGCTAACCGGTGATGTATAGATTTGTTACGCGAGGGAGAAATAATAAATGGCAAATAGAAAACCTCCGAAAATGTCGGAACGTCAATCTCTTTGCAATTTAGCTGTCGTTTTGGCATTCCTTATGCTTTCCTTTGCCTTGACATACAGTTCGCTTTATGTTCAACCGTGGGATAATTTGGAGGCATGGAGGCAGAGCGATACATATTCCATAATGATGAATTATATTAAAAACGGCATTGACATTTTTCGTCCGCAGGTTAATTATGACGGAGCCGGTCCGAACATCATTCAGCTTGAGCTGCAAATTTTACCCGCTCTTGGCGTAATCACTTGCAACCTCTACAATAAAGTAACTCCTGCTGTCCCCCGGCTGATCAGCTTGATGTTTTTCTATGGTTCGGCGATTTTTGTCTATTTGATCGGGAAGAAACTGATGCATACGCTTTCTGCTTTCACTGCAATGTTTGTTTATATGTTCCTGCCGATTACCATGTCATTTTCGCGGGCTATCATGCCGGAAACCTGCGCACTATTCTTTTTGTGCGGCGGGATATTTTTTCTTGCAGATTGGTTTCTTTGCGAGCAAACAGACGAGAAATGTCCATTTTGGCTGTCTGCGGTGTTTTTTGCTTTTGCTATCATGGAAAAACTGCCGATTATGTTTATCGGCGTTCTGATATTAGCTGTGATGGCAATGAAATATCAATATTCCATGTTCCGGAAACTTCATGTTTACGCTTATGCGGCGGTCACCCTTCTTCCATCTGCCATATACTATGCAATTGTTGCACGGTTTTCGGAATTTAAGATGGTCAATAATCTTGCTGTAAAGCATGCGTTTACATGGGAGATATTTTCATTGCTAGCTCCGAGCTCCGCAGAATTTTTCAAAGAAAGCTTGCCCGGATCATTTGGAAACCTTGTGATTCTGATTGCGATAGCAGGATTTATTTGCACGTTTAAGAAAGAGAAATCACGGCTGTTTCTTTTGTTTTTGGCAGCATCGTTTATTTTGGAATGCACAACGATTGTTGCCATGATAAAACTTCAATATTATCTGATCTTTATTGCACCAACGATTGCGCTTCTGTGCGGCACAGCAGTGGATGAACTGTTTCGATTAGGCAGAACCCAAAGCTTCGGATTGGTTTTTGTTGTTTGCATCGTAACATTTGCGCTGGGAAATGCAACACTGAAAAGGACAGCAAAAACCAACGAATATATTTCAAAATTGGGAAGCTTTATCGCCGAAAATACTGAGACTTCTGCCGTCATCGCTGTTGATCGGATGTGTACTGATATCTTTGCGGCGGCAGATCGGAACGGATACCGCGCAAATATCAAATACTATGAATATATCCCACAAGAGCCTATACAAGAAGTGCAGTACTTTATTGAGCATGGAGTTGATTATTTTGTCTTAACAGGCGAGACAACGAAGGCGGATGAGCGATATCGAAAGCATCTTTCAGACAATTTTATGGTACACACCGCCAGCAGCGAATGTGTGATCTATGACTTGCGAAAGAAAAGATAGTGCATGGAGTATAAGATTACGGCGACATATAATCAGATAGATTTTATAGCTTTTATAAACTGCATAAGCAGTAAGGCACGGCGGGCCGTGCCTTACTCTTAGCAAATTTTAGTGGTCCAATCTTCGCAGTTCCATACCTCTGTGACTATATCCTGATAGAATTCTTTTTCATGGCATATGAGGAGGATTGTTCCCCTGTATTCTTTAAGAGCTCTTTTGAGCTCTTCCTTTGCATCCTGATCAAGATGATTGGTGGGCTCATCCAGCACCAAAAAGTTGGTTTCCTTGTTTATAAGCTTGCACAGCCTGACCTTAGCCTGTTCCCCGCCGCTCAATACAACCACCTTGCTTTCGATATGCTTGGTGGTAAGGCCGCATTTGGCCAGGGCTGCCCTTACCTCATACTGAGTGTAAGAGGGGAATTCCGTCCAGACCTCTTCTATGCAGGTGTTATAATTTGCTTCCTTCATTTCCTGTTCGAAATAGCCTATATCCAAATTATCTCCTAATTCTATAGTTCCTGAAAGTGAAGGGATTTCACCCAATATGCTCTTCAGCAAAGTGGTCTTCCCTAAACCATTTGCACCTATCAGAGCAATTTTTTGCCCTCTTTCAATATATATATCCAGGGGCTTTGATAATGGCTCATTGTATCCTATGATCAGGCCCTCGGTGCTTACCACGGATTTTCCCGATAACCGGCCTTTTCTGAAGTTGAATTCAGGCTTTGGCTTTTCTTTAGCCAGCTCTATTATCTCCATTTTGTCAAGCTTCTTTTGCCTTGACATCGCCATATTCCTTGTGGATACCCTTGCTTTGTTTCTGGCTACGAAATCCTTAAGCTCGGCAATCTCTTGCTGCTGACTTTTGTATGCGGCTTCCAGCTGAAGCTTTTTGGCTTCATATATCTGCTTGAAATTGTCATAATCGCCCACATACCTGTCTAAGCTTTGATTTTCCATATGATATATGATGTTTACAACACTGTTTAAAAATGGCATATCATGAGAGATCAGGATAAAGGCATTTTCATATTGCTGCAGGTATCTCTTCAGCCATTCGATATGCTGCTCATCCAGGTAATTGGTGGGCTCATCGAGAAGAAGTATATCAGGCTTTTCCAGCAGGAGCTTTCCTATCAAAACTTTTGTCCTCTGCCCACCGCTGAGATCATTTACATCTTTATCAAGACCTATATCTGTTAATCCAAGTCCTCTTCCTATTTCTTCTATTTTGGAGTCTATGACATAGAAATCATTGTGGGTTAAAATATCCTGTATATTGCCCATATCTTCCAGAAGGGCTTCCAGCTCAGCTTCTTTCGCATCAGCCATTTTATTGCATATTTCATTCATTTCTTCTTCCAGATCAAACAGGTATTGAAAGGCTCCTCTTAAGACATCTCTCAAGGTCATTCCATTTTTTAAAACAACATGCTGGTCCAGATATCCTACTCTTACCCTTTTAGACCATTCAATATGGCCTTCATCGGGCTCCAGTTTGTTTGTGATCATATTCATAAAAGTAGATTTTCCTTCTCCGTTGGCTCCGATAAGGCCTATATGCTCGCCTTTCAATAAACGAAAAGACACATTTTTAAATATTGCTCTATCACCAAAGCCGTGGCTTAAATTTTTTACTGTTAATATGCTCATCTTTATCCCTCACATAATTCTAATAAAAACATATATCCATCATTATATATGAGAGCATGTCTCTTGCAAAGAGTAATTTCGTTTTTCGGTTTGCACTTTTTATGAATATATACGGCCATAATTCATAGAATAATTAATGACTGTTATTTTGCCGGTATATTAAAAGGAGTGATTGATATTAAAGCTGTGATAATGGCCGGCGGAAAAGGAACCAGATTGAGGCCGTTGACTTGTGGAATTCCTAAGCCGATGGTTCCTATATTTGATAAGCCGGCCATGGAATATACAATAAAGTTACTGAAGAAAAATGGCATTGAAAGTATTGGGGTCACAGTTGCATATCTACCGCAGGTTATCATGGATTATTTCAACGATGGAGCAGATTATGGAGTGAAGCTTCGTTATTTTATAGAAGATGCACCGTTAGGCACTGGCGGAAGCGTAAGAAATACGGGAGATTTTTTGGAGAACACATTTATAGTAATGAGCGGTGATGCTCTTACAGATTTGAATTTGCATGAAGCTCTAGAGTTTCACAAAAACAAAAAGTCAAAAGCAACCCTTGTGCTGAAGAGAGAAGCGGTACCCATCGAGTATGGAGTTATAATAACCGATGGTGATGGCTCTATAGTACGGTTTCTGGAAAAGCCAAGCTGGGGAGAGGTTTTCAGCGATACTGTCAACACGGGAATTTATATACTTGAGCCGGAGGTGCTGGAGTATTATAAGCCCGGCGTGAATTTCGATTTCAGCAAAGATTTGTTCCCTAAGCTTCTTAGAGACAAGGTGCCCATATATGGGTATATTACCGAGGACTACTGGTGTGATATAGGTGATTTGAGCTCCTACAGGCAGGTGCATTTCGATATATTGGATAAAAAGGCAAAGGTAGATTTGGATGCTGTTGAGAGCCCCCAGGGCATATGGCTTTCTTCCGGGATTAATATAAGCAGCAGTGTAAGATTGGCTTCTCCCGCTTATATAGGGAGGGATGTTGCCATAGAGGATAATGCTCTGGTAGATTCCTATTCTGTAATATCTCAAAATTGCAGAATAGGTTCAAAGAGCAGGGTCAAAAGAAGCGTGGTATGGAAGAGTGTCGACATCGGCGAAAACTGCGGTATAAGCGGAGGTGTGATCTGCTCAGGTTCATCAATAAAAAATAATGTAAAAATCTTTGAAAATTCAGTGACAGGGGAGAATTCTATAATACTGGAAAACTGTATAATCAAGCCTGATGTGAGGATATGGCCCGGCAAGAAGATATATGAGAATACTATTGTGAATCACAATATAATATGGGGAACCAAAGCGACTAAAAATATATTCGGCTCAAGGGGCGTATCAGGGATATTGAATCAAGAAATTTCACCTGAATTTTGCTCAAGCCTGGGGTCTGCCTTTGCTGCAGCAATAGGAAAAAATGCAACACTGGTAGTAGGAAGTGACAATAGCACCCAATCCTATATCGCTAAAAGCTCTTTTGCAGCCGGTGTTTTATCCTTGGGAGGCCAAACAATACTGCTTGATAACTCTATAGCTCCTATGAGCAGGTTTGGAGTTAACTATCATAGAGCAAACGGAGGCGTTCATATACACACCTCCAAGGCAAAGCCGTATAAAACCTATATTGAATTCTTTGATGAAAATGGAATAAATATAGGGCGAAGCAAAGAGAGAGGGGTAGAAAACCTATTAAATCAAGATGATTATGATAGATGCAAGGCTGAGGATGTAAAAACCATAATGCGGATGGAGAACTTTCAAGAGATATTTATCAGGCAAGGAGTTAACCTTATACAGAACATAGATGAAATAAGACGAAGAAATTACAAAATAATTCTTGCGTCACAATCTGAGAGCGCTTCAACCATTGCATATAAGTATTTGCAGAATTTAGGCTGCAGCGTTAGCCTGGTATGGGGCGACGCCGATAATATAAAGGAGCCGGGAATCTACAAGCATATGGCTAGATTGATATTGAGAAAAAAGGCGGATTTAGGGGTAATAATCCACGAAAATGGAGAAAATCTCATGCTGATAGATAAAACGGGCAGAGTAATAAAAGATGAAGAATATCTTCTGTTGGCAGAGTTAATAGCTATAAAAGGTTATAATGCGGAGAATCTTGTTTTTCCTCATGCTTTTCCGAGAGCTGCGGAAAAGATTGCAGAGTTTAACGGAGCCAGGATTTTTAGAACTTCTTCAAGCACAGCAGAAATAATGAGAAAGATGGTGGAACTGCAAAGCCCATCTGTTCAATTTGTTTTAAATCACAACAGCATATGGACCTTGGGCTATCTGCTTGAGTATATGAATAGGGAGAACATAGGCGTAGCCGAGCTGATGGATGAAATACCCGAATATTACTATCTAAAAAAGGAAATCAGCTGCGATTGGAAGGATAAAGGCAGGATCATCAGAGAAATTGCTTTTGGGTCAAATCTGGAAGACATAGAGCTCATTGAAGGCGTAAAGATAAACGATTCCAGGGGATGGGCGCTGCTTTTGCCCGATGGTGAAAAACCCTTATTCAATATTTACACGGAGGGCTATACAGAGGAAATGGCCAGGGAATTATCAGCGGATCTAAGTGAGAAGATAGCTGAGCTTTTAAAAAATCAGAGAGGATAACCTTGATTCCACTGCAATAACTCTAATTAATCTGTTGTCTTTACTGATAAAAGAGTGCATTGAGAAGGAGCTTAAAAAATCTTAGTTCCGGAGCTCTGTAATCGTTATCAGTTAGCACAATAGATTCAGCAATGAATTATTGCAGTGGAACCTTTGATTTTTTAGCTATAGAGAGGTGTGGGAAAATCAATGAATGAAATTGAAGAGATCAAAGACGTTCTTTTAAACAGGGAGGAACTGCTGGCACACGGATGCAACATAGGGCAAAAGCATAGGCTTAAGAAAAGAAAGGAATCCACCAAAAGGCTTAAGAAGCGATTGGAAGAAAACTATAATGTTATTTTTGATATATATAAAAAGCTGGACAGCATATCCAAGGATAATGTTGATATGGCCACCGCATCAGAATGGCTGATGGACAATTTTTATAAAATAGAAGAGCAGGTCAAGGATGCAAGATTGAACATAGATCATGAACGGTTTTATAGGCTAAATGCTTTAGCATCCGGGTATCTGAGGGACTATCCGAGGGTATATTCCCTCGCATTGGAGTATGTTTCCCATACAGACGGAAGCATAGATACAAATTTGTTCATAGATTTTATAAAGGCCTATCAATCGAATCAGATACTGACGATATCGGAGGTATGGGCCTTATCTCTGGTGACCAGGATTGCTTTGGTGGAGAATATAAGAATAATCTGTACTGCAATATATGATACTCAGCTTCAATGGAATAAAGCAGAACAAGATTTGAAGCTTAATAATGATGAGCTGCTTGATGCCATAGAGGAAAGTCTGGAGATAAGGAGCAGGCTCAACACCCCTTACATAGAGCATATGCTGGCTTGCATCAGAAGATCGGGCGTTGAATTTGGAGAGATTTATAGCTATCTGGAAAAAAGGCTTGATGAATATAACACTACAATAGGAGATTTGGTTCAATACGGGCACAAAGAGTATGCCGTAAGGAAGGTTTCCTTGGGAAATTCCATCACAAGCCTGCATAGCATATCCACAATGGATTGGAATGATATATTCGAATCCATAAGCATAGTTGAGGAAAAGCTTTCGAAGGACCCGGCAGGCATATACTCACTCATGGATTTTGAATCAAGGGATTATTACAGAAAGGCAATAGCAAAGATATCAAGAAGCTGGGGAGTTTCAGAAACAAGAATTGCAAACATTGCAATAAGCCTGAGCAAAGCGGCGAAGGATTCGGGCAAAGCCTTCAAGGCAACCCATGTAGGATATTACCTTATCGATGAAGGCAGACAGGAGCTGTTTTCACAGCTAAAGATTAAAAAAGGGGAATCCAGGCTAAAATCTATAGCTTCCTATATAGTTTCCATTATATCTCTTACAGCCTTATTCATCATATTTGGGGTCAATATGATGAATAAGGGCTGGAGCAATGAGAAAATATTGCTGCTATCCGCTTTATTGCTTATCCCGGCCTCAGAAATCGGAGTCAGCCTGGCAAACTATATATTTATGAAGCTTTATAAGCCTGCTATGCTTCCACGGCTTGAATATGGCGGAGGCATTCCTGATGAAGCCAGAACGATGGTTATCATACCCGCTTTATTGAGTGATAAAAAATCTGCCCGGGAATTGATTGAAAAAATGGAAGTGTACTACCTGGCCAATAAAGATAAAAATGTTTTTTTCGGTTTGGTTGGCGATTTCAAGGACTATAAAGCTGAGACAAACCCTGACGATAAAGCCATCATAGATACTGTCATGGCAGGAGTAAAGCATCTGAATGAGAAGTATGATGAAGAAGGCGGAATAAAGTTCTACTATTTTCACAGGAAAAGAGAATACAACCCAAAACAAGGCAAGTGGATGGGCTGGGAACGGAAAAGAGGAGCGATCATACACTTCAATAACCTGATTACGGGCAGGCCAAACACCTCCTTTATATATAAATCCTCTGATACGGACGCTTTAAAGGACATCAGATATATCATAACGATAGATTCCGATACAAATCTTGTTATGGATAGTGCAAGAAAGCTTATAGGCACCATTTCTCACCCGCTTAATAGGGCTGTTTACGATCCGGATTCAGGTGTGGTTGCGGATGGCTACGGCATCATTCAGCCCAGGATCGAAATAGATATTATGGATTCTCAGAAAACCTTGTTTGCAGAAATATTTGCGGGAGACGGGGGGATCGATCCATACACAACAGCCGTATCAAATATCTATCAGGATGTTTTCGGAGAAGGCATATTTACCGGTAAGGGAATCTATGATTTAAAGCTATTTAATGAAGTGACAGAGAAGAGGATAGAGGATAATACAATTTTAAGCCATGACCTTTTAGAAGGAAGCCTTCTTAGAACCGGATTGGCTGGAGATATCAGCCTCATAGATGGTTTCCCCGGGAAATACGGTTCTTATTCCGCCAGACAGCATAGATGGGTGAGAGGGGACTGGCAGCTGATCAAATGGATCTTTGGCAAAAAACCTCTGTCGGCTCTTTCAAGATGGAAGATGATAGATAATCTCAGAAGGAGCATGCTGCAGCCTTCTCTATACTTGCTGCTGCTGGGTACAGCCTTTTTGCCTGTTGCGGCTTCAAAGCTCTTGTATATTATACTGCTTATAATCTTATTCCCCCACATACTGAGATTTTTTTCTTTAGATATAGTAAGGAACAGAGATGTGGGCCGGTATACAGAACAATTAAAAACAGCTGCATATCAGCTTTTTATAATCCTTGCTTTTTTGCCCTATAATGCTTATCTGATGGCAGATGCAATAGTGAGGACCCTGTATAGAGTATTTTATTCCCGTAAAAATTTGCTGGAATGGCTTACAGCGGCAGATGCTGAGAAAAAGATCAAGCTGAATTTCAGGGGATGCCTTTGGAAAATGAGACAGGCTCCGACTTTATCACTGCTCTATGCAGCGGCTATTGCCATATCAGGAGCACGATATGACGCGGCATCTGTATTCTTTATAATTCTATGGATTGCCTCACCTTATATTGCTTACAGGATAAGCAATGATTCCATAAAACAAAAGCCTGTTTTATCCGGAGAGGATAGGGAAAATATTGAGAGGATCGGCAGAAATACCTGGTCCTATTATGAGAAATTGGTATGCAAAGAATCTAATTTCTTGCCTCCTGACAATTATCAGGAATACCCCCTGAAGGGAGCAGCCCCGAGAACCTCTCCTACAAACATAGGCTTATATATGGTATCAACTTTAGCAGCCGTTGATCTGGGCTATATTACAATGTCCCAGGCATTGGAAAGGCTCAATAATACTATGGATACCGTGGAGAAGCTGGAAAGCTGGAAAGGCCATTTATACAACTGGTATGATATTAAAACTCTGGAGGTTCTTAGGCCCCATTATGTATCAACGGTTGACAGCGGAAATTTCATATCTTATATGCTCCTGCTGGAGCAGGCGTTGAGCGAGCCGCTTGAAAACAGTGATAATAGGAGCACGGCGGCAGACATGAAAGAGAGGATAGGGCGGATTATTGAAAGGACTAAATTTATTTACCTTTACGATAAGAAAAAAAATTTATTTTCCATAGGTTATGATGTGGATAAGGAAAGCCTTACAAACTCGTATTACGATTTGCTGGCTTCTGAAGCCAGGATAACAAGCTATCTGGCAGCAGCCAGAAGAGAGGTCCCCCTTAAGCATTGGAATAAGCTGGGAAGGTCTTTGACGCACATAGGCAGAAATAAAGCATTGGTTTCCTGGAGCGGTACTATGTTTGAATACTTTATGCCTGCTTTAATAATGAAGGACTATAGCAAGACCATTATGGATGAGACTTATAAAGGTGTGATAAAAGCCCAAAAGAGCTATGGACGCAAGAATAATGTGCCTTGGGGCACCTCTGAATCCGGCTATTACGCCTTTGACCTGGATTTGAATTATCAATATAAAGCTTTTGGCGTGCCTGATCTGGGCTTAAAAAGAGGCCTTGTTGAGGAAGTTGTGATATCTCCATATTCGACTATCCTGGCAATTAATTTTGATCCTGAAGGAGCCGCTGAAAATATCAGAAGGCTTATTGAAATGGGAATGGAAGGCAAATATGGGCTCTATGAAGCGGTAGATTTTACTCTGAGACGCATGCCTGCGGGAGCAAATCACCAGATAATAAAAAGCTATATGGCTCATCATCAAGGCATGAGCTTGCTGGCTATAAACAACTATTTAAATGATGATATATTGATAAAGCGCTTTCACAGCCATCCAGTAATAAAAGCGGGGGAGATAATGCTGCAGGAAAGGATTCCAGCAAATGCGGTGATCACTAAGGAATATAAGGAAAGCATGCCTGGGGCGGACAGACAGAAAAGACTGTATCAGGAGGGTATAAGAAGCTATGATTCTATCAATGCATTGCCTCCACCCTGCCAGATTCTTACCAATGGGAAACATTCTGTTTTTATCAACAATAGAGGCGGAGGCTTCAGCAAAATAGACGGAACATTGATAAATAGGTGGAGAGCCGATAGCATAGAGGGCGGATATGGCAACTATATATTTATCAGAGATTTGAGCAAAGACAAAGTTTGGTCTGCAGCTTACGAGCCCTTCAATGAGGATGCTGAAGCATATAATGTGGATTTTTATCAATCAAAAGCAGAGTTTACCAGAACGGATAATGATATAAAAACAGTGATGGAAGTATTTGTGTCTCCCGAAGACCATGTGGAAATCAGGAGGATAAGGATAGAAAATCACGGACACACTCCTGTTTCTTTAGAATTGACCAGCTTCATGGAAGTAACGCTTACTGCTGAGGCGGCGGATATAGCTCATAGGGCTTTTTCAAATTTATTTGTCAGGACAGAGTATTTGGAGGAATACAAGAGCCTTTTGGCAGTGAGAAAACCAAGAGAAACGGATGGCTGGGAGAGGTGGGCTTTTCATACTTCCGTAGTAGAAGGCAACGCTTCGGGGTCTATGGAATATGAAACCAGCAGGGTGAACTTTATAGGAAGAGGGAGGAGCATCAAAAATCCTTTAGCTGTTCATCAGCCGCTGTCAAATACTTCCGGAATAGTGCTAGACCCGGTGATGAGCATAAGAAGAGTGATCCGGCTGAATGCCGGAAGCTCCGGAGAAATATCTTTCGTTACAGGCTTCGGTATGTCAAGAGAAAGAATGAGAGAATTGATAGTCAAATATAGAGAAGTTTCATCCATACAGAGGGCTTATGCACTGTCAGCCACCAGAAGCCAGGTGGAGGGTTCTTTTTTAAACCTGGACACTCAAGATATTGTGAATTTTGAAAAGCTTATATCACATTTGATCTATGGGAGCCCCGGTAGAAGTGCAAATCGGGAATATATAAGGCGAAATAGAAAAGGCCAGCCCTCGCTTTGGCCATATGGTATATCGGGAGATTTGCCGATTATGCTGATGTCCATAGCTGATGAGAGAGATATTCCTATCCTCAGGCAAGCTGTCAGAGCTCATGAATTTTTGAGAATCAAAGGCTTAAGCATGGACCTGGTCATTTTAAATCTAGACGAAAGCAACTACTTGCAGCCTTTAAGAACAGCCATCCTCAATTTGGTGGAGGATAGCAACGGCAGATATTTATTAGGCACTTCCGGCGGAATATTCATCATTAATGCTTCTAATATTCCTCGCGAAGATAAGGATTTATTGCTTGCTGCTTCTGCTTTGACATTTAAGGCTGAAAAGGGTCCTATAGAAAAGCAGCTGCTTGAAATAAGCATAAGGAAGGCTGAAAATAAAAAAGCGGACAATGGTGAAAGAACGAAAAAATGTGAACTCCCTGCTATAAATGATGTTTTTATGTTCAATGGCTATGGCGGATTTGCCAGAGATGGAAGTGAATATGTCATGAACCTGAAGAAAGGGCATATTACGCCTGCTCCCTGGATAAATGTGATTGCAAATCCTAAATTCGGATTTATAATATCTGAAAGCGGCGGAGGCTATGCCTGGGCAGAGAATAGCAGGGAATACAAGATTACCTCCTGGACAAATGATCCGGTTGCAGATGAGCCACAGGAGATAATTTATATGGAAGACATGGAGAAAGGAGAAATATGGACCATCACACCAAGCGCTTCGAAAAATGCTGAACCCTGGGCAGTAAGGCATGGCTGGGGCTATACGGTATTCAACATGGACTGCTATGGAATTAAGCAGGAGTTAGAGATGTTCACACCTTTAGATGAGAAGCTTAAGGTGAATATCCTGAAGCTGAGCAATAAAGAGGACAGAGAGAAAAAGTTGAAGCTTTATTACTATGTTGAACCTGTGCTTGGGGTAAATAAAAAAGAAACAAAGCCGCATATAGTCGTTGATCATGATGCTGAGTTTGACGCGTTGATCTTAAGGAACAGCTATAATAGCGATTTCCCGGGAAGAGTAGCATTTATGGCATCCTCAGAACCCATAAAGGAGTATAAGACAAACAGGCTTGAAGTTTTAAACATGGTAGAAGAAGATGCTGATGCGGACATAGATTATGAAGCTTGCGGAGTGATCCAGATTGAGATAAGCCTGGGGGCTATGGAGGAGAAAAAAATCGGGTTCTACCTGGGGCAGAGCAGTGAATACAAGGAAATCAAGGCTATTTTGGAAAGATATAAGGATATTTCTACAGCAGAGCATGAACTGAAAATGGCAAAGCAAAGCTGGCAGGCAATCTTGGGGAAAATCAAGGTTGAAACTCCTGATAAATCCATGGACCTGCTATTGAACGGATGGCTTGCATATCAGACCATATCCTGCAGATTATGGGCCAGGTCAGGCTTTTACCAGTCCGGGGGAGCATATGGCTTCAGGGATCAGCTTCAGGATGCCGTGAATATTGGGATGCTGATGCCGGATTCGCTTAAGGAGCAGATCCTGCTTCATTGCAGCCATCAATTTGAGGAAGGTGATGTGCAGCATTGGTGGCACCCTGTGGCCGGAGATAAAGGCGTAAGAACAAGATTTACTGATGATCTGCTGTGGCTTCCTTATGCGGTTATTGAGTATATAAAGCTTACGGAGGACAATAGTGTATTAAAAATTGAGAGGCCATACATCAAGGCGGAGCCCCTTAAAGAAGGGGAGGATGAAAAATACGGCATACCGCAGGCTTCTTCTATGATGGATACTGTTTATGGGCATTGTATAAAAGCCATAGACAGAAGCTTGAATTTCGGTATTCATGATCTGCCGAAGATGGGCTCCGGAGATTGGAATGACGGTATGAATATGGTCGGCAATAAAGGAAGCGGAGAAAGCATATGGCTGGCATTCTTTTTGTATAAAATATTGGAGGGCTTTATTCCCATATGCGCTTTGATGAGGGATTCGGAAAGAGCGATAAAATATGAAACAGCCATGGATAAGCTAAAAAAAGCTATTGAGGACGATGGTTGGGATGGAAATTGGTACAAGAGAGCGTATTATGACGATGGTACCCCTCTCGGGTCTTCAGAAAATATGGAGTGCATGATAGACTCCATCGCACAAAGCTGGGCAGTATTATCCGGAGCAGCATCGCCTGAAAGGGCATCAATTGCCATGGAGTCTGTGAAAAGACATTTGGTAAAAGAGGATGAGGGATTGATACTTCTTTTTACGCCGCCTTTTGATAAAACCGATAAAAACCCGGGCTATATAAAATCCTATGTGCCGGGAGTAAGAGAAAACGGCGGGCAGTACACCCATGCTGCAGCCTGGGTCATATGTGCCTTTGCCCGACTGGGTGAAGGTGACATGGCTCACAAATTATTTCATATGATAAATCCTATAAATCATGCCAGAACGCCCCTTGAATGCGCTGTCTATAAGACGGAGCCTTATGCCGTAGCTGCTGATGTATATGCTGTAAGTCCCCATACAGGAAGAGGCGGATGGTCATGGTATACGGGAGCTGCCGGTTGGATATACAGAGCGGGTATTGAATATATATTGGGTATAAAAAAGAGAGGAAGCCGATTATTCATAGAGCCATGCATACCTCAGGACTGGCATGGATATAAGGTGACTTACAATAACGCAGGTACAATTTACAGCATTAATGTCTTAAACCCGGAAAGCAGGAGCCGGGGAGTAGCATCACTCAGCCTGGACGGAAAATTGATAAACAGCGAAGGGATAGAGCTCTCCGATGATGGGAAGAAACATGAGATTGTGGTTTTGATGGGTTGTAAAGAATAATTAGTAAATGCTATTATATATTGAGAAGATAGGAGGATGATAAAGTGAATCTTTTTGATATCATCGGTCCCGTTATGATTGGTCCGTCCAGTTCACATACGGCCGGAGCGGCAAGGCTTGGAAAGCTGGCAAGAAACATATTTGGGGCAAGCTTTGATAGGGCGGATATAACCCTGTATAATTCTTTTGCCAAAACAGGCAAGGGCCACGGAACGGATAAGGCTGTTGTAGCCGGAATAATGGGTATGGATCCTGATGATGAGCGTATAAAGGATGCCTTTGAGATAGGGGGAAAAGCCGGAATTGAGATAAATTTCAGACTTGAGGACAGCAACCGGGAAGTTCACCCGAATACAGCCAAGATACAATTATTCGGAGAAAAAAGCACCATGAGCATAACAGGCTGCTCCCTGGGAGGAGGCAGAGTGATGATACAGGACATCGATGGGTTTAAAACTGAATTTACAGGTGAATATAATACCATAATAGCCATACAACATGATAAGCCCGGCATTGTAGCCTTTGCAGCCTCCTATTTGGCACAAAAAAATATAAATATTGCGCAGATGAAACTGTCAAGGAAGTCCAAGGGTGATACCGCATTGATGATCATTGAAACAGATGAAATACCCCCGAAATCGGTTAAGACAGATCTGGAAGGCCATGATGGCATATATAAGATAGTGCTATCCACTATTTGAGGAGGATGAATATATGTCCCTGTATACTATGCAGCAAATAATTGAAGCTGCAGAACAAAAAGGTGCAAAAATATCGGATATTGCTTTAGAGATGGAGAGCAAGGAAAGCGGATTGTCTGCTGAAGAAATAAAGAAAAGAATGTATTCCAATTATGCTGTGATGAAAGATTCCGTATCCAATGGCATTAGTCAGGTAATACCCTCAGTAAGCGGCCTCACCGGGGGAGAAGGATACAGGCTATGGCAGGAAAGGGATAAAGGGCTGTCAGGTGAGACGATATTGAGTGCGGCTTCCAGGGCGATGGCTGTTTCTAATGTCAACGCCTCTATGGGCAAGATAGTAGCTGCTCCGACAGCCGGCTCCTGCGGGATTATTCCGGGAGTGCTGATGACCGTAGGAGAAAGACTGGGCAAATCCGATGAAGAGATAGCAGAATCTTTGATCACCACTGCCGTTGTAGGCAAGGTTATCGCTCAGAATGCGACCCTGGCCGGAGCTGAAGGGGGATGCCAGGCAGAATGCGGAGCTGCTTCTGCTATGGCTGCTGCAGCAGCGGTCGAATTGTCAGGCGGAACACCGTCTCAAGCCGGAGATGCGGCTGCTATAGCTATGAAGGGTGTCATGGGTCTTGTCTGCGATCCTGTAGCTGGCTTAGTAGAAGTCCCTTGCATCAAAAGGAACAGCTTTGGCGCAGCCCAGGCTATACTTGCAGCAGATATGGCCATATCTGGAATAAAAAGCGTAATACCTGTTGATGAGGTCATTAAGGCTATGGGCGAGGTAGGTCATGCCATGCCTGTGGAACTCAGAGAAACTTCCATGGGCGGTCTTGCGGCTACAAGCACCGGGAGGGCATTGGAAGAGAAGCTGGTGAAGAAAGAATAAGAGATTTTGATGCACGAGAGTGTATAGCTCTCATAATAATAAAAACTTTATATATAAAACAAAACGGCTCTAGGTGTTCTAGAACCGTTTTGTTTTATGCATGAACTGTTTTAAAATGCTGCATTTTTCAACTTATTGACGTTTATAGGACGCCTGAAAAATACAATAAAGATATGAACGATTTAATTTTTATGGGAGGGATTATGATAATGAATACAAAAGTTCCTAGTGATATACAAATAGCACAGCATGCAAAAATGAAAGACATTTGTGATATAGCCAAAGAATGCGGAATACTTGAGGATGAACTTGAACTATATGGTAAATACAAAGCGAAGATATCTCTCAATATATTAGATAGATTGAAAGATAAAAAGGACGGAAAGCTTGTATTAGTGACAGCCATTACTCCTACACCAGCGGGTGAGGGAAAATCAACAACTACGGTAGGTCTTGGACAAGCACTGAATAAGATTGGCAAGAAGGCTATAATAGCCCTTAGAGAACCATCCTTAGGTCCTGTTTTTGGAGTGAAAGGCGGAGCCGCGGGAGGTGGATATGCCCAGGTTGTTCCAATGGAAGATATTAATTTGCACTTTACAGGTGATATGCATGCTATTACTGCTGCTAATAATCTTGTGTCAGCAGCAATGGATAACAGTATACATCAAGGGAACCCCTTAAATATTGATACAAGACAGATTGTTTGGAAAAGAGTGCTTGATATGAATGACAGAGCCTTGAGGGAGGTTGTTGTAGGGCTTGGAGGGAAAGCCAACGGCTTTGTAAGGCAGGATGGCTTTACAATAACAGTTGCTTCGGAAGTTATGGCGGTGCTTTGCCTTTCAGATAATCTGATGGATCTGAAAAATAGGTTAGGGAAAATAATAGTAGCTTATAATATGGATGGTCAGCCTGTCACTGTAAAGGATTTAAAAGTTGATGGAGCTATGCTGCTGCTTCTTAAAGACGCTATCAAGCCTAACCTTGTACAAACCCTTGAAAATACTCCGGCCCTTATACATGGAGGGCCTTTTGCCAATATTGCGCATGGCTGCAACAGCATAATAGCTACCAAGCTGGGGCTTAAATTAGCTGACTATCTAGTGACAGAAGCAGGTTTTGGCGCAGACCTTGGCGCAGAAAAATTTCTTGACATAAAATGCAGATATGGAGACCTTAAGCCTTCGGCAGTTGTCATAGTTGCAACGATACGCGCTCTAAAGATGCATGGAGGGACAGCCAAGGGCGAGCTTAGCAAGGAAAATCTGGATACTCTTAATAAAGGCTTTGAAAACCTTGCAAAGCAAATCGAAAATATAAGGAAATTCGGTGTGCCTGTTATGGTGGGGATAAATCGTTTTGCAATGGATACGGAGGCTGAGATACAGTTTCTGCTTAGAAAGTGCAAAGAATATGGAGTTGAAGCTGCTTTAAATGAAGTGTGGGAAAAGGGCGGAGAAGGCGGAATTGAAATGGCGGAAAAGCTTATCAGCCTTATTGAACATGAAAAATCATGCTATAAGCCTATATATGAAACTGAGGCTTCAATATCTGATAAGATAGGGACAATAGTTAAGGAGATTTATGGAGGGAGCGGCGTTAAGTTCTCAGCAAAAGCTATAAAAGAAATGAAGAGGCTTGAAGAACTGGGTATGGACAAGCTGCCAATATGTATGGCTAAAACACAATATTCGCTCTCAGATAATCCACAGCTTCTTGGTGCTCCCAAAGGCTTTGAAATTACTGTTAATGAAATTAGGGTGTCAGCAGGGGCCGGGTTTATTGTATGTCTTACAGGCGATATCATGACAATGCCGGGGCTGCCTAAAGTTCCGGCAGCAGAGCTTATAGATATAGACGAAAATGGTATGGTTACAGGATTATTTTAAGAAAGGCGGTTTTTATATGATCACTAACAAAAAACTTATTGAATGCGTGCCTAACTTTAGCGAAGGAAGAGATAAGGGAAAAATAGAAAAAATTATGGATTCCTTCAGAGGCAAGAACGGAGTTAAGCTTCTTGATTATTCAGCGGATGAAAGTCATAACAGGCTTGTTGTTACTATAGTAGGAGAAATGGAACCAGTCAAAAATGCAGTCATTGAAGCCATGGGAACAGCAGCTTCGATTATAGACATGACGAAACATACAGGAGAGCATCCGAGAATGGGCGCAACAGATGTAATTCCTTTTATTCCTGTTAGAAATGTAAGTATGACTGAAGTCATAGAGTTTTCAAAGGAAGTAGCAAAAGAAGCTGCCGAAAGATATAATATACCTATATTCTTATATGAAAAATCTGCAACAAGCCCTGAGAGGGAAAACCTTGCAACAGTGAGAAAAGGACAATTTGAAGGGATGGCGGAAAAGCTTCAGCAGCCTGAGTGGAAGCCGGATTTTGGTTCTGATAAGGTTCATCCGACTGCTGGGGTAACCGCTATTGGAGCGAGAATGCCCCTTGTTGCCTTTAATGTAAATTTGAGTACTAATAACAAGGAAATTGCCGCACAGATTGCAAAAAATATTAGGCATCTCAATGGAGGCTTAAGATTTTGCAAGGCAATAGCCATTGATTTATCAGACAAGGGTATAGCTCAGGTCTCCATGAATATGACTGATTACACCAAAACAGCTCTTTACAGAGCGTATGAATTGATTAAGATTGAAGCCAGAAGATTTGGAATCCATCCTATAGGAAGTGAGATAGTAGGGACTATTCCAATGGAAGCTTTGATCGATACAGCTGTTTATTATCTTGGTGTAGAGAATTTTACTATGAACCAGATTCTTGAGACAAGATTGATGGAGTAAAATAGAGAAAAAAGAGAAATTCTGCAAAAAGCTCGGACATAACGTCTGGGTTTTTTTATAAGCTATAGGGAACAATAAATTTCTCTTTTAACCAGATGGTGAGGTATAATATCTTAAAGGCTTATTTATAGAGAGGTGAGCTTATGGAGCCAATAAATGTAAAGCTCTTTAGTACTCCGTCCGTAACCAGAAAAGATACAAGAATTGTTTTTCCATCTAGAAAAATTGAGGCACTTTTTTATTATATTGTTGTCAATAAAGAAGCTGCAAGAGAAGAATTATCCAGCCTGTTGTGGCCGGATGCCAATGCTCAGACAGGAAGAAAAAATGTAAGGAATGCTCTTTACTATATAAAGAAGAGTCTTGATATGGACATAATCATATCTCCAAACAGGTATCTAGTAACGCTCAATCCTGAAGCCCAAATCTCTTTAGATCTGGACAGGCTTTTAAGCGATGATGAATGGATTGATGCATATGCAGGAGATTTTTTACAGGGTTTTGCAGTGAAAGACGAGGAAGCTTTTGAGGATTGGATAATAAATTCTAGGGAGAAGTATAAAAGCCTTTATGTCCAGAAGCTATATAAGAAGATAAAAGAGGATTTTACATACAGAGATTACCAAAGTGCAGAGCAATGTGCGAGGCGGCTTATTGAAATTGATGAATATGACGAGAAAGCATATAGAGTGCTGATGAAAGCTTTTGCTGAAATGAATATGTATAATAAAGCCATAGATATATATAATAAGCTTTCTGAGATACTAGAAAAGGATTTAGGCATTATTCCTGATATTAAAAGCAGAACACTTTTTCAAAACATACAAGAGATAAGAAACAGCGTTGAAACAGAAAGGATAGACAAAGGCAAAAAAATATTTTACGGAAGGAAGCAGGAGCTTGCTGAACTTCATAGCAACTATAATGACTTGAAGAACGGAAGGAATTATAATTCAATATTGATTATAGGGGAAGCAGGGATAGGAAAGACGGCACTAAAAGATAAATTCCTTGAAGAAATCAGGCAAGATGATAACTTCATAATGGAATCAAGCTGTTACCAGGCAGAAGAGGGATTCCCGCTAAGGCCTTGGAACGGTATTTTGAGTAAAGTGTTCAATATAAGTGAGGAAGAAAGGCTTAAGCTTCCATTTGCGTGGAGAGATATATTGGAGGCTTTTTTCCCTTCCTTTGCATCCTATGATGAAAAATCCGAGTTGACCATTAATATAAAGGCGAATCCATTGAAGCTTAAAATGTTGGAAGAGACAATAATAAGTTTGCTTAGCAAGATCTCAAGATTAAAAAAAACCATTGTTGTATTTGATGATATACAATGGATGGATAATTTGAGCATATCACTTCTATCAGGCATATTGCTGCATATTACCGAGGGTGTTATGGTTATTGCAGCATGCAGAAACGGCTACTCACAAAGGGTAGAGGATTTTATTGTTGAGATGGTAAAGCATAACAGATTGAACAAAATAGAGCTTGACAGGTTCACCAAAGAAGAAGTCGTTGATTTTGCAAGGAAGGCCTTGCCGGATTATAACTTTGAAGATGACATATATGAAAACATCTATAAAGAAACAGAAGGCAATACATTTTTTATAGTGGAATATATCAACTCTTTACGTGAAAATAGAGAGATGGACATGATGTCTGCGAGAATGACAGACATATTGAAAAGCAGATTTATCGGAATAAGCGAAGAAGGAGTAAAAATACTAAACATCTCATCTATGTTTTTTGATGAAATATCTATTGAGATACTAGCAGAGATCAGCGGTGTGGACAAATTGAAGCTTCTAGACATACTCGATGATTTAAAAAATCGATTTATTATAAAAGAAATAGATGACAAATCGTCCCCAAGTATAATATTTACACATCAAAAACTCAGAGAATTTATATACAATATACAATCTGACAGCAGGAAGCAGATACTTCATAACAGAATAGGACAAATTCTTGAAACCAGGCTCATGGGTGATGACAGGGATATTGTTCTATATCCCAAGCTGATTTATCATTTTTCAAAAAGCGGTGATATGGAATCAGCTTTGAAATATAACATAAAGACAGCGAATTTTTATCTTGATTTCAACCATGAGCTTTTTCCAACGCTGTATGGAAATTACAGTATAGACACTTATCATCCTTATCTTACTACAGAAGACAGCTTGAAATATTTAAATAATATTGAAGAGCAGTTTGTGAAGCTGAAAGAATCCTACCCTATTATGGATCAGATAACACTGCTTGGAATAGCATTTTATCATATGAAGGGGAGGTATCTTATAAGGCAGGGCCAATATGAGAGGGGAATAGAGCTTATAAAGGATATGATCAGCAGTTCTCTTAGGGTTGGCGAGATAGATTATGCCTTAAAAGGATATAGACAGATGATTTATTACGGAATACAAACCAGGGACATGAAGATTATGGGAGAGAATATAGAAGCAGGCTTGAAAATGGCAAGAGAGTATAGCTTGAATGCCGATATTGGAATGTTTTTAAGACTCTGTGGATTGTACAAGATAATGAACAAAGAATATGAACAGGCTGAGGAATTGCTTAAACAATGCATCAACAGATTTTTATCCATTGAAAATTGCAAGGATAAATATTCCATGCATATTGCAGCAGCATACAGCTATCTGGGAGATATAAGAAGGTATAATATGAGATTTCAAAGCTCCTTAGAATACTATGACAAAGCCATATCCTTATGCGAAAGTAAAATGGCGGGCAGCAGCTTAGCAACCTTCTGTACAAATGCAGGACAAGCAGCCTTTGATGCCGGTGATTATATTAGAGCTAAAAGCTATTTCATACGCGCCTTTGAAACATATAAAAAGGTGGATTCTATATGGGGCAGAGGTACAGCTGAAGGATATATGACTCTCCTTCTTATGGCCGAGGGCAATTATAAGGAAGCTTTAGAAAGTCTCAAAAGGGCTGACCGATATTCGGATAAAATCAAGAATCCCTATGAGATAGGTCTTATATATAGAATAAAAGCAGAGATCAGATACAAAATGGAGTCCAACAATAAGCTAAGCCAGATTTTTATCGTATATCTTAATATGAACAGGAGCTACTATTGTGAAGAAGGCATAAGGTGCCTGAAAGAAGTCAATGACAAATATCAAATAGACATACTCAATATGTTTGCGGAGCAAAGATAGAGCAGAGCTTTATACCCTGCCTTTTCTTTTTATTGATCTCTTAAGTAGTAGCAGTTGGAGGTAAGCCACTAGTTCTCGAAATACCTGGGGTTGATAATTTCTTGAAAGAGAGGTTATGCAGAAAAATATTCTTGTACTAAAGAAAAAAAAGTGTTAATTTTATTATAAGAATTTGGAGGCAATATATAAGGGGGAAGTAGAATGTTGGCAGATGCTGTGAAAAAATACTATGACAAAAGCTATGACTTGAATTGTGCTGAGACAATATTGTATGCAGCCAATGAAGCTTACGGATTAAATCTTGATAAGAAAGCATTAAAGACCATGGCAGCCTTTGGAGGCGGTATGGCAATTGAAGAGACCTGCGGTGCTCTTACAGGTGCACTGGCAGTGTTGGGAATACTATATGTTGAGGATAGGGCTCATGAAAGTGATAAGATAAAGGAGCTCACGAAAGAGTTTTTTCAGAAATTTAAAGACAAGCTATCAACAGATAATTGCAAAAAGCTTAAAGAATTGTACAGGAATGATGAAATAAGGTGCAGTCGCATTGTCTCTGCTGCTGCGGAGGTTTTGAGCGAAATAGTTGACAGAGAGGGATTAAAGAAGCAGGAGGTATGAAATACCTCCTGCTTTAATATTTGACGTTTTTATGACGTTCAACAGTTATAATCATAGATAAGGTAATCTTTTTAAATTCTCAATATTATGATTATTTTGTGATGCATAGGGAAGTATAATTTCATTAAAACTCCCAATAGAGGTCTTTATTGCATAAAAGTGATATAATATTGACAGCATGTAGTAATATTGGAATTTAATAAATAATTTTAAATAAAAAGATGGGAGGGACTTTGATGTTTACAAATTATGATATTTCCGGCGCAATGACAATAAAGCTGGAAAATGAACTGCCCCAAATGCCTGCTTTCGTTGAAGGCATAAGGAGGGCTCCGGATCGAGGCTTCACTTTAACAAAGGAACAGGCAGAAATTGCTCTGAAGAATGCACTCAGATATGTTCCAGAAGAGCTTCATGAAAAACTGGCTCCTGAGTTCATGGAGGAGTTGGTTACAAGAGGAAGGATTTATGGTTATCGTTTCAGACCTCAAGGAAGGATTTACGGAAAGCCTATTGAAGAGTACAAAGGAAACTGCATAGAAGGCAAGGCCTTTCAAGTAATGGTTGACAATAATCTGGACTTTGAGACAGCTTTATATCCTTATGAACTGGTGACTTACGGCGAGACGGGGCAGGTATGCCAGAACTGGATGCAATACAGGCTTATAAAGAAGTATCTGGAAGCATTGACGGATCATCATACTCTGGTAATAGAATCAGGGCATCCTCTGGGACTCTTCCATTCAAAGCCTACCGACCCAAGAGTGATCATAACTAATGCACTTATGGTAGGAATGTTCGATAACGGCAAGGATTGGCATTATGCAATGCAGATGGGCGTTGCAAATTACGGCCAGATGACAGCCGGAGGATGGATGTATATTGGGCCTCAAGGGATAGTACACGGGACCTTTAACACCATTCTTAATGCAGGCAGAAAAAAACTTGGCATAGGAGCAGATGAAGATCTTAGCGGATATTTATTTGTCACTTCAGGCCTTGGGGGCATGAGCGGCGCTCAGCCTAAAGCCATAGAAATTGCTAATGGTGTAGGAATAATAGCAGAAGTGGATTATTCCAGGATAGAAACAAGGCATGATCAGGGATGGGTAAGCAAGGTATCTGCAGACTTGGGAGAGGTATTCAAAACAGCTGCCGAGTATATGCGAAGGAAAGAACCCATATCGATAGCCTACCATGGAAACATTGTCGATCTGCTGGAGTATGCGGTTAAAAACAACATTCATATACATCTCCTGTCGGATCAGACCTCATGTCATGCGCCGTATGATGGAGGCTATTGTCCCCAGGGACTTAACTTTGAAGAAAGAACTAAGATGCTCAAAGAAGATCGAGAGAAATTCTGTACTCTCGTAGATAAGAGCTTGCAGCATCATTTCCAGCTCATAAAGGAGCTTGTAAAGAGAGGTTCATATTTCTTTGATTATGGAAACTCCTTTATGAAGGCTGTCTATGATGCAGGAGCTACTGAAATTGCTAAAAACGGAGTAGATGAAAAGGATGGATTTATATTTCCATCATATGTAGAAGATATAATGGGGCCTGAGCTTTTCGATTATGGCTATGGGCCTTTCAGATGGGTATGCCTGAGCGGAAAGCGCGAAGACCTTATAAAGACAGACCATGCTGCAATGGATTGTATCGATCCAAACAGAAGAGCTCAGGACAGAGACAACTGGGTATGGATAAGAGATGCGGAAAAGAACAAGCTGGTTGTAGGAACCCAGGCTAGAATACTCTATCAGGATGCCTGGGGAAGAACAAGGATCGCGCTAAGATTTAACGAAATGGTAAGAAAAGGTGAGATAGGTCCTGTGATGCTTGGCCGTGACCACCATGATGTAAGCGGCACTGATTCTCCGTTCAGGGAGACTTCCAATATCAAGGATGGAAGCAATATAATGGCCGATATGGCCGTCCAGTGCTTTGCAGGCAATGCTGCGAGAGGAATGAGCCTGGTTGCCCTTCACAATGGCGGTGGAGTAGGTATCGGAAAGGCCATCAATGGCGGCTTTGGTTTGGTCTTAGACGGAAGCGAAAGAATAGACAATATAATCAAGGATGCAATGCTTTGGGATGTCATGGGCGGAGTAGCAAGGAGAGCCTGGGCAAGAAATGAGAATTCTATAACCACATCCATTGAATACAATAAGACTCAGGAAGGCAAGGATCACATAACCCTGCCCTTTATACCAAAGGAAGAGCTGGTTAAGAATGCAGTGGAAAAAGCATTGAAAAAGTGATGGTGCATAATTATGGAAAATAATAACATGCTGATAAAGAATGCAAAGGAAATAGTTACCTGCAGTGGTTTTACGGCAAAGCAGGGAAGAGATATGTCTGATCTGCACATAATTGAAGATGGCGCGGTGGTTATAGAAGAAGGCAGGATTAAAGCAGTAGGGAAAAATGATGAAATACTTAAAAGCTTTGATGAGAAAAGCTATGAGGTCATTGATGCTGCAGGCAAAGCCGTATTGCCGGGATTTGTGGATTCTCATACTCATCTTGTTTTTGGAGGCTATAGGGCAGAAGAGTTTTCATGGAGGCTTCGCGGAGACAGCTATATGGACATCATGCAAAGGGGCGGAGGCATAGTCAATTCGGTAAAAGCAACGAGGGAAGCTCCGTCTGAAGAGCTGCTTGAGGTTGGGATGAGCCGCCTTGATTCCATGCTTTCCTTTGGAGTTACCACAGTAGAAGGCAAAAGCGGCTATGGCCTGGATTTAGAAACGGAGATAAAGCAATTAAAGGTTATGAAGAAGTTGGATTCATGCCATCCTCTGGACATCATCGGCACTTTTATGGGAGCTCATGCTACGCCTGTAGAATATAAAGGGAGAACAGACGAGTATGTAGATTATATCATAAAAGATATGATGCCTTTGGTCGCCAAAGAAAACCTTGCGGAGTTTTCAGATGTGTTTTGTGAGAAGAATGTATTTTCTATAGAACAGACCAGAAGGATACAGAATAAAGCCAAGGAATTAGGATTTAAAATAAAGCTCCATGCTGACGAAATCGTGCAATTTGGAGGCGGGGAACTGGCAGCGGAGCTTGGCGCCACATCTGCAGACCATCTGCTCCAGGTATCTGATAGAGGTATTGAGGATATGTCAAAGGCAGGAGTGGTTGCAACTTTGCTTCCCTGCACCGCCTTCAGCCTCAAGGAGAGCTTTGCCAGGGGAAGAAAAATGATAGATATGGGATGTGCTGTAGCTCTTGCCACAGATTTCAACCCCGGAAGCTGCTTTTGCGAATCCATTCCTTTGGTTTTCGCTCTGGCGGCTCTGCAGATGAATATTAGTATTGAAGAGGCTATAACGGCGCTGACGATAAATGGGGCGGCGGCTATTGATAGGGCTCATGAAATAGGAAGCATTGACCCGGGTAAAAAAGGTGATATACTTATACTGGAGTTCCCCTCATATAAGTTTATTCCGTATCATATTGGCGTAAGCACTGTAGAAAAGGTAATAAAAAACGGTAGGTTAGCCTTTGATAAGAAAAAAGGAGGCAGGATATGTTAGCAGATAAAAATATAAAAGCTTTTTTAGAAGAAACCGCATCAAGCGCTCCGGTGCCGGGAGGCGGGAGCGTAGCGGCTCTCAGCGCCGGTCTTGCAGCAGCCCTTACAGCGATGGTAGCAAATCTCACCATAGGCAAAAAAGGCTATGAAGGTCTTGAGGGCGAAATGGAAGCTATAGCTGATGAAGCAGATGGGTATAGAAAAAAATTCTTAGAATATATAGACAAGGATTGTGAATCTTTCAATGAGGTAATGGCTGCCTTCAGGCTTCCAAAGGAAACGGAAGAGGAAAAAGAATCAAGAAAAGGCAGCATCCAGACAGGCCTTAAGAATGCTGCGATAGTTCCCCTTGAGGTTGCGAAGAATGCACTGCAAATGATGAATATCATTGCTAAAGCGGTGGAAAAAGGCAATAAGAATGCTGTGACAGACGGCGCTGTAGCGGCGATGATGGCAAGAACAGCGTCTCTATCAGCCTTATACAATGTTAAAATCAATTTAAGCTCCATAAAAGATGCTGAGTTTGTTGAAAGGCTTGGCAAAGAAGTGGCAGATATTGAGAAGAAGGCTGCTGAGACGGAAAAGGCTATATTGGAGAAAGTTGTGCTTTAATCGAAAAGCCCGGACGATTGTCTGGGCTTTTAAAATTCCTGAAAACTTTTCCACTTATAATACGTCTAAATATATTTGATGGGGGTGATGTTTTATAGAAGCTATTATGAAATTAACAGATATCAGCAAAATCTATCGCATAGGAACTGAAAAGGTAGTTGCACTGGAGAATATAAATTTAGAAATCCCTAAAGGAGAAATTTGTTGTATATTGGGCACTTCCGGTTCAGGCAAATCAACTTTGCTCAATCTCATGGCCGGCCTTGAAAGGCCTACAAAGGGAAATATCAAGATCAAAGGTAAAAACATTGAAAGAATGAGTGAAAACAGCTTGGCTAAGTTTCGACAAAACTATGTAGGCTTTGTATTTCAATCATATAACCTGCTGCCTGCCCTTACTGCAGTAGAAAATGTCAGTTTACCTCTGATATTCAGGGGTGTCGGCAAAAAAACAAGAAATGAAAGAGCTAAAAAGCTGCTGGCGCAGGTAGGCCTGGAAAAGCATCTGAAGCATAAGCCGAATCAGATGAGCGGCGGACAGCAGCAAAGGGTTGGAATAGCGAGAGCTTTTGTGGGAAAGCCGGAGATAATATTTGCGGATGAGCCTACCGGAAATCTTGATTCAAAGACTACGATAGAGGTGATGAAGCTGATTACGGGCATTGCGAGAGAAAACAATCAGACATTGATCATCGTTACCCATGATGTAAATATTGCAAAATATGCGGACAGAATAGTATATATATTAGACGGCAACATAGAAAAAATAGAAAAGACGGTTAGTGCAGAGGGGGAAATAGTTTGAAAAAACGTTTAGCAGGTATAATTATTTTTCTGATGATGTTTCAGATGATTTCAGCCATTGGAGTGGCTTATGGATACCAGGAAGATAAGATTACAATAGCGAGTCAAAAATATAAAATTTCAAGCGTAGAGTATATTTCAAAAGTAAGTCCTTATCAAAGTTTTGATTTGGAGCTGAGCTTGGAAGGTATGACAAAAAAATACAAATTAATTTTAGAAGAAAATTCTTCTTTTATGTCACGTGAGGCAATAGATGGAGAATATAAAGATAAAAAATATAGACAAAATGATACTGTGAAAATTCCCTTATATTATAAGGGTGGAGAAGATACAACTTTAAATACTAGATTTGAAGATGAAGATGGCAATCAAATTGCGGGACCGCCAATTTATATGGATATTATAGCTGATACTTCACCTCCACCAAATACAGATAGTAAACGCCCCAATATTGTGGTTTCTGGAGGGGTCGATATGCCTGTAGTCAATGCGGGAGAAGAAGCCAGGATACGTATTCCTCTGGAAAACCTGTCATCGGTTTCAGCTAAAGATATTCAAGCGACTCTAGAATTCGATGCAGATGATAGTCCCTTTGAAATTAATAAACTTAGTCTTACATATTATATTGACAGGATAAATGGTAAAAAAACCGATGAAGCTGTATTTGTAGTAAAGGTATCAGACAGTGCGGCAGAAAAGGTATATACAGGAAGCTTAAAACTTATTTATTATACATTGTCTGGTATTAACAAAGAACAAGGAAGTTTCACTATACCAATAAGAGTCCAAAATTCCAAGAAGCCTGCAAAGCTTGTTTTATCCGCTATAGGTTACGGAGATACACCACTTACAGCAGGAGAAAAGAGAACCATTTCGCTGATACTGAGAAACAACGGAAATCTTGATGCTCGGGATGTGAAGATTTCCTTGAAGGGACTTAAGACAGATGGCTTCACATTGCATAATTCTCCTGATGTAAAGCAGGTTCAGGACATTCCCGGCAATAAGGTCATGCAGATCGATTATGTATTGATACCTTCCATAGCCATGGCTACGGGGAATCACGACTTACAGCTGAAGGTGGATTACAAGGACGGCAAGCAAAACTCTTTTACGGATGAATTCAGCTTTTTTCTGCCTGTGAAGGGCTTGGATACAACCATGTCCGACATAATAATAGAGAACATAGAAATGCCCAAGGAAGAGATAAAAAGCGAGGAAAGTTTTTTTATAGCTTTTGATATAGTGAATAAAAGTGATATAGAGGCCGATGAAGTAAAGGTAAGCTTGACCACAGACAAGGAAATAATATGTAAATCCTTGAATATTAAGAAGCTTGGCAAGCTGGTAAAGGACGATAAAAAAAGAGTGGAATTTGAGCTTTATGCTACTTCAGAAGCAGTTACCAAGAACTATCCCATTCAAATAAATGTGGATTATGAAAATGGAGTGGGAGAGAAGAAAACCAAAAATACCATAAGCCAATATGTCGGAGTCTATGTCGATAGAGGCAGCGGTAAGGGCACACCAAGGATAATAGTGGACAGGTATAATATAGAGCCTTATACGATACAGGCAGGAGATATTTTTCAGCTTACCATATCACTTTTAAACACCAGCTCCTATGCAACAGTCAGCAATATAAAAGTATCTCTTGTAAGTGATGATGGGGTTTTTAGCCCTGTTAACAGCAGCAATACCATATATATCGAAAGCATAGGGCCAAAGGAGAGCATGCAAAAAGTTTTCACATTGACTCCTAAGAGAGATGCAGAGCACAAGACCTATGGCATCTCTGTAAATATAGATTATGAGGATGAAAAGGGAACTCAATTAAGCTCAAAGGATATGATATCCGTACCTGTAATACAGCAGGCGAAGCTGGTATTAGGCGATGTGATGATTCCCCCTGAAGCCTATGTGGGGCAGACCTTTCCCGCTTCGGTGGAATTTTATAACATGGGTAAAACTACGCTGTATAATCTGATGATAAAGACAGAAGGAAACTTTACCACACAGAATTCAAATTATTATGTAGGCAATTTTGAATCCGGCAAAACAGACAGCTATGAAGTTGGAATAACACCGGAAGAGGAAGGGACTATAAACGGCAAGATAATTTTTAGCTATGAAAACGCAGTAGGCGAAGCCTTTGAAGAAGTAAAGGAAATACAAGCAAATGTAATACAAATGCCAATGGAGCCTATGCCTCAACCCGGCATGGGAGAAAACCCCGAGGAGAATGAAAAGAATAAAATTATGAAAATGGTTAAAAGCCCGTATTTTATAGCAGGTTCTATTATATTAGCTGCAGCCGTTGTTTTTATTGCCAGAAAGATACATAAAAAGAGGAAAGGTATGACTTTCGATGAATAGTATTGATATTGTCAATATGGGCCTCAGGAATATGTGGAGGAGAAAAACCAGAACCATCCTTACCGTTTTGGGAGTAATAATCGGAACCTCTTCCATAGTAACCATGCTATCTCTGGGAATTGGAATGAACGAGAATTTCAAGAGAGAGATAGAGAGCATGGGAAGTCTTAATATCATTGAAGTTAATACATATTATGTACCCCCTGAAGGAAATATGGGCAAGAGGCCTAAAGAGGTCAGCCTGGATGATAAAGCATTGGCAAAATTTAAAGCGATAGATGGGGTGGATGCTGTAACACCCATTATGCGTACTTATTGGAAATTTGGAGCAGGCAAGTATATAGGCGGTGTAAGCGTTATAGGAATAGATACAAAATCCATGGAAGCTTTTGATTTTAAAGTTGAAGAAGGCAGGCTCCTCAACGAAGGAGATAAAGGGGCTCTGGTTTTTGGTTCCTATGTGCCGGAAATGTTTTACAATCCCAAGGCTAGCTATTACTACGGCGGTCCGCCGCCCAAGGCTGATTTGATCAGCGATAAGCTTATAATGACCATGAATCAGGAATATGGGGAAAGAAGGAGAACCGGACCCAGTGACAGCAGCGAGAAGCCCCCACCGGAGTATAAGGTTAAGGGTGTGGGAATATTAAAGCAAAGCAATGATGAAAAAGATTATAATGCTTATATGGATATCAACTATCTTAAAAAAATCCAGGAGGAAAGCAATAAAGTTCAAGACAGGCAAGCGAGAGGAAGGTATCGTTACAGAGAGGTTTCAAAGACCAGCTACGACAATGCTATGGTAAAGGTTAAAGATATTAAGGATGTAAAAAAGATTCAAGAACAAATCAAAGCAATGGGTTTTGGTGCTTATAGCCTCACGGATATTTTGGAATCCATGCAAAAGACCTCAGCAGGCATACAGGCAGTTTTAGGCGGCATTGGAGCAGTATCTTTGCTTGTCGCTGCATTGGGGATTACGAATACGATGATAATGTCTATTTATGAAAGAACGAGAGAAATAGGCGTTATGAAGGTATTAGGAGCAGAACTGGGTTCAATAAGAAGACTATTCTTATTTGAAGCAGGGCTTATCGGTTTTTCAGGCGGTATTGTAGGTATAGGCTTTAGCTTCTTAGTGTCGTTTATTCTAAATAAATTTGGAGTATCCTTCATGAACTTTTTTGGCCCCATGGGGGAGGGAAGCAAGATATCTGTCATACCGCTATGGCTTGCTGGTGCTTCGGTATTGTTTGCAACACTTGTAGGTTTGGTTTCCGGATACTATCCTGCGAAAAGAGCTATGAAGCTCAGTGCTCTTGAAGCAATAAAAACAGAATAAAAAATGAAAATAAAAGGATTCTAATGATAGGGTAAGATATATATAAGAAATACACAAATAGGGAGTGGCAGCTACTTGACATATAGTATATCTTATTGTTATAAATAGTATAGCACATATAAACAATAGTACCATATGTTGCTCATTAATATATATGTTTATTATCTACGTGATTGGAGGATGTATAATGGGTATTAAGGTTGCCATAAACGGTTTTGGAAGGATTGGAAGGCAAATAACCCGTATAGTTGCTGACAAGTGGAAGGACAGTGATATTGAACTGGTTGCAGTCAATGCAAGGGCAAATACCGGGACTTTGGCTCACCTGCTGAAGTATGATTCTGCCTATGGGAAATTTAATGGAACCATAGAAGCTGAAGAGGATGCTCTGGTGATAAATGGGAAAAGAGTAAAGGTATTTGCAATATCCGAAGCAGCCAATATTCCGTGGGGAGAGCTTGGAATTGACATTGTGATTGAATCCACCGGCGCATATACCAAGAGAGAAAAGGCAATGGAACACATCAATGCGGGTGCAAAGAAGCTTGTGATCACAGCTCCTGCTGTAGATGAAGATGTGACGGTTGTTATGGGAGTAAATGAAAAGGGTTATGATGCTGAGAAGCATGTGATTGTATCTAATGCTTCCTGTACAACAAATTGCCTGGCTCCCTTCGCCAAGGTGCTGCATGAAAAGTTCGGCATAGAGCAGGGACTTATGACTACAATACACTCCTATACCAATGATCAGAGAATACTGGATAAGAGCCATAAGGATTTGAGGAGAGCAAGGTCTGCCGCGGAATCCATAATTCCTACCACTACAGGAGCTGCAAAGGCTGTTGGAAAGGTATTGCCTGAGTTGAAGGGCAAGCTTAACGGATTTTCATTAAGAGTTCCTACTCCTACGGTTTCAGTTACGGATCTGGTCTGCAATTTCTCCCGAGAGGTTACCGCAGAGGGAATAAATGCAGCTCTTAAAGAAGCCTCAGAAGGTGAACTGAAGGGAATATTAGGCTATTCTGAAGAGCCTTTGGTATCAATAGATTATAAAGGGGACGACAGGTCCTCCATAGTGGATGCCTTGTCCACCATGGTGATAGGGGACAGGATGGCAAAGGTAGTTGCCTGGTATGACAATGAATGGGGCTATTCCTGCAGAACAGTTGATTTGGTTGAATATATAGCAAAGAGAATGTAATTTGAAAAAGGATTATCCGAGCAGATAATCCTTTTTATTTTGATAAAAATATAACACTTCTATTTATCAGAAATAATAGGTAGAATTATATATAACCCATAAATTTGATAGGAGTGACCCGTTTGGGAAATAAGGAGTATTTAATTTCTTTGCTTAAAAAGATGCCTATGCTTTTATTTGGATTATTCTTATATTCTGCAGGAATAGTGGCAACATTATACTCCAGATTGGGAATGAGCCCTTGGGAAGTATTTCATATGGGCATTGTAAACCATACGCCCCTGACCCTTGGGCAAGCCTCACAGGTAACAGGCTTATGCATACTGGCATTATCTTATTTTATTGGAGTAATACCCGGACTGGCAAGCGTAATGAACATGTACTTTATCGGATTTTTTATTGACTTGATAGATAGATCGGGTTTCTATAAAACTCCGGACACTATTTTAGGTAAGCTTTCTCTGCTTATGCTTGGAATATTGATGATTGGCTGGGCCACATTCTTTTACCTAAAGGTGCAGCTTGGAGCAGGTCCCCGGGATGGTTTGATGGAAGGCCTGGTAAAAAAAATGAATAAGCCCGTTTGGTTGATAAGAGGTGCTATTGAGCTCACAGTGCTGACCATAGGATACCTGCTCGGAGGCCCGATAGGTGTAGGTACTTTGATCATCGCCTTTACGATAGGTCTCTCGGTTCAATTGGCTTTCAGAATGGGGAAATATGATTCCAAATCAGTTGAGCATGAGAACTTACTGATGATGGCTGATAATTTTAAGAAAAAACAAGAGGAGCATATACCATAAAAATTGTGGCACTCCATTTGAAGTGCCACAATTTTTTATGAAGATCTATTTCAGATTTCCCAGCTTGTCATATTTGGATTCGTAGTCATTGAAGGTTTTAACTACCAGAGAAATCATCCCCAGCAATGCTATCAAGTTGGGGATTACCATCAAGCCGTTAAACATATCCGCCAATTCCCATACAACAGGCACTTTCATTGTAGTTCCAAAGACAATAAATGCCAATACAGCTATTCTATAAATAGTAAGGCTTCCTTTACCAAATAAATATTTCATGTTGGCTTCTCCAAAGAAATACCAGCCTACTATGGTTGTAAAGGAGAAGAACAGCAAGCATATTGCGATAAAAGGATTGCCGAAAGCTCCGAAACCTCTGGCAAAGGCTTCCTGTGTAAGCGCAATCCCTGTAAGGCCTGTATCTATAACTCCTGTCATCAAAACTACTAATGCTGTAAATGTGCAAATGACCAAAGTATCGATAATGACTCCCATTATGGCTACGAGGCCTTGTTGAGCAGGATGCTTAACCTTTGCAACAGCATGAGCATGAGGAGTTGAACCCATACCTGCTTCATTGGAGAATAAGCCTCTCGCAATACCATATCTGAAGGCTTCCTTGACTGAAACACCTATGATACCGCCGGTAGCTGCAGCCGGATTAAAAGCTCCATATATGATCATTTTAAATGCCGGCAATATCATATCAGCATTTTTAAGAACAATGACCAGTCCACCTACAATGTAAAGCAAGGCCATAAAGGGTACGACTTTTTCTGCAAAGGATGCAATTCTGCCGATACCGCCAAAGATTATCATTGCGACTAAAATAGCTACTATTATTCCTACATATAAGTTTGGTATCCCAAAAGCAGAATTGAAGGCTTCTCCGATTGAGTTGGATTGGACCATGTTTCCTACAAAGCCGAGAGCGATTACTATAGTGATTGCAAAGAAACCGGCAAGAAATTTGCTGCCCAGACCTTTTTTAATATAATAGGCAGGTCCGCCTGTGACTTCTCCGTCTATGTTTTCTGTATAAGTTTGTGCCAAAACCGCTTCTGCAAATATTGTTCCCATGCCAAAAAAAGCGCTAATCCACATCCAGAATACAGCGCCCGGACCTCCGGAAGCGATAGCTGTAGCAACTCCGGCTAAGTTTCCTGTGCCGACCTGGGCTGCGATAGCTGTAGCAAGAGCCTGGAATGAAGATATACCGCCTTCTTGGCCTTCGGTTTTTTCTTTTTTGAATATACCGCCGAAAGCTTGCTTGAAAATGTTTTTAAATCTTCTTACCTGAGGGAATCGGAGTTTCGAGGTATATAATATACCTGTTCCTAATAACAAGAATAGCATTATGGGTCCCCATAATACTCCGTTGATTTGTTTTAGAATTGACATAATATCCATAGACTAAGCCTCCTCATGTTGATTTAATTATACAAAACTGTTGATTTGTATAATTAAATTATACACGATTGTTAAAAAAATATCATAATCCGATCATGCTGTTTTTCTCTATTATCTCGTCCAACTTTCTTATTCTGCATTTTTTCTAATAAATAGCTATAGATTTGATTAATGATCATGCTGCTTTGTATAGAAAAAAAGAATAATGAGGTATATATGGCTAAAAGATGGACATATATATATAAAGATAATAAATTTGAATGATCGAAGGAGGGATAAAATGGTACAAGCAGGTATTATTATCTTATATGTGTTATATATATCCATGTTAGCCTGTATTATTTTCAGGTATTATAAAAAGACAAAACAATTGAAGGCTATGAATGATAGCTTTCTTATGGCGATTCATGATATAAAAAATTATAGTGTAAATATTGATGCTTCAGGTCAAATACTGAAAGCAATAGCAGAAAATGAAGAGAAGGGCACCAGCTGTGATGTTTTGTCCAAGCATTTGGAGGTTATAAACAAAAATTGCCGGGAGATGAATGGGCTTATTGAAAACTATTCCAAGATAATAAAGCATTGGGAAAAGCCCGGGAGCGATGATACCGAAGAAGATATAGCTGAGCTGGTGGAGGAAGCCGTCATATTGAATAATCATTATGCAAAAAAGAAAAATATTGATGTAAAAATTGAAACAAAATGGCAGGGAAAGCTTCTTAAACTTGACAGAGAGAAGGTCATAAGAATTCTAAATAATATTATAATGAACGGGATCAAATATTCCTATGATGGAGGAAAAGTTCTGGTATCAATGCATAGTGAAGATGACTGGCTGGACATAAGTGTTATCGATGATGGAAAGGGAATGAGCCATTATGAATTAGAAAGGGCTTTCGATAAACATTATCGGGCAGGCAGAGATGGAGATATTGCGGAGTTAAGCCTGGGCATCGGTCTTTATGCTTCCAGGCACTTGGCCGTGGAGTTGGGCGGAACACTGTGGGCAGAGAGTACTGAGGGAAAAGGCAGCAGATTTATATTGAGATTGCCTGTGAACAGGGCAGCGAAGAGCATAAAGGCAAAACAGCTTTTTAATTTCAGCATGGCCTCGAAAAAGACTTCTGTTTAATAAACTGTCATATAAAATTGTTATGTATAAATCAATACAAACTATTCCTTTTGGCTGCAAACTTTTTTGTGATAAAATAGAGAAAAAGGACATAGGAGGTATAGAATGTACATATTTGATGCCCATTCAGACATTTGGATGAAATCGGTGGAAGAAAGAAGATTGGGTGATATGGATTATTTTATGGATACACACTTTCCCAAGCTTCAGGAAGGAAAAATATCCGGCGGAATTTTTGTAGTATATACAAGAACAGATAAAAAAGTTGACTCAGTTCGCTACCTCTGGAGGGAAATAGGCGGTGTAATGGGGGAGATCAGAGCTTTGAGAAAGAAGGATGCTCCCATTGATTTTGTAAAATCCTATAGAGAAATAGAAACAGCAATAGAAGCAGGACATTTTTTTGCTATTATGGGGATCGAAGGTTTAAGCGGGATAGAAGGAGATATTGAGCAAATCAATACTCTATATGACCTGGGCTTCAGGCATGCCAGCCTGACATGGAATGAGGAAAATCACCTCGCAGCCGGTGCGGCCATAGAGGATGGTTCTAAAGGCGTTACTGCTTTAGGTGAGAAGGCTATAAAGCTTATGGATGATCTTGGCATGATCTTTGATGTATCCCATCTTAATGAGAGGAGCTTCTGGGAGGTAACCGAAATATGGAAGAAACCCATGATCGCTTCTCATTCAAACTCCAAGGCTATTTTACCGCATAGAAGAAATATCACCGACGAGCAGGCCAAAGCCATTTCCAAATCCGGTGGCGTAATAGGGGTAAATGCCTGCGGAGAATTCCTGCATAAGAATAAGCCGCATATCAACTGCTATCTGGACAACATTGAACATTTTGTAAATGTAGCCGGGTTGGAAGCAGTAGGAATAGGATTTGATTTTTGTGATTTTTTAAGGAGCGGTTCATTAGGCTCTGATGAAAAGATAAGCAAAGGCGTAGAAGGCCTTGAGGATGTCAGAACCGGAGGAGCGGTGCTGGAAGGCTTGAAGTCAAGGGGCTTCAGCGGAACAGATATCGAAAAAATAGCACATGGAAATTTCTTGAGAGTGATCAGAGAGATCATCTATTGATGTGTGTTAACGCAGAAGGATTGAATAGGTTTGTGCAGAATAATTATTTAGGGGGTATATATAATGAATAATGCCATTGATGTGATAATGAACAGGATATCTTTAAGAAAATATGATGAAAGGCCTATATCTAAGGAACATGCAGATATTATCCTGGAATGCGCAATGAGAGCTCCTACAGCAGGAAATATGATGCTTTATTCCATAATCAATGTAGAAGATCAAAATAAAAAAGAGATATTGAGCAAAACCTGTGATGACCAGCCTTTTATAGCTGATGCTCCGCTAGTGCTTATTTTTTTAGCTGATTATCAGAGATGGTATGACTATTATGTTAATTCTGATGTACACTCATATTGCAAATCAAAAGGAATAGATTTTGAAGGTCCAAGTGAGGCAAATTTGCTGCTGGCATTATGCGATGCGATCATAGCAGCCCAGAATGCAGTGATAGCAGGTGAAGCACTGGGCATAGGCTCATGCTATATAGGAGATATAATGGAAAACTATGAAACTCACAAAGAGCTTCTTAATCTGCCCAAATGGGCATTCCCCGTTGGGATGCTTTGCATGGGTTATTATCCGGAAGGTTACACCAGGGTTAAAAGAGGAAGATTCGACAAAAAATATATTGTACATACTGATAATTACTCTGACTTGTATAAAGAAAATTTTAAAGAGACATTTGCAGATATAGAAAAACGCTTCAATGCGGAGAATAAATATGGTGCAGATAATATGGGGCAATTGCATTATGCTTTTAAAACCGGCGCAGATTTTTCAAAAGAAATGGCCAGATCGGTGAAGGAAGCATTAAAAAATTGGAGCAGTGAAAAAATAAAGTAAGATGGAGGCGTATATATGGGACAGGTACTGGATTGCAGAGAAGCAGCAAAAATCTTTTTGGAGAGTATAAAAAAAGACAGTCTGGATCTTAAGAATAAAGGAATAAACCCTACTTTAGCGATTGTCAGGGTAGGGAAAAGAGAAGATGACATCGCCTATGAAAAAGGCATCTTAAAAAATTGCGAGAAGGTAGAAATAACAGGCAAGGTGCACGAATGTCACGAAGATATTGATATGAACAGTTTTGTAAGGCTTATTAAAGAACTGAATACAGATGCGTCCGTTCATGGGATTTTGATATTCAGGCCATTGCCCAGACATCTGGACGAAAGCATAATAAAGCATATAATAAGCCCTGACAAAGATGTGGATTCCATGAACCCTCTTAATTTAGCCAAGGTTTTTGAGGGAGACCTGGAAGGCTATTCGCCCTGCACACCGGCTGCTGTAATGGAGATAATGAAGCATTTTAATATTGATATCAAAGGCAAAATGGTTGCTGTATTGGGCAGGAGCATGGTTGTAGGAAAGCCATTATCAATGATGCTCTTGAAGGAAGATGCAACTGTTATGATTTGCCACTCCAAAACAGAAAATTTAAAGGAGGCTGCAGCAAGTGCTGATGTAGTCGTTGCTGCAATAGGCAAGGCAAGGTTTATTGGAGCTGAATATATAAGGCAAGGTGCAACAGTAATTGATGTAGGCATAAATGTTGATGAGAATGGCAAGCTGTGCGGAGATGTAGATTTCGAAGCTGTTATAGATAAAGCTTCTTATGTTACTCCTGTTCCGGGCGGTGTTGGCTCTGTCACAACAGCGGTTTTATTGAAAAATGTAATAAAAGGAGCAAAAATGATGCGGTAAGCATCATTTTTGTATTGATTTTACTGCAAAAACTCCAACCTATGCAAGCTTACAAAGTCTTAGTCTCAGAGCTTTGCGATCCTTATCAGTTAGCACAACAGAGCTAAAAATTAGATATTTCAGCTGAATTTTTATTAAATTAACATAATACAGCAGAATGTACATATATAGGAAGGATGTAATATCTGGATATCTATTATTAAAAACTGCCTTAAGCTTTGGTATTACTCAAATAGTATTACATGGACAGAAATTTTGACAAAGATGGACATACAGTCTATAATAAATATTATGTAAACTACACTAAGCTGAATCCCGGTGATGCCGGGTACGGAGGAACCAAATAGAGGGGTTAGTCCGAGAAATATCTTGGTAGGGAGCCTTCTTTCCCGAACCCGTCAGCTAACTTCGGAAGCGAATATAGAAGGAGAGTAATACTTATGAAAAGAATATTGAAAAAAATTTCAGCTTGTGCAATCATGGCTGGATGCATATCTATGCTTTCAATGGGTGTAAATGCAGATTCATTGATAAAACCCGGCTCCAGAGGAAGCGAAGTTTATACTATTCAAACAAAGCTGAAGAATTGGGGATATACAGGCGCCGCTCCTGATGGCGTTTACGGCAGCAACACTAAAAGCGCCGTAATGTATTTTCAAAGCAAAAATGGGCTTGTGGCAGATGGAATCACAGGTTATTGGACTTTGCTGAAACTCGGCATGGCGGAGATAAATTCCACATTGAAAATTGGAAGCCGAGGAGCTTCAGTCGCGAATTTGCAGGCAAGCTTGAATAATAAAGGGTTTTCTGCAGGTAGCGCAGATGGAATATTTGGGTACAAAACTCAGAATGCAGTTATAGGCTTTCAAAAGGCAAATGGTTTAACACCTGACGGTATTGCCGGACCAATAACTCAAACAAAACTATCTTACTCCAATGGTAATGCGACGGCTGCTGCAACGCCTTCGAGAGGGACAAGCAATACACAGGAAATGTCTACAGATCTTTACTGGTTGTCCCGAATAATAAACGCAGAAGCAGGCGCTGAGTCTTATAAAGGTAAAGTTGCCGTTGGCAATGTTATAATGAACAGGGTGAATTCAAACGAATTTCCTGATACCGTAAAAGGTGTAATATTCGAATATTATCAGGGCATACCTCAATTCAGCCCTGTGGCAGAAGGAACAATATACAACACTCCGGATGCTGACAGTATTGCTGCGGCAAAGGAAGCACTGAGCGGATCTAAACCTGTGGGAAACTGCACATATTTCTTCAATCCGGCTAAGTCGGCCGGAAATTGGATAGTGAAGAATAAGATCTATGTGACAAGAATAGGCAATCACGTTTTTTATAAATAATAAAGTTAGGACAAGGCTTAAGCCTTGTCCTAACTTTATTATGCAAATGCTTTTCAGGTTGTATGAAATAGAAAATTTTAGTATACTAAAAGCAATGATAATAATATTTGTGCAGGTGCATAAAATTGATTCAAAGATTGATAATCCATGTCGATATGGATGCTTTTTTTGCTTCTGTGGAGCAAATGGATAATCCAAAACTGAAGGGCAAACCGGTTATTGTCGGTGGAAATAGTCCGAGGGGGGTTGTAAGCACTTGCTCTTATGAGGCACGCAAATATGGGGTTCGTTCTGCAATGCCGATTTTTATTGCAAAGCAATTATGTCCCGGCGGCATTTATCTTGCTGTGAGACATAAGCGTTATGAGGAAATATCCCATAAAGTATTTGACATTTTGCATTCAGTGACTGATATGGTCGAACCCGTATCCATTGATGAGGCATATCTTGATGTAAGCACTCTAAAGGATGAGCCAGTAGAGATAGTTAATATGATCAAGAAAAAGGTCAAAGAGTTATTAGGTCTTACGCTATCGGCCGGAATATCCTATAATAAATTTCTGGCAAAAACAGCATCAGAATGGAATAAACCCGATGGTTTAAAGGTCATAACAGAGGATATGGTGCCTGAGATTTTGAAGCCTCTCCCTATAAAAAAAGTGCATGGCATAGGTGAAAAGTCTATTGAAAAGCTGAACGAGATAGGCATATATACAATAGGCCAGCTTCTTAATCTTACAGAGGATGAAATGGTTTACTATTTCGGAAAGTATGGAATAGAAATCTATAATAGGATCAGAGGTTATGACAACAGGCCTGTATGCGTGGAAAGAGAAACAAAATCTATAGGAAGAGAAACAACCTTCGATAATGATACGACTGATAAATCTTTTTTGAAGGCTGTTTTGTCGGATTTTGCCCAAGAATTGACAAGGGCTTTGGATGAAGAAGCTTTATTCGCCAAAACCGTTACTGTAAAATTTAAGACTGATAATTTTAAAACTCATACAAGAAGCAAAACACTAAAGAAGTATATAAATACTTATGGAGAAATCAAAGCTACTGCTTTTGATATTTTAGATAATTACAATATAAATGGAAGTATAAGGCTTATAGGCCTTTCACTATCTAACTTTAGTGATGCAAGATATGAGCAGTTATCTTTTTTTGATTTGCATATGGATAAACAGCTTGAGGAGGGGTAATATGGATAAAACAAAGAAGAGCATGCTCTCCTTAAAATGGGAAGACGGCAATCTTGTAATACTGGATCAGACCAAGCTTCCCATGGAGACGGAGTATATTTTATTGGAAACTGTAGAAGATGTCTGGGATGCAATCTTTAAGCTAAAGGTAAGAGGTGCCCCTGCCATCGGGATAGCTGCTGCTTATGGTCTTTATATATCTGTCAGAGCTTCAAAGGCACAAAGCTTTGAAGAGTTTTATGAAGAGCTTAGAAATAATGAGGATTATTTAGCATCTTCCAGACCTACTGCAGTAAATTTGTTTTGGGCATTGAAACGTATGGAGAAAAGAGCCTTGAGCAGTAAAGAAAAAAACATGGGAGAAATAAAAGAGGATTTGCTTCAGGAAGCTCATAATATAAGGCAGGAAGATGAGCAAATGTGCAAGGCAATAGGAGAAAACCTTTTGACTTTGCTTAAGGATGAAATGACTGTTTTGACACATTGCAATGCAGGAGGTCTGGCTACAGCTAAATATGGCACAGCTCTGGCACCTGTTTTTCTGGCTAAGGACAAGGGCTGGAACATAAAAGTTTTTGCCGATGAAACGAGACCTCTGCTTCAGGGGGCCAGGCTTACTGCCTGGGAGCTTATGCAATATGGAATAGATGTGACCCTTATATGTGATAACATGGCTGCCCATGTTATGAGCAAAGGCTGGATTGACGCCGTTATAACAGGCTGCGACAGGGTTGCCGCCAATGGCGACGCTGCCAATAAAATCGGTACATATGGATTGGCGGTACTGGCTAAGGCTCATGATATACCGTTCTATATCGCTGCTCCAAGCTCAACTATAGATATTGATACTTCTGATGGTGAGGACATAGTAATCGAGGAGAGACATGGGGATGAGATATGCTGCGGCTTTGGGAGGAGAACTGCACCTAAAGGCGTAAAAGTTTATAATCCTGCTTTTGATGTAACGCCCTGTCATCTTATCACTGCAATCGTGACAGAGAAAGGCATATTAACTCCCCCCTATAGCGAAGCTATAAAAGAAATATTGTTAAAGCAGGTATAAGGAGGATGAAAATGGCAAATGTATTGATTTATCATAATATAACTGAACATCATTTAAAGTATTTGAAAGAAAAATTTCCGGATTATAATTTTTATTCTTGTACAGACAAAGAAGAAATGGAAAGAGAGATTGAGTCTGCAGAAGTATTTATATCTTTTACATTTACTGAAGAAATGCTGAAAAGTGCAGATCATTTGAAATGGGTCCAAGCTTTGAGTGCCGGAGTGGATAGCTTTCCGCTGAGTGCGATAAAAGAACGGGGAATAATATTGACCAATGGCAGAGGCATACATAAGATTCATATGGCAGAGTATGCCATAGGAGTTTTGATTATGCTGGCTAGGAATTTTTATTTAATGTATGAGAAGCAGAGGAACAAGGTGTGGGATCCAAAAGTCCATCAGGGAGAAATAAACGGTGCGACTTTGGGAATATTGGGCTTGGGAAGCATAGGAAGTGAAATTGCCCAAAAAGCAAGCTTTTTAGGCATGCATGTTATCGGCGCTAAAAGGGATTCGACCGCTGTTCCTTATGTGGAGAAGGTTTATTCCCAAGAGGCTATGGAAGAAGTATTTAAAAAGAGCGATTATATAATTAATCTTTTGCCCGGCACCAAAAATACCAATAAAATTATAGATAAAAAATATTTTGCTCTTATGAAGGAAGGAGCTTGCTTCATAAATATGGGCAGAGGAAGCACTGTAAATGATGAGGATTTTGCAGAAGCTTTAAAAAACGGGAAGATAAGAATTGGAGTTTCAGATGTCTTCTATAAGGAGCCGTTGCCCGAATCCAGCCCTCTTTGGGATGCAGATAATTTAATAATAACCCCTCATATCTGCGGACAATCTGATAGGTATTTTGACAGAGCATTAGAAATAATTGAACATAATTTGGCGGCTTTTAAAGGCAAGGGCGATTATGTTAATCTAGTTAATATAGATAAAGGGTATTAATTAGATGCTTTATTCCATTGCAATAACTTTGTTCTAATTTGTTGTGCTGGCTGATAAAAGAGTGCATAGTGAAGTAACTTAGAGTTTTTTAGCGAAGTATAGCAAGAGAGGATGCCCCGGGGCATCCTCAATCGTTATCAGCTAACACAGCTGCTATTCTATGCTTACATTATTTGATGAAAAATACTTTATCAGATAGTCCATGCCTAATCTTTCAATAGTTTCTCTTTTTTGCAAGCCTGTTTCCTTACATAAACCTTGAGTTTCATAATATTCATCCAACATAGCATCAAATTTTTCTCTGTCCATGTACTCACCTTTAAAGGGGCCTACATTGAGAGGTTCTTCCATTATCCGTTCAGGCAGATAGTCATCTTTCCTCGTGAATCCTGCATGAATTGTATTAAATGCTCTCTCCAGATTTAAAATTTTTTCAGCAATATTCCACATTTCCTTATCTGTAATAGTTTTTCCTGTAAATGCTTGATACATTCTGGTAAAATGCTTGATGTCAGCAAGCGCAACCTCATACCAACCTGCATCAAAATAGCATATGCCTATTGAGTCAATAATAGCTTTATAAATTTCATACCAGGCAACCAATTTGCCTTTGCCTTTATAGGAGCCTGGAATCCCGGCTTCTTCGCAATTAAAAAGCCATTTGCCAACTTGCTCTGGTATCTGACGATTCTCGGTTTGCGGAGCACCGCTTAGATGACCGCTGCCCCTTGTACTGGTTGCTATGGCCAGAGACCAAGCTTTATGTGAATGAACGCCTTGTTCATTGATTCCTACACCTTTAATTTGCATAGCATACTTTTCGCTGCCTCTCCCAATTATCCTTGAGGCATTGCTGACACCTTCCGATAATAAATCACCGAAATCTTTTCTAAATGCCATTTGCTCTACAAGTGTGATCAAATCCGTTGAATTTCCCCATTTCAGCTTAAGGCCAAAAGTATCCTCCTCGTTTATTATTCCCTCTTCAAAGCACTCAATTGCCCAGGCCACTGATGCCGAAACGCCGTCTACATCCATGCCGTATTTGTTGCATAAAGAGTGAATCTTCAGCACCTCAAAGGGATCATCAATATCCCAGTTGGAGGCAAAGCCTCTGACTGAATTTGCATGCATACCTTCGCAGGACAGTACTTCTCCGTCTCTTTCCATTTCGTAATAGTGCAGGCAGGCAAGGGGGCAGTTATAGCAGCGGGTTCTTTTCTTCTCATATGGCTTATAGGCTTCTTCAGAAACCTTTTTTGCTTTATCAGGATCCCAGTATTCTTCCTGAAGATTTCTGACCGAAGTAGGTACTTTGCCGCTCCAGCCGCCTACGCCTGCCATGCCGTGGGTCCCGCCTTTTCTCAATGACGCTGAAGCCGGAGATGAGAGTAAAATATGGCTGTAGCTTTTTACTAAATCATTAAAGAGAGCTTTGTCATGCATCTTTAAATCCTTATCGCCTTTAACGGCTATTGCCTTGAGCATTTTGCAGCCTAATATGGCACCGCTTCCGCCCCAGGCAAGTGCATGAGCTTTATCTATCATGACGCATGCTACTTTTGACAGGTTTTCACCTGCCGGACCGATTGATATAGCTCTGATTCCATCATCTTTCAATTCTTCTTTTATGGCATCTTCCGTATCCCAGGTTGTCATGCCCCATAGATGTGAAGCATCTCTAAGCTCAACATTTCCGTTGTTTATAAAAAGGTATTTTGGTGTTGAAGATTTTCCTTCTATTATTATGGCATCAATGCCGGCTTTTTTTAATTCCGGACCCCAATTCCCTCCGCCACTGGAATAGGATATACCTCCGCTTAGTGCATTCTTTGTCACCAATGCAATCCTTGATGAGCCCGGCAAAGAAGTTCCGGTAAAACAACCTGTAGCTATTATAACTTTGTTTTCTTCAGAAAGAGGCTCGGCATCTTTAGAGACTTCATTTAAAAGTACCCAGTCTCCATAACCCCTGCCTCCAAGGAATCTGTAGAAATCTTCCGTTGTAAAAAAATTTATGCTTCCAAGGCTCAAGTTTACTCTGATGACATTCCCTTTTATATTATCCATTTTATCACCTCACAAGTTTAATTGTAGCTGCAATATTTATAAAACGGGTATGAATTAATTATTAATGAACTGTACATAATATTCTATATTAATATTACACAAAATTTCGACATTTATCAACAATGTTTTCATAGTTTTTATACAGAGGAATTCATTGCTATTGTCAAGAATATATCAAAAGTAACAGAATACATCATATTAATAACATTTAAAGGAGGAGTTTTGTTATGGCTTATAATCCAGAACAGCCGGTTTTTGAAACAGAAGTCAAATCATCGATTAAACTTCTATATGGTGTAGAAGACAGGCCTAAGACGTGGTGGGAAACCCTATTTTATGCCTGGCAGGTAACCCTGGTTGACTTTACCCCATTTATTTGGGCGGGTGCATTTGTCTCCTTGGCAGGGCTGCCGGATACAGTAATACCGACAATGATCAGTGCTTGTTTCCTTGCAATGGGTATAGGCACAATAATTCAGACAACCATAGGGAATAGGCTTCCTATTGTACAAGGACCTTCATCTTCAGTATTGACAGCTATGGGCGGAGTGACCGCTATATATGGCTTTCCTGCAATGTGGGGCGCAGTGCTGGTAGGCGGTTTGCTTGAAATGATTATTGGCGCATCAAGGATTTTAGGCAAGATTCGTAATTTCATTCCCCCTGTGGTGACAGGTTCTGTTGTAACAGCTATAGGCTTTGTAGCCGCCAAAATATCCATTACGTGGATATTTAGTTCAACTAAACCTTTGCATTTATTATTAGCCTTAATAGCATTTTTGCTTGCCTTAATATTGAAGTATAAAGGAAAAGGTGTTTGGTCTCAAGGCTTCATACTTATTTCCGTAGTGGCAGTGGGAGTTGTATTGTCCACTATATTAGGCCAATATGATTGGGCTAAAGTAGCCGCAGCGCCCTGGTTTGCTTTCCCTAGATTATTCCCATTTAAAGGATTCGACGGAACCAGCAATGCATTTGTACTAATACCAATTGCAATCATTGGAGGATTTACGGGATATATAGGTTCCATGTTTGAGTCATTAGGAGATTATGCAGCCACTTGTGCTGTATCCGGGGAAACTTATAGAGTTAAGCATATAAACAAGGGCATAGCAGCAGAAGGATTAGGATGCATAGCCAGTGGTTTCTTAGGGGCTTTGCCTGTTACCTCTTATACTCAGAACATCGGTATCATAGCAGCTACAGGTATTGCAAGCAGATTTATAACTCAGGTAGCAGCAGTAATGTTCTTGTTCTATGGACTTTCACCGAAGCTCGCTATGGCGTTGGCATGCATTCCAAGGTCTGTTGTAGGCGGAGTATTTGCAATAAGTGCCAGCTTAATAATGTTCTCAGGTTTGGAAGTTATATTCTCAGAGACTCAGAGCTTTGAAAATAACTTAATAGCGGGAACAACTATAGGTGCTGCTGTAATGGTTCCTTTCTTTGCTTCTACTACCGGTGCAAAATGGGTAAGCACAATGAGTTCTTTCCCCAAAATGTATATGAACAACAATGTTTTCATAGCAGTGACAGTGGGTATAGTGATGAATTTATTGGTAAATTATGTCCTTAAGCCAAAAGATGGGCAGCCATTAAAAGAATAAACCAATGAAAAAATGCTGCAGCTTAGAGCCTGCAGCGTTTTTTACTAAAGTGATAAAAAGTATAAAATATGGTGGATCTGTTATATTAAATGTATCTAAATAATATTTACCTTTGGTCCAATGTTGATTTTTCGAGTCCGGTTATTTATACTATAAGTAGGAAACTATTTTACCTGAGATGTTGGTTGGATGTTTAACCTTAACCTACAATGAGTATACGGGAGTCTGTGTATCCATATGAAAATCGAGCCTTCGTCTTGTTGGTGGATTGAAGTATGAATTAAGACACCCACCTGCGTGAGTGCAGGTGTAAGGTTAAATCTAACGGCATTTTGGGGCATGGATCAGCAGGCATTTGCCTGCTGATTTTGTTTTTTTGTAGCAAAGCCTTTTCCTTCTGAATACTATGGTATGGAGATATATTAAGGAGGGAAGAACATGAAAAAATATGACATAAATATTATGCCGCCTATGGGTCCTGGTTTTAGGTTGGCTCGTGCCTATGTGCCATTTCAAGTATTTGGTAAAATATTCGAGCCTCAAAAAGCGCTTATGAAAGGAACGATCTTTCCGGAACTTTATGACCCTTATCCAAAGAAAAAGAGATCCGAAGAAGATTAATAATGGAGGTGTGTTTCATGAAAATAAATAAGGAAAGGCTGGAGCTTTTAAAAGAAATAATGGCTCTTGAATTTTCCATGATTGACCTAAATCTATATCTGGATACTCACCCAAGAGACGAAAAACCGCTTATGATTTTTGCACAATATAGCTGCAGATTAAAAGACCTGAAAGAAAAATACGAAAATGAGTATGGACCGTTGACTCCCGATAGAGCAGCGAACAGTGAGTGGAAATGGATTGAAGAACCATGGCCCTGGCAAATCGACTATGAGATGGGGGGAAAATAATATATGTGGATATATGAAAAAAAGCTTCAGTATCCGGCTTGGGTTGAAAGCTGCGATTTAAGAATTGCAAAGTTACTATTTGCTCAATATGGAGGGCCTGATAGTGAATTATCTGCAGGCTTAAGATATTTGAGTCAAAGATATAATATGCCAATACCTGAAGCAAAAGCAGTTCTTACAGATATTGGCACTGAAGAATTGGCACACTGGGAGATAATTGGGACCTTGATATATAAAATTATAGAAAGAGCAACTCCAAAGCAACTGGAGGAAGCAAGCCTGGGAGCTCATTATGTTCAGCACGGCAGGGACCTTTATCCCCATGATGCATCCGGCGTACCATGGACGGCAGCATACATTCAGGCTATTGAAGACCCTATAGCAAACTTGCATGAAGATCTGGCAGCAGAAGAAAAAGCCAGAACCACATATGAGCATCTGATCCAATCCACCAATGATAGGGGTGTGATTGAGACCTTGAGCTTTTTAAGAGAGAGAGAAGTTGTTCATTTCCAGAGGTTTGGTGAGACTTTGCGCCTGGTTCAGGAATATTTGGATAGAAAGATGTATTATTGATAAATCCGGCTGAAAAGCCGGATTTACTAATAGTCTGTCGCATTAATGCCTATCTTTTTAGCATTTGCATTGATTGCTTGATTCCAGAAGTTCATCTAATATTGTTTCGCAATCTACTATGATAGAGCAGATGCAATCCATATCTACAAATTTGAATTTATCATGATAACGGAATACTGCTAAATCACCTATTACCGCTACCAGGCATGCATCTTCCAAAATGCAGTCTTCACAAGTATTTTTTAGTATGGCAGTAACCCTATTCTCATCATCTTTTGCCAATAAGCAGAGAAGCTCTCTTATGCTATCGGGAAAATTCTTTACTCTGAACTCTTTGCATTCTCTTCTGCTCTCGTAATCCCTAGATTCTTTTTTGCAGCAGTCTTTGCCCATATACAATTCACCTCCTAATTGTAGGCGCCCTTCACTTGCTGATGCAGGTGTTGTTCACCTCTAATACTATAATATTTTTACAGGCCTAAAGTGTTACAAGTCTTTTTATAAATTTTGGACTTATTAGTAAATTACCAATTTTAAATACAGGGGGTTTAAGAAATGAAACTAGGCTTAGTTTTTTCCGGAGGCGGAATTAGAGGGCTTTCTCATATAGGAGCCTTAACTTGTTTGATTAAATATGGACTAAAACCGCAGATGATTTCAGGCTGCAGCGCAGGAAGCATCATTGCCGGATTATATGCAGCAGGAATAGCTCCAAAAGATATGGAAATGTTAGCACTGAAGAATATTGCGCATATCATTGATCTAGATTATAAAGGGATATTTAAAGCCATCGAGAATTTAATTGCAAATAAAAATGCAGAGGGGACCTTAAGCGGCTTTATCAAAGGTGATAGAATTGAAAAAACAATAGATGATATTTTGAATGGCAAGAAGATGTATGAAGCAGATATATTTCTTGCTATACCGGCTGTAGATATTAACAGAGGCAGGACTGTAATGTTTGTCAGCCGTAAAGTGCCGCAAGAGAATGAGAAGGCATTATATATCGATGGAATTAAAATATCGGAAGCTATAAGAGCAAGCATCTCAATACCTGTGATATTCTGTCCAAAAAAATTTGGGGATTATTCTCTTGAATTGGTGGATGGAGGGTTAAAGGATAACCTGCCCTTTGAAATAATCATGAGAATGGGTGCTGATAAAATATTATGCTATGATCTGGGATATAACGGGCAATTAAAGAAGGGCATAGACAATATTTTCGAGATAGCATCCCAGTCTCTAAGTATTTTTAGTTATACAATCACATCGCTAAAAAAAGAGAAGTATGGGATTGACGATTTGAACAGCTTCAGAAAAAGGAATTTGAGGCATGCAGGAAATAAAAAGGAAATACTGATTTTAAATCCCGGTATATATGATGCTTCGATATTGGAAACAAAAAGAGCCCCGGAGATGGTAGAAAGGGGATATGAGTTTACAAAAAAATATGCTAATGATATATTGGAATTTATATACGGGTGATGCAGATAGGCTGGCGTGAACCGCAAAGCGAATTAATAGATTGACTCAGTTTTTTAAAAACATTATAATTAAAGCAATAGAATATCATTTTTGGTGCCTTAGGCATATATTAAAAGTGCATAAGGTTAAAAGGGAAAGCAGTTAAAACCTGCTGCAGCCCCCGCTACTGTATATGGGATGAAATCCGACTATGCCATTGGGAAATCGAGAAGGCAGGAGAGTAAGATGAACCATGAGCCAGGAAACCTGCCAATTATCGTTTCAACCTTCGGAGGGAGGGGATGATCATCTTTTCATATTCCCACACTGCAGGTGTGTTTTTTTTATTTTGATTTAAGGAGAAGAGTTTGAATGAAGGATTTAAATGAAATACTGGAAGGCATAGAAGGAAGCTGCGAGCATGCTAAAATTAAAGCAAAAGAAAGATTGGACAATCTGGCAAAACCTTTAGGAAGCTTAGGGCAATTAGAAGAAATTGCAATAAAGCTTTCAGGCATAACAGGTAAGATCAGCAATCCCATGATCAATAAGCAGCTTATAATAATGTCGGCAGACAATGGTGTAGTAGAAGAAGGAGTGAGCAGCTGCCCTCAGAATATAACGGCAATTCAAACGATCAATTTCATAAGAGGGGTTACAGGTGTGGGGGTATTGGCGAAGCATGCAGGAGCCAAGCTCAAGGTTGTTGATATAGGAATCAATGCAGATATTGATTATCCCGGCTTATATAAAAGAAAAATCAGGAAAAGCACATGGAATATGGCCAAAGGCCATGCCATGACGAGAGAAGAGGCCTTAAAGGCTATAGAGACAGGCATAGATATGGTTGAAGAAGCGGTGCGGGAAGGGGCGCAGGTTTTAGGCACCGGTGAGATGGGCATCGGCAACACGAGCACTTCAAGCGCCATTATAATGGCTTTTACAGGATACGATGCAGATAGGATCGTAGGCAAAGGTTCCGGCCTTACGGAAGAAGGCTTTGAAAATAAAAAGAAAATTATAACCCAGGCATTAAGGATCAATGAGCCGGACAAAAATGATCCCATAGATGTGCTGTCAAAGGTTGGAGGCTTCGATATAGGCGGTATGGCAGGCTGTTTTATTGGGGCTGCATATTATAGATTGCCTATTTTGATCGATGGCTTGATATCTGCGGCAGCCGCGTTATTGGCATATAAGTTGAATCCTCTGGCTGCGGATTATATGTTCACTTCTCATTGTTCGGCAGAGCCCGGATATAAGACAATAATAGAAATATTAGGATTAAAGCCTATGCTTAATCTGGATATGCGGCTGGGTGAAGGAAGCGGCTGCGCCATAGCTTTCAATATTCTGGAGGCGGCTGATAAAGTTATTACAAACATGGCTACTTTTGAAGAGGCCTCAATAAAAAATGATTATTTAATTGATATAAGGTAGGGATATTTATGGGTAAATGTATTTTGGTTACGGGCGGAGCCAGAAGCGGGAAGAGCAGCTTTTCAGAGAATATGGCAAAAAGCTATGGGGAGAAGGTGATATATATAGCTACTGCTATAGCCTTTGATAGTGAGATGGAAGACAGGATAAAAAAGCATAAGGAATCCAGATCTAAGGAATGGCTTACCATAGAAGCCTTTAAAGGTATTGATGAAATAATACATAGATATGGGGAGGAATATGATTGTTTCTTGCTGGATTGCATCACGGTCATGGTAACCAATCAGATGCTGGAATATTTTAATTATGATATGGAGTATGTCAGGATAGAAGATTATAACAGGGCCGAAGAGAGTATAAAAGTTCAGATCGGCAATATGCTGGAGGCCATATCAAAGTCGCCGGCAGATGCAATACTTGTCTCAAATGAGGTGGGCTGGGGAGTTGTACCGGAAAATCCTGTAGCCAGAGCGTTTAGGGATATTTCAGGAAGAATAAATCAGATTATTGGTCAAAAGGCTGATGAGGTATATCTGACAGTATCGGGCATACCCATTAGGATAAAGTGATGTCATGAGAAGTTTAGTTTTAATGATTCAATTTTTTACCCGGATACCGATAAAAATTAATATCAATGCAAAGGGTGAGGATTTTTCAAATGGTATAGTTTATATGCCTTTTGTAGGTCTTATTGTAGGTTTATTCAATTATGGAATTTATATTTTGGTCGGCTCCTTCAGCAATGAGATATTAGGGATTATATTCTGGTTGATTTCAAACATTTTCATAACCGGAGCTATTCATATAGATGGTCTTGCTGATTCCTGCGACGGTCTGTTTTCTGCGAGGAGCAAGGAAAGAATTCTGGAAATAATGAAAGATAGCAGAGTCGGCACCAATGGAGTGATCGGAATAATACTGGATTTTCTATTGAGGTTTGGCATGCTCTATACACTTTCCAATGCTGCGAAAGCACCGGCTATTATACTGGCGCCTGTTGCAGCAAAAGCCTTTGTTCTTCTATTGTTTGGCATATCAAAATATGCAAGGCCTAATGGGGGCATGGGAGGGCTTTTTTATTCCCATATGTCTTTAAAGCGGCTTATTGCAGGCATATTTTCGGGGATTTTAATAATTTTATTTATTGGTTCATGGGAAACACTTGCTGTATTAATACCGAGCCTTATCCTTGTTTTGGCTTTCAAAAAAATTGTAGATGACAAGATAGGCGGAATGACCGGAGATACATTGGGTGCGGCAAGTGAAGTGTCTGAGATAAGCTTTATGGTTTCTTTATATTTATTGGAAAGGTTAATATATTGATGGTAACTTTATATTTGATAAGGCATGGTCAAACAGAGCTAAATAAAGCAGGGGTATTCTTGGGCAGTCGGGATGAGGCTTTGAACGGCCTGGGGATGGAGCAGTCAAAAACCATAAGGGAGGTTATGAAGACTAAGGAGCTGGATTGCATTATCACAAGCCCTTTAAAAAGATGCTATGATACTGCAGCCTGCATTGCTTCCGGAAGAAGTTTAAGCATCAATATTGCAGAGGGATTCAAAGAGATGGATTTTGGTTTATGGGAAGGGATGCATCATAGGGATATAAGTTTGCAGTATCCCAAAGAATGGTCTATAGGTGTGAACAACTGGAAGGATATGCATCCTGCAAAAGGAGAAAGCTTTAGAGACTTTTATACAAGAGTTTCTGAAGCTGGCAAAGAGCTTTTAAAAATGCAAGAAGGGAAAAAAGTTGCCTTGATAAGCCATGACGGCCCCATGAAGGTCATAGCATCCTTTTTGCTCAATTTAGGTATGGATGGATTTTGGAATTTTCATTTTGAACACGGTAAGTACAGCCTGTTTGAAATAGAAGAGGGTCATTGTACTATAAGAAAGATTAATTCTATAGAATAGGGATTTTACTGCAATAACTTTGCTTAAATTGTTGTGCTGACTGATAAAAGAGTGCATCGCATTTGCGATCGTTATCAGTCAATACAACTGATATTAGAGGAGGATACGATGAAAAACAAATCTATTATGATACAGGGCACCGGCTCATCAGTAGGGAAAAGCCTTATATGCGCCGCATTATGCAGGATATTTACACAGGATGGCTATAAGGTAAATCCTTTTAAATCTCAAAATATGTCTTCAAACTTTTATATCACCAAGGATGGCCTGGAAATGGCCGTTGCTCAGGCCATGCAAGCAGAAGCATGCAAAAAAGAGCCTTCTGTGGACATGAATCCCATCCTGCTTAAGCCTTTAACAGATAAAGGCTCTCAGGTCGTAATATCGGGCAAAGCATTTAGAGGGATGAATGCAGAAGAATATTTTTCTTTTAAACCCCAATTAAAGCATAGGATTGCAGATATTTATGAAAATTTGTCCAACCGCAGCGATATTGTAGTTATTGAGGGAGCCGGGAGTCCGGCGGAAATCAACCTGAAGCGGGAGGACTTTGTAAATATGGGCATGGCCAAGATCGCCAAGGCTCCGGTTGTTCTGGTGGGAGACATAGACAGGGGCGGAGTTTTCGCGTCACTGGCAGGTACGATGTTGCTCCTTGATGAAGATGAGAAGAGAAGGGTCAAGGGAGTCATAATAAATAAATTCAGAGGAAGCTATGAACTGCTGAAGCCAGGTTTGAGAATGCTTGAAGATATAATAAATATACCGGTTCTCGGCGTTATTCCCTATTTTGTACATAACCTTCCTGAAGAAGACAGTTTATGTGACAGTTTAAAAGATAAGGGCGATGACAGCATTGATATAGGAGATCAATTTGATATACTGGCTGATGTTATAAGGAAGAACTTGGATATGTCAAAGGTATATAAAATATTGGAGGAAGGAATTAATGATCAGCATATGGATCGCTAATTTAGCCGATTTAGCTTTCGGAGACCCATACGGATTTCCTCATCCTGTAAGGTTGATAGGCTTATATATATCTGCCTTTGAGAAAATAGCAAGAAGGATTTGCAAGGATAATAAATCATTAAAGCTTGCAGGGGTTTTCCTGACTATATCTACGGTATTTCTAAGTTATATGACTGTTTGGGCATTGCTAAGGGCAGCTTATTATATAGGAGGGAGCTTGAGGCTTTTTGTAAATGCTTTCATATTGTATACATGCCTGGCAGGAAGATGCCTGGCAAAAGAAGCCTCAAAGATAGCAGCCAGCCTCAAAAACAATGATATAAATGGAAGCAGGAAACTTCTTTCATATATAGTCGGCAGAGATACGGCTCATATGAATGAAAATGATATTTCCAGGGCTGTAATAGAGACTGTATCAGAAAATGCAAGTGATGGGATAATTGCACCGCTTTTTTATATGTTTTTAGGTGGCGCACCTCTTTCAATGGCTTATAAAGCGATAAATACGATGGATTCCATGGTAGGCTATAAGAATGAAAAATATGAATTCTTTGGCTGGGCGTCCGCAAGACTGGATGATATAGCGAATTTTATACCTTCGAGGCTTACTTCCATATTCATGATATGCGGGGCCTTTGTATTGGGACTGGATTATAAAAATTCGCACAGGATAGTGAAAAGAGACTGCAGGAATCATTTAAGCCCAAACAGCGGATACCCGGAAGCAGCAGCGGCAGGTGCCCTTGGGATCATGCTTGGAGGAGCTAACTTATACTTCGGGAAACTTGTAGTTAAACCAAGCATTGGAGATAAGCTTAAGGATATAGATGGTGAGGATATAAAAAAGATGATCTCCTTGATGTATGCTGCCTGGATAATTTCGCTAATCGTTTTTTCAATTTTCAATAGTTATTTTACCGGAATAATTCTAATTTAACCTTGCTCCAGGGAATCTTCTCTTGCTCTTGCGGAGTAATTCACCTTAGTTGTCCTGACTGATAAAAGAGTGCGTTGTGAAGTGACTTAGAATTTGTTGGTTTTGACGCAACCCTATACAAGCTTACAAACTCTTAGTTTCGGAACTCTGCAATCGTTATCAGTTAGCACAACAGAGATTCACAAACTGCTAATAAAGGGGATTTTACGATGAATTTTCATGGAGGGAATATCTATAATTACAAAAATATCCGATATGACTTTAGCGCTAATATCAATCCTCTCGGGGTGCCTGATAGCTTTAAGAAAGCCTTGATGGATGACATAGATAGCTTTACTCGATATCCTGATATCCGCTACGCTGATTTAAAGGATAATATAAGAAGTTACATAAATGTACCTGAGAGCGTAAACATTCTTGTGGGAAACGGAGCGGTAGAAATCATATATTCTATTTTGGGAGCCCTTGATGCGCATAAGCTGTTTACAATAGGGCCAACCTTTTCTGAATATAAGAAGGCTGCATTGAATAATAGAATAGAGTATGATGAGGTTTTTGCATATAATCAAGATTTTTCAAAGATAGATATTGACTCTTTTTTAGACAGAGTTGAGAAGCGCACAGCAGTCCTCTTGTGCAATCCCAATAATCCTACCGGATTTTTACTCGATAAGCTTAAGCTGGAGCAAATTGCTTCAAAGCTTGGAGAAAAGCAATGCATTTTAATTATTGATGAAGCATTTATCGAGTTCACGGATGATTATCCTAACAGTTCTTTTGTTTCAAAGCTTTTGGACTTCCCCAACACTATTGTTATAAGAGCTGCGACAAAGTTTTTTGGCATGCCCGGGATTAGATTGGGTTACGCATTGACCTGCAACGATGAAGTTTATAAGAGAATCAATGATTTACAGCATCCGTGGAATGTGAATACCGGAGCCGTAATAGCTGCCAGTTGTATATTTAGCGATAAAGAATATATTATAAATTCTCATGAGTGGATAAAATCCGAGAGAGATTTTCTTTATAAGGGCTTATCCAATTTTGAAAGTATAGAAGTATACCCCTCGAGAGCTAATTTCCATTTGTTAAGAATATCTGATGAGGAGCTTGATGCATATAAATTGAGGGAAGCGCTGGCGGGCCGTGGTATACTTATAAGGACACCAGACGGCTTTTCTTTTCTCACTAACAAGTATTTCAGATTGGCTGTTTTGGATGGAGGGGCAAATACTGCCTTGCTTTCAGCATTGAGGGGAATTTTACCGAGATAGATAGGGAACTGGGAACACAGTACGCCGAGGGCGGCGTCCCCTACTTTTCATTCCTGATTCTTTACTCTTAACTCTTAACTCCTAATCCATTCCCTTCAGTGGTCTTTTTGTGAGGCTTCCGTGTCTTTCAGTGGTTTACGTTTCCTCAAGGTTAATGCCACTGCCAGAGAAACCAAGGATACAGCAGCGATAACTCTGTAAAGAGAGAATATGCTGAAGAAATCTATTATGATGCCTCCTGCCAGATTGCCTATCAGAGCTCCTAAGCCGAATATCAATGCGGACATCAAGGATATACTGAAGGACCTTGCTTCTACAGGGACCAGACTGCATAAATAGTCTAAGCCTCCTGCCATGAATAAGGGAAAAGTAAGTCCCTGCAAGAACTGGATCATTATTATTATGCTAGTATTTTTCCAAAGGGTGCACAAGAAGAAACGAATTGAGAATAATGCCAGAGACAGCAAATATGTATTCAATGAGCCGATTCTGGCAATAAGCCTGTTTATTACAAAAAAAATAGGAACTTCAGTTATTGCTACTATAAACCACAGCAGCCCCAGATTCTGCGTGCTTCCTCCTGTTTCTTGAAGAAGCACTCCTATATAGCTGTTATTGGCTCCGTAAGAAATACTTCCTATTGTAACGGAAAGAAGGAATATCATAAAACCGGTGTTTTTCAGCACTTTTAAAGGTTGTATTTTGCTTTTTTCCTGTTCGGTATTTTCTTCTCTAAAATTTAATTTAGATAGGAAAAGCAATATAAACAGGCTGAATAATGAATATAAATAGAATATTATATCAATGGAAGTTCTGGCAATAATCATGCCTAAAAAGAATGAAGAAAATGCATAGCCTGCAGAGCCCATCAATCTTATTTTCCCATATTTTATATTGCTGTAGTTATGAGCTATCTTATAACACAAAGAGTCCATTAACGGAAGCAAGCCGCTTTGAAAAATAACGAAAAGCACAATGGAGAACATGACTCCATAGAATTCATGCGCCAGAGTAAATGAGATTACAGCCAAAGCGCTTATGATCGCTGAAATGTAAGCAGCCCTTTTTATGCTTATGTATTTATCCGTTAAATAACCCCATAAGGGCTGAAATAAAATATTTATCGCTGAATTGAGGGCAAGTACAATGCCTATTTGTATATAGGAAAGCCGGCGATCTTGCAAATAAAGCAGCAAAAATGGGGTATAGCAGGCGAATACCCAATATACCGCAAAAAATAAAAATGACAAATTCCTATTAAGCCTTTTTTTTTCCATAGCATATCACCTCTTGAACGAGACTTCATTCAGTGGTCAAGTCCAGAAATAATTATAACAGATGGCAGTGAAATATAAAATAGGGAGATTATACAATAACTGCGTAAAAAGTATAGCACAAATATTATATTATGATATAATATATAAGGTAAAAACATAAATTTTAGCTTTTTAGGGGGTAAAAATCTTGAACAGGCTATATGCTTCTATGGATGCGGAGGAAATCCAATGCAGCAAAATACATTATAACCTGCCGATTAAAGAGCTCATCGGCATTGCAGTTGAAAAAGAAGACGGTTATATAGCAAAAAACGGTGCTTTGTGCATTAATACGGGCAAATATACCGGAAGGTCACCTAATGATAGATTCATTGTCGACAGTCCGTCTGTACATCATCACATAAACTGGAATAAGGCTAATATGCCCATGACTATGGAGAATTTCGATAGACTTTGCTCTAAGATTTTAGATTATATTAAGGAAAAAGAAATATATGTTTTTGATGGATTTGCCGGAGCAGACAAGGATTACCGCATGCCGGTAAGGGTGATAAATGAATTTGCATATCAGAATTTGTTCTCCCAACAGATGTTGATAAAGGCTAAGGAAGGAGAGCTCAGTGATTTTAAACCTGAATTTACTATCATTGTAGTCCCTGACTTTAAAGCCGATCCACAGGTAGACGGAACAAATTCCGAGGTATTTATTGTACTTAATTTTGATAAAAAGATGGTGTTGATTGGCGGAACAAAGTATTGCGGTGAAATAAAGAAATCTGTATTTACAGTGATGAACTACCTGCTGCCTTTTAAGGGTGTTTTGCCGATGCACTGCTCCGCAAATGTTGGACAGGATGGCGAAGTGACATTGTTTTTCGGCTTATCAGGAACAGGAAAAACCACATTATCTGCAGACCATGACAGAAGGCTTATAGGCGATGATGAGCATGGATGGACAGATAAAGGTGTGTTCAATTTTGAAGGCGGATGCTATGCAAAATGTATAAACCTTTCCCAGGAGAACGAACCTCAAATATGGAATGCTATTAGGGAAGGTGCTTTGCTGGAAAACGTTGTAATAGATAGCGCTACCGGAGAACCTGACTATGATGATGGCAGGCATACGGAGAATACCAGAGCTGCATTTCCTGTTGAACATATTGATAATTCCATACTTGAAGGTGTTGGCGGTATACCCAAAACCATAATATTTCTTACTGCAGACGCAACAGGGGTTTTGCCTCCTATATCCAAGCTGACCAAGGAGCAGGCCATGTATCATTTTATGTCCGGTTATACCAGCAAGCTAGCTGGCACAGAAAGAGGCATAGTGGATCCAAAAGCTACTTTCTCCACATGCTTTGGCTCACCTTTTATGCTTCTCAGGCCTCAGGTGTATGCGAAGCTGCTGGGTGAGAAGATTGACAAATATGATGTGAAAGTATTCTTGGTTAATACCGGTTGGGCGAGCGGCTCATACGGAATAGGCAGCAGAATGAAGCTTAAATATACAAGATCTATGGTAAGAGCTGCAATGAATGGGCAATTGGATGGAGTAGACTATTATATAGACCCTATTTTTGGCCTTGCCATTCCGAAAGAATGCCCTAATGTTCCCAATATTGTTCTGAATCCTCCTAATACATGGTATAGTATTGATGAATATTATAGAAAGGCTAATAATCTGGCTGAGAGCTTTAAAAGCAATTTCAAGCAATTCAAAGATGTACCCGAAGATATTTTGGATGCAGAGCCGGAAAAAATGCCTGAAGATTATATAGTTTAAGCTCAATAAGCAATTCAGCTTAATTTAATCGTAAGATGTCAGAGCAGCGGATAATTATTTAGCCGCTGCTCATATAATTATCGTTTCTTATTTCATTTCCTGGATCAAGCCTTCAACCAGAAGGACCGCTTTCTCTAAGTTGTCAACTGTTATGAATTCTTCTGTGCTATGGGAGTTGCTCATTCCAACGCCTAGAGTCACAGCTTTAATTCCTGCTTTGTTTAAAATGTTGGTATCGCTGCCGCCTCCTGTGGATTTTGGAGTGTAGGTTATATTTGATCTCCTCATTGCAGCTTCGGCAATCTTCAATATAGGGTCGCTGCTGTCGATAGAAAATCCGGTATAACAATCCTGAACATCGATCGTCAGCTTTGCATCAGCAGCATTGCAGGCATCTTCAAGGCATTTAATCATATGGTTCACCTGATCATCCAGCTTTTTAGGATCGAGGCTTCTGGCTTCTGCCTCCAAGCTTAAAAGATCACACACTATATTGGTCGAATGACCTCCGCGTATTATGCCGACGTTAGCTGTTGTTTCTTTGTCTATGCGGCCGAGCTTCATATTGCTTATGGCTCTGGCTGCCGTTGCAATCGCATCTATCCCTTTTTCCGGGCTTAAGCCTGCGTGGGCGGCTTTACCGTCTATTCTGGCGTTTATCAATTTTTGTGCAGGGCCATGAACTATGACTGTACCTACGTCACCGCTGCTGTCAAAAACAAATGCGGTTTTTGATTTTAACATAGAATGATCCAGATATTTGGCACCTAAAAGGCCGATTTCCTCACATATCGTAAATACTAATTCAATGTCGCCGTGAGATATATCCTTTTCAATTATAGATCTCACTCCCTCAAGAATGCTTGCAATGCCTGCTTTGTCATCTGCTCCTAAAATGGTGGTTCCGTCGCTTCTGATAACGCCGTCAATTATCTGAGGTTTTATATTAAGCCCCGGGTTTACCGTATCCAGGTGGGCTGCAAGCATAATAGCCGGTACATTTTTGTTTCCGGATATTTTAGCTATGAGATTGCCGGTATTTGAACCTGCTTTTATATGCGCATCATCAATTTTAGTTTCAAAGCCCATTTCCTCCAGCATCGCTTTCAGTCTGAGAGCCAAAGCTTTCTCGTCTTTACTGATGCTGTCGACTTTTACAATATCAAAGAAAGTTGAAATCAAGCGTTCTCTATTCAAACCCATACCTCCCAAATATTATAATTGTCCATATTATAGCATATAGTAGTTCCTTAAGCTTATATGAAATTTCCATTTATATTGAAGAAGACTTCATTCAATGTTAAAGTCAAGCTTTTTAACAGTTTTCGTTTCTATGAATATTATGATAATAAGGTTTAAAAAGAATTCAAAAAGTATTTTTGTTAGGGGTGTTTAGATGACTATTTATGTAGTAAAAAGGGGAGATAGCCTTTGGTCCATATCCAGACAATTTGGCGTCCCGGTAAACGCAATTATTGAGGCCAATGGTATTGCTGATTTACCTTTTTTGGTTGTTGGTCAGGCTTTGGCAATACCAAGGGAGTCAACAGTGTATACAGTAAGGCCGGGAGATTCCTTGTGGAGCATAGCAAATCAATTCGGTACCACAGCTGCCAGGCTTGCGGAGTACAATGGAATTTCAAATCCCGCTTTGATTTACCCAGGTATGCAGATCAGAATACCAAGCGAAGATAAAATGTACGGAGATATGGAAATAAACGCATATGCAGAGCAGGAAGCCGGAGCCCAAGCAGCTCAGGATGTTGCAGAAGTAGCCCCATATCTGACCTATGCAAGCCCTTTCAGTTATCAGGTCAATCCTGACGGGACTTTAAACAGCATAAATGATGAACCTATAATAGAGGCTGCCAGAAATAATGGAGTAGCGCCCTTGATGATTGTCACAAACTTCAGAAACGGAAATTTTGATACACAGCTGGCCCATGAAATACTGACGAATGAGAATATACAACAAACTCTTATTGACAATATAATTACAACCATGAAAAACAAGGGCTATTATGGGCTCAATATAGACTTTGAGAGGGTAGATCCAAATGATAGAGAGCTCTATAACAATTTTCTCAGAAAAATAACTCCCCAACTTCATAGCAACAATTTTGTAGTATCAACCGCATTAGCTCCGAAAACCACTGATGTAACAACGGGAGCTTGGCATGGCGCCCATGATTATAAGGCTCATGGTGAGATAGTGGACTTTGTTATTATCATGACCTATGAATGGGGATGGTCCGGAGGACCGCCTATGGCAGTTGCGCCAATTAATGAGGTAAGGAAAGTGCTGGATTATGCCGTTTCTGTCATACCAAGAGATAAAATTATGATGGGAGCACCTCTGTATGGCTATGATTGGTCGCTGCCCTATACTCCGGGCGGTGAATGGGCTAGGAGGATAAGCCCTGATGAAGCTGTCAGGTTGGCAGGAAGTGTTGGTGCCGAGATCCAATATGATGAAGAAGCTCAATCCCCTCATTTTAACTATACTGATAGCAGCGGGGTAGGTCATGAAGTCTGGTTCGAGGATGCACGAAGCGCGGAAGCAAAGAATATGCTGGCTGCAAGTATGGGCTTAAAGGGCATCAGCTATTGGGTATTGGGTGAGCCTTTTGTGCAAAACTGGACTGTTCTTGACAATATGTTCAATATTGTGAAAAGATTATAAGCAAGAATAACAGCTATATGTTAAGCGATATGATTGGCCACAGATCAGGGAATAAGTATTAATGTATCTCTGCAGAGGTTTTGTTGCGAATCTCAGACGGGGTTGAACCATTACCTAATTTGCTGAAAAATTGCGTTTTAGAAAGGTTTACAGTTCTGGATTCCATAATTTATTTCTGCAGAGATATATTTCTGCTCATCATTGAAGGGAATTGATAAAATCTTGTTGAATATACTAAATGTATTAAGTCACTTTGGAGGATAAAGATGGGCGATATGCAGAGACTGGATAAGGTGCTGGCAAATATGGGGTTTGGCAGCAGGAAAGAAGTAAAAAAGCTGATAAAATGCGGAGCAGTAGAAATTGATGATGCTGTTGCGACAGATGCAGAGATTAAGGTAGATCCTGAAAAACAAGCAATAAAGGTGAATGGATCTGTAATAAACTATCGAAAATACGTATATTTGATGATGAATAAGCCCCAGGGTGTCATAACGGCAACTGAAGATACAAGATCGACTACAGTATTAGATTTGATAGATGAAGAGCATCTGAATTTCTGCCCAAGCCCCGTAGGGCGGCTGGATAAGGATACAGAAGGCTTGCTCATACTTACAAATGATGGCGGGATGAATCATGGTTTAACTTCCCCCAGAAAGAATATTGACAAGGTATACCTTGCAGAGGTTGCCGGCAGGGTCGGCATGAAAGATGTTGAATTGTTCAGAAAAGGCATAACCTTAAAGGATGGGTACAAAGCTTTGCCGGCCGATTTGGAAATATTGGAGGAGGCTGCAATCTCAAGGGTCAATATTATAGTAAGAGAAGGCAAATATCATCAAGTAAAAAGAATGTTTGAAGCTGTCGATAAAAAGGTAGTCTATCTTAAAAGGCTGAGTATGGGCAATTTGAAATTGGATGAAGCTTTGATGCCGGGCGAGTATAGAGAGTTGACAGATCAAGAAGTAGAAAGATTAAGGTCGCTCATATAGGATATATGGTATTGTATAGAAAATGATTTGTTGATATTATTATATTAGATTTCTATCTAATTTAGGGGGAATTTTTATGCCTATGGAGATTTACAGTGATTTAAGGACTCCTGAGATAAAGGTCTTTTATTCACCTGTCATAGAATTGGTTTGCGCAGTGCATTTACTTACAGATCCAGCTCATCATCAATATGAGATAAAGTGGGCGGAAGAAATGATATCAATGCTCGGTACAGAAGAACTCGAGGCCTTGGAGAATATAAGGCATTATCCTAACGGAGGCATAGAATTTCTCAATTATGTGCTTGAAAGCAAAGAGTTGCTGAGTATAGAAAATTTTATTTACTATATAAATAACTCCGATAAAGCGGATTTTTTCTATTATTTATTAAATGAAAGCATAGACAAGGAAAGAATAAAAAAAGCCTTTAACAACAAAAATGAAAGGTATAAGATTCAGGAAAAAATTAAATGGATTGTAGAAGAAGATATGCTGATGAATTTCTTCGATAATCCTGAAGAAATAAAGAATGAAGCGGTAGCAATCTTGAAAGCTGTCTATCAAAAGGGCTTTCTTGATAGGCTGGACCAGGGAGCGGACAGGCTTGGAGAAGGGGTTTCCTATGTCAATGATTTTATTGGTAAGGATACTATTGAAGTGGTATTGGAGAAGATCACAGGAAAGCCTAAACGGGTTTTCAGCGGCTATAGGGAATATTACATTATACCATCTTATTTTGTATCGCCCAGGCTTATTAGGATATACTCCGACGATAAGCTCTACGTGGTTTTTGATTGCAGGGTCACAAGAGACAAGAAGGAAGCGCTATTGGATGAACTTTCCGGTCTCCTTAAGGTAATAGATGATAAATCCAGGATGGAGATATTAAGGATTTTGGTGAACGGTAAAAGTTATGGTAAAGCTTTGTCGGATATAATAGGGATTTCAACTCCCACTATATCCCATCATCTTGAAGTACTGAAGCAGGCAGGTCTTGTAAAAGAAGAAAAGCTGCGCAATATTAAATATTTCTATGCAGATAAGGATCGGCTAAAAAAAATAATTGATGATATAAATAAATACTTTTTTAATGCAGAGTAATCTATATGGGAAAAACTTTAACATCATTTATATTATTTGCCTTAGTAGCGGGCATTATAGTACCGCCTTTAGGTTATCTTGCAGTATTGGGCTTGCTGATAGCATTCATTGCTTCGGATAGAATCAAAGAATTATTGGATCCGATTATACAAAACAAGCCTTTCTTTTTGTTAATAGTATCTATATCGGTGTCTGCCTTGTTTTCAAAAATTTTTGTATCAAGCGCTATTTTTTTAGTATTTGTAATTCTGCAATCACTTTATTATTCTATGGCACAATACTATTTAAAGAATAGAGGCATCGGAAACCTGTTTAATGTGCTGAATTATATGGCGATAATTACTTCTTTATTCGGCTTATTTCAGTTTTTAACCGGAAATTTAGAAATCAATGAGCATTGGACAGGGTATAGTGAATCTTTATCATCATTGACCAGGATTTATTCAACTTTGTATAATCCTAATATTTTTGCAGCTTATTTAGTCATAAATATTTGTTTTATACTATCCTGGATTATTTATATGGATTATAAGCCCTCGAAGTATATTTCTCTGGTTTTATGTTCATTTTGCCTTATACTCACCTATTCCAGGGGAGCATTTGTGTCTTTAATTGCCGCGCTGGTGATAATGTATGCGTTGAAAAAAGATAGCAGATTCATATTGTACAGCGCTGCGATGATCATACTTTTTTTGCTGTTCAATAAAGGAGCAGGCTATGAAAGAATAAATATTGCAAGAATAAACAGTGATAGCAGCAGTGTTTACCGGATTGAGATATGGCGTACCAGTCTCCGTATTTTCATGGAGCACCCTTTTGTCGGCAATGGTGTAGGAACTTTATGGTATTCATTAAGTCAAGTATCCCCAAAGCTTTGGGGTGTTGTTTATCATGCACATGATATTTTTTTGCATTTTGCAGCAGAAACGGGGATTATCGGACTGGTATCATTTGTTAGCATATTTCATAGCCTTATGGCAGGATCGATGAAGAAGATTAAAAATGCTTGCGGCAGCTTGGAAAGATTTGCGGCTTTAGGCACGATAGGAACCAGTGTTGCCATTATGATACACGGCTTGATCGATGCTGTTATAGTGGTCCCCACTTTGACGCTGATACTGATGAATTATTATAGTTTGGCATGTTATGCATCAGGCTTTTTTAAGCCTATTACGCTTAAAAGCTGATTTGGTCTTATAGTCCCTGTAGCAAGCAGCATAATAGCATATATCCCTGAGCCCAATATATAAGAAAGCATCATATTGTACCTGAAGTTTGTGTAAGAAGTAAGATGAAAATTTGCCAGCGAAATAAATGCTAGCATAGGAATGGCGCACAATATCGGCTTTAAAATGCATTTTTTCGTATCGACTCTGATTGGAGTGTTTTTGTTTATTATCCTTAGGCAGCTTAGTATCACAGATAATGAACTTATTCCGAGACCAATAACGTAACCGTAGATATTCAGCCTAGGCATTGGCATGAGAATAATAATACTTGTAACCATTATTATTATATTAAGGATAGTGGACTCTAAAACCTTTCCTTGAAAATTTAAGCCGTTCATGATCGCCATCAAGACGAAAAGCCAATATTCCAAGACACATGGAATAGAAGACCAAAACAGCAGTTTGCCCGCTTGCGGGCAGTTGAACAATACGCTGCAAAGCTCTTTTGGAAATAGCATAAAGGCAATCGTTGCACCGAGGCCGATTATGGAAGCAATGGTAAGGGAATCATTATATTTTTTATTCAATACAGCCCAATTTTTATATGTAAAAGAAAATGCCACTGAGGGTATAAGGGTTATTGATAAGGAGCCGATTATTATCATGGGGAAATATATTAGAGGCAGAACCATACCTGTCAGCTGGCCGTATAATGAAAGGGATAATTGCTTGGTAAAGCCTGCCTTTATCAATTGATCCGGTATCAATGCCGCATCCAGCATGTCTAAAATTGTATTCACTGCACCACTTATAGATAAGGGAATAACGACCTTTAGCATATTGCTTATGATAAACATGGCGGAATCTGTTCTCATAGCTGCTGCAGCTATGATTTTTTTCCTTCTATAGGTTATGTAGAGCAGGAACAAGCTGAGCAGTTCGCCTGTCACCATGGCCGTCATAGCTCCTGCGCATATATATTCTATGCCATAATCTATAAGATAATTTGTAGTCATTATCAGCACCACAAGCCGGATCAGTTTTTCCGCAATATCGATAAGCGCAGGAATCTTTACTTGCTCGGTACCATAAAAGTAGCCTTTAAGCACAGCTGCTAAAGCAATAAAGATTATAGCGGGAGAGAATATAATTACTGAATAAAAAGTACGCTCATCATTTAAAATATTGTTTGCTAAAAAGCCGGCATTAAATGCAATAAGACTGCTGAAAGTTACGCTCCATAACCCTGATATCAGAACAGCAATCTTTATAGTCTTACCAATATTAGAATAATTGTGCCTGGCCTTGTTTTCTGCAACCAGCTTAGATATGGAGGTAGAAAGGCCGCCGGATACCAGCTGGATGAAAAGCATGTAAAGAGGCATGATCAGCTGATAGACGCCCATACCCTCAGCGCCTATGGATTTTGATAAGAATATTCTATATATGAAGGATAGTATTCCAGTTACAAGATTTACCAATGTAAGTATAAAGGCACCTTGAAGATAAGTCATATTATCCAATGTCATAAAGCTTCTCAACCCCTTTCACTATATAATATTTATGGTTCAACAAAAATATTAATGAAATGGGCAAAAGAAAAAGCAGCCCACTAGGGCTGCTTCAGATCGAGAACTATTTTAGCTCTATAACCTCTATAGCTTTTCCATTTAGAAGGTTTATTTTTACTTCACTGTTTATGGCTAAATCCGTTGGTTCTGCGTCACTGTCAAGCATATCAAAGGATGTGTCTGCAGTAATGTCAAATTTCATCTGTGACTTATCTACTAATAGCGTGATGCTTTTTACTTTTTTGTTTGCAATTTCAATATTTTTAATTTTTCCTTCAAAGGTTTCTTCAAAATTAACTGCGTCTATACGAACTACTTTGCTGTTTAATAGCTCCAGATTCACTTTCATGCCAAATTCTAATTTTGAAAGCTCTGATGCTTCGCCATCCAGAGTGACCTCTGCATCTTCCTCAATAGAATAGGTAGTGAATCTATTTTCATATTTTATCCTTATCTGTTTTTTTGCTGTGTCCACCAGTTGGATAGTGCCTTCGGCATCTTTCACTTCATAATCTGCAGATATTTTAGTCACTAAATCATTCAATATAGTAAGCTTTACCTTCATACCTGATTTTAAATCATCAAGGGACTTTTCTTTATTGTTGATATATACTTGTATGTCTTCTGCCATTTCGTATTTTGTAAGCACGGAATTAGTTCCTGCCTTTATATATATGTAGGCATCATCTGCCTTGGAGAAAATCCCACTTGCTGTAGTTGCTTCATCCTTCAAAGCTTCAATGGATTTTTGAGACAAAACATTTCCGTTTTCATCTACAAAGTTTACTTTTGATATGTTATCAAAACTGTCAAATTTAACAACAGTATAGGGATAAGTTAGTGCTTGAGTTACGAATGAGTCTTTATCCGGCTCTGTTTCTTTGACAACTGCTTCAACGATATATTTTCCGTTTAGCTTATATCTTTGAATATCTTCAATTTCTATGCTGTAGCCTCCGGTATTCTTTCTGCCCATGAAGGCTGCAAGATATATAGCATCATTGTACTTATAAGCTTTATATCCCTTTGTTGCCCTTGAAGTGTCGATATATCTTTGTATAGAAGCAGGAAGCTTGCTATAGCTTACATCAGTAAAATCTATATACTCCCTATCTTCATCATCGTCATCTTCATCATCTGTATAGCCGATTACTTCGATGAATATGACTTGCTTGTCACTGCCAAGCACTATATCAAGTACATCGCCTTCAGATAAATCATATATGTCTGTATATTCGTTGTCCTTATATACTATTACATTATCTATAGTTTTATAGTATACTGTTTTACCATTATATATGGCGGTCAATTTATTATTGGTATCATCATAAGCCTTAAAGACAACTTTTGCTTCATTTTGATTATCTTCATAATCATCAAGATAGTCGCCGGCTTTGTCGATCAATACTGCAATTTCTGCTCTTGTCAAAGGTTCATTGGGTTTAAACTGTCTGTTTTCGTTGCCTGTCATTATGCCAAGGTCATTTATCAAATAAACATAGCCTCTGGATGCTTTAGGAACTGCATCAGCATCTTTGAAATCAAGCTTGCTGTTCATATATTCTTCAGCATCCTTTGATTTGCCTATTGCTCTTATCAAGTATTTTGCTAATTCATGGCGCTTTATAGGCTGGTTTGGATTGAAGCCTTTAATTTCCTCAGGTAGCAAAATACCCTTATCAACGGCTACAAATAGGTAGCCCCAACCCCACTGAAGGTTCCAATTGCTCTGATATTGATTAAAAATAGGATGGACTTTGTTATTTTTCTCAGACTCGTCTTCGCGGCCTGTCAGCTTTAATATCAAAGTCAAAGCCTCCATATTTGTGACTTTATTTTGAGGCTTATAGCTTTTGTCCGAATAGCCGCTTATGATGCCTTTTGCCCCCAACTTCTCAATAGCTTTCATTGCCCAGGCCATATTCTCCATATAATCTTTTGAGTCGCAGAATTTGAAGTTTAAATTCCCTGGATTTAGCTTTGAGTTCTTTGATTTGCTGGTTTTACCCATGTTGATAGTCATTTTTCCCTTTACTTCTAGTTTCGCCTTATCATTGTCTGCATAAGCCAAAACAGGAGTCGTAACCGCTGATATAGCTATGGCAGCCGATAAGCATAAGGCTGTAATCTTCATATTTTTCATTGTCAATCTCCTCCTTATTAGTTTTTTTTAACTATTTGCTATACAATACGTAACACAGTATAATTTTAGGTAACAATGTAAATTAGGCTCCAAAAAAAAAAAAAAGTCGTATTAATATAATAAGAAGTCGGGTGATGATATTGCTCAAAAATCCATTTAAAAAGGAAAAGGACATTCATGATAGAGTCCGAATGAGTAAAAATGGTGATTTATGCGAAAGAAATGGACTTATACAGGATTATAAGCCTTTTATTATAAATGTAGTAAGTAAAGAGACCGGGAGATTTGTTTCCGATGGTGACAGTGATGAGCTTAGCGTAGGCCTGATAGCTTTTAATGAAGCAATAGACAGGTTTGATATTGAAAGATCAAAATCTTTTTTAAGCTTTGCAGAGAGAGTAATAAAGAATAGGCTTATTGATTTCTATAGAAAGGAAAAAAAGAATTTTGATACAATTCCTATCTCATATTTAAATGAGATCTATGAAGGAGAAGATATTGAAGAGAGATTATTTGTAGATAGCAGCCAGTGGGAAGACCAAGATGTTTCAGAAGAGATGGAAGATTTTATAAAAAAGCTGCATGGCTTTGGGATCTCGATAGAAGATTTGGTTGAAAGCAGTCCAAAGCATTTAGATTCCAGAAAAAATTCAGCAAGAATTGCCTCGCAAATAGTCAAGGACGAAATTCTAATGAAAAAAATAATGGACAGCAGAAAAATTCCGGTTGCAGAGATTGAAAGAAATTTACATATCAGCAGAAAAGTGTTGCATAAAAATAAAAAATTTATTCTGGCTGTATGCCTTATACTGCTGAGCAATAATGAAATAATAAAAGGCTATGTGTATAACTTGCTGAAGGAAGTGGATTAGATGAGAAAAGGCGTGGTGATTAAATTAAACAAGGACAAAGCAACTTTAATGGCTGAAGATTGCACATTTTGCGATATTAAAGCTTTTAAAGGGATGTACCAGGGTATGGAGGTATGCTTTAATGACGTGGATATCTTGAAAAGAAGGCTTGTTTTTAAAGCCAATAGATATGTCAATGCTGCCTGCTTTATGCTTTTGATCTTCTGCAGCTACCTTTTCCTCAGCTTCTATCAAGAAAACATAGCTGCATATGCTTATGTGGGCATTGATATCAATCCAAGCATCGAGCTAGCCCTGAATAAGAAAGGAATAATTATTGGCAGCAGAGGACTGGATGATGAAGGCAAAGAACTGCTGGAGAAAATAAATATAAAAAAAATGGACAGCGTTGAAGGTGTTAAACAGATAATTGCAAAAACCATCGATATGAACTACTTGGATAAGAATGAAAGCAATGAAATAACCTTGTACGCAATCATGGAAAAAGAAAACAACCAAAACGGAAATGAGCTGATAGAAAAAATGGAAAATGCTATAAAAGAAGAAGTAGTGGCTCATAGCATAGATGGAAAAATCAATGCATTTGTTTCTGATAAAGAGGTTAAGGATAAAGCAGATAAAATGGGAGTATCGGTAGGACAGTATATATCTAAAAAAGCAAAGACAACTAAAGCAGAAGATAAGGTTGCTAAATACAAAAAAGACAAAAACGATAAAGCAGATAAAGCTGCCGAATATAAGAAAGACAGAGAAGATAGAATTGCCGAATACAAGAAAATCAAAGAAGACAGAGCTGCTGAATATAAAAAGGATAAAGCAGATAAAGATGCTGAATACAAAAAAGAAAAAGAAGATAAAAGTGCTAAAGATAAAAAAGATAATAATAACAATAACAATATAAAAAAGAATAAGCCCGGTGCTTTTGAGGATAACAATAAAAAATATGAATCCATAAAAAATAAATATAAGGATATGAACATAGAAACTAAAAAGAATAATTCTAAATTAAAGCAAAAGGATAAGTATAACAAGCAAGGTAATGAAAAAATAAAGAGCGATAGCAATAAAAATACAAAAAATAGAAATTGACAAGGGAAAAGATTTGTGTTATTTTTATTTAAGTACCTTTAAACTAGTCCTGCGAGGCTGGGAAGGTGATGAATAATTGTTTTACTTATGTTATTATCAACCTTCCAGCCGATGTTGGAAGGTTTTTGTATTACCTTTAAACTAGTCCTGTGAGACTAAGAAGGAGGAGAGATTATGAATTTAAAAGGAAGACATCTTATTGATCCGGGAGATTTCTCATTGTCAGAGCTGGATTCAATTTTTAGTCTGGCAGAAAAAATGATTGAAAATGGGGAAGAATTCTCTCAAATATGCAAAGGAAAGATACTCGCAACTTTATTTTATGAGCCAAGCACGAGAACACGTCTAAGCTTTGAGGCAGCTATGCTTAGAATGGGTGGAAAGGTACTTGGCTTTTCTGATGCCAATGTAAGCTCGGCAGCTAAAGGTGAAAGCATGGCAGATACCATAAGAGTTATATCTTCTTATGCAGATATCGCCGTAATAAGGCATCCGAAGGAAGGTGCACCAAGATTGGCATCCAAGTATTCCGATATACCCGTCATAAACGGAGGCGACGGAGGCCATCAGCATCCGACCCAAACATTAACAGATCTGCTGACTATAAAGATGCTTAAAGGATCCATATCAGGAAATACTGTGGCTTTTTGCGGTGATTTAAAGTTTGGAAGAACGGTCCACTCTTTGATTAAGACCTTGTCAAGATATTCCGATAATAAATTTATACTTGTTTCACCAAAGGAATTGAGACTGCCTGATCATATTAAGCACGTGCTGCAGAATGAAGCACATGCAGAGATATTAGAAACAGAAGACTTAGAAGCCATAATCAACAACATAGATATTCTATATATGACAAGGATTCAAAAAGAAAGATTTTTTAATGAAGCTGATTATGTAAGGCTTAAGGATAGTTATATATTGAACCGAAGCAAGCTCAGGGACTCTAAAAAGGATATGCTGGTAATGCACCCCCTTCCAAGGGTGAATGAAATAAGCTATGACGTCGATGATGATGAGAGAGCTGCTTATTTTAAACAAGCCCGATTTGGCGTATATGCCAGAATGGCACTGATGGCATCACAATTGGGGGTGAATATCAATGCTTAAAGTTGAAAGCATCCATTATGGAATAGTGATCGACCATATAACTCAAGGAAAAGGTAAAAAAATATTTGACAAGCTGAACCTTGGTGAAGCTGATTTCCCTGTGGTGCTGCTTAGAAATGTAACGAGCAGCAAATACGGTAAAAAGGATATCATTAAAATTGAAAACTGCATAGATGTTGATATGACCATATTAGGCCTCATTGATCCAAATGTAACCATAAATATAGTTGAAAATGAAACAATAACTAAAAAGATGAAGGTTGAGATACCAGAGGAAGTCCATGGATTGTTTAAATGTAAAAACCCCCGCTGCATAAGCAATGCGGAGGATAATATTAGCCCGCTTTTCAAATTGGTTAAAGTCAATGGAACGGTGGAGTATTCATGTGAATATTGCGAGGAGCATACGTCCTATATGCTATAAAAGGATATATTTCAATGCAAGTTCGGCAGTATTGGCGATTGAGTCTTTATGAGTCCTTTCATAGGAATGTGAAGCATATACTCCCGGTCCTATAAGGCCGAACTTGATATCAAATCCGGATCTCAGAGCGGAACCTGCATCAGAACCATAGTGAGGATATATATCTACCTTATAATCTATATCATTATCCTTCGCCAGTTTAACAAGGCGGCTTCTAAGGCTAAAGTCATAGGGGCCGCCGCTGTCTTTAGCGCATATTGATACGGCATATTCGCTTGAATTCTGTCCTGTTCCGGGGGCACCCATGTCAAGGCACAATAGCTCTCTGACACTAGGCATAAGACCGGAGCTTGCCCCATGTCCAACTTCTTCATAGTTGGTTATAAGGATTTGTACTGAATTTTCGAGGGATATATCGTTATCAGTGATATGCTTGCACAATCCTACTAAAATGGCAACGCTCGCTTTATCATCCAAATGCCTGGATTTAATAAAACCGCTTTCGGTATATTCAAATCTGGGATCAAAAGTGATAAAATCACCGACTTCAATGCCTAGTTCAGCTACCTCATCGGTAGAAAATACTTTTTCATCGATTACGATCTCCATATTTTCCAAGCTTCTTTCCAAGGTTTTGCAATCCTCATGGATATGTACTGATGGCTTAATTGTATAAATTGTACCTGTGTGCAAAGTATTTTGGGAAGTGTGGATGGAACAGTTTTCGCATTCAATAGAACCCATGGAATACCCGCCGATAGTTGCAAATGAAATTCTGCCGTTTTCCTTGACTTTTTTTACCATGGCTCCCAGCGTATCTGTATGAGCAGCTAAAGCTTTTTGAGGTACGGAATTTTTCCCTGGTATCAAGGCTGACAAAGATCCCTTATTTGTTAAGCTTGTGATGATACCAAAGGATTTCAGTTCTTCTTCGACCAATGCTATTGCATTTTGAGTAAAACCCGAAGGGCTGGGGGTCTCACATAATTTTTTCATAAAGGACACAATATAATCAATGTTCATTTTGCATCGCCTCCGTTTCTTAACAAAATCATTATAGCATAAAGGAAGAAAAGAGTGGAGCAGGATGATTGTTCAGAATATTTAGACTTATTACCGAATATATGATATAATAAAATAAAAGGGGTGTTTTATATGAGATTACCAGTACTAAATATAGGCATGTCTAAAACTATCCAAAAGAAAATAACCGAAGAAGACACAGCGCTGTATTTCGGCAGCGGCTCCATAAAGGATCTGCTGGCTACGCCCGTACTATCGGCCTTGATGATCGAAGCTGCGGTTTCTGTAGTAGACCCCCTTCTCCCGGACAATTACATCACTATCGGCAAATTTTTAAGCATCGATCATTTCCAGCCGACGGTAAAGGATATGACGGTTACGGTCAATGCTTCCATATCAGAGATTGAAAATAACAGAATCGTTTTCCAACTTAAAGCATACGATGAGCTAGGCGAGATTGGCAGTGGACATCATGAGCGACATATTGTCAATCATAGCCTGCTCAGAGAAAAGGTCAGCAAGAGAATAGAAGAGTTACAGCCTCAGCCATAAATATAAGGAGATTAAGATTGGGCTGTTGCATAACGCATTCAACATCTTAAAGGTTCTTCACTGTGCTCAGAATGGCAAAATTGGAATTTCGCGACAGCCTCATTGATTATATTTTGAATTCTACTCTAACAACTTTGCCCATTATATTAATATTTCTCTGACTTGATAAAATGGGCTGATATTCATAATTGTCGGCATAAAGAAGAATATCTTCCTTCTCCAGAAAAGCTATGCGCCTGATATAGCATTTATTTCTCTCCGTATATAATATTATATCTCCATTTCTTATGGAATCTGTGATAAAGACAAGAGCCAGATCACCCTTTAAAATTCTTGAATTAGCCATGGCATTATCCTGTGCAATATAATAAACGAATTCTCCAACGGGAACATTGGTTGCCTTGTTCTGAAACACCGGCTCATATTTGTAATCCACTATATCATTTTTATTAGGAAAATCCTTTACTGAGGTCATTTTATCAATAACGGGAATCTTCCTGACAGCCTTGGACAATGCTGATGATATGGCATTATCCTCTTCAATAGGCTTTTTATCAGTAATTTTATGTTTTGGTGCTTTGGGTTCGTTTTTTTCATCATCTTCTTCAAAGTATTGGGAAAAATATGAGGGTTCAAGCAAGTCAACGCTTATACCAAGGGCTTTGGAAATAGATTCAATGAGCTTTTGATTGGGAATCTTTTTTCCAGACTCAATATCAGCCAGGTACTGTTCAGTAACCCCGGACTTCTTAGCAAGCTCTTTTAAAGATAAATTCTTCTTATTTCTTGTGTTTCTTATATTTGTACCAATGATACTCATCTAAAAGCCTCCATTATTAATGTTGATTTCTCTGCAATCGTTATCGGTATGAACAACAGAGATTCACAAATGAGTCATTGCAGTAGACTCAATGTTAAAAAAAATTAATAAGCCATAAAATAAATTTACTTGTAAATGCATATTATTTATATTATCATAATATCACTATAGATGAAAGCTTGGTAAATAATTGTAAACTTTTTGTAACAGCCTGAAACATTATTTATTTTTTTACGTCTATGTAGTATAATAACATAATAAAAATTGAATAATGCTCATACTTTCGCTGAATTCCTTTGAGAGGAAACGGGGGAACCAATAATATGGGGTGAATCCCACTTTTGTGGGTAGGGCCATTCTCTTTCGGTCCGAATCCGTCAGCTAACCTCGTAAGCGTGGGAAGAGGAGGTTTGGGTGTATAAGGTTTATACGCTTTATGAAGTGTATTGAAAAACCTTAAGCCGTGGATTCCTCCGCGGCTTTTTTTATAGCTCCTGCCTCCCCTGACAATCTTATTTTACTAATAATAAAGGAGGTATAACTATGGTTGTAGTTAATAAAACCAGTGTAGAACTGAATCACTTCATATTGAAAAAGCTTTTAAGAGTGAGGAAAGCAAACAAAAATGATTTGAACGAAATATATGGCATCGCCTGCTCTGTGGGCAGCTCAGAAAAAGTATCCGAGCAGGGTTTTTTGGTGGACGATTATAGATCCAATCCGAAATTTTATAAGAAGAAGCTATTGAAAGGCATCAACAGCCTTGATCACTTCTATGTTGCTGAATATGATAAAATATACGGTTTTATGATGACATATACGAAAGAGCAATGGCTGGCAGATAATCCGGATTGGCTTACAGAGGTGTATTGGAGGCCGGATTTTGATAAAAGCAAGCTGGATAATTTCGTTGTTGTAGATAAAACTGCTATAAAGGCAGACTTGACAGGGCAAGGTATAGGTAGTCTTATTTATACAAGATTATTATCTGATCTGAAAAGTGAGGGTATCCACAATATCTTTGCGGAGACAATAATAAGCCCTCAACCCAATTTTGCTTCTCTTCAGTTCAGAAAAAAACAAAAGTATAGCCTTGCTGGAATGCGATATGAAGATTATAACAACAATCTATATACAGATCTGATATACCACAAAAAGGTAGAGTAATAATGAATATAATAAAAGCACTCCATATGGAGTGCTTTTATTATATTCATTATTCAATTATCTTCCAGACATGCTTCTTTCAGCCTGTTCTATCATCTTCTTAACCATGTTTCCGCCAACTCTTCCGGCATCTCTTGCTGCTAAGTCACCATTGTAGCCTTCCTTCAGATTTACGCCTACTTCAGAAGCTACTTCATATTTCATTCTATCAAGAGCGGCTGTAGCTTGAGGTACTACTTTACGATTTGTTCTTGCCATTAATATCACCTCCTGCTATTATATTTTACTTTTTTAATTAAAATATTAGTGTTATATTTTGCATATGGTGCTAAGTATTTCTTAGGAAAGTATTTATATTTAGAATAAAAAGTACCATAGCCAAGAAAACCTGATATATTATGCATATTTCCCGATAAATCCTTGAATAATCAAAATAAAGACGAAATAAGAATCTTTAATTTAAACTATCAATATGATATAAATAATATATGAAAGTCAAAGAAAGTCAAAGTCAAAGGGGTGAGGATTATGGATATAAACAAGCTGACACAAAAAGCCCAAGAAGCAGTTTTTGAAGCACAGAATCTGGCGATCAAGCTTAACCATCAATCTATGGATACAGAGCATTTGCATCTTGTTTTGCTGTCGCAAAAGGATAGCTTGATTTCCAAAATATTGACCAAAATGAATATTCCATTTGATTTTTATTATAAGGATTTAAATGATGAATTATTCAAAATGCCGAAGATATATAGCAGCAATAGCAATATTTCAATCACCAGAAGGTTTGAAGAAGTATTCATAAAGGCCGAGGAAGAGGCTAAAAAATTTAAGGATGATTTTATAAGCGTTGAGCATCTCTATTTAGCTATTATAGATGAGAGGAATAGTCCTTCAGAGAAAATAGCAAAAAAATATGGTGTAAACAGAGAAAGATTTCTGAAAGAGTTGTCCTTGATCAGAAGCAATCAAAGGATCACCAGCCAAAATCCCGAAGAGACCTATGAAGCTTTGGAGAGATTCGGAAGAGATTTGGTTGAAGATGCGAAGAAAGGAAAGCTTGATCCTGTTATCGGGAGGGATTCTGAAATACGGCGCATCATAAGGATACTTTCAAGAAGAACAAAAAATAATCCGATATTGATAGGCGAGCCGGGAGTGGGTAAAACTGCTGTAGCCGAAGGACTGGCTCAGAGGATTATGAAGGGCGATGTGCCTGAGGGATTGAAAGGCAAAACCATATTTTCCCTGGATATGGGAGCGCTTATTGCCGGAGCAAAATATCGCGGAGAGTTTGAAGAAAGGCTTAAAGCAGTTTTAAAAGAGATCGAGAGCTCCAATGGCAGGATAATACTTTTTATTGATGAGATACACAATATAGTTGGAGCGGGCAAGACAGAAGGCGCTATGGATGCCGGAAACCTGCTGAAGCCTATGCTTGCAAGGGGCGAACTCCATTGCATAGGTGCGACAACCATGGATGAATATAGGAAATATATAGAAAAGGATGCCGCATTGGAGAGGAGATTTCAACCCGTTGTAGTTGAGCCGCCTACCGTAGAAGATACCATATCGATTCTAAGGGGATTGAAAGAAAAGTTTGAGATACATCATGGAGTAAGGATACAGGATAATGCATTAATATCCGCTGCAGTTTTATCAAACAGATATATAAGCGACAGATTCTTGCCCGATAAGGCAATCGACTTGGTCGATGAAGCAGCAGCTATGCTGAGGACAGAGATTGACAGCATGCCTGCGGAACTCGATGAAATAATGAGAAGAATAATGCAGCTGGAGATAGAGAGGGAAGCATTAAAAAAGGAAGATGACAAACAGTCCATGGAAAGGCTTGAAATGCTGAATAAGGAGCTTTCGGATCTGAAAGGCAGAAGTGATGTTATGAAAGCACAGTGGGAACTGGAAAAAGCAGGTATTAAAAGCATAAGGGAAATAAAAAAAGAAATTGAAAGTGTTAAGGCCCAGATAGAAAAAGCTGAGCGGGAATATGATTTAAACAAGGTAGCGGAGCTTAAATATGGCAAACTCACAGCACTGGAAAGGAAGCTGAATGAAGAGAAGCTCAAGCTGGAGGATTTGCAAAAAGGAGAGCAGCTTCTGAAAGAAGAAGTGACAGATGATGAGATATCGGAAATAATTTCAAAATGGACTGGAATCCCGATGACCAGGCTTATGGAGAATGAAAAGGATAAGCTTTTGCGATTGGATGAGGTGCTGCATGAAAGAGTTATCGGCCAGGACGAGGCGGTATCTGCAGTAGCAGATGCGGTGATCAGGGCGCGAAGCGGTCTGAAGGATCCAAGAAAGCCCATAGGTTCATTTATATTTTTAGGACCCACAGGAGTCGGGAAGACGGAGTTGGCAAGGACCTTGGCTCAAGCATTGTTTGATACCGAAGATAATATGGTCCGCATAGATATGTCCGAATACATGGAGAAGCATACTGTATCCAGGCTTATCGGAGCTCCTCCAGGTTATGTAGGATATGATGAAGGCGGACAGCTGACAGAGGCAGTGAGAAGAAAGCCTTATACCGTAATACTATTTGATGAGATCGAAAAAGCCCATCACGATGTTTTTAACATCCTGCTGCAGATCCTGGATGATGGAAGAGTCACCGACAGCCATGGTCATGCGGTTGATTTCAAGAATACGGTCATCATAATGACCTCAAATATCGGCAGCTCATATCTATTGGAAAGCATAGACAAAAAAGGAGCATTGGATGATAAGACACAAGATGCTGTTGTAGCTGAGATGAAAAAGCATTTCAGGCCGGAGTTTTTAAACAGAGTTGATGATATAGTATTCTTTAAGCCCTTAAGCAAAGATGAGGTATTAAAGATAATCGATCTGCAGTTTAGGCGCATTGCCGAGCGCTTGAAGGGCAGAGAAATAGAAATCCGATTGAGTGAAGATGCCAAGAATTTCATTCTTGAAAATGCATATGATCCTGTATATGGAGCAAGACCTATAAAGAGGTATTTGCAAAAGAGCATTGAAACATTTATAGGCAGGGCATTGATTTCAGGCGAAATCGCAGAAGGTCAAAAGGTATTGATCAGCAGGGACGGAGATAAACTGAATTTTAAAAAGCTGTAAGGCTGCTACAGATAAGATCATCTCCACTGGATATATTCTGGCAGAGATGATTTTTGCTTCCTTCTATATGATATAATTCAAAATATATAGATTAATATAATACTGGAGGGGATAATATGAGTACCATAATAAGAAATCAAGAGTCACTGGAGTGGATTAGGAATCCTAAGCATAGGGATGTATTCCTCAGGCATCTGGCTACTTCCAAAGAAAATGACAGATTATCAGCTCATATAGTGAAAATAGAAAAGGATGGAGAAATTGTGCCTCACACCCACGAAATACTTGAGGTGTTTTATATAATGAAAGGCGAGGGCCTGGTTTTGGCAAATGGAGAAAGGGTAAAGGCCGCAGCCGGAGATTGCATCATAGCCCATCCGGGAGAAGAGCATGGGCTTATTAACACAGGTGAAGGGGAAATACTTTTATATGCAGTGTTTTCACCGGCGAATTGTTGATTAAGGCGGAGATCAAATGAGGGATATAAGGATCACAGAAAATGAAGCAGGCCAAAGGCTGGATCGATTCCTGAGGAAGCTGTTGAAAAAAGCATCCTTGAGCGAAATATACAAACGCATAAGAACAGGCAAGATAAAAGTAAACGGTAAGAAATCTAGGGAAGCCAATATGCTTGTTGTTGGAGACATAGTTACTTTGAATAATATCGATATGGGAGTCGAGCCTCTGCCTAAGAAGAAGGCGGCCAAATGCGGGGATATCAAAATAGTTTACGAGGATGAAAATATTATAATTGTTGATAAGCCTGCCGGACTGCTAAGCCATCCTCAAAGCGCCCAGGATAAGGACACGCTTATATACAGGATACAGCACTATTTAGAATCTGCTGAAGGGCTTAGTAGCTCTCCAACATTTTCGCCTGCTATATGCAACAGGTTGGATAGAAATACTGCGGGCTTAGTTATTGCTGCAAAAAATTACAAAAGTCTCAAAGCCATCAACGAGATGATAAGGGCGAGAAGCCTGAAAAAGCTTTATCTGTGTGTAGTAAAGGGCATTACGGAAGCAAATGGGGAAATAATAGGTCTATTAGAAAAGAATGAAAACAGCAGAAAAGCATTTTTAGCAGGGGAAGGGGATGAAAGAGGAAAGGAAGCCAAAACATATTATGAGAAAAAGTGTGATAATGTTGAATATTCCTTGCTCTCGGTTGAACTGGTCACAGGGAGATTCCATCAAATAAGGGCTCATCTATCAAGCATCGGCCATCCTGTAATAGGCGATGCCAAATATGGAGATAAAAGGGTTAATGAATATTTTGAGAAGAGGTTTGGACTGAACCATCAATTTCTAATGGCTCATATATTAATCTTCAATAATCCTCCTAAAGAATTGCAATATTTAAAAAACAAGACATGGCACAGCAGCATGCCAGAAGAATATGAAGCAATAATTAAGCATCTCTTCGGTCAGCGAACCCTATAGGAAGACGGAACATTACAGAGGACTTCATATAAAGTCAATATCCTATCTCGAATAAATAGGGATTAATGACTATTGGGAGCTATAACAACGGCTATGGAAGGCTGAACACCGAGAAAAAATCCTAACAATAGTATATAATTAATATATAATTTTATTGCAAAATTTAGATTTCAATCTGCTGTGCTGGCTGATAAAAGAGTACATTGTGAAGGAGCTTACAAAGTCTTAGTTTCGGAGCTCTGCAATCGTTATCAGCCAACACAACAGAAATTTACAAACTGTTGGTAAAGAGCTATTGCAGTAAAATCATATATAAAGTGAATTAAATGCTTTCAGAATTTCGGAGGTGTTTATCAAGGTTGAAAGGCATTTTATTATTATCAAAGTCGGATTTAAAGCGAGGTGTTATGATGAAGGATAATAATAAAGCATTACTTTCAAAACCGGAAGCCTACCAAAACATAATCAGACTATTAAAGCTACAAGAGCGGTTGTCTTCTGACGAGACATTGAAGCGTGCAAAGCAGATGCAAAATGGAAGTAAGAGCTGTACAGCAGTTAATCCAATAATTTAAGTTAAAAAAGCAGATGATTTATCTGCTTTTTATCTTTTTGCCTTGTATATTTTATAGCATATGTATTAGAATTATTATGGCTGTTTAAATAGTGAATTTATCCTATTAGGGAATAGGGGAAGTCTATATGAAAAAAAATATACCATACTTTCAGTGCGTGGCTGTAATAGTAACTTTGAGCGTTTCTCTGATTCTTAATATATTTGTTTTTAATAAACCGTTGTATTTTGGACTTATTATAGGATTAATTGCATCATTTATTGTCGGAATTATTAACGGATATGATATAAGGATATTGATCAATTTTGCATATGCAGGCTTGAAAAAAAGCTCCAAGGTATTGATCATGCTATCAATGATAGCTATGCTGATAGGCATATGGAAAATCGGCGGTGTAATACCTGCTATGCTGTATTACAGCTTTGGAATGATAAACGAGAGGATATTTCTTGTATCCTCATTTATTATATCCTCAGCAATATCTATGCTCATGGGAACTTCTACCGGTACGGTAAGTAGTGTTGGTATCGTCCTGCTCGGATTAGGAAGCGCAATGAATATCCCGCTTCCTGCTATAGCCGGTACGGTAGTATCCGGAGCCTTTTTTGGGGACAGGTCATCACCTATATCAAGTGTATTCAATCTTGTTTCAACCATGACCGAAACAAATCCCCATGAAAATTTCAAATATTTATTGAAAACTATATCTATAGGAGCGGCATTGGCCATCATTTTTTATTTTGTCATAGGGCTGAATTATGCTGATATGAGCGCCAATGCGGATAATATCATAGATTATAAAAATTTGATGACCCAATATGTACGTATATCGCCTTTGCTTTTGATACCTCCTGTTATACTGATGGTTTTCTATGTTTTAAAGTTTACGCCTTTGTATACTATGGCAGCATCAGTTGCTATTGGAGCAATTTTCTCTATTGCCTACCAGAGGATTTCTATTATTGAATTGGTAAAGGCGGCATTTGTGGGATTCCATCCCTCAATACCTGCCGAATACAGTGTTGTCCTTGCAGGAGGAGGACTTGTTTCTTTTAGAACCATGCTCATTGTGATCGTATGTGCTACTTCATTAAATGGAGTATTTGAAGGTACCAAAATGGTGGAAACCTTAATCAAGCCTGTATTGAAAAGGATCAAAACATCAAGAGAGCTTATGCTCTTTACTGTAGGCTTTAGTATTGTTTCGGCATTGTTTATGTGCAATCAGGTGATATCAATAATAATACCATCCGGAGTGCTGTTGGAGAGATATAAAGCTATGGGAATCGACAAGAAAGAGTTTGCCAGATTGCTTTCAGATTCAGGAGTCATGGTGAGCTCCATAATACCTTGGAATGTTGCAGCCTTGACGCCGGCATCTATTATGGGGGTATCGGTGATAAGCTATTTGCCATATGCATTTTTATCCTATATCATGCCTATAATATCAGCAGCAAACATACTATTTTTTCAAAATAATAGTTTAGAGCTTAAAAGAGGTAATATAAATGAAAAATCACATAGTTAAATTAGGTATGAGCAGGAAATCGTTGATAGCATACTTGAAGGAAGATATGGATCTATCCTCAAGAGGAGCTAAGGCTCTATTGGGGAGAGGAATTCAAATTAACGGGAAAAAAGCGTATGGAGATTCGCGGCTGAAAGACGGCGACCTTCTTCTCATTGAAGAAGATCTGAAAAAAGATAATATAGCTCCACAGAAGATGGAGATTGACATCTTATATGAAGATGATGATATAGTAGCAGTCGACAAGCCGCCTTATATGGTAGTTCATCCAACAAAAAACCACAAGAAAGGGACTCTGGCAAATGGGCTGAGATACTATTTTGATGAGAAGGATATAAATGAGCCCGTGAGGTTTTTTAACAGAATTGATATGAATACCTCAGGAATAGTTATTATACCAAAGAGCTCTCGAATACATAGCTTGATGGACAGATATTCTGCCGGGAGCCTGGAAAAGAAATATATGGCTGTGGTTTCGGGAATACCGAAGAATAAAAAAGGCAGGATAGAATCTCTTATAAGCGATCATCCGGATGAGGCCGGTAAAAGATATCTATCAGATGAGGGAAAATTTGCAGTTACTGAATATGAGGTATTAGAAGAGTATGCTTCTGCATCGCTTTTAGCCCTATCTATAAAAACCGGGAGAACCCATCAAATAAGAGTTCATTTGAGCGGTTTGGGACATCCTATATTAGGTGACACCCTATATGGAGGGGACGATGCTAGAATAAAGAGACAGGCTCTTCATGCATCTGAACTCAGCTTCACACATCCGGTCAGAGATGAGCGTATAGCCATTAAATCTCAGCTTCCCTCCGATATTTTGATGCTGCTGAAAGGGCTTAAGGAGGATTTATTAAATTGAAGGAGCATAATGAATATATCATTGATGAGCAATATTCAGGCAGATGCATAAAGGATTTTCTGATAAATAAATTAGGAGTTTCTCATAGGAACCTGGTCAATCTGAAGAAGAATTCGGCTATACTATTAAACGACGAAGCAGCTTATGTCAATGCAAGGCTGACAATGGGCGATAGAGTCGAGATTTTTTTGATGGACAAGGGATCAGAAAATATTTTACCGGAAGCTTTTGCCCTTGATATAATTTATGAAGATGATTATCTCATTGTTGTAAATAAAGAAGCAGGGATGCCGGTGCACCCCACGAAAGGCCATTTTACGGGAACTGTTGCCAATGCTTTGGCTTACTACTGGCGGGATAAGGGTAAGAATATTAAAATCAGACCTATAAACAGGCTTGACAAGGATACATCAGGGCTTGTGCTTTTTGCAAAAAACTCTCATGTTCAGTATATGATGTCCAAGGAGAAATTTTCATTTCGGAAGGAGTATATTGCTGTTGTTGAGGGCTTAATGGAAAAAGAAGTCGGCATTATCGACCTGCCTATAAAAAGGGAGGGCAGTCACACCATAAGGCGAACAGTAAGCCAAGATGGACAAAGGGCAGTTACTTCTTATAAGTCGATTAAAAAGAAGGAAGCAGCAACTTTGCTTAGGGTCAACCTTGTCACAGGGCGCACACATCAGATAAGGGTCCATATGTCTTCTTCCGGTCATCCCTTGTTTGGGGATGAGTTGTACGGAGGCAGCAGAGAGATGATACAAAGGCAGGCGCTCCATGCAGAAAAAATATTTTTTATCCATCCTGCAACAGGATCAGATATAGAGTTGCATGCAAAAATACCCAGGGACATAAAGCTGCTATGTGATGTATTGGGTTTTTAGCCTTTACAGGATATTTTGCAGTGTAAAGGATTCTTTCTCAGGTATATGTTTTACCAGCAGCTTCAATATAGATAATTTTGATAAGGCTTGAGTTTTGTCCCTGCTTATCAAAAAAGACTCCAGTTCGGAAATCTGAATGTCCAGATTATCTATCTCCAAATGGTCAATGAGCATTGGCCAGACCTTTTTATATTTTTTCCACTGGTTATGGAGCTTATCACCTTTTTCGCCGGCATCCTCCCATTTTTCAGCCATTATATCGCTTTCCATTTCCAGTACGAAGTTATATAATGCCTCTGCGTCCTTTTTCAGCATATTTATTGTAAATATGCCTGAGCCTATTATTGCCAATGTCAGTATGACCGTATATAATAATGGTTTCATTTATCATCATCACCTTTTGTTTTGTCTTTTAGTTGAAACATAAACTTGTTGTCTTGGGAGATATAAGCAAATAAAACATCATCGGAGGATTTTATGTCGCTGTTATCCAGCTGCTTTGCCAACCAATTTTTATCATGGCCTGCTATAGAAAGATTTTGTAAATTTATATGACCGTCTATGATCAATGATATGGGCAGACCTTCATATGCGGCATTTATATTCAGGTCCTCCCTGATTACCGGCTTTTTATTAGTCTTGAGAATTACGCTGATTTGCCCCCCTGTTTCCAGCAGGGCATATTCTACATCGCTTATATCGCTTACATCCTTTAACCTAAGCTGCTCCATCAGATCGTCAATATTGAATCGCTGTTTTCGCAATTCGTTTTCAAGTATTTTTCCTTTTTCAACCACTATGCTGGGCTTGCCCGATATAAACCTTCTGGCCGGCTGACTCTTTAAGGATATGTAAGATAGCAATGCCTCACAGATAAATAAGGTGAGAATTGGTATTATGCCTGTGAGCAGCGGTATGCCGACGTTCCCCATAGGGATTGCTGCCAGATCTGCTATAACTAAGGCCACAACCAGCTCTGAAGGCTGAAGTTGTCCTATTTGCCTTTTGCCCATCAGCCTCATTATCAATACTATTAAAAAATATAGAATTATAGTTCTAACAAAAACGATTAGCATTATAAAGCACCTCATCTTCAACACTGAACTAACCCGCCCTAAGCCTCCCGCCTCTAAAGGCGGCGGGCGCCAAAGGGCGGTTAAGTCCAGCATGGACTCGACTAACATTCAGTGGGGCCTCCCATACCCCACTGAATGAAGTCTCGTTCAACATATACATTTTAACCTGATAACAGATTTATATTCATATCAATCAAAGCAATAAGCCTCCGGCTAAGCCGGAGACTTTTCGGACTAAGACAAGGTATCCTTTGATATATCATGCAAGGCTTCGCCGGCTTCATCCGCATACATGCCTTCGACAGCCAAGTCTCCGATAGCTATTATGCCTACTAAGCTGTCACCGTCAACAACGGGTAGCCTGCGTATCTGTTTTTTGGACATTATATCGGCTGCTTCATGGACTTCAGTGTCTGAGCAGACGGTTTCTATATCTCTCGTCATAACATTAGATATTTTCTGATTTGAGTCCTGGCCTTGTGCTACAGAGCGGAGCACAATATCTCTGTCAGTAATGATTCCCACCAATTTGTTGTCTTCAAGGACAGGGACAGATCCAATATCCATTGTATTCATTATATTTGCAGCGTCTTTTATGGTCGCATCCGATGAAATAGTTCTTACATCGCGGCTCATAATCTCTCTGATTTTCAAATCAATCACCCTTTCAATAGTAGTCTGAATATATTTTTTCCATTAGAATTTTAAATAAATGTATAAAAAAATAGTTTAAATTGAAACATTTTCTATGAAAATATTGTATTCTTTATACATGGAGGTGATGGCGTGAACGATCAAATTAGCAAAGAACTGCTTTTATCCTGTAAGAAAAGAGACAAGCAGGCATTTTCAGAACTGTGCAAATCATACGAAAGATATCTTTTCACATTATGCTTCAGATATGCAGGAAATGAACATGATGCATTGGATTTAGTACAGGAAATATATATAAAAATTTTTAGATTTATTGATAAATACAATATCGACAAACCCTTTCATCCATGGATTAGAAAGGTTGCGGTTAATACCTGCCTGAATTTTACAAGAGAGATTAAAAGCAATGTCATATCCCTAAACGCCGTAGCTGATAATAATGTGCCTCTTGAGGAAATATTGCCTTCATGTGAGGATTTGGAATATAAGATAGAAGAGATAGAGTTGAAAATGACGATTGAGAAGCTGTTAAAAGAATTGACACCACGGCAAAGAATGGTTATATCATTAAGATACTATGAAGATTTGACGTATAAAGATATCGCTTTAGCTCTGGATCAACCGATAGGGACAGTTAAAACAGATTTATACAGAGCACGAAATGCGCTGAAAGAATATTTATCCAGAGAAATGGAGGTATGAATATGAAGTGTAAATTTGATACATCACTGCTGCAGGCATTGATTGATGATAATATCGAACCCTTAGAGCTGATTTTTCTATCTGAACATTTGAAAGTATGCAAAAGCTGTATGGATGAACTGAAAATGCTTTATTCTATTGATCAAAGCCTTAAGTCTCTGTTCAATGAAGATAATGAATATATGGATAAACTCTCATCAAAAACTGAACTGGTGATAGATAATCTGTTTGCTCAATTAGAAGAAGAAAAGAAGCTGAAGGACATTATCAATGATTCTGCGAAAATGAGCGGCTTGATTATTGAAAATTCATCGAGATTTCTTGAATTTATGCCCGGGATACCATTGCTGAGAAGGATGGGGAGGACCTATAAAGATAGGATAATAAGCTATGCAATACCTCATAGAAAAAAAGCAAAATGAGGAGGGGAAAAATTTGATTTTACTGACTTTTTTGTTAAAGCTGCTTCTTTTGTTAGTATTATTATTTCTTATAATAGCTGCGGTTCTGCTGCTGGTACCCTTTTATTATCATATCGATTTGGCATATAATAAAGGTATGGCCTTAGATCTGAAAGTAAGGTGGGCTAAGAGGTTTTGCTTAAATGGTATCTATAACAATGATACTGGATTTGTAACGAAGTTTTCGATATTCGGTAAGGAAATAATACTGAAGCCAAAGAACAAAATAAAACAGGAGAGAAAGCAAAAAGGCAAAGCAGGTGAACGTAAAAAACATAAAAAACGGAAATTCAAGATCAATGATATTATGGATAAGTATTTCCTTGAAGAATTAATGGCATTTTTAAAAAAAATACTTGTAGTCATTAAGCCGGAGCAGTTAAAAATAAAGCTGGTTTATGGATTTGATGATCCCTTCATTACAGGCTCAGTGTCAGGGGTTGTCTATTTCCTGGAGAGCATTTTTCCTGACGCAGATTATGATATTAGTCCTGTATTTGATGAAGTAACTGCTGATTTTGAAATGGTTGCCGGCGGCAAACTCACTCTTGGCACTTTTATGGTTGAATTGATCAGATTTTTATTTAAAAAAGATGTGAGAAATAAATTAAAAAATTTAATTAAAGCTGAAACTTTTAGCTAGGTATATGTGTAAATATTATTGAGATAAAGATTGAGAGGAGAGAAAAAAATGGATAATAAATTACCGATTGACAACAGTTTGGAGCTAGTATTCAATAAACTTGAGAATTTCTTAAAAACTGAGACAGTGATAGGTGAACCCATTGCAATTGGAGAAATTACCTTGATCCCAATTATCACAGTTTCTTTTGGCTGCAGCGGCGGTTCCGGTCAGGGCAAAGACTCCAAAGGGTCCGATGGCGCAGGCGGCGGGCTTGGAGTAGGGGCTAAAGTATCACCTGATGCTATGCTGGTCATTAAGGATGGAGAAGTCAGTATTTTACCCATAAAGCAAAAGCATAACCTGGAGAAGCTTATTGAGATGGTACCTGAATTAATAAAAAAGATAGACCTAAAGAAAGCAAATAAAAACTGCTGCAGTGATACCTCTGAAGAAGAGCAGAAAGAAGAATAAGCCCGTTAGGGCTTTTCTTTTATTGAACAGAATTTTGTGATATTCTAATGATGGAAGCGGGGTTAGTATATTATGGACATGATTAAGGCTTTGAATATCGATATAAATAAAAAACATGTGATTTCTATTGTAGGTGCCGGAGGGAAGACCACTCTGCTATATAATCTGTCAGAAGAATTGAAGCAGTTCAATAAAAAAATATTATTATCTACTACTACTCATATATACATACCGCCAAAAGATATTAATAATGATTTGATCATAAGCAAGGATAGGAAAGCTTTGTTAGGATATGTTGAAGCTATTAGAGATAAAGGCGTCTATGTCATCGGGAGCGAAATCACAAATGAAAATAAAATAAAGGGTATAGACATTCATTTTGCAGATGAGTTATATGGCGTTGGCGTCTTTGACTTTATGCTGATCGAAGCAGATGGAGGAAAAAAGAAACCAATAAAGGCGCCGGCAGAGTGGGAACCGGCGGTGCCGCAATCAACTACAGTACTGATCGGAGTGATCGGCATGGATTCACTGGGCAGGGCTGCGGGAGAAGAAACAGTTCACAGATTGGATGAGTTTTGCATCATCTGCGGATGCCGCCCTGGTGATAAAATTGACACGATCATGTTAGCCAAGCTGATCAGGCACCCTCAAGGATTGTTTAAAAACGCACCTGATAATGCAAAGAAGATAGTTCTGCTTAATAAAGCGGATAATTCCGGTTTAAGAGAAGCAGGATTAAAAATAAAAAGCATGGCAGAAGATGAAAATATCGGGTTTGTCATTGCTTCACTTAGAAATAAGATGTATTGGATGTGATTGATATCATAACGGGTATTATACTTGCTGCCGGAAGTTCGAAGCGTATGGGAAAACAAAAGCTGATCTTGCCTCTGAAAAACAGCACTATAGTTGAAAATGCAGTAGAGACGGTTAAAAGCTGTAAAGCATTTGGGGAGATACTTGTGGTTTATCAGTCTGAAGAAGTGATGGACAGGATCAAAAAATATGATGTGAAAACTGTCTATAATGCAAAGGCAAAAGACGGACAGAGCACCTCGGTAATTGAAGGAATAAAAAATTCTGATCCGGATGCAAAGGCTTATATGTTTATAGCAGGAGACCAACCTTTTATAACCAAAGATATTATCGAAGCGCTTATAAATGCTTGGAAGAAAAATCAGAACTCCATAATTGTACCTTGCTATGACGGAAAAAAAGGAATGCCCACAATATTCCCGGCGGAATTCAGACAAGAGCTTATGAACATCACAGGTGATACCGGAGGAAGAACGATTATACAAGGCAATTCCGACAGGGTGATGTTTGTTGACTTTTATGACACAATGGCAGGATTTGACATTGATACTCCTGAAGAATATAATGAGACGCTAAAAATAATATAGGTATTGATTAAATCCCTTTTATAATGATATAATATAATTCGAAATCTAATGGGCGGTTAGCTCAGCTGGTTAGAGTGCCACGTTGACATCGTGGAGGTCGTTGGTTCGATCCCAATACCGCCCACCAAAACATAAAATTATGAGCATTAAAAATTGCGGTGTTATGCACCGCAATTTTTGAATAATAGGCCATTCTTATTTTAGATTTTCGGGATTTAAGCCTTCCAGTTCTTTTAGTACAAACATACCGTTTTTTCGCACCAGCACATCGTCAAACCATATTTCTCCGCCGCCGTATTCAGGAGTTTGAATGAATACCAAATCCCAATGCACAGCAGATTTGTTTCCGTTGAAACAATCATCATAAGAGCTGCCGGGGGTAAAATGGAAGCTTCCCATAATCTTTTCATCAAATAGGGTATCCTTCATCGGCTTTGTTATATACGGGTTTACACCTATGGCAAACTCACCCACATAGCGAGCTCCTTCATCAGTATCAAATATTTTGTTTATTCTTTCGGTGTCGTTTGCTGTTGCTTTTACGATTTTTCCCTTTGAAAATTCCAGCCTGATGTTCTCGTATGTAAAGCCTTGATATTCTGAAGGGGTATTATAGGTTATATATCCTTCGACTGAATCCTTCACCGGGGCGGTATAAACTTCTCCGTCAGGAATGTTGGCTTCGCCTGAACATTTAATTGCAGGCAGATTTTTTATAGAGAAGTTTAAATCCGTATCTTTGCCTGTAATTCTGACTTTATCGGTTTTATCCATTAACTCCTTCAAAGGATTCATTGCCTTATCCATGTTTGAATAGTCAAGGCAGCAAACATCAAAGAAAAAGTCCTCAAACCTTTCCATGCTCATGCCGGCCATTTGAGCCATAGCATGGCTTGGATACCTCATAACGCACCATTTGGTGTGGGGGACTCTTATGTCCGAATGAACAGGCTTCGACCAATTTTTCATATAGATGCTCAGCTTATCTTCCGGGATGTCCGACCATTCTGAGGAATTGAGAGCACCTCTGATAGCTATGTAAGCATGCATTTTTTTCATTCTGTCGGCTTCAAAGGATGATAGAGCAAGCATATGTTCTTTACTTGTGTTCATGATCAGATCCTTCATAAGCTTTCTGCTCTTAATTGAAAGAAATGGGTTGGCCTCGGCCCTATAGCATTCTCTGATAAGCTCTGAAGCTAATTCATCGCCTGAATCAAATAGCTCAATGAGAAGATTTTCACCGGGCTTTATGCTTACTGAGTAATTTATTAGATTTTTTGCTAATTGAGATATTCTAGGATCTTTCAAGTTCTCTCCTCCAATTCGATTGCACTTTTATATTAATCAAATTATATCACAATATAATATAGGTATATAGAATATTCATGTGGAAAACATATAATTATCACATGTAATAGCTACGATTGGGGTTGAAAAAATGAGCGTTGTTGAAAAAGTATATGGAAGAAGCTTTAAAACTATATTATGGTTTGCTGTACCTTTTAAGAAATATTTTGTTCAGACTTTTTGCCAGGTTCATATGTTTATCAATAAGCGGGCCTTAGAAATACTTAAAAATGACGGTCATAGGGAAGCTTATGAATTTTTCCTACAATATCTGGATGAAATAAATAAAGGTGTTTATTGGGCAGATCAGGATTTCAGAAGCAGAGAGCATTTTTATAATCCATATACGCATAGAGGCTTATACGGATGTAAAAACTCAAGGCAAAGATTCGCGCGTTATTATGGCTGCGCCAAGGTATACTGGGACTCGGGGGATAAAGAGATGGCAATGACTTATCTTGGAGCAGCAGTGCACCTTATACAGGATTCTACAGTGCCGCAGCACGGTGATATATATTTATTAAAGAGCCATAGACGTTTTGAACAATGGATTAAAGCAGTCCATGATAGTTTTGAAAATTATGCAGCTTTTCAAGGAGGCATATATCTTGAGAATCCATATGACTATATTGAAAGAAACGCTAAAGATGCCATCGCAATATATAGGAGATATTCTCTGATCGAGCGTAGACGGGACAGGTTCTATAGGATTGCAGGCCAGATATTTCCAATGGCTCAAAGAACCACAGCGGGATGCTTTTTAAATTTCTATAACGAGGTCGGAGAAAAAATCTAAGGCGCCTGTGTGGCGCCAAATAATTATTTAAGCATGGAAAATACATATACAAAGCGAGTGGCGTGTTCCTGCTCATCTGTTATAATCTCGAAAAGCATATCTCTGTGCTTTTTTGAGTTCAGCATGGAGCGTATATCTCTGTATAGTTCCACAGCTTCTAGCTCACCATTGATGCTGCTTTTAACAGCATCAATATAGTTTTCGTATTTTTCTACCTGCGGGATGGGAATTTCTATAGTTCTGCCCGTTAAATCCTTGTATATTTTTTGAAACATCCTGTAGTGCTTTCCTTCATCCTCATGGGCAAAGCGTACTTGATCCGCTATTTCTCTGCTTGGTGCCGCCTCCATCATCATTTTGTATTTAAGGTAATCATGCCTTTCATCTTTCATAGCTTCTCTGAGCAAGTCCAAAAGTTTGCTGTTGTCATCATAGTTATCCATATACCATATGACCCCCTTAAAGAATCATTAGTATATTATATGAAATTACATAGAAAAGTTTACTTTACATGCTTATTTTCATAAATTCATCCAAGGGAAAGGACATTAGCCTGTCTTCGGCACTGCCCTTTGGGTCTTTTATTGAAAACAGGATATGCTTGCCTTGGTTCAGACCGCCCAGCATATCTGCATCAAATATTTCAAACCTTATATATTTAAGCTTCTGTCTCACATCCATGGAGATCAGCTCAGGCATATGACTGGCTATATTTTCTTCATTCTTCAAAAAGCTGGTGACTCGCCCCTTGATTGCTGCGCTGTTGAACCTTTGGATACAAGCCGGCATGTTGGCGCCGATTGACTTAAAGTAGTCAAATTTTAATAATTCATTGAATAAGCAAGAGCTTCCTATGGTTTTTGATGCGAAACCGTATAAAAGCTCATAATGGTCAGATATTTTTAAAGTTCTGCTAAACCCATCATTATCAGCATAATAAGCGCCTAAGGCTTTAAAAAATTGAAAAGGCTTAATATTGTGCTCTTCAATCAAATATGACAAGCTCTTACTAAACCTAGCAGAGTTGTGGAATATTTCCACAAGCTCTTCTATTACTTTTAACTCCAGTATATCCTTATAACTTATTTCTTTTGTTGACAGGACCTCATAGGGAGGGTGAGCATTGTACAAAATACCATATTTATCAGCGTCCTGTCTCAACCCTGAACCTCTCAGGAGCTTCAAAAACCCAAGCTGAAGCATATGGGGCCTTAAATAATAAACATCATTAAAGGATTTTTCGAAGCTTTTTATGTCCTCGCAAGGCAGCCCTGCGATGAGGTCCAAATGCACATGGCAGTTTCCTATATCAATAAGCTTTATTATGTTGTATTTTATGCTCTCGAAGCTTTCCATCCTGCTTATGGTTTCAAGTGTATCATCATTTGTAGACTGAACTCCTATCTCAAACTGGAAAATTCCTTTTGGTGCCCTTCTTACCATATCTAAAAAATCAGAGTCAATAAGCTTGCCGGAGATTTCAAAATGAAAATTGGTATTGCCCTTTTTACTGAGTATATAGTCCATTATCTTGAGGCATCTTTCCTTGCTGCAGTTAAAAGTCCGATCGACGAGCTTAACCTGCCTTACATGATTTTCTATAAATAAATCGATATCATTATAAACTTTCTCCAGAGAAAAATATCTTACACCCGGCTCCAAAGAAGAGAGGCAATATTGGCATTTAAACGGGCAGCCTCTTGAGGTTTCATAATAAAGTATTTTATTCTCCAAGCCATTGAACGAATCATATGGGAAAGGAAGCCGGTCAAGGTCGTATATAGGATTCCGCGGCTTGTTTATACGGATGATTCCATTTTTATTGCATGCAAGGCCATCTATACTTTGAGCGGCCTCATGCCCTGATTTGAGGCAAGATGCAAATTCATAGAGAGTTTCTTCACCTTCCCCAGAGATAATGTAGTCAATCCAAGGATTTTCCTTCATAGTGGATTCGACATCGTAGGAGGCCTCAGGTCCTCCTAATACAATTATGGAATCCGGCATTACTTTTTTCAGGCTCGGCCCCAGCTTCATCACCAATTCCCTGTTCCATATGTAGCATGAGAAAGCGATTACATCACTATTGCTCAAATATATTTTTTTTATTATGCTATCGAAGCTGTCGTTTATGCTGAATTCCAATATATATGCTTTTATATTTTTCTTTTGAAGATAGCTGCTTAAGTATCTTACTGCCAGGTTAGAGTGTATAAATTTAGAATTTAAAGCTATGAGAGAGAGCTTTTGTATATCCATAGTACGCCTCCGTCTAAATATTGTTATAATATTAATTATAACAGTAATTTTAATAATTATGATGGCTAAACCCCAGGCAATCGCTTTTATTCCTTTTCATGTTTAAAAAAAGTCATAAATTTTATCTTAAATAAGAATACTGTCAATGTATAAAAGTATATCACATGGTTGCTAATAGAGGATAATTTGTTAGAATGTAATTAATATCGGGAGGTGATGAGGATATATGGATAAGCAAGAAATAGGCCGGATATTGGAAGAAATAGGGCTTATGCTGGAGATAAAGGGTGATAATCCATTCAAAATCAAGGCCTATGTGAACGGGGCAAGGATTTTGGAAATGCTGGAAGGAGAACTGGATGATTATATTGAAGATGATAAAATTGTAGGGATAAAAGGAATAGGAGAGGCCTTGTCGGGAAAAATCATTGAGCTTCACAGGACAGGAAGGCTGGAGTTTTATGAAAATCTAAAAAACAGCATACCGCCGGGAATTTTTGATATTTTAAAAATTCAAGGCATAGGACCCAAGAAAGCAAAGGTGCTGTATGAAAAACTGGGCATAGAAACCGTCGGTGAGCTTGAATACGCCTGCATGGAGAACCGCTTGCTGAGCTTGGAGGGTTTCGGTGAAAAAACTCAAAGCAAGATACTGAAAGGTATACAGGACATAAAGAGATTCAGCGGACAGTATCTTTACGGATATGTCATAGAAGATGCGGAATCCATAAAGGATAAGCTTCTTAAATCTCCTTTGACCATCCGATGTGATATAGCAGGAAGCTTAAGGAGAAAGAAAGAAGTTGTAAAGGATATAGATATCTTGGCAAGCACAAATCAGCCATTGAAGCTTATGGATTATTTTACTGCTTTTGAAGAGATAGATGAGGTCGTATCCAAGGGAGAGACAAAGACTTCGGTAAGACTGAAAAAAGGGATAATGATGGATTTGAGGGTAGTGGAGGATGTTCAATTTCCTTACGCCCTGCACCATTTTACCGGAAGCAAGGAACATAATACGGCTTTAAGGCATAGGGCTAAGGCTCAGGGAATTAAAATAAATGAGTATGGTTTATTTCAAGCTGATGATTTAATCGATTGCAAAAATGAGGCTGAGGTTTATAATGCCCTGGGGCTGGATTTCATTCCGCCTGAGTTGAGAGAGAATACTGGTGAGATTGAGATGGCGGAAAAAAGGACTTTGCCTGATTTAGTGCTTTATGAGGATTTGAAAGGAGCATTTCATATACATACCTCCTATAGCGACGGCTCCTCCGGAATAGCTCAAATGGCAGATGCGGCAAAAAGAATGGGCCTTAGTTATATAGGGATATCAGACCATAGCTGTTCGGCATTTTATGCAAATGGCTTGAAAGAAGATGACATAAGAAGGCAGATTGAAGAAATTGATGAGTACAACTTTAAGTCCAAAGGCTTCAAAATATTTAAAGGGATTGAATCGGATATTTTACCGGATGGTTCTTTGGATTACAGCGATGAGATATTATCCCTGTTTGATTTTGTCATTGCGTCTGTCCACTCGAACTTAGGCATGGAGAAGGACAAGATGACAGTCAGAATAATAAATGCTATAAAAAACAAGCATACTACTATTATAGGCCACATTACAGGAAGGATTCTTCTGGCCCGCGAGGCGTCAGATATGGATATTTATTCAATTATAGATTCTGCGGCTGATAACGGGAAAATCATTGAAATCAATTGCGATCCGCATAGGCTTGATCTGGATTGGAGATACATAAAATACGCAAAAGCCAGGGGTGTCACGTTTGCGATAAATCCCGATGCACATAGCATCGAAGGCATGAGAAATGTTAAGCTTGGTGTAGGGATTGCGCGCAAAGGATGGCTTGAATCAAAAGATATAATAAATTGCATGGAATGCAGTGAATTGGGGGATTACTTTGAAAGACAAAAACGATAAGCCTTTATTGGTCATGGATAGGCTGTCAGAGCTTTATCCCGAAGCTAAATGCGAGCTGAGCTTCGGAAATACTTTCCAGCTGTTGGTGGCAACAATGCTAAGCGCTCAATCAACAGACAAAAAAGTTAATGAGGTCACATCAGAGCTCTTCAAGTATTATAAAACGCCTGATGACTTTTTAACAATGAATCAATCTAAATTAGAGGAAAAAATAAAAAAAATTGGACTTTATAGAAATAAAGCCAAGAATATATTAAACATGTGCAGTATTCTGGTCAGTGACCATAACGGAGAAGTTCCCGGTAATATGGAAGATTTGATTTCTTTGCCCGGGGTCGGAAGAAAGACTGCCAACGTCGTATTGAGCAATGGCTTCGGTATTCCCGCCATAGCCGTGGATACCCACGTATTCAGGATATCTAATAGAATAGGCCTGGCTGACAGCAAGAATGTAGACGAAACAGAAAGACAGCTTATGGACTCTTTGCCCAAGAACATCTGGTCATTGGCTCATCATCTTTTGATATGGCATGGAAGAAGAATATGCGATGCTAAAAAACCAAAATGTGAAATATGCAACATCAAGGATATTTGTGATTATTATAACAAAGAAAAACGCTAATTAAGAAAGAAAATTTGCATTTAGATGCAATAGATGCGTTTAAAATTGCAAGTGTTGACTTGTCATTATTTAAGCATAAATGTTATAATTTTAGATATTAAAATAATATAATAATTGTTTCTTTTTTTGAACAGATTATATTGCAGGAATTTATACATTAGTGACGAATAAATACCAATGTTTGTATTAATTCGTCTGTATATTTCCAATGTACTTTGTACAATATGAATAATCCGCAGCGTCAGAGTAGAATCTGAAAGAGGTGGTGAAGGTATTGCTGTATATGACATGATATTGCTTTATTGATCTGCGGCAAAGCATATAGGGTATATTGGGAACCCAAAATTATAAATCTAGGGGGTGACTAGATGGCAAAAGATGCGATTGAGACAGTAAAAGAGGCAGAAGAGAAAGCAAAGAAAATATTGCAGGATGCGATTTTGGCTTCTAAGAATTCAAAACAAGAGGCAGAAATTTCGGCTGAACAGGAGCATAAGAGGATACTTTCAGATGGAAAAGCCGAGGCAGAAGATATTAAGAAATTAGCTGTACAAGAAGGAGAGGCTATAGCAAAGCCTATCATTGAAAAAGGCATTGAAGCAGCTAAAGCGTTAAATAACCTAAAAGACGAGGATTTAGACTCAGCTGTTAACATTATTATCGAGAGGATTGTGAACGCAAATGGCAATAGTTAAGATGAGTAACTTCAGCTTGTTTGCCTTTGATTCAGAAAGGGAAAATCTTCTCCATGAGCTTCAAAAATTTGAATATGTTCATTTTACTAACCTAGATGAGGATGAAACTCTCAAGAATGAAGGTTTGAAGAATGTTAAAGTACCTGAAAGCATGGTTGCGGTAGATGAAGAGATTGCAAAAGTAAAATATGCCATCGATTTATTATCTAAATATTATATTAAAGATACCGGCATCAAAGCCATGCAAAAGGGCAAGGAAAGCTTTAATTTCATTGAACTTGAAGAAAGAGGCTCAAGCATAGATTATACCCCTTTGTATAATCAGCTGAGAGAGCTGAATACAAAGAAAGAAGCTTTGAGCCAAGAGACATCTAAGATAAATACCTCAATAGATGAATTAAGACCTTGGGTTAAGCTGAATACATCCATTAAAAACTTGAATTCTTTTGAACAGGTTGAAGTAAACATGGGGACCATACCTAAAAAACTTAGAGAAAAGCTGCAAAACGACTTATTGGGTACTCAGTACACATACTTTGAAGTCATAAGCGAAGATAAAGACAATTTATATATTTTAGTTTTATCCTCTAAGTCGGAATCGGAAATGGTTATGGAGATATTAAGAAACAGCAGCTTTTCTAAAAGTAAGCTGAATATAGAAGGTAAACCGGCGGAAGAAATTTCTGAATTGGATAAACGAATAAATGCCATAGAGAATGAAGCAAAGGGTTATGAGCAAGAGATTGCAGGATTATCGAGCGATCTGCCTAAGCTGGAAGTAGTATATGATTATCTGATGAATCAAAAATTAAGGATTGCATCCTCAGAAAATTTCTTAATGACAGAAAGCGTAAATGTTATAATGGGTTATATTCCTTCAAAAATGGTTGAAGAATTTACGGATACTGTAAAAAAAGCCCTCAACAATGTTTACTATTTACAAGTTAACGAAGTGGATAAGGATGATCCGAACGTGCCAATACTATTGGAGAATTCGAAATTTGCACAAGCTTTTGAGTCTTTAACCAGTATGTATTCCTTACCAAAGTATAATGAGATAGATCCAACTCCGTTTTTAGCACCGTTCTATCTTATTTTCTTTGGAATGATGCTGGCCGATATTGGTTATGGCCTGGCACTGCTTATTGGTACAATAGTTGCACTTAAATTTTTCAATTTATCAGAGAGTCAAAAGAATTTCATAAGATTTTTTCACTATTTAAGCTACCCGACTATCGTATGGGGCTTGATATATGGATCATTCTTAGGCGGTATTATACCTATGCCGGCTTTGATCAATCCTTCGACTGAGTACTTTAATATATTGATCATATCCATTGTATTTGGTATATTCCATTTATACTTCGGATTGGGATTAAAAGCTTATTTATATATAAAAGAAAAAAAATACCTGGATGCACTATTTGATGTAGGTTTTTGGTATATGGCACTGACAGGCGGAATCGGATTCCTCGTGTCCAGCTTTGTTGCATTGCCCGATATTATTAAGAATGTATCGTTGGTTGTTATGATAGCAGGAATGGCAGGTATAGTTGCTACAGGGGGAAGAGAATCAAAAAGTATTGCCGGCAAAGCTGTTGGTGGTTTATACAGCTTATATGGCATATCAAGTTATGTAGGAGATTTTGTATCCTATTCCAGACTTATGGCTCTGGGGCTGTCCGGCGGATTTATTGGCGGTGCCATAAATATGATAGCCGGAATGCTTTTCGATTCTGGAATAGTTGGAATAATAGCAGGTGTTGTCGTATTTATCGGCGGCCAATTTTTCAATATATTCCTTAGTGCATTGGGCGCATATGTCCATTCGATAAGACTTATCTTCGTTGAATTTTTTGGAAAATTCTACGAAGGCGGAGGCAAACCATTTAATTTATTCAGAAGCGAACCTAAATATATAAACTTAAAATAAGTTAGGAGGAAATGTTAATGAATTTTTCAGAATTTATAGTTCAAAACGGTGGAGTATTTTTTGCAGGCCTTGGTGCCGCAGTAGCTGTATTTCTTTCCGGAATTGGATCTGCCATGGGCGTTGGCATAGTTGGTGAGGCAGCATCAGGGCTTATGATCGAAGAGCCTGAAAAGTTTGGTAAATCCCTGGTTCTTCAATTATTGCCAGGTACACAGGGCCTTTATGGATTTGTTATCGGTCTTTTGGTATTAGGAAAGCTGAGCGTCGGAATGCCTTTGAATGAAGGCTTGTATATACTTGCTGCATGTCTTCCGGTAGGTTTCGTAGGCTGGCTGTCGGCTATAGCTCAGGGCAAAACTGCAGCTGCAGGTATTGCAATACTTGCAAAGAATGAAGAACAATCCACAAAGGGTATAATATATGCTGTAATGGTTGAGACCTATGCTTTGCTGTCCTTTGTTACATCGCTAATCCTTGTTAATGCAGTTGGTTTTTAGAAAAGCTAAGGATGTGAAGATATGTCGAATTTAGATAACCTTATTAATAAAATTCTTGATGATGCTAAAAAAGAAGCTGACAGGATTATGGAAGAATCAGCTAAGATTAATGAGGAAATAGTTAGCTCAAAGGTTAACGAAGCAAATGAAAAAAAGAAGAGATTGATAGAAAAAGCTGCAGCCGAAGCTGCCATGATGAAGGATAGAATAATTTCCAATGCGGAGTTAAAAGTTAGAGATGAGAAATTAAAGGCAAAACAAGAAGTTATGGATAAAGTTTTTACACTATCTAAAGGGAAACTTAAAAATTTAAATGAAGATGATTATGTAAAATTTTTAAGAAATAATATAAAAGTATTGGACTTAAAAGGCACAGAGTCATTGATAGTACCTGAAAAGATGAAGTCAAAAGTGAAATCCATGGGAGTAGTTCCGATGATATCTGACGATGAAACGGTGGAATCAGGGTTTATGTTGAAGGATAAGGATGTGACAATGAATTTTTCCTTTGATTCCCTGGTAGATTATTTAAGAGAAGAACTTGAATCTGAGATAGCACAAGATCTTTTTAAGGAATAGGAGTGATTTCATGGATAGAATGGATTTTATCCAAGGTGTAACCAGAACCAGAGTCCTTGAAACCAGGCTCCTATCAAAGGCAAGAATAGATAGGATGATAGAAGCTAAGGATATTGAAGAAGTTTTCAAAATTCTTAATGAAACTGAATACTCGAACGCAGTTGCAGGAATAAGCAGAAGTGAGGATTATGAAAATATTCTATCTCATGAACTGAAAAGAGTATATAAGTTGATGAGGGAGATTTCTAAAAATCAAATCGTAGTGGATTTAATGGCTTTAAAATATGATTACCATAATTTAAAGGTACTGGTTAAGGAGAGAAAATTAAATAAAGATCTGTCTGATCTTTATATACCCATTGGAACTGCAGATTTCCAAAAGATAAAAGATGGATTTTTAGAAGGAAACCTAAGAGATATGCAGCCGGAGTTCAAAGATGCCATAGAAGCTGTTATAAAGGATTTTGAACTTACTAAGGACCCGCAGAGAATAGATTTGATTTTCGACAAATTCTATTTCGAGCATTTGTATAAGATGGCTGTAAATACCGGGATTGAATTATTCATAAACTATGTCCGGGACATGATCGACTTTATAAATATTAAGTCTTCTATTCGGCTTAAGAAGCAGGGAAAAGATATGGGATTCTTTGAAGATGTGCTTCTTCCCAATGGAAATATTGATAAGGATGCTATACTTTTTACCTTAAATGATTCTATAGAAAATATGATCAATAGATTTAAAAACTCCAGGATTAGTTCTAAACTGATAAAGGGTTTGGAAGCTTATAAGGCAACCGATCGTTTATCAGACCTTGAAAAGTATATGGATAATTATCTCGTGGAGATTAATCAGCCTTCAAAATATGTGAGTTTTGGACCTGAGCCCATTTTTTCTTATATAGTGGCAAAGGAAGCAGAGATAAAAACTTTGAGAATTATTATGGTTTCAAAGCTGAACAAGCTTTCACCGGATGCCACGAGGGAAAGGGTGCGTGATTTATATGTTTAAAGTTGCTGTTGTTGGAGACAAAGATTCAATTCTTGCCTTCAAAGCATTAGGGGTAGATGTTTTCCCTGTTTACGACCATGAAGAAGCCAGGAGAACTGTCGACACCATTGCCCGAAATAACTATGGTATTATATTTGTCACTGAGCAGATAGCTAGTTTAATTCCAGATACCATAGAACGATATAATAAAGAGATAATCCCTGCGGTAATACTCATACCAAGCAATCAAGGGACATTAAACATAGGTATGAGCCGGATAAACAATAATGTGGAAAAAGCCGTAGGATCAAATATTTTATAGAGAAAGAGAGGGCTTATCTTGAAAGTTGGAAAGATAATAAAGGTATCTGGCCCCTTGGTCATTGCTGAGGGGATGGACGAAGCCAATGTATATGATGTAGTCCATGTTTCAAATAATAAGCTTATTGGTGAAATAATAGAGATGAGAGGTGACAGAGCCTCTATCCAGGTATATGAAGAAACAACCGGAATAGGCCCTGGAGACCCTGTATATACAACAGGAGAGCCTCTATCGGTAGAATTAGGACCTGGCCTATTGGAAGCAATGTTTGACGGCATACAAAGGCCTCTTGAGCCATTAAGAGCAATTGCCGGAGATTTTCTTTCAAAGGGCACTGAAGTAAAAAGTCTTGACAGAGAAAAAAAGTGGCATTTTACACCCGCTGTTAAGGTTGGAGATAAGGTTGTTCAGGGAGATGTGATAGGAACCGTACAAGAAACTCCCATAGTTCTTCATAAAATAATGGTACCCTATGGGACATCCGGTGAAGTAACGGATATTAAAGAAGGAGATTTTACGGTAGTAGATGATGTATGTATTCTGGATGGGAAAATTAAACTCCAGATGATGCAAAAATGGCCTGTAAGAAAGGGCAGAGGATACCAGAAGAAGCTAAATCCTACAGTACCGCTGCTAACGGGTCAAAGGGTAATAGATACATTTTTCCCTGTATCAAAAGGCGGAACAGCTGCAATTCCGGGCCCCTTTGGTTCCGGTAAAACCGTTGTGCAGCATCAGCTTGCAAAATGGGCAGATTCCGAAATCGTTGTATATGTAGGCTGCGGTGAGCGCGGCAATGAGATGACGGACGTTCTTATGGAGTTCCCTGAGATTATCGACCCAACTACCGGGGAATCACTTATGAAGAGGACAGTTCTTATTGCAAACACTTCCAATATGCCTGTGGCTGCCAGAGAAGCATCCATATATACGGGAATAACCATAGCCGAATATTTCAGAGATATGGGCTATTCTGTAGCTATAATGGCCGATTCCACTTCCAGATGGGCAGAAGCACTAAGAGAAATGTCCGGAAGACTTGAGGAAATGCCGGGAGATGAAGGCTATCCCGCTTACCTTGCATCGCGTGCTGCAGAATTCTATGAAAGGGCAGGAAAAGTAGTATGTTATGGCAGTGATAATAGGGAAGGTGCCGTAACGGTTATAGGCGCCGTATCACCTCCGGGAGGAGATATTTCCGAGCCGGTTTCCCAGGCTACCTTAAGAATTGTTAAGGTATTCTGGAGCTTGGATTATGCTCTTTCTTACAAGAGACATTTCCCGGCTATAAATTGGTTAAATTCATATTCATTATATCAAACAAAAATAGATGAATGGATGAATGAGAATATAGACCCTGAATTCGCGGCTAACAGAGCAAAGGCAATGAATCTGCTCCAGGATGAAACGGGCCTCTTAGAGATAGTAAGGCTGGTAGGAAGAGATTCATTATCTGAAGAGGATCAGCTAAAGCTTGAAGCAACGAAGTCTATAAGGGAAGACTTCCTACAGCAGAATGCGTTCCACGAAGTTGATACCTTCTGCTCATTAGCAAAGCAAAATAAAATGCTTAAACTGATATTGAACTTTTTTGATCAGGGGAAGAGAGCCCTGGAGCAAGGTGTTTATCTAAAGGATATAGAAAAAATGGAAGTAAGAAATAAAATAGCCCGTGCTAAGTATATAGCCGAGGAAGATTTAGATAAAATCGATGACATTGATGCAGAATTGATTGCCAGTGTAGATAATCTCATAAGCAAGGGAGGTATCCTCAATGCTTAAAGAATATAAAACAGTTAGAGAAGTAGTAGGACCGCTGATGATAGTTGAAGGGGTAGAAGGGGTTAAATATGAAGAACTGGTTGAGATAGAATTGCAAACCGGTGAGAAGAGACGAGGAAGGGTTCTTGAGGTCAACGAAGACAAAGCTATGATCCAGCTTTTTGAGGGCTCTTCGGGAATAAATCTAAAGAGCACCAGCGTAAGATTCTTAGGAAAGCCTCTTGAATTAGGCGTTTCTCCTGATATGATAGGCAGAGTGTTTGACGGTTTAGGCCGCCCCAAGGATAATGGACCTAAGATAATTCCGGAAAAGAAGATTGATATAAACGGTGTGCCCATGAATCCGGTAGCAAGGGATTATCCGGATGAATTTATTCAAACAGGTATTTCTTGTATAGACGGATTGAATACATTGGTCAGAGGACAAAAACTCCCGATTTTCTCCGGCTCAGGATTGCCGCACAATGAAGTTGCTGCTCAGATTGCAAGACAAGCAAACGTTTTGGGCTCTGGTGAGAAATTCGCTGTTGTGTTTGCTGCTATGGGTATAACCTTTGAAGAAGCTGAATTTTTTATTGATGACTTTACAAAAACCGGCGCTATAGACAGAGCCGTATTATTTATAAATTTGGCCAATGACCCTGCTATAGAAAGGATTGCAACACCGCGTATGGCCCTTACCTGTGCTGAATATTTAGCTTTTGAGAAGGATATGCATGTACTTGTCATACTGACAGATATGACTAACTATGCTGAAGCATTGAGAGAAACATCAGCAGCCAGAAAAGAAGTTCCCGGCAGGCGTGGATATCCGGGATACTTATATACCGACCTCTCAACCATATACGAGAGAGCAGGAAAGATCAGAGGAAGGAAAGGCTCTATAACGCAGATACCGATACTGACAATGCCTGAGGATGATATCACCCATCCGATTCCTGACTTAACAGGATATATAACCGAAGGACAGATCATACTATCAAGAGAATTATATAAGAGGGGCTTGCAGCCTCCCATAAACGTTGTTCCTTCTCTTTCAAGACTTAAGGATAAAGGAATTGGCAAGAAAAAAACAAGGGAAGACCATGCTGACACAATGAATCAATTGTATGCTGCTTATACTTCAGGCAGAGAAGCAAGAGAGCTGGCTACCATACTGGGAGAATCTGCGCTTTCGGATGCTGATAAAGCATTTGCTAAATTTGCTGAAGAATTTGATAAAGAATATGTAAATCAAGGATATCAAAACAATAGAAGCATTATCGACACCTTGGATCTTGGGTGGGAGTTATTGAAGATCATCCCAAGAAGTGAGCTCAAGAGAATCAGAGATGAGTTCCTTGACAAGTATCTGCCACAAGAAGACAAAGGGGCTGAGTAGATGGCTAAGCTGAATGTGAATCCTACTCGAATGGAGCTGACCGGGCTTAAGAAGAGGTTATCAACTGCAAAGAGAGGTCATAAGCTCCTTAAGGACAAACAAGATGAGCTCATGAGGAGATTTATCGAGTTGATTAAAAAGAATAAGTCTCTTAGGATGAAGGTCGAAGAGGAATTGCAAGATTCCTTTAGGGACTTTTTGCTCGCTAGTGCAGTCATGTCTCCTGAGATGCTGGAGGAGGCTGTGGCCTTTCCAAAGGAAAATATTACGGTGGATATAAAGAAAAAAAATGTAATGAGTGTAAATGTGCCTGTTATGAATTTTATCAGGAAGCTTGAAGGCGATGAGGGGAGTATTTATCCTTATGGATTCGCTCAGACTTCATCAGAACTGGACGATGCCATATCCAAGCTTTATGGGATAATGTCTAAGCTATTGGAATTGGCTGAGGTAGAAAAAGCTTGCCAGTTGATGGCCGATGAGATTGAAAAGACCAGAAGAAGAGTGAACGCCCTGGAATATAGGACTATACCTGACCTGGAAGATACTATAAGGTTTATTAGAATGAAATTGGATGAGAGTGAAAGAAGTACAATCACTCGTTTGATGAAGGTAAAAGATATTATCAGCAAAGAAGCTTAAGAAACCGCAGCGAAAGCTGCGGTTTCTTGTATTATCTTCTCTTAAGCTTGACATTTTTGAGGATTTATAATTATAATTTATAGATGAACAGCATCTGAATTGGCTCCTTTCAAGCTGATAAAACTAGCTAAAAGAGGCTGCGGATTTATTTTATAGCATAAAAGACATATATTGAGTATTGGAGGAATTCTAATGAATCCTGTTGCATTTGATATTTTCGGAATATCCATCAGGTGGTATGGCATTTTGATTTCCATGGGCATGCTGCTGGGAATTTTTCTTGCTTATTACGAGGCAAAAAAGCAAGGGTATAATCCTGATGATATTATTGACCTGTCCTTATGGGTTATACCTGCTGCTTTAATAGGCGCAAGGCTATATTACGTGGCCTTTCAATGGGAGTATTACAAAGGCGATATCCTTAAAATACTCAATACAAGAGAAGGCGGGCTTGCTGTACACGGCGGCCTTATCGCAGCAGTTTTGGTAGGCTACTTTTTTACCAGGGCAAAGAATATGCCTTTCTGGAAAACCGCCGACATTGTTGCACCTTCTATAGCACTTGGCCAGGCGATAGGCAGATGGGGGAACTTTATCAACGGAGAAGCATACGGAGGCCCCACAGATCTCCCCTGGGGCATTATGGTAGATGGTGTAAAGGTGCATCCTGCTTTTTTATATGAATCCATATGGGATTTGGGTTTATTTATATTCTTGATCATATATAGAAGAAATAAAAAGTTTAATGGAGAGATTTTCTTATTATATGCCATAATATATTCTGCGGGAAGGTTCTGGATTGAAGGCCTGAGGACTGACAGCCTGATGTTTATGGGAATGAGGACTGCCCAGCTCATAAGCATTGCTATAATCGCTTTCGGGTTAGTATTATATTTTATTATGAGGAGAAGATAACCACTGAAAGACACGGAATTTTCCACGAAAAAACACGGAGGGGAAATTATTAATAATTCCCATATAAATTCGTGCTCTACACTATGAACCCAAAGGAACCCCCAGAATTTACTGGGTTCTGAATCCTTAGTTCTATGCTCAAACCCTAGAGGAATACCCTGATACCAGAGGCTAGCAGCTAGAAGCCAGAAGCAAAATAATAAAATGGTACGTTGGAATATAGTTCTAACGTACCATTTTGATTTTTTATGGCTTTTTGAAATTTTTTGGAAGGATTTTTAAATAATATAGAGAATTATATTGATAGTGGGATGAAGTGGGTCGAAGTGGAGAAAAGTGAAGTAATTTAGCAAAGTGGTGGCGAGGATGTTCATTGGTGAGTACAGACATACTCTGGATAATAAAAACAGGCTTATCATGCCTGCAAAATTTAGGGATGAATTAGGTTCGACCTTTGTTATTACTAAAGGGCTGGACAACTGTTTATTCATTTATTCCGGAGATGAATGGAAAAATATCGAGAATAAACTGAAGACATTGCCTATGACAAACAAAGATGCCAGAGCTTTTGTAAGATTTTTCTTCGCAGGTGCCACAGAATGTGAGATAGATAAGCAAGGCAGGGTATTGATACCATCAAACTTAAAGGAGTTTGCGAAAATTGATAAGGATGCGGTAATCATCGGCGTATCTACAAGATTGGAATTGTGGAGCCTTGAAGAATGGAATAAATTTAACAGTGATGCAAATATTAGCTATGAAGATGTGGCTGAAAAAATGTCTCAGCTGGGGATTTAGTTAAGAGACGGAAACCACTGAAAGACACGGAATTTTTCATGAAAAAACATAAAGGGTTTTTTATTTATTGATTGTTAATTAGCAGCTTTTAACTATTGATTGCTATCATTTGGGTATTTTACTAGGATCAAAATTAATAATTTCATGCAACTTTAATATTATAAAAATTTAGTGATTTTTTGTGTGGTTTCAGTGACTTTTTGTATTCCCCGTTCACCATTTTAAAATAGAAGAAGGTGATATTTTGGATTTTGTGCATATTCCAGTGTTATTAGATGAGAGTATTAATGGCTTGAACATAAAAAAATCAGGCATATACATAGATGGCACCATAGGTGGTGCAGGCCATTCAAAGGAAATTGCAAAACTGATAGGCTCAGAAGGCTTATTGATAGGAATAGATCAGGATATAAATGCAATAAATGCTGCGAGAGAGAATCTTAAGGAATATGGGAAGAGAATAAAGCTTATAAATGATAACTTTAAGAATATGAAGGCCATCGTAAACGGGTTAGGGATAAATGGAGTGGATGGAATACTTCTGGATCTTGGAGTTTCTTCACATCAATTGGATGAAGAAGAAAGAGGCTTTAGTTACATGAAAGATGCAGAATTGGATATGAGGATGGACAGAAGAAATCCTTTAACTGCAGAAATAATTGTCAACGAGTGGCCTGAGCAAGATATTTTTAATATAATAAGAGACTATGGAGAGGAAAGATGGGCTAAAAGAATCGCCGAATTTATCGGTAATGAAAGAGCAAAAGCAAGGATTACGAGCACCCTTAAGCTTGTAGAAATAATTAAGAAGGCTATACCGGCTTCCGCCAGAAGAGAAGGCCCCCATCCTGCTAAGCGGACTTTTCAGGCTCTAAGAATAGCGGTGAATGATGAGCTTGGAATACTCGAAAAAACAATAAACGATGGGGTAGATTTGCTTAAACCTGATGGAAGGCTGTGTATTATTACCTTCCATTCTCTGGAGGACAGAATAGTTAAAACCATGTTCAATAAATTGGAGAAGCCGTGCACTTGTCCGCCTAGAATGCCGCAATGTATTTGTGGACAGGTTCCCTTAATAAAGGCTATAACAAGAAAGCCTATAGTTGCCGGCGTTAAGGAATTGGACGAAAATTCCAGATCTAGAAGTGCTAAATTGAGAGTGGCTGAAAGACTGGGTTCTAAATAAAAGTAAGGGGGAATAAAATTGTTAGTAGCAGATAATAGAGCATATGATTACAGCAGAGAAAATTATATAAATGATGCACCCCTTTTTGATGAAGAGAAGAAACCGATAGCTAAAAAGGTAAAGAAAGCAAAGCCAAGAGCACGTATTCTTCCCATTATCATGGTATTTTCCATGAGTATTTTGATGATATCTCGCTATGCTTATATAGCTGAAATAAATTTTAATAACAGCAAGCTTGAGAAGGAGTATAAGGAAACATTGAAGCAAAATGAAGCTCTTAAGGTAAGCTTGATGCACACCATTAACCTGCAGACGCTGGAAAAGATAGCTGTAGAAGAGTTGAATATGCAATACCCCGATCCTGACCAAATAGTTTATGTGGCCGCAGCGAAGCCGGTCGTAAAAAACAATAGCTATGAAAAATCCTATTTTTCAAAGGAAGATGTAGAAGAAAACAAATATATAACAAAAGCAAAACTTCTTATCAATAGTTTTATTAGTTTATTAGATTAAGTTTCCCTAAGGGGGTATTAGCTTGGCAGGAGTGGCAAAAAAGGTTAAAGGAAGAGTTCTATTTTTATTAGGCGGGTTTACTATATTATTTTTACTGCTGATCGTAAGGCTGTTTCAAATTCAAGTGGTAGATGGAGCAGAATATCAGCAGAAAGCTATGGAGCAGTGGACAAGGGATGTGCCGGTACCTTCAAAAAGAGGAATTATTTATGACAGAAACGGTAAGGAGCTTGCAACAAGTGCACCGGCTTATGAAATTTATGTCAGGCCTGTAGAGGTAAAGGACAAGGAAATCGTGGCGCAGACTCTTTCTGAAGTTCTTCAAATGAATAAAGAGGATCTGTTGGAGAAGGTTTCTGCAAAGAAAGATACACAAATAATCAAGAAAAAGGTAGACTCTGATACGGTAAAGATTTTGAGAGAGAAAAATATCAAGGGCCTAATTTTTGTTGATGATAGCAAACGGTTCTATCCTCAAAGCAATTTTGCATCCTATATACTAGGATTTACAAATTATGATAATCAAGGTCAAGATGGTGTAGAAGCAACTTTTGAAAAATATCTCAACGGCTTCCCCGGCAGGGATATTAAGATGACTGATGCACAAGGAAGGGAACTTCCGGGAAGCGATAGAAAATATTACGAGCCTGAGGATGGCTTAAACCTTATTTTAACCATAGATGAAGTCATACAGCATTTCGCTGAAAAAGCGGTTGAAAGTGCTCTTATTGAGACTAATGCGAAAAGGGTAACTGCAATAGTAATGGACCCTAAAACCGGAGATGTCCTTGCTATGGCAGTGAAGCCGGATTATGATAATAACGACCCCAGAAAGATTCCCGATGAATTAAAGGATAAATGGGATTCTATGAGTTCCACAGAGCAGTATAATGCCTTATTTAAAGTCTGGAGGAATCCGGCGATTTCAGATACTTATGAGCCTGGCTCCACCTTTAAGACAATAACCTCAGCTGCCGGATTAGAAGAAGGTGTGGTAAGGCCTGAGGACAGATTCTATTGTTCCGGTTCTGTGCTGGTGGCAGGAAGAAGATTAAAATGCTGGAGGAGTTATAATCCTCATGGGAGTGAGACATTTATACAAGGTGTTCAAAATTCATGCAACCCGGTTTTCATTGAAGTCGCCCAGCGCTTGGGCAAAGAAAAGTTCTACAAATATATACAGGGTTTTGGATTTGGGTCGCCTACCAACATAAAACTACTGGGGGAAGCTTCCGGTATTGTAAGGAATATAAATTCTGTGGGTCCCGTAGAGCTGGCTAATAACTCTTTTGGTCAGGGTATTACCGTTACGCCTATACAGCTGATCACCGCTGTATCCGCAGTGATAAATGATGGATATCTTATGGAGCCCAGGATTGCAAAAAAACTTGTAGATAAAGACGGCAATACGATTCATGACTTTCAGCCCCGTGAGGTGCGCCAAGTTATTTCTAAAGAGACATCTGCGACAATGAGAAAAATTCTTGAGTCGGTTGTTTCGGAAGGTTCAGGCAGAGGAGCTTATATTCCAGGGTACAAGGTAGGGGGTAAGACCGGTACAGCACAAAAAGCTGAGGATGGCAGATATGTGCCGGGAAAATATGTTGCATCCTTTATTGGATTTGCACCTGCCAATGATCCCAAAATTACCGTGTTGGTGGTAATCGATGAGCCTGGCGGCGGAAGCTATTATGGCGGCGTCATTGCCACTCCAGTGGTAAAAAGTATTATTTCCGACACTTTGAGGTATATGGATGTTAAGCCTCAATATACAGAGGAAGAGGCAAAGCAGCTGATGAAAGGAAAAGTTATAGTGCCGGAAATAAGAAATATGAAATTGAAAGATGCTAGAAAGCTCTTAAGTGAAAATAAGCTGCAATATAGATTGGAAGAGGAGCAGGGAGAGCCTACGGAAGATTCCCTGATCTTGGATCAGACCCCAAGGGCTAATGCAAAGGTTGATGAAGGGTCTGTAGTAATAATATATGCAAAACCAAAAGAATAAAAGAATAAGTATTGTAATAACTAGATACAAGGCAACGGAGTTAAAGAGATTCTTTAATTCCAGTTGCCTTTTTCCAGATGGTAAAGCATAATAAAAAGGTAAAAGCAGAAATGATGTATAATAATTACATATATATTCCATTATGTGAAAACAATAGTTATGAGGTGAGAGCATTGAAGCTGATCAAGCTTTTAGAAAACACGAAGATTATAAGATATTCCGGGAATTTGGATGCTGAGATAGAAGGCATCGCATATGACTCAAGAAAAGTATCGAAGAACTTTCTTTTCATATGCATAAGAGGCAGTTTTTCAGATGGTCATGACTTCATCGATAAAGCGGTAGAAAATGGAGCTGTTGCCGTTATAGTGGATAAAGCCGTAGAACGAGCTGATGTTGCTGTGATACAAGTAGAGAATTCAAGAGCGGCTATGCCTATAATAGGGGCAAATTTTTATGAGCACCCTACCGATGAACTGAAGCTTATTGGGGTAACTGGGACTAACGGAAAAACAACTACAACGTATTTTATAAGATCAATAATGCAGCATGCAGAAAAAGAAGCTGGCTTAATAGGAACTATTTCTGTTGATGTAGGCAGCAAAAAGGTGGAATCTTCCAGAACAACACCGGAATCCGTGGATTTGCAAAGGATTTTTAGGGATATGCTTTCTAACGGAGCAGAATATGGCATCATGGAGGTTTCGTCCCATTCCCTTGAGTTTGGACGGGTGGATCAATGCAGATTTCAAATAGGCATATTTACAAACCTGACCCAGGATCATTTGGACTTTCATGGAAATTTTGAAAATTATAGGAGAGCAAAAGAAAAACTATTTTATAAGACCACTAAGGCAAATATCATAAATATCGATGACGAGCACGGAAGAATAATCTGCAGCAGAATTAAAGAGCAGGATACACCTTTGCTCACATTCGGTATAGATAGAGAAGCTAATATTATGGCCAAGGATATAGAGATAAATGATGAGGGTATCAGATTCACTTTGATGACACCTGAATATGAGGCAATTATAAGAAGCAGCATTCCGGGGAAATTCAGCGTATACAATTCACTGGCAGCAGCGAGTGTTGCTTATGTTGAAGGAATCGGCAAAGAATTTATATGCCGGGGGATTGAAGCGGCGGGTTTTGTGCCGGGAAGATCAGAAGTGCTTCCTTTAGATAAGCCTTACAAGATCATCATAGACTATGCTCATGCACCGGATGGACTGGAAAACATATTAAAATCCATAAGGCATTATGCAAAAGGCAGAATAATTACTGTATTTGGCTGCGGCGGAGATAGAGACAAGACAAAAAGGCCAATAATGGGCGAAATTGCCGGAAGGCTATCCGATTATGCTATAATTACTTCAGATAACCCAAGAAGCGAAGACCCAAATATGATCATCGATCAAATAGAAGAAGGCATGAAGACTACGAATTGTGATTATATATGTATAGAGAACAGAAAAGATGCAATAAGGCATGCGATGATGATGGCAGAGGCTTCAGATATTATATTATTAGCGGGCAAGGGTCATGAGGCTTATCAGGTTTTGAAGGATAAAGTCATTGACTTTGATGAAAGAGAGATTGTAAAAGAACTTCTCAAGGAGGGTATATAGTGGAACCGATGAACATTGCCGAAATTGCAGAGGCTTTGAACGGTAAGCTAATGAACTGTAAAGAAAGCTTTATGGTGAACGGGATAAATACCGATAGCAGGAAAGTAAAATCCGGTGAGTTGTTTATACCTATCAAAGGACCAAATTTCGACGGCCATGATTTTATTTATAAGGCTATGGATGCAGGCGCCTGTGCAGCAATATCTCACAATTATTTAAATGCGGCAAACTTTCCCTATATATTGGTTGAAGATACTCAAGCTGCTTTGATGAGGCTTGCTTCGTATTACAGATCAAAGTTTAATATACCGGCAGTGGCGGTTACCGGGAGCTCCGGAAAAACCACAACTAAAGAAATGATAGCATCTGTTTTGGGAGAAAGCTTTCAAGTATTAAAAAATGAAGGAAATTTAAATAATACAATAGGGCTGCCCATGACTGTATTTCGCATGGAAAAGCATCACACTATCTGTGTTTTTGAAATGGGAATGAATAAGCCCGGGGAAATAGAAAGCCTGGCTTCTATTGTGAAGCCTGATGTTGGCATAATAACAAATGTGGGTACGGCTCATATTGAGTTTTTGGGCTCCAGAGAAAATATATTAAAGGCTAAAAAAGAGATATTTACATACTTTACTGTAAACAATACAGCTATAATAAATGGCGATGATGATATGCTTGCATCAATTCATGATTTGCCTTGCAAAATCATAAAATACGGCATTAATAACGAAAATGACCTATCTGCAAAGGATGTAAAACAACGAGGTGATGAGGGCATGGAGTTTACACTAAACATAAACGGCAATGCTGAGCCGTTTTTCGTACCTTTAATAGGGGTTCATAATGTTTATAATGCTTTATGCTCTATTGCAGTGGGCTTGACAATGAAAATGGAGATAGAAAAGATCAAAAAAGGGCTGGCGAGGTTTATCCCGGGCAAGATGAGGATGGAGATTTTCTCATCAAAAAATGGGATCAGAGTGATAAATGATTCGTATAATGCAAACCCCGATTCAGTTTCAGCGGCTATTGAGGTCTTGAGGAACATGTCCTGTAGAGGGAGAAGGGTTTTGATATTGGCTGATATGATGGAACTTGGGGAATACTCAGAAATAGGGCACCGCAAAGTGGGGGAGAAAGCAGTCCAATCAAAGGTTGATATATTGATTACCATAGGTGAAAAGGTCAAGGATATCCGGCAGGGGGCACTGGATAACGATATGAAGGAAGAAAATATTTATTGCTTCAGCAGCAATAATGATGCAATTTCCAATTTGAGAAAAATACTTATGCCCTATGATACTGTTTTGATAAAAGGTTCAAGAATAATGAAATTGGAAGAGATAGCAGATTCTCTTAGAGAGAGGGGTTTCACAAAGGATGAATAAATTTTTTGCCAGCGAATATAAAATGTTTATTATATGCATAATATCTTCTTTTGTTCTTGCATTGATTGCCGGGCCGATATTGATACCAATCTTAAAGAAAATGAAGTTTGGCCAGAATATAAGGGATGATGGCCCTCAAAGCCATTTAAAAAAAGCAGGGATACCAACTATCGGCGGTTTAATTTTCATTATTCCTGCAGTGATTGTTTCCATGGCCTTTTCGAAGGATAAGGATATGCTCCTGGTTTTGGTCACAACCTTGCTCTATGGGGCAATAGGATTTGCCGATGATTATATAAAGATCGTTAAAAAGCGGTCGCTGGGCTTAAAAGCTTGGCAAAAGATTTTAGCCCAATTTGCAGCCGCGCTGTTTTTAAGCTATATAGCTGGTGGCACTAATCAGACGGGAACAGAGATATTGGTGCCTTTCACCGGAAAATTCTTTGATTTGGGAATGTTTTATATACCTTTCATAGTATTTATTATATTAGGTACAGTAAATAGCGTGAATTTGACAGACGGACTTGATGGCCTTGCCGGTGGGATCACTATAGTGGTTTTGGGATTTTTTGCAGTAATTTCACTGGCTGTAAGAAATCTTGGAATTTTAGTTTTTTGTGGTTCTTTTATAGGTGCCATATTAGGATTCTTAAGATTTAATTCTCATCCGGCCCAAGTTTTTATGGGTGATACAGGCTCCTTGGCTCTAGGCGGTGCTGTTGCCTCCTTAGCGGTTATTATGAAGCTGCCGCTTTTTCTGGCTATTGTAGGAGCTATATACGTAGCGGAAGCCCTATCCGATATCATTCAGGTCGTACATTTTAAGAGGACAGGAAAACGAGTATTTAAAATGGCACCTCTGCATCATCATTTTGAATTGTCGGGTTGGGCTGAAACTAAGGTTGTTTCTGTGTTTATTATTACTGCAATTATTCTATGCCTCATTGGAATTCTGGCTTTTAATTGATATGGAAAGGTTGGTAGTTACGAAATGGAAAACAAAAATGTCTTGGTGTTAGGTGCTGCTATAACCGGAATACCTACTGCAATCGAGCTTCATAATATGGGATATGACGTTATTATAAATGATTATAAGCCGTTATCAGAGCTTGATGAATCTATACGTGAGCTTGAAGGGCTGTCAATTGAAATAATTACAGGGAATCATCCTCTTGACCTGGCTTATACCTGTGATTTTATAGTTATAAGCCCCGGAGTGCCTACAGATATACCTCTTGTAGAAGAAGCCAGAAAACTAGGCAAAGAGGTTATAAGTGAAATAGAGCTTGGATATAGAATGACAAAGACCCCCATAATTGCCATAACGGGTACCAATGGCAAAACTACTACAACTGCTTTATTGGGAGAGATAATGGAGGCCAGCGGAAGAAAAACTTTTGTTACCGGCAACATAGGAAGCCCGATGATTGCAGAAGTAAAAAATGCATCACCGGAAGATGTATTTGTTTTGGAGGCCAGCAGTTTTCAGTTGGAAACAACAATTGATTTCAAGCCTGCAGTGAGTGCAATTTTAAATATCACACCTGACCACTTGAACAGGCATAAAACCCTTGAAAACTATATAAGCGCAAAATCAAAAATTTTTTCAAACCAAAGCAAAGAGGATTATACAATATTAAATTGGGATAACCCTGAAACCAGAAAGTTATCGGGCTTAGCAAAAAGCAAAGTATTATTCTTCAGCAGAAAAGAAATTCTTCCTGAGGGAGCTTATGTAGAGGATGAATATTTGACCTTATCCTTGAATGGCAAAAAAGTGAGGGTTATAGATATAAAGGATATATTTATACCCGGAAAGCATAATTTGGAAAATGCATTAGCGGCTGCATTGATAGCATACTGCATGGACGTGGATGAAAATATAATCAAAAAGATATTGCAAGATTTCAGGGGTGTAGAGCATAGAATAGAGTATGTATGTGAAATTGACGGAGTTATATACTATAATGATTCAAAAGGCACTAATCCTGATTCTTCTATTCAAGCATTGATCACGATGACTAGACCTACGGTGCTTATTGCAGGAGGTATGGATAAAGGAACAGATTTTGATGAATTCGTATCCTATTTTGATGGAAAAGTAAAAGCTCTGGTGTTATTTGGAGAGACTGCAGCTAAAATTGATGCAGCAGCACGCCAGGCAGGCTTTTATAACATATATCAAGTGTCTGATCTGGAAGAAGCGGTGATAAAGAGCAAAGAGCTTGCATCGTCAGGCGATTGTGTATTATTGTCTCCTGCATGTGCAAGCTGGGATATGTTTAAAAGCTACGAACAAAGAGGGAGATTATTTAAGAGTATAGTAAGGGGATTATAAGGGGGGCTGGTCAATGCCTGCAAAAAGTAAAGGTAATATTGATTTTACTTTGATGGTGACGGTTTTTGTATTATTAGCCATTGGGATCACTATGGTATTTAGTGCAAGTGCTGCATCTTCTTATCTGAAATACAATGACAGCTATTTGTATCTGAAAAGCCAGGGGTTATATGCTATTATAAGCATAATAGCCATGCTTGTGTTGAGCAAGCTTGATTATAAAATACTGGGAAGATATGCATTGCTTTTCGTATTGGTCAGCCTAGTTTTATTGATAGCCATATTCATTCCCGGACTCGGCTATGGAGCTAAAGGTGCTGTCAGATGGATAAAAATAGGCCCATGGACCATGCAGCCATCAGAATTTGCAAAAACAGCCTTGATAATTTTTATGGCAAAAAGCTTGAGCAATAAAAAGGACAAGGTGAGACAATTTGTTCAAGGCGTAGTTCCTTACATACTTTTAATGATAGTATATTTTGCTTTGATCATAATTCAGCCCAATCTTAGTATGGCCGGAAGCATATTGATCATAACTTTTGTTATGCTGTTTGCCGCTGGAGCTAAGATTGGCCATCTGCTGGTATGGGCTGTTCCTATTCTTCCGGCAGTTATCTATCTGGTAACAAAGGAAAGTTATAGGTTAAACAGATGGCTATCCTTTAGAGATCCTTGGGCTGACCCTTTAAATACAGGCTATCAGGCTATACAATCCCTTTTAGCCCTTGGGTCGGGTGGTTTATTTGGACTAGGGCTCGGCAATAGCAGACAAAAGTTCTTCTATATACCTGAAGCACAAAATGATTTTATTTTTTCTATTATAGGTGAAGAATTAGGATTTATTGGAGCAGCTACAGTTTTGTTCTTATTTTTGTTTTTGATCTGGAGAGGAATAAGGATTGCTCTTCACGCTCCTGATATGTTTGGGTGCTTATTGGCCACAGGCATAACATGTATGATCGGCATTCAAGTGGCTATAAATATCGCTGTTGTGACGGTATCTATGCCTACAACCGGAGTAACTCTCCCTCTAATAAGCTCTGGCGGCTCTTCCTTATTATTTGTTATGTCAAATATAGGAATTTTGTTGAACATATCGAGAAGTGTCAAAACTGAGGGGAGTTGAAGCAAATGAAGGTGATTCTGGCAGGCGGCGGGACAGGCGGACATATCTACCCTGCTGTAGCTATCGCAAGAGGGATATTAGAAAAATATGAAAAAGCCGATATACTTTTTATCGGAACTGAAAAAGGGATGGAAAGTTCAATAATTCCGAGAGAAGGATTCCCTTTCAGGAAGATAAAAGTGAGAGGATTTATGAGAAAGATGACATTTGAAAATGTTATTGCAGTAAAGGAAAATCTATTGAGCCTTATAGAATGCCGCAGGATAATTAAAAGCTTTAAACCCGATATTGTAATAGGCACGGGCGGATATGTATGCGGCACCATGCTTATGACTGCTGCTCTATCTGGTATTCCCACTTTAATACATGAGCAGAATGCCTTTCCCGGGATTACAAATAGAATTCTATCAAGATTTGTAGACAAGATAGCATTAACATTTCCGGAAGCATCTGATTATTTTCATAGCAAGTATAAAATTTCAGTTACAGGAAATCCGCTTAGAGGTGAGATAACCACGATAGGCAAAGATGATGGTATGGCGGCCTTCGGCTTTGATGAAAAAAAGCCTCTCCTATTGATAATTGGAGGCAGTAGAGGAGCTAAAAAAATAAATGAGAGCATCATGCTTATTGCAGCAGATTGTGAAAAAAATAGAGAGTTTCAGCTGCTGCATATGACCGGGGAAAGCCAATATGAGAGTGTTATTTCATTGTATAAGAAAAAGGGCATTCCTTACAATACATCATACCTAAAGGTTATGCCGTATATTCATAATGCTCCGTATGCATTGGCAGCAGCCGATTTGATAATAAGCAGGTGCGGTGCAGGCCTTATATCAGAGATTACGGCTCTTGGCAAGCCGTCAATATTGATTCCGTACCCTTATGCAACAGATAACCATCAGGAATATAATGCTCGAGCCCTAGAGAAATATGGGGCAGCTAATGTTATACTTGAAAGTGGCTTAAATGAAGACCTGCTTTTTTCACAGGTAAAAAAGCTTTTTTCAAATCCAGATAAAATGAAGGATATGGCGTTGAATAGTAAGCGATTAGGTAAGCCGAATGCAGCTTCTGATATTGTTGAAGCTATTGAAACTTTGTTGAACTAGACTTCATCAGGGCTAAAACAACGGAAAGATAATATGATATAATGTATTAGTAAGAGTTTAAATTGCCTTGGTAACACCTTAGGAAGAATTGCATAATATGTTAGTGTGATTACTATAAGCACTTCCTGGAGGTGTCGGAGCAGTGGGCAAATATATCATAAACGGTGGCAATAGGCTTGAGGGAGAAGTAAAGATTGAAGGCTCAAAGAATGCTGTGCTGCCGATTTTAGCAGCATCTATAATAAATGGCGGAGAATCAATAATTCATAATGTTCCTTATCTGAAGGATGTTAATACCTTGTTTAATGTTTTAAATACAATTGGATGCAGCTGTTCTTTCGAGGGGAGCACGATGATAGTAAACTCTTCAGGCGACTTGAATATTAATATTCCTGAAAAGCCTGTAAGAGAGATGCGATCTTCAATAATACTTATGGGTGCTATGCTGGGGAGATTTAAAAGGGTAAAAATTAGTTTCCCGGGCGGATGCGAAATCGGCTTGAGACCTATCGATCTGCATCTTGCAGGATTGAAATTGCTAGGCGCAAAAATAGTGGAATCCCATGGATATATCTTATGTGAGTGTGATAGGTTATATGGGAATGAAATCCATCTGGATTACCCTAGTGTAGGTGCAACGGAGAATATTATGCTGGCTGCCGTTTCGGCAGAAGGGGTAACAATAATACAAAATGCTGCACGTGAACCTGAAATAGCCGACCTGCAGGAATTTTTGAACAAGATGGGTGCAAAAATTACAGGAGGAGGAAGCAGCACCATAAGAATACAAGGTGTTAGAGAATTCCAAAACGTGGAGCATACTGTCATACCTGACAGAATAGTAGCGGGAACCTATATGGTTGCAGCAGCTATTACCGGTGGCAAAGTTGTTATAAGGGACATTATACCTGAACACATAAAACCCATAATATCGAAGCTTGGCGAAAGCGGCTGCAAGATATACCGATATGATCAGTCTATAGGTATAAGCTGCAGCAAAAGACCCAATGCTGTGGAATTTGTGAAAACTATGCCCTATCCGGGATTCCCGACAGATATGCAGGCACAGATGATGGCACTTATGTGCACGGCAAAAGGTACCAGTATTTTTATTGAAACAATATTTGAAAATAGATATAAGCATGCAGAGGAACTTATAAAAATGGGTGCTGATATAAAAATCGAAGGCAGAGCTGCCATAGTCAAAGGAGTTAATGACCTCATGGGAGCCCATGTAGTCTCCCGTGATTTGCGCGGGGGAGCTGCATTGGTTTTGGCAGGACTTGCGGCTGAAGGAACTACAATTGTTGATAATGTAGATATTCATATAGATAGAGGATATGACAGCTTGGATATGAAGCTTAGAAGTCTTGGTGCAGATATTACGAAAGATGAAAATTGATTGCAGCCTAGCTGCAAGAAATTTATATGTAGTACAAGCCTTAGGGGTGAAAGCATGAAATCTTGGTTTAAATTTTTTGTTTTGGTTCTGATAATAGCTGCACTTATTTCGTTTTTATTGGTATCAGATTTATTTAATATAAAAAATATTTATGTTACAGGGAATAAGACTTTGCAAAAAGATGATATAATCAGAATATCTAATATACAGTACAATCAAAACATATTTAAATTAAACAGAAAAAAAATCATCAGAGGGATGTTTGAAAATCCCAAAATTAAAGCAGTGAGGATAAAGAGAGTATTGCCTTCCAGCATAGCTTTGGATATCATTGAAAGGGAAGGGGTAGCCCTTATACCTTACCTAGGTTCATTTATTAATATTGACGAAGAGAGCACAATAATAGAAGTAGTGGGTTTGGAGACGGATTTAAACCTCCCTAAAGTTTCAGGCATTACATTTGGTGATTTCAAGATAGGAGAAAAACTGAAAATCGAGAATCAGGATCAAATGGATACAATGATGAATATTTTGAAATATTTAAAAAATGTAGGAATGACTGAAATAATTGCAACAATAGACATGTCAGATGCATCTAATATTGTAATTATAACAAGAAATAATATACGTGTTCTTTTGGGAAATAATAAGCTGGATTATAAAATAAGCGTGGCTAAGACCATTGTAGAGGATCTTACTGAGGATAACGAAATAGGAATAGTTGATATGAGGCATGAGGGAAATCCAATTTTTAAGAGAGATTAGCCAGGAGGTTTATCGATGAAAAACATAAAAATGCAGCTAGCTATAGGAGTTGTCTGCTTGGTATTAGGAATAATGGTTGCTGTACAATTCAAGACTGTGAAAAACAATGTGGGCCCTGTAACTGAATATAGGGCCAGGGAATTAGCATCACAATTAAAAAGAGTCACAACAGAGAAGGATAATTTGGCGGCCTTAAAAAATGAATTAGAAAAAAAATTAAGAGATTATGAAAATGCTGAAGCAGAAGGGAATAGTGCTGCTAAGTTTTTGAGCGAGGAGCTGAATAAAGCCAGGATAATTGCGGGTCTTGTGGATGTAGAAGGACCCGGCATTACTATGCTCGTAGATGACTTAAAGTTCACCGAGCATTATAATTATAATATTATTGATTATACGGATTTGCTGGAGCTTGTCAATGAGCTTAATGCAGCAGGTGCTGAAGCTATATCAATAAATGGGCAGAGAGTGATATCCACTACGGAGATCAGACAAGCAGGACTCCATATTAATATAAATACTGTCAAATTTGCGCCTCCTTTTACATTTAAAGCCATAGGCGATCCTAAGACTTTAGAAGCTGCTTTGAGAATGAGGGATGGTATTATTCAGAGGATCGAGGGCAAGGGGATAGCAATATCTATAACTCAGGAGCAATCAATTATTGTAAAAAAATATGATGGCGTAATCGAGAAAAAGTTTTCCAAAGTAGTAAAAGAAGGAGAAACCCGTTAATATGAAAAGAGGACTATCCAATTACTATTTGCTTGCGGCAGCAGTTATTTTAGGCTTTTTTCTAACCATCCAGCTTAAATCAAATATACCTTCACAAGGAATAATTACCATTCCCAAGCTGCTTGCAATGGAAAAAGATGTCAGCAATGTGGAGATTGAAATAAATAACCTTAAGAAGTCCGTTAATGAGCTGGGGATGAAGCTGGGGGAATATGAGGCCAGTTTAAATGAAAGCGGCAGCATATATGACTCCATGTTGGACGAATGGAGCAAAATGAGAAATTATGCCGGATTGGAAAAGGTAGAAGGGCCCGGCATTATCATTACTTTGAACGACAGCAGTGAAAACCTTGGGGATACGGATGATCCATCATTATATATTATTCACGACATCGATGTATTAGAAGTGGTGAATGAACTTAGAGCTGCAGGTGCTGAAGCTATTTCAATCAATGGTGAGAGAGTATTGGGAACCTCAGATATTGAATGTGGAGGACCGATAATTATGATAGATGGCAACAGGCATGCTACTCCCTTTATAATAAAAGCGATTGGAGATCCAAAAGCTCTTGAAGCTTCAGTTCTGGCTCCAGACAGCTATGTTGATTTTATGGAGTATACCGGAATCCAAGTTGGAGTGGAAAAAGCAGAAAAGATTGTAATGGATGGATATAAGTCTGGCTTAAAGTTGAAATATCAGAAAAGCATAAAAGAAGGTGAAAAGAAATGATAGTTCCATTATTAGGTTTATTATTAGGAGTTTTGCTTGGCTTGCTGTCTCCGGTCACGATACCTATACAATATTCAACCTATATGTCCATAGCAATACTGGCAGCTTTGGACTCAGTGTTTGGAGGTATAAGATCCAGTTTGGAAAATACCTTTGATATTGAAATATTTATTTCGGGTTTTTTTGCCAATGCTATTTTAGCCGCTATATTGGCTTATATTGGAGATCAACTGGGGGTTCCCATATATTATGCGGCAATATTCGCCTTTGGTGTCAGGCTGTTCCAAAATTTTGCCATAATAAGAAGATATATATTGGCTAAAATGAAAAAAAATAGCAAATAAAAATTTTATAAAAATAAAGGAAATTGGATATTTGCGTTGAACAATATATAAGGAAAACCAACAAAAAAATGTAAGAAAGGCTTCTATTGAAGCGATTTGAGATCAATAGGTATTATTTTTATGAATAACGGATGTAATAGGGAGGTCGTAATGTGCTCGAGTTTGATGTTGAAGCTAATTCGGTTGCTCGTATAAAGGTTGTAGGCGTAGGTGGCGCCGGGAATAATGCTGTTAATAGAATGATTGCTGCAGGGCTTAAGGGTATAGAATTTTTTTCTGTTAATACAGATAAGCAAGCACTATGTATGGCCCAAGCGCAGAACAAAATTCAGATTGGGGAGAAGCTGACAAAAGGCTTAGGCGCTGGTGCCAATCCAGAGATAGGAAAAAAGGCTGCAGAAGAAAATTATGAGGAAATAAAGGCGGCCTTAGATGGCGCGGATATGATTTTCGTTACAGCAGGCATGGGCGGAGGTACAGGGACAGGGGCTGCCCCTATTGTGGCAAAAGTTTCTAAGGAGCTAGGTATACTGACTGTGGGGGTTGTAACTAAACCCTTTGGATTTGAAGGCAAAGTGAGAAAACTGCAAGCTGAAAAAGGGCTGCTGGAGTTAAAAGAGCATGTAGATACGCTGGTTACGATACCTAATGATAGATTGCTGCAAATTGTTGATAAAAAGGCATCAATAATGGACGCTTTCAGGATTGCAGATGATGTGCTGAGACAGGGCGTGCAGGGGATATCGGATCTGATAGCCGTTCCGGGGCTTGTTAATCTTGACTTCGCAGACGTAAAGACGATAATGGCTGACAAGGGACTCGCCCATATGGGCATAGGCAAGTCCAACGGTGAAAACAGAAGTGCCGAGGCTGTTAAACAGGCTATACATAGTCCTCTTCTTGAAACCTCTATTGAGGGTGCGAAGAGTGTGCTCTTAAATATAACAGGAGGTGCGGACTTAGGTATTTTTGAAGTGAACGAAGCTGCGGAGCTGGTCTTCCAATCCGCAGACCCGGATGCAAATATTATTTTTGGGGCAGTAATAGATGAAAATTTGAAAGATGAAATAAGAATAACTGTTATTGCAACCGGTTTTGATGAAGTTGAGCCAAGAAATTTTTCAGCCGTTGAAGAAGAGATTGAAGTTAATAAAAAAACCGATCCGCAGAAATCTAATTATAAAAATGATGATATTGATATACCGCCTTTTTTAAGAAACAGGTATAAATAAGAAAACTGGATGAGCTCCAGTTTTTTTTATGCTATTAATTGATAAATTGTGAGCATAAATAAGTCATATAAAAATATACATATATTATACATAATTTTTGAGTGGTGGTATTTTATGCAAAAAGTATATATTGATTGGGGCCATGGAATGGGGGATGAAATCTTCAGCAGTTACCCGATAGGAGAAAAAGTATTAAAAAAACTTGAGGCTATAGGCATTCAAGCTGAGATCAGGCCAGAGGATATGAATAAAATAAGCCTCGAGGAAAGGATAAGTAAAATCCGTGAATCCCGAGCTCAAATATTGATTTCCATAGATTCAAACTGGTCTGAGAACGCAAATCAAAAAGGTGTTGAAACATATTACAATACGGCAAGTAAGACAGGAGATTTACTCGCTAAAAAGGTTCAAAGAGAGTTGATCAAGGCTACAAATCTTTACAATAGAGGAATAATCGGATGTGATTCTAAAACCAACAATGAAATAACCACACTTTTAAAGGCTAACGAGATCTCTATAGTTTCTTTGATTGGCTTTTCTTCAAATCCCCATGAGAGATTACAAATTGAACAGGACAAATTTAAAGAGCTTATTTCTGATGGCATCTTAAAGGGTATAAGCAGATATTTAAATATTAACGGTGCTCTTAGCTCAAAAGGTATTTTTATGTAGATTTATAAAATGTACTTTTTTATTTCGACTACCAAAAATGACAAATATTTTTCTCACATATTTCTATAATTATTATAGCGGCCAAATAATATATACTGCTGATATGAACTCCACCTAAATTAAGAATACTGTTAATAAAGGTTTGTGGGAATATGATCCAATATGTATATGGCGATGTAATATTTGTGGAAAACTTAGTGATGAACTGCATAATACTGTTTAGCACAGCTAAGCTAACCAGGAGCCGGTATAAGAAGTTGAATATTTTTTTGGCTTCTATAATAGGGTCTGTTTATTCTGTTTTCTACTATTTCCCCGGCTATGAATATCTTTACACCTGGTTTTTAAAGCTTATATTCTCATTATTTATAATCGCTTTGGCTTTCAATCCATATAACTTAAAAGAATTCGGAAGAGCAGTAGCAGTATTTTATATTGTCTCGCTGATATTTGGCGGAGCAGCCTTTGGTGTTTTTTATTTCATCAATGGAATTAAGTTTTCATACCAGGGTATATTTTATATGGAGAGCTTTCCGGTTAAGCTTCTCTTTGCTTCTATTTTATCGGCATATATAATAATAAAATTTTCCTGGGGTTATATAGTCTCGAAGATCCGGCGTGAAAAAATATTAATGGATGTTTCCGTACTTCAAGAAAACAAGAGAATTTATTTAGTAGCATTAGTGGACACCGGCAATTCACTTACTGACCCTATAACAAATTTACCCGTATTGATAGCAGAATACGAAATTGTAAAAGAGCTTTTACCGGCAGAAATTCAAAGGATTTTTGAAGAAAACAAAGATAATAATTTAAATGTAATAGCATCGGTCTTATCAAAATCTGAATGGATGACAAAATTCAGATTTATACCATTTAAATCCTTAGGCAATGAGAATGGTATGCTGATCGGATTTAAGCCGGATGCTATTAACATTGAAGATAAAAACACAAAAAAAAATATCAAGGATATTATTATTGCAATATATAATAAAAAATTATCCAAAGATGGTGAATATAACGCTTTACTGCATCCAGACATATTAAGCTATTATAATGGGGGGAAAAACAGTGCATAAAATATTTAGATTATTAGCCCTTCAACTTATACTATTGATTATAAGAATAAAGCAGCATATTAAGCCCACTGATGAAGGCTGGATCCACTACATAGGAGGTAATGAAGCGCTGCCTCCTCCGCTGGATATTGATGATGAAATAATTTGGATATCAAGGCTTAACGAAGCAGGAAGCAATGCCAGAGCAGTGCTGATAGAAAGAAATTTGCGTCTGGTAGTTTACATAGCAAGAAAATTTGAGAATACAGGCGTCGGTGTGGAGGATCTAGTTTCAATCGGAACCATAGGACTGATCAAAGCGGTAAACACCTTCGACCCGGATAAAAAAATCAAACTGGCAACATATGCATCGCGCTGCATCGAAAATGAAATATTAATGTATCTGCGACGAAATAGTAAAGTTAAATCAGAAATTTCATTTGATGAACCCTTGAATATTGATTGGGATGGAAATGAGTTGCTGCTTTCGGATATATTAGGCACTGATAATGATTTGATATACAGATATCTGGAAGACGAGACGGATAAGGAATTATTGGATTTGGCTTTGAGGAAATTAAATGAAAGAGAAAAAAGGATAATGGAATTAAGGTTTGGCTTAAATGATGGCGTAGAGAAAACTCAAAAAGAAGTGGCAGATATGCTGGGAATTTCTCAATCCTATATTTCCAGACTGGAAAAAAGAATAATAAAGAGGCTGAAAAAAGAGATCAATAAAATGATATAAAGCTTTCGCAATCCAGATGGAAATCTGGATTTTTTTTTGGTGATCAATGAAGGCATTTATGTGAATAAAAATGATAGCTATGGTAATAATTTAAATGTCAACTATAAATAAAGGGTGTGCCTGAATTATGATTAATAAGGTTGAAATATGTGGTGTGAATACTTCAAAGCTTCCGGTTCTGTCAAATGCTAAAATGATGGAACTTCTAAAGAAAATACGTCAAGGTGACATGGAATCCAGAGAAGAATTTATAAAATGCAACCTGCGGTTAGTTTTAAGCGTGATACAAAGATTCAATAACCGTGGAGAGTATGTGGATGATCTGTTTCAGGTTGGTTGTATTGGCTTAATCAAGGCTATAGATAATTTTGATTTAGAACAAAATGTCAGATTTTCTACTTATGCAGTTCCGATGATAATAGGCGAGATCAGAAGATATTTGAGGGATAATAATTCTATAAGAGTGAGCAGATCTTTGAGAGATATAGCCTATAAAGCTCTGCAGGTAAGAGATAAGTTGATCAATAAGCATTCAAAGGAACCTACAGTATCGGAGATAGCTAAGGAGCTTAACTTGCCGGTAGAGGAGGTTGTATTTGCATTAGATGCTATACAAGACCCTTTATCGTTATTTGAACCCATATATCATGATAATGGTGATGCCATTTATGTTATGGATCAAGTAGCCGATGATAAGAATAAAGATGACAATTGGGTGCAAAGCATAGCTCTAAGTGAAGCCATGAGACGGTTGAACGACAGGGAGAAGCTGATATTGAATTTAAGATTCTTTCAAGGCAGGACCCAGATGGAAGTAGCAGAAGAAATAGGGATTTCTCAAGCTCAAGTATCCCGCTTAGAAAAAACTGCCCTAAGCCATATGAGAAAATATATCTGAGAAGGCTGCCAAATGGCAGCTTTTTTATGATCTCATTAATATAGTTACGGGTTCTATTTCTAATACATGTCTTATATATTTATATAAGACATGTATTAGAAATGGGGGATTACGATGTTTAAGGCGTCGGAACTAAGGCAAAAGGAGATTATAAACATATCAGACGGTAAAAGGCTGGGCTTTGTATCAGATGTGGAAATAAACATGGAAACGGGTATCATAGAAGCAATAATAATACCGTCGGAAGGCAAATTATTTCGCGTATTATCAAAGGACAATGATATTTTAATACCATGGACGGAAATTAAGAAAATAGGGCTGGATGTGATATTGATAGATAAAAATCCGTAGCAGAATATGCATAACAGCGTAAGAACAAGTAAAAAAAAGAAGGATGGGATAATTTCACCAAATTAAGCTAAAATCGCAGTTAATAGCCATATAATGTATAGTATAATATTCTATATACTATATATTGTTTAAATGAGCTTTAAGTACTACGATAATAAGCGCTTTTTCATCTTTTTTTTACAGCATTTTTAGCTTATTATGAATAAAATGCGTGAGGAGGAATTTCTGTGAAATGTCCCTATTGCGGTTGCAATGAAAGCAAGGTTGTTGATTCAAGGCCTGCAGATGAATATACAGTAATAAGGCGAAGAAGAGAATGTGAAAGCTGTTCAAAAAGATTTACAACCTATGAAAAGGTTGAAGAGATGCCTTTGGTAATTGTAAAAAGAGATGATCGCCGCGAACTCTATCAGAGAAACAAAATTGTAAATGGAATCTTGAAGGCTTGTGAAAAGAGACCGGTTTCTGTTAAAGATATTGAAGATATGGCAGATAACATTGAAAAAGAGCTGTACAATATGATGGAGAAGGAAATTAACAGCAAGAAGATAGGAGAGATGGTCATGGTCAGATTGAGAAAGCTGGATGATGTTGCCTATGTTCGTTTTGCTTCGGTGTATAAACAATTCAAAGATATCAATACATTTTTAGAGGAGCTCAATAAACTAATGAACGAAGGGTAGGTTGGGATTTTGCTTAAAAAAATAAAAAAGAGAGATGGAAGAATAACAGATTTCACAAAAGAGAAGATTGCGAGTGCTATATTTAAAGCCGCCAGAGCAGTAGGCGGGGAGGATTATGAAACTGCTGAGAGCATAACAGAGAAGGTTATATCCTATTTGATAAAATATAACACTGATGAAGTTCCTGATGTTGAAACGATTCAGGATGCCGTAGAAAAAGTTCTTATAGAAAATGGACATGCAAAGACTGCAAAGGCATATATATTGCATAGATCAAAGAGAACCAGGATGAGAGAAGCAAAAAGTGAATTGATGGATATAGTAAAAGATATTTTAGTTGAAACCAGCAGGGAAAATGCAAATGTAGGCAATTCACCATCCGCTAAGATGCTTCAAATAGCCTCTGCTGCCAGCAAGCAATATTATTTGAACAATGTAATTCCCGAGGAAATGAGCAGAGCTCACATAAATTGTGAGATACATATTCATGATCTTGATTATTATGGCAAAACCTTAAATTGCCTCCAGATAGATTTAACAAAGCTTCTTTTAGAAGGCTTCAATACGGGATATGGCTATATAAGACCTCCTAAAAGAATATCAACTGCTGCAGCACAAGCTGCGATTATACTGCAAAGCAATCAGAATGATATGTTCGGAGGCCAGAGCTTTCCCCATTTTGACAAGACCATGGGTGAGATAATCAGAAAGCTATGTCCTCAAACAAGTGAAGAAGAGGTATATCAAGCGATGGAGGGCTTGGTTTACAATCTGAACACCATGCATAGCAGAGCAGGTGCGCAGGTGCCTTTCAGCAGCATCAACCTCGGAACTGATATTACACCTGAAGGGAGAATGGTGATCGGAGCTATCTTAACTGCTTTTGACAAAGGCCTTGGCAAAGGAGAAAGCCCCATATTTCCGAATCTCGTTTTCCGCTTAAAAAGAGGAATCAATTTTCAGCCAGGTGACCCAAATTATGATATGTTCCAGAGAGCCATGGCGGTAGCTTCAAAAAGGATGAACCCTACATTCAGCTTCATGGATTCGTCTTTCAATAGAAAATATGGAGATGAAGTAGCCTATATGGGCTGCCGCACAAGAGTTATAAGTAATAGGCACGGCGAGGAAATCTCTTCCGGCAGAGGAAATATTACACCGGTTACTATAAACCTGCCTAGGCTGGCTATTAAAAATAAAGAAGTTGATAGCTTTTTTAATCAGTTGGACAAGCTTATGGAGCTTTGCAAGGAACAACTCCTTCATAGATTCAATACTATTGCGGCGTTAAAAGTCAAGGATCTTCCGTTTCTTATGGGGCAAAAGCTTTATATGGGTTCTGAGAATTTGAAGGATGAGGATTCCATCAGGGATGCAATAAAAAATGGAAGTCTGGCTATAGGCTTTTTAGGCTTGGCGGAGGCTTTGATCGCTTTGACGGGAAAGCATCATGGAGAATCGGACGAAGCAATGGATTTAGGATATAGAATTATTGAAAGGATAAAAGAAAGAACAGATTATTATTCGGATAAATATGACCTGAATTTTGTATGCTATGCGACACCTGCCGAAGGTTTAAGCGGAAGATTCACCAATAAGGATAGAGAGGAGTTCGGTGAAATTCCCGGTATAACCGATAAAAAATATTATACAAATTCATATCATATCCCTGTCGGTTACGATATAAGTATTTTTGAAAAAATACGCCGGGAGGCTCCTTTTCACAAGTTGTGCAATGCAGGGCATATTTCATACATAGAGCTTCAATCATCACCAAATGGCAATAGAGAAGCCTTTGAAAAAATACTTAATCACATGGCTGACTGCGATATGGGATATGCAGGAATTAATTTCCCTATAGACGAGTGCAAAAACTGCGGATATTCAGGAATTATTGAAAAGGATTGCCCAAGCTGCGGCAGTATTGAAATTAGAAGGATTAGGCGAATAACAGGTTACCTGTCTACCATTGACAGATTTAATGATGCCAAAAAATCCGAGCTCTTAGACAGAAGAACGCATTGGAGATGATCGCATGTTTATTAAGGTAGCGGGCCTGGAGAAGGAAAGTATAGTTGACGGAAAAGGCATACGGTATGTTATCTTTGCCCAGGGCTGCCCCCATAAATGCAAAGGCTGCCATAATCCAATAACTCACTCCTTTGATGGTGGAAGTATTTATGAAGTTGATGAGCTTGTCAAAGATATACAAAGCAATGCTTATATTGACGGGATAACCTGTTCCGGGGGAGAATGCTTTGAACAGGCAGAAGCTTTTGCATTTATAGCAGAGAAAACAAAGGCCATGGGTAAGGATGTATGGGCATATTCAGGCTATGAATATGACTATATCATCTCACATAAGGAAGAAAAGCCTTTCTGGAAAGAACTGCTGGGAAATGTTGACGTATTGGTTGACGGACCATATATTGAAGAAAAGAAGGACTTATCACTATGTTTTAGAGGCTCATCGAACCAAAGAATAATTGATATAAAAGAAAGCCTGACAGAGGGAAAAATTGTTTTGATGAATCTTTAAATTCTATATTGACAAAAAAATATAAGGCACTTATAATTAAATCATACTATAACACTCGGAATTAAATATTTAAAAGCTATGATTGGAAAGTGTAGGTATTTAGTTGCTTTTAAAGAGAGAGATTGTCAAGGCTGCGAGCAATCTTAAAAGCATTTGCCGAAAGTGCCTCCAGGAGCTTTAGGCCGAAATTTATTAGGCTGTTACGGATGCATCCGTTATAAGTGCTTGGGTATGATGGTACCTATGAAGTATTTTAAGAGTGGAACCGCAGAATAAAACTGCCTCTTAGTAGGAATATATTCCTATTAAGAGGCTTTTCTGATGTGCAGAAAGATTTGTTTTTTTAATATACCATTGACTTAAAAGCCTGTACCATCAGTGCATGGGCTTCAAATGATCCCCTACAATAAATATTAGAGGAGAGGTATAATGTTTAAAAATTTTAATGAAGACATTTCGGCTGTAATGGAGAGAGATCCTGCCGTAAAAAGCAAATTGGAAGCCCTGTTATGCTATCCGGGGCTGCACGCAATAATTTTTTATAGGATCAGTCATTTTTTCTATAAGAAAGGCGCCTTTTTGACAGCAAGGCTCATATCACAAATAGGGCGATTTTTTACAGGCGTAGAGATTCATCCCGGGGCAGTCATCGGCAAAAGACTTTTTATTGACCATGGAATGGGCATAGTAATCGGGGAGACAACCGAAATCGGAGATGATGTCACTCTATACCAAGGAGTGACACTTGGCGGAACCGGCAAAGATAAAGGGAAAAGACATCCTACAATCCACAATAATGTTACTATCGGCTCAGGAGCAAAAATATTAGGGCCAATAACCGTAGGCAAAAATGCCAAAATAGGTGCCGGAGCTGTGGTTCTAAGATGTGTTCCCCCAAATACAACAGCGGTTGGAGTCCCTGCTCATACTACCAAAAAGGATAATGAACTGCTAAGAATAGATCTGAACCATACAGATTTGCCGGATCCGGTAGAGGCAAGGATTAAGGAGTTGGAGGAAAGAATAAAAAGCCTGGAAGAAACATTAAGATTTTCGGATGATTTGAAAGAAACTTGTTGATTATTGATGACGAAAAAGGCTAATATATTATTGAACGATAATATTTGCATGTTGGAGTGAATAATATAATATGGCTTTTAAAGTTAACAAGATTGGAACATTAATATACCTTACTATCCCTGCCTTTACAGATACAGGGATAGTAAGGCATTGTTTTACTACGAGACAGGGCGGAGCAAGTGAAGGCCTGTATGCATCCCTGAACACATCTCCATATAAGGATGAGCCTGCAGAAATAACTAATAAAAACCTGGACATTATATGCAGTGCTATTGGCATAGACTCTAAGAAGCTTGTTATGACAAAGCAAACACACGGCGATAATGTGAGGGTTGTAAATGAAGATTCTATACGAAATAACACTGTCAATGGCTATGATGCTCTAATAACAAATCTGCCCAATATTCCTCTTATGACCTTTTATGCAGATTGCGTACCAATATTTCTTCTTGACCCTGTCAATAAAGCGATAGGACTGGTTCATTCGGGCTGGAGGGGTACAACTCTCCACATTGCGGAGAGGACCCTGGAAAAAATGAAAGCTTATTATGGAACGAAGCCGGAGAATTGCCTTGCAGCTATTGGGCCTTCTATCGGAAAAGATTGCTTTGAAATAGGCGAAGATACTGCAGAAATATTTAAGCAAAGCTTTGAAGACTATGACAGCATTGTTTTTCCCAAGAAAAATGGCAAATATTTAGCTGACTTGTGGAGTGCAAATATGCAGATGCTCATAAAGACAGGTGTGAAGAAGGAGTTCATCACCGAAAGCAAGATGTGCACTAAATGCAATAGCAATTTATTCTACTCTTACAGGAGAGATAACGGACAGAGCGGGAGTCTCTCAGCCATTATGGAGCTTAATTATTAAAGGAGTGAATTTATCAGCATGAAGGTATTGATTATTGAAGACGATTACAATATACAGGAGCTGCTGAGATATAATCTTGAAAACAGCGGGTATGAGGTTATTGTTGCGGGGGATGGCAACGAGGGCTTTCAAAAGGTGCTGGATAATATGCCGGATGTCATTTTACTTGATGTAATGATACCTGGTGCTGACGGTTTGGAAGTTTGCAAGATGATAAGGGCTAATGAAAAAGTAAAGAAGATACCAATACTTATGGTCACTGCTAAAAGCGAGGAATTGGATAAAATTTTAGGCTTAGAGCTGGGAGCTGACGATTATATAACTAAGCCCTTCAGCATCAAAGAAATTATTGCCCGTATAAGAGCCATTATGAGAAGACTTAATGAAAGCAAGGATTCTTCGGAGGGAAAAACGGAGAAAAGCAAGATCAGATTTGGAGAGCTGGAAATTGACGAAGAAAAATACGAGGTAAAAAATAATGGTAAAAAGGTAACCCTTACATTAAAGGAATTTGAATTGCTGAAGATATTGGCGGAAAACCCCGGAAGGGTGATGACAAGAGATTATCTGCTTGATGCTGTATGGGGTTATGAATATGGCGGAGAGACGAGAACGGTAGATGTCCATATAAGGCATTTGAGGCGGAAGCTTTGGGGAGATGAAGGGGAAGGAATGATAAAGACTATAAGAGGCGTAGGATATAAATTTGATGAGCCGGGTGATCTATGATGCAAAAAAAGATCTTTCTCAATCTGTATTATGTGCTCTTGATCGGTATTGTCATCAGCGGCTTACTATCATATACCACCATTGAATCTACATACAATAAAGGTGTCGAAGACAAACTTATATCCAATGCCTATCTGACTGCCGAGATCATTGCCCAAAGATTGAATGAACACGGCTATGATAATATTAATGATTATATAAAAAAAATAAAGACTTCTGATGAAATAAGGATCACATTGATTGATACAGAGGGTACTGTATTGGCAGATACATATGAGGATCCGTCTAAGATGGAAAATCATAGAGAACGTTCTGAAGTCAAAAAAGCAATAAATGGGCTAAGCGCTCTTGAAAAAAGATATAGCTCTACCATAAAGGCTAATTACTTATATTATGCTTTACCGGTGAAAAGTGGTATAGAGAATAGCTATATTGTCAGATTGTCAATGCCGTTAAAGGATATTGAAGCGATCAAAAAGAGGTACTTGTCAAATCTGCTGATAGCTTTTGGGTTTGGATTGGCAATAGCTTTGATCATCGGATACAATACTTCAAAGAGAATAACCAAGCCTTTATCCCAGATCACACAAATGTCTGAGGAAATATCTAAGGGGAAATTTGATTTGAAGCTGGCAGTTGAAGGAAAAGACGAGATAGCAAAGCTGGCAGGCTCAATAAACAATATGGCAGAGCAGCTTCAATACTATATTAATGGATTGAACAGAAGAAATGAGGAAATGGAAGCCATACTTGGCAGCGTAATAAATGGAATAATAGCCATAGATAATAACCAAAGGATACTCTTTATAAATAAATATGCAAAAAAATTGCTGAATATTGAGGACGAGGATCTGAAAGGCCAGTATCTCATCTATGCATTGCGAAATCATCAGATCAACCAGTATCTAAAAAATTCAATTGAAAATAAGAAATTTGAAGAAACTGAAGTGATGTTAAGCTATCCCCAGGAAAGAAATATAAAGCTGTATACTAACCCTATCATGGGGCATGAAGGGACGAATACCATCGGCATAATAATAACCTTGCAGGATGTGACTCAGATAAGAAAGCTGGAAAGAATAAAGAGTGAATTTGTTGCAAATGTATCCCATGAGCTGAAGACCCCGCTGACTTCTATAAAGGGTTTTATAGAAACCCTTAAAGAAGGCGCTGTAAAGGATGAAAACACAGCTCTTAAGTTCTTAAATATTATTGATTATGAAGCAGAGAGGCTTACCAATTTAATTACCGATATACTTGTGCTTTCCGAACTGGAAAACAAAAAAGAAAAAACCGCTCAAGAGAAATTTAGTATAGAGACATCAATAGATGAGGTTATTATGATCTTTAAGTCTCAAGCAGAAAAAAAGAATATAAAAATTGAGAAAAATATAGAAGAAGATATAGGCTTTTTATTTGGGCCCAGAGATAAATTTAAGCAGATGATAATAAATCTTATCGATAATGCAATAAAATATTCCGGTGAAAACAGCAAAGTGATGATTGAAGCGCTGGTTGAAGATGAGCGAAAAGTCATCTCAATACAGGATTTTGGAATAGGGATTCCCGAGGGAAGCATACCAAGGATTTTTGAACGCTTCTACAGGGTAGATAAAGCCAGATCAAAGGCAATATACGGAGGCACGGGATTAGGACTTTCAATCGTAAAACATATTGCCATCAGTTTTGGCGCAGAGATTTCAGTAGAGAGCCAGCCTGGAAAAGGCACTAAATTTAAAATAAAATTTCCGCTGGTTAGAAAAGAGTCTTGATGACGAACATCAAGGCTTTTTTATATATTTAACATGGATTTAACAATACCTTTATAGTGGTTTAACATAGCTCTATTATCATCTAATTGTAATAAAGAAGAGGAGGAATAAAATTGAAAAAAATAAACATTAAAGGAATCCTAAGCTTAGTACTTGTGACTGGAGTAATATTGGCCGGATGCTCCGGACAACCTGCTCAAAATGAACCAACTCCGGAACAGCCTAAGGAACCGGAAAAACAAAGCATCGTAATCAACGGTTCTACCTCAGTTCAACCTTTAGCTGAAGAACTTTCAAATGCATTTAAATCTAAAAACCCCAATGCAACTATCGATATACAAGGCGGCGGCTCAGGTGTAGGGATCAAATCGGCTGAGGATGGCGTGGTTGATATCGGAATGTCATCCAGAGATTTAAAGCCTGAAGAAAAATCCTTGAAAGAATTTAAAATTGCCATTGACGGCATCGCGGTTATAGTACACCCTGAAAATGGTGTAAAGGATTTGACCGTTGAGCAGTTGAGGAAAATATATACAGGACAAATAACAAACTGGAAGGAAGTCGGAGGAAAAGACGCTAAAATCACAGTTGTGACCAGAGAAGAAGGCTCAGGAACCAGAGGAGCATTTATAGAACTGGTAAAGTTGGAAGTGACTGAAGGGGACAAGAAAGTAGATAAAACTTTAGCCTCAGCAATAACCCAAGGTTCTACAGGTGCTGTTATGATCACTGTAGCAGGTGATGCCAATGCAATAGGCTTTGCTTCCTTCGGAAGCGCTAAAGACAAAACTGATATAAAGCTTATAAACATTGACGGAGCTGAATGCAGTGAGGAAAACATAGCCACAGGAACTTATAAAATATCAAGACCTTTCTTGATGCTTACCAAGGATGAGCCGACAGGACTTGCAAAAGCTTTCCTTGACTTCATATTGAGTGCGGAAGGGCAGGAAATTGTCGCTGAAAATAATTATTTGAAAGCTGTTAAATAGTTGATATATTATCAAGAAACTTAGCATAGCTAAGACTCCTGCTTAATTCTGGGCAGGAGTCTTAGTCATGATTGTTTATCAAGAGAGCAACTCATATTTTTAAAGAAGGGAAAGAGCCTGATGAGAACTAGTGAGAGAATTATAGAAAAACTACTCCTTATCTGTGCCGGTATAGCAGTATTGGGAGTAGCTCTTATAGCCGCATTTATTTTTGCAGAGGGCTGGCCTGTTATCAATAAAACCGGAATTATGAACTTCCTTTGGGGCAAGGTATGGGCGCCCACAAGAGGAGTATATGGTATTTTCCCAATGATACTTGGCTCCATCTATGTTACATTAGGTGCTTTGATCATTGGAGTGCCCATTGGAATAGGCTGCGCTGTTTATCTGGCTGAAATCGCATCACCCAAGCTTTCAGAAATCATAAAACCAGGTATTGAACTTCTGGCGGGAATACCTTCTGTCATATATGGCCTGTACGGGATGACCGTTATAGTGCCTATGATAAGGAAAGTCTTTAATAATCAGGGCTTCAGCATTTTAGCGGGGAGCATAATCCTGGCCATAATGATTCTGCCTACAATAATCAATATATCCAAGGACTCCATAGAAGCAGTGCCCGAGGAATACAAGGAAGGCTCTCTGGCCCTGGGGTCATCACATTGGCAGGCCATTATAAGAGTGATACTTCCGTCAGCGCGATCAGGCATACTATCCGCAGTGATATTGGGTATGGGCAGAGCCATAGGAGAGACCATGGCGGTGATCATGATAACAGGCAACAGCACATTTATCCCTGAGAGCATTTTATCAACCGCAAGGACTTTGACGGGAAATATCGGGATAGAAATGGGTTATGCCAACGGAGAGCATCAGAAGGCATTATTTGCAACAGGCATAGTTCTATTTGTATTTATTATGATTTTAAACCTTATGGCCAATCTCATACCTAAGAAGGTGGGTGAATAATTTGGATGCGATGAATAATATAAATAGTTCCAGAAATAAAGAAAAAATTGCTTTTGCACTGCTGTGGGGATTTTCTGTGATGACGATAATCATTCTGGTGCTTATTTTAGCTAATATAATAATAAATGGAATTTCCCATCTCAGCTTGGGCTTCTTGCTTGAGGAGCCTAGAAAAATGGGCAAGGCCGGGGGCATATTTTCAGTAATTGTTTCTACCTTTTACATTGTTGCTTTATCTACAGTTTTTGCTGCTCCCCTGGGTGTTGGTGCTTCTGTGTATTTGACCGAATATGCCAAGGAAGGGATTATGCTGAAGATCATCAGATTCGGAACCGAATCTTTGGCAGGAATTCCGTCGATTATATATGGTTTATTTGGCTATTCATTCTTTGTAGTTTATCTGAATCTGAAATATTCGATATTATCAGGCGCCTTGACGCTTACCTTGATGATACTGCCCACAATAGTAAGGACTTCGGAAGAAGCAATAAAGGCAGTGCCTAAATCCTATAGAGAAGGAAGCCTGGCATTAGGGGCTACAAAGCTTCAAACAATAAGAAAAATAATAATTCCAACGGCTATGCCGGGCATATTGACAGGCTTGATACTGGGCGTGGGAAGGGTTATAGGCGAAAGCGCTGCTGTAATATATACGGCAGGGAGTTCATTGGGTATTCCGCATTCTATTTTTAGGCCAGGGAGGACCTTGTCGGTTCACCTGTATACTTTGGCTTCTGAGGGTTTATCCAGGGAAAACACTTATGCAACAGCGGTAGTGCTGATAATTCTGGTGTTTATAATAAATTTTGTTGCGAACAGATTGATAAAAAATATTTTCATAGCTAAAAGGAGATAAGATTTTATGTCGACTATAAAAATAAAGGTAGAAGACACCAATTTATATTATGGAGATCATCAAGCTTTGAAGGATATAAACATAGATATTTATGAAAAAGCCGTTACGGCTTTGATCGGTCCTTCAGGCTGCGGTAAATCGACTTTTCTTAGATGCCTCAACAGGATGAATGATCTTATCCCAAATGTGAGGAGGAATGGGAAAATAGAGATAGCCGGAACAAATGTGGATAAGTATGATGTTATCCTGCTCAGAAAGAAGGTTGGCATGGTGTTTCAAAAGCCTAATCCATTTCCAATTTCCATATATGAAAATGTAGCCTATGGCCCAAGAATACACGGAGTTAAAAGCAAGGCTGTTCTGGATGATATAGTGGAGAAAAGCTTGAAGGAAGCTGCTCTATGGGATGAAGTAAAGGACAGGCTGAAGAATAATGCCATCGGCCTATCCGGCGGACAGCAGCAGAGGCTGTGCATAGCAAGGACAATGGCTGTAGAGCCGGAGGTTTTGCTTATGGACGAACCCACTTCGGCTTTGGATCCGGCATCAACCATGAAAATAGAAGACTTGATGGAAGATTTGAAAAAGCAATATACGGTCATTATAGTCACCCATAATATGCAGCAGGCAGGAAGGATATCGGATTACACAGCTTTTTTTCTAAATGGAGAAATTATTGAATATGATAAAACAGAGAATATATTTTACAAACCCATAGATAAGAGAACAGAGGACTATATAACAGGAAGATTCGGCTAAAATTGAATAGGAGGGTATGATGATGACAAGGAATTATTTTGATAATGAATTGCAGGAACTTAAGCTGGACCTTATAAGGATGAGCAGTATAGTTGAAGACGCACTATCAAATTCCATCAATGCCTTAAAAAGGCAGGACACGGATTTGGCAGAAAAAGTTATTGAGTCAGATGATATCGTAGATAAAATGGAGATAGCAATTGAAGACAAATGCTTGAAGCTGATCGCATTGCAGCAACCCATTGCAAAAGATTTAAGAATAATAGCCACTGCGCTAAAGATAATAACTGATTTAGAAAGAATCGCGGATCATGCGGTAGATATAGCCAAAATAACAAAACGGCTGTCAAAGGAAAAATATATAAAGGAACTCATCGATATACCCAGGATGGCTTATATAGTTACAGGCATGGTAAAGGACAGCATAGATGCCTATGTTAAGCAGGATATAGAAAAGGCCAAAGAGGTATCAAAAAGAGATGATGAGGTGGATGGGCTACATGCCCAGATATTCAGAGAACTGCTCCTGCTTATGATGGAAGATCCGAAGAAAATAAATCAAAGCACCTATTTCTTATTTATAAGCCAGTATATAGAGCGAATTGCAGATCATGTCACAAACATATGCGAGTGGACCATATACGGGGTCACAGGCGAGCATATTGATTTAAATGAATAAGAAACCCATAAAGACAGGTTTGTTATATAGCACAAGCCTGTTTTTTTATTGGCTAAAATTATGTTGTGCTTAATCCTGCCAATGGTTATAATATATAAATAGTATGGAAAGGCAGGAGGATAAATTTATGTCATACTGCAAAGTAACCATCCAAGAGGTTTTAGAAGGAAGTATTGCAGATGAGCTTGAAATAGAAAAGGGCGATAAGCTATTGAGCATAAACGGCGAAGCAGTGGGAGATATTTTAGAGTATAAATATCTCATAAGCGATGAAGTTCTGGTTTTGGAGATAGAAAAGCCTGACGGGGAGATATGGGAGCTTGAGATAGAAAAGGAATATGATGAAGATTTGGGCTTGCTGTTTGGGGGAATTATAGATGAGCCTAAATCCTGTCACAATAAGTGCATTTTTTGTTTTATTGACCAGCTTCCAAAGGGCATGAGAAAAACTTTATATTTCAAGGATGATGATACAAGATTGTCTTTTTTACAGGGCAACTTCCTGAGCTTGACTAATATAAAGGATAAGGATATTGAAAAGATAATTAGGTTCAGAATAAGCCCCATAAATATTTCGGTTCATACAACAGATATGGAACTCAGAAAGAGGATGCTGAATAATAAAAATGCAGATAAGCTTTTAGAATATATGAGAAGGCTAAAAGAAGGCCATATAGAGATGAAGGGCCAGGTGGTCCTATGCCCGGAAATAAACGATGGCTGCCAATTGAAGAAAACCATAGCAGACTTATATGAATTTTATCCGGAATTAAACTGCGTTGCTGTTGTGCCTGTGGGCTTAACACGATATAGAGATGGGCTTTTTCCGCTAAAGGAATATAATGAACATACAGCCCGGGAGGTAATAGATCAAGTAGAAGCTCTCCAAGAGCAGTACATGGATAAGATAGGTACCAGATTTGTTTTTCTTTCCGATGAATTCTACATAATAGCAGGAAGGAAAACTCAAGCCTATGAGAATTATGAAGAATTCTCTCAAATCGAGAATGGTGTAGGAATAATAGCCATGTTCAATCATGAGATTGCAAGCTCTCTGGATAGAATAGAAAACAATGCAGCCATGCCGGCAAGGGGAACCATACTCACCGGAGAATATGCCATGCCTATACTTGAGGAAGCTTGCCGGAAGATAATGTATAAGCTTCCCAGATTTAAGCTTGATGTCATTGCTATAAGGAATGAGTTTTTCGGACCGTCTGTAAAAGTGTCAGGCCTCATAACCGGGGGAGATATAATATCTCAGCTTGAAGGTAAAAATATTTCCGAAAGTGTTTTTATACCTGATAATATGCTGCGAAGCGGAGAAACAGTTTTTTTAGATGATATAACAGTAAAAGATATTGAAGAAAGATTAGGCATTAAAATCATAATATGTGAGCAAGACGGAAGCGATTTAGTTTCTAATATAGTAGAATACTGCAAATGAAATGGAGGTTTTTTTATGTCAAAACCGGTTGTGGCTATTGTAGGCAGGCCTAATGTTGGCAAATCAACGCTTTTTAATAAAATTTCCGGAAAACGCATATCGATAGTTGAAGATATACCCGGTGTTACAAGAGATAGGATATATGCAGAGGCGGAATGGACCGGCAGAACTTTTTCTCTGATAGATACCGGAGGGATCGAGCCTTTTTCTCAGGATATAATAATGCTGCAGATGAAGAGGCAAGCAGAGGTAGCCATAGAAACTGCGAATGTCATAGTTTTTGTTGTAGATGGACAGGAAGGAATTACTTCTACTGATCAAGAGGTTGCAAATATGCTGAGAAAAACCAGCAAGAAGGTCGTCTTAGCTTGCAACAAGATTGATTCACCAAAATACATGAACAATATCTATGAATTTTATAATTTGGGTTTGGGAGAGCCGATAGGTATATCCGCAGGTCAGGCATTGGGGCTGGGAGATTTGCTTGACGAAGTAGTCAGCGGCTTTCCAAAAGCAGATGAGGAGGAATATGATGATCTTACGATCAAGGTAGCCTTAGTAGGCAGGCCTAATGTGGGAAAATCCTCCATCATTAATAGAATACTTGGAGAGGACCGAGTCATAGTAAGTAATATCCCGGGTACTACAAGAGATGCCATTGACACGCCTTTCGAAGCAGGGGGTCAGAAATATGTGCTGATAGACACCGCAGGAATGAGAAAAAAAGGGAAAATAAACGAAGCAATAGAAAGATACAGCGTAATAAGATCATTAACAGCAATAGAGCGATCGGATGTTTCCATATTGGTGATCGATGGAGATGCAGGTGTCACAGAGCAGGACAGCAAAATAGCAGGATATATGCATGAGCAAGGAAGAGGGGCAATAATTGTAGTCAATAAATGGGATATAGTAGAAAAAGACGATAAAACCATGAATAAATACAAGGAGGATATAATGAAAGCACTCCCTTTCATGAGCTATGCCCCCATAATGTTTGTATCCGCGCTGACTGGTCAGAGGGTTTCTAGGATACTTGAAATGGTTGACATTGTTTCAAACCAGCATGCTTTGAGGGTTCAGACCGGCTTGCTCAACGATGTGATAAGCGAAGCAGTGCTGATGAATCAGCCTGCAGTATCCGGCGGAAGGAGACTGAATATTCTTTATGGCACTCAAGTTTCAGTGAAGCCTCCTACCTTTGCTATATTCGTTAATGATCCCGAGCTTATGCATTTTTCCTATGAAAGGTATCTTGAAAATCAAATACGAAAATCTTTTGGATTTCGGGGGACTCCCTTTAGATTTTTGATAAGAGGCAAAGATAAAGAATAGGGGGTATGTGAAAATGACTATAATTACCATAAGCATAATATCCTATTTTCTTGGCAATATTTCTGCATCCTATCTGATCGCAAAATATAAAGGCGGCATCGATATAAGAAAACACGGGAGCGGAAATGCAGGGGCAACAAATGTATTACGGACCTTAGGCGCTAAAGCCGGTTTGCTTGCTTTTGCAGGGGATGCGCTGAAAGGCGTGTTTGCAGTAGTATTAGGAAAGTTGATTGGCCACGATGACGGGCAGATTGCGGCGGGCATATTTGTTGTAATAGGGCATAACTGGCCAATGCTTCTGGGCTTCAAGGGTGGGAAGGGAATTGCCACCACAATCGGAGTCATGATCGCTATAAATCCTTATATTGTTGCAGCTATTGTTCCTATAGGATTAATAATAATATTTATTACAAAGTATGTATCATTGGCTTCTATTATAGGAATGGGCATCTTCCCTATAACCATGCTCATGACTAAGCAGCCGGGTAAGCTGGTATTATTCAGCTTTTTGCTTTCTGCCATGGCCATATACAGGCATAAGTCGAATTTAAGCAAGTTGATTGCTGGAACAGAAGCGAAAATTGGAGATAAAGTTGAGAGATAGTAGGAGGCGATGGAGGTTGATTAAAGTTTCCGTTATAGGATCCGGCAGTTGGGGGACTGCTAATGCTATTTCCTTGGCAAGCAAAGGTCTAAACGTAAAGCTATGGGTGAGGAATAAGGAGCTGTTGGAGACCATAAATGAAAAAAGGGAAAACACTACATACTTGCCTGACGTTATGCTTCCCGATAAGATCCATATATCGAACGATTTGGAGTATTGCTGCAGGGAATCAGATATAATCGTTTTAGGCACTCCTTCTCATGCGGTGAGAGAAACGGTCCATAATATTCGCAGTTATTTAAATAAAGAGCAAGTAATAGTGAATCTTGCCAAGGGAATAGAAAATGATACCCTTTGCAGAATGTCGGAAGTTATAGAGGAATACCTGCCTGACAATCCGATTGCAGTTTTATCGGGGCCCAATCATGCGGAAGAAGTTGCAAGGAATATACCTTCTGCAACGGTAGTATCCTCAAAATATAAAAGAGTTGCAGAATTTATTCAGGATACTTTTATGACCCCAAGATTTAGAGTTTATACTAATCCCGATATTGTCGGCGTCGAATTAGGCGGAGCCTTAAAAAATGTAATAGCTTTAGGCGCAGGTATTTCAGATGGCCTGGGATTTGGGGACAATACAAAGACTGCTCTTATGACAAGAGGCATAGTTGAAATTGCAAGGCTAGGGGTTGCTATGGGCGCACGGCAAAATACATTTAACGGCCTGTCAGGCGTAGGCGATTTGATAGTTACTTGTACAAGCATGCACAGCAGGAACAGGAGAGCCGGAATAGCCATTGGCCAAGGTAAAACTCTGGAAGAGGTGCTGAGCTCGACTAAGATGGTAGTCGAAGGGGTGAGAACTACAAAATCAGCTTACCAATTATCAAAAAAGATTGGCATTGAGATGCCGATAACCGAAGAAATATATGGAGTCCTGTTCGATGACTATGAAGTAAGAAATTCTGTTATTAATTTAATGACAAGAAATAAAACTCATGAGATGGAAGACTTGCCGGAAATAGAAGCCGTTAATTGGAAAGATGCTTAATAAGCATCTTTTTTTGTAATATTATTATGTACCTGACATATATATATAATGCAATATTTGAAGGTTATAATCCTTTGAGAGGGGGTAAAATCGTGGAAGAATTTGATTTATATCGAAATATTGCCGAAAGAACTGAAGGAAGCATATACATAGGCGTGGTCGGCCCGGTGCGTACGGGCAAATCAACTTTTATCAAGAGATTCATGGATTTGCTTGTAATACCGAACATTGAAAATGAATATAAGAGAGACCGGGCTAAGGATGAATTGCCGCAAAGTGCAAACGGAAGGACTATAATGACTACAGAACCTAAATTTGTGCCCAATGAAGCTATTGAGTTGACTCTTGAAGGAAATGCAAAATTTAAGGTAAGGCTTGTAGATTGTGTAGGCTATCTGGTAGAAGGTGCTATGGGGCACCTGGAGGAAGGAAACCCGAGGATGGTAAACACTCCATGGTTCGATAATATGATTCCATTTGAAGATGCAGCGGAAATCGGTACAAAAAAGGTGATCAATGAGCACTCAACCATTGGTCTGGTAATCACAACTGATGGGACCATTACAGATCTTCCGAGAAGAAATTATATACAGGCTGAGGAAAGGGTAATAAATGAACTAAAGGAGATAAACAAACCTTTCGTAATCATATTAAACTCTGCAAAGGCAGACAGTCAAGAAGCAGAGGAATTGCGGCAGTCATTGGAAGCAAAATATGAAACACCTGTAATTTTGGTAGATTGCCTTAACATGGAAATCAATGATGTAAACAGTATTCTATCAAAGGTATTATTTGAGTTCCCGGTTAGAGAACTGAATTATCATATGCCGAGATGGATCGATTCTCTCGAAAATGATCATTGGCTGAAAAAGGAGATCGTAAGCGGTATAGTAGATAATACTAAAGATATATTTAGGCTGAGGGAAGTAGCTGCGGCAACAGATGCATTGTCAGGATTAGAAAATCTTGAAAATGCCGGCATAAGAGATATGAATCCGGCAAAAGGAACTGTGGACGTGAAGTTTAACCTTAAAGAGGGGCTGTTCTATAAAGTCCTGGAAGAGATTTCAGGTTACGGCATAGAGGGAGATTACCAGCTGATTTCTTTGATGCGTGAACTTTCGCATTCCAAAAAAGAATATGATAAGGTACGGGATGCCATAAAGGATGTAAAGGAAATAGGTTATGGAGTCGTAGCTCCCTCTGTGGATGAAATCAAGCTGGAAGAGCCGGAAATAGTTAAGCATGGCGGGCGATTTGGAGTCAGGCTTCGTGCCAGCGCACCGTCGCTGCATATAATAAGAACAAATGTTGAAACTGAGGTATCGCCTATTGTGGGGACAGAAAAGCAAAGCGAAGAGTTTGTCAGGTATTTTATGGATGAATTTGAAAGCAATCCGGAAAAAATATGGGAAACCAATGTGTTTGGCAAACCCCTCTATGACATGGTGAAAGACGAACTCCAAAGCAAGCTGTATAAAATGCCTGATGATATACAAGGGAAAATGCAGCTGACCTTAGAGAAGATAGTAAATGACACCAAGGGAAGCATCATTTGCATAATAATATAGGATCAATATTTTTAAAAGCTCGATTTCGAGCTTTTTTATTATGCATGGGAAGTATGATTTTTATGCTTTTGTGTGAGTAAAGCAGGAACTTTTTATTATAATGATCATACTTTGAATTAAGGCATCAAATGGGCTATGTATATTATTTGGAGGAGTTTTATTTGACAAGATATTTCGATGGGAAAAGAGTATTGATTACAGGGGCAAATGGCTTTTTGGGATCCCATATTGCGGGCAGAATGATAAGCCAGAATGCGGATTTATCCGTAATTGTCCGTGAAAGCTCCGATCTATGGAGGATTGAAGAGCATCTAAAGAACATAAGGATATTTAATGCTGATATAAGAGACTTTACCTGTTTATATGAATGTGTAAAGAAAATAAAGCCGGATGTTATCTTTCACATGGCAGCTTATGGCGTTGATTCCAGACAGAAAGACGCCTTTAATGCAATAAATTCCAATTTGCTCGGCACTGTAAACATACTGATTTCAGCAGGCAAAGCAGGCTGTCCAAGGTTCATCAATACCGGAACAAGTATGCAATATGGAAATAAAGAAGGAAAAGTTGATGAAGATTCAAGCTATACCCCAAGCAACATATATGGAAGCACAAAAGCTGCCGCAACAATTGTAGCACACCAGCTGGCTGCTGATTTAGGGATAGATATCGCTACAATAATACCCTTTGGTGTTTTTGGTGAAAAAGAAGGCAGCCATAAGTTTTTTCCCCAAGTTATCTTATCGGCACTAAGTAATGGGGAGATAAATCTCACTTCCTGCGAGCAATATAGAGATTACTGCTATGTAGAAAACATTATAGATGGATTTTTAATAGCTGCACAGGCTCAACAAATAAAAAGCGAAATCTTTAATATCGGTAATGGGTTTACTCAGCCATTAAAATATTATGTTGATTTAATCATTAAAGAAGTTAATGGTGCAGCAAAGATAAACTACGGCGTACTAGAGCAAAGAAAAAATGACTTATGGAATCCCCTGCCAAATGTAGAGAAGATAAACAGTATCCTAGGGTGGAAACCTAAAATATCAATAGAGGATGGTATAAAAAGTACTGTTAGCTGGTATAAGGAAAATTACCGTTATTATGAAAAGCGGGGTAGATAAATTGTGCATAAATAAAATAATTCTTGAAGACGTCATTGCAATAAGTGAGGATGTTAAGGCGGTATTCAAGCTGCTTGAAGGCAAAAAAATGCTTATAACAGGAGGAGGAGGCTTTATAGGAGCATACCTTCTCGATTTCATAGATTATTGCAATAGAAATGCTTTTGATAAACCTGCAAATATAATTTGTATTGAAAATTACAAGACCGGGTCACAGGCCAGAATTAAACATCTGGAAGGCAATGATAACTTCTCATTCTTAGCGATGGATGTTTCAAAGCCTTTTGAGATTGCCGGGGATATTGATTATGTGATTCATACTGCAAGCATCGCTTCCCCTACTTACTATAGGAAGTATCCTATTGAAACAATAGAAACAAATGTCTGGGGCTTGAAAAATTTACTGGATTTATCTAAGGCTAAAGAGGTAAAAAGCATACTTTTCTTTTCAACCAGTGAAATTTACGGAGATCCATCACCGGATAATATACCTACAAAAGAAACCTATAATGGTAATGTGTCTTGTATAGGCCCCAGAGCATGTTATGATGAATCGAAGAGATTGGGCGAAACTCTGTGCATAAATTATTATAAGCAGTATGGATTGCCTGTAAAAATTGTAAGACCGTTCAACATATATGGGCCTGGATTAAGGCTGGATGATAAAAGGGTAATACCTGACTTTTTTAATGATGCGATCAACCAGGGCAGAATTGAAGTGTTAAGTGATGGAACTCCAAAGAGGAGTTTTTGTTATATCAGTGACGCCGTAAGCGGGTTTATAAAGGCATTGCTGTCCGATTATAATGGAGAAGCATTTAATATTGGAAATGATGAAGAAGAGATATCGATTTATGAGCTTGCACAAAAAATCGCCGGCATAGTGGGCAATATTACTATTGATTATATTAAGAGCAAAGATCATGACTATCTGACAGATAATCCTCAAAGACGCTGTCCAGATTTAAGCAAATCTAGGAGCCTTATTGATTATAACCCTCGTATATCGATTGATGAAGGATTGAGAAGGCTTAAGAGATGGTATATGAATAACTGTAGCATTTGATGAGTAATTTGTAAAGGAAGATTATTTGTGGAAGGTTTCGATTTGATAAAAATAAAGCCCTTTGAGGATGAGAGGGGTTATCTAAAAAAGATCTATAAAAAAGGCTTTGCTGAAGAGCACAGCCAATTGGAAGAGGTTTATATATTATATAGCTTTAAAGATTCAGTAAGGGGAAATCACTATCATAAGCTGAATATTGAGTACTTCTTTGTGGTTCATGGTACTGCTAAAGTTGCAGTTAAAAATATTAATACGGGCTTTTATGATGAGCTTGAAGTAGATGAGAAGGATAACCTTGTAATTGCAGTGCATCCGTTTATAGCTCATGCGTTCAAAAATGAGAAGGAAAAGGAGCTTATAATATTAGTTGTTGCTACTAAACAGTATGATCCGGCGGATGATGACACATACAGGTTGGAAATTCTTGAATAATAGCTGGTTAAAGCTTGATAGCTCCAGGCCGCTTATCCCGGTTCTGAAAGAATAGGATGAGCGGCTTTGAATTTCCCCTGAATGAAGCCTCTTTCAATAATAGACATAACCAATTCGTGTAAAGGACAAGATTAATAACAGTAGCAAAAAAAGTTGGAAAAGCATATTCTGAAGTAGGAGATAGAAGCAGCCGGAGGTGAGTATTATAAAGGTAGTAATACTTTGCGGGGGCAAGGGTACCAGGATTAAGGAGATGACAGAGGATATGCCCAAATCCTTAATAAGCATAGGAGGTTATCCCATTGTCTGGCATATAATGAAAATTTACTATAGCTTTGGGTTCAATGATTTCATTCTTCCTATTGGATATAGAGGGCATCAAATAAAGGAATACTTTTTTCATGATAAATGGAAAAACAGCGATTGCATATTTGATAATACAGGAAGCGAATTTAGCATAAAGCTTCTAAGAGAGCCGGAGAAGTGGAGAATAACCTTCATAGATACAGGCGAAGACACGATGACCGGCAGCAGAATAAAAAGAGTCCAGCCATACATTGAAGAAGAAGAATTCATGCTGACCTATGGAGATGGTATAGCAAACGTTGATATTAATGCTCTGCTGAATTATCATCGAAGCAAGAACAAGATAGCGACTATGACAGGTGTGATATCAAGGAGCCCGTACGGTATGCTTCAAGTAAATGACGGAATTGCATATGAGTTTGCCGAAAAGCCTGAAACAGGCCAGATTCAAAATGGCGGATTTTTTGTTATGAATAAAGAGATTTTTGATTATATAAACGATGATGGAGGTAAATGCGTATTCGAGGAAGAATCACTGGTAAAGCTTGTTAAGGATAGACAGCTGGCAGTATATTTGCATAAAGGCATCTGGGCTTCTATAGACACCTATAAGGATTATGTGAGCATCTGCCAAAATTGGAAAGAGATAAGGGATAAACTGTATTAGCATGTAATAAATGATATCTCCAATGCAGAGCTATATAATATAAATATTTGCGGGTGGTTAATTATATATGAACATATCAATAATTGGTACAGGATATGTGGGGCTGGTAACAGGTGTTTGTTTAGCCTATAAAGGCCATAAGGTGTTTTGCGTAGATAAGCAGCAGCGCATAATAGACAGCATAAGCCGCGGGGTATCCCCTATCTACGAGCAGCAGCTTGATAGCATGCTGGCACATGTAATAAAGAATGATGAGTTAAAAGCTACTGCAGATTTAAGCCAAGCGGTCATGGACTCTGAAATAACAATAATAGCTGTCGGAACTCCTTATATAGGAGGTCAAATAGCTTTGACATATATAAAAAAAGCTGTATATGAAGTGGGAGCCATTTTGAAAAACAAAAAGGACTATCACGTTGTATGCATAAAAAGCACAGTAGTGCCAACAACCACAGATACTATAGTACTGCCTATATTAAAGCAGGCTTCGGGCAAAGAACTGGGAGATTTCGGCCTTGTAATGAATCCGGAATTTTTAAAGGAAGGTGAAGCGGTACAGGACTTTTTGAATCCTGATAGGATAATCATAGGCGCTATTGATGAGAAGAGCTATGAAGTTTTTAAAAATATATATCAATATCATTTTGATGCGCCAATAATAAAAGTAAATCCCAGAACGGCAGAAATGATAAAGTATGCCTCGAATTCTCTGCTTGCAACTTTGATATCCTTTTCAAATGAAATTGCTGCGATTTCTGAAGAAGCAGGTGGCATTGATGCTTTAAAGGTTATGGAAAGCGTGGGACTGGATAAACGTTTCACTCCTAAAGTGAGAGGCGAGCTTATCAAACCCGATGCAACGAAGTATTTAAAGCCGGGCCGCGGTTTTGGGGGGAGCTGCTTCCCCAAAGATATAAAGTCATTGATATCCTTTTCCGTCAAAATCGGTTATGACCCTAAAATACTCAAATCTGTAATAGCTGTAAACGAATTGCAGGTTGGAAGAATATTATGCACTCTGAAGAAGGAACTGTTAAGAATCGAAGATAAGACAATAGCTATCCTTGGCCTGGCTTTCAAGGCAAACACCGATGATGTGAGAGAATCACAGTCCATCAAGCTGATAAAGGAGCTGATGGAAGCAGGAGCAAAGCTTAAATGTTATGATCCGGCAGCAGTGGAAAAAGCAAAAAAGGAATTATTGGGCTGTGACGGGCTGGAATTCTTCAATGACTATAGGGAAGCCCTTGCAGGAACTGATGCAGCAATATTGATGACGGATTGGAAGATCATAACAGATATACCCTTTAGTGAATATGTAAAATTTATGAAAGCTCCTGCTGTTTTTGATTGCTGCAGGGCATTGGATCATGATAAGGCTAAGCTTTTCGGAGTCAAGTATATAGGCATAGGTTTTAGAAAATGAATAAACTTAACCATTATAAGTTGGTAATTTATTGGAATTTCCGGCTTATAAATCGTAACTCACACAAGCTGTTTTTCATACCTTATATTAGACTTTAGCAGAAAGGAAGTTAAAAGCATGCATTATTATTGCACAATTGTAAGCAAAGATTATCTCCATAAAGGATTGATGCTTTACGATTCTATAAAGAAATATGATATGGACTTTAAAATGTTTTTTATATGCATGCAGGATGAGGTTAAAGATTTACTGGAAAAAATCTTGCAGGAAAAGGCTGTATTTATTCATATAAAGGCTGTGGAAGGCCAGGACCGCAAGCTTGCTTCCGTAAAGGCAGGAAGAAATGAAAAAGAGTATGCATGGACTTCAAAGGCTTCGATATTCTTATACTTGTTCAATAATTATTCTGAACTGGATCATATTTTATGGTTGGATAGTGATATAATATTCTATTCAAGTCCGGAACCAATATTCAGTGAATTGAGCTTGTGCTCGGTTTTATTGACCAGAGAGCGATTTAAAGGAAATAATATAAAGCTTAATAATGTTTATGGGGTTTATAATACAGGGCTAATAGGCCTAAGAAGAGACAAAAATGCCGTTGGATTTATAAACTGGTACAGGAGAAAATGCATTGAATGGTGTTACGATAAAGTCCATAAGGGGAAGTGGAGCGATCAGATGTATCTTAATAAAATACATGGAAACCCCGGCTGGATCAGAGTCAGCAAAAACACTGAAATAAATGTGACGCCATGGAATATCCAAGGATGTATGGTAAAGAAGCTTAATGATGATATATATGTAGACGGCAAAAAGCTAATATTCTATCATTATAGCGGATTTAAACCTTTGAATGCTGAAGAGTTTGAATTATGCACCTACATTGAACTGCAGGAAGATGTGGTGAAGCTGCTGTATATACCTTATGTCAATAGCTATAAACAGATGATCAACTATGTAAATAAATTTAAGAGTAATCTTTTTAAGGGCGCAGGCCTTCAAGGATGTATATATAAAAATTATTATAGATTAAATGGAGACTTAGTGCATGAATGAAACAATCAATAATTATTGCACCATAGTATCAAAGGAATATTTCATAAAGAGCCTGGCTCTTTATGATTCTATATGCAGGCATAGCCGTAATGGCTTTCATCTATGGATATGCGCGATGGATAATGCATCTTATGACGTAATGCGAAAAATAAACCTCGCTAATACAACGATTATTGATATAGCGTCTGTAGAAAACAATTTTCTTTTGAATGCGAAAAACAACAGGAGCATAACTGAATATTGCTGGACAGTGAAAGCCAGCTTTATAAAGTTTATAATCAAACACAATAGGGGCATTGATTCAATAATCTATACGGATGCAGATACTTATCTATTTTCAGAACCATCAATGCTTTTTCAGCAATTGGTAAAGAATGATGCTTTGCTCACCTGTCATAACTTTTCGGATAAATTTTTACATCTGAATAAGCAAAAAGGAAAATATAATGCAGGAATAATTGGCTTTAAAAACAGTATCAGGGCTTTGAACATTTTGAATTGGTGGGAGGCAAAATGTGTTGAATGGTGCTATGACCAAGTGATTCCAAATAGATTTGCAGATCAGAAATACTTAGAGGTGATCCCCAGAAAGCATGCTAGGATTTTTATAGCAAAACCCTTGGTCGCAAATGCAGCAATGTGGAATATTGAAAACCGCAAACTTGAGCTCAAAGAGGAAAAAGTTTATCTTGATGAAGATATCCTTATCTTTTTTCATTTCAGCAGTTTTTTTATTATCAGTGAAAGCGAATTAGATTTATGGAAATGGGATTATCCGAAGTTGAATGAAGAAATTAGAGAAATAATTTATAGACCGTATATTAAAAGCATTTTAAAGGGAATGAGCTTGATAAAAAGGCAAGGAGAAGAATTGTCAAAATTTCTGCCGGAAAGCTATAATGTGAATTCAGCAAGCAATTATATGAAGATCGAAGGAAGTAAATCTACACTCATCTAAAAATATATAAATAAGGATTAAAAGGATTAATGAGATGGATACGGCTATTTGTTCACTGACTTCTAAATCAAGGGTTCATCATATTTTAGCATTGTACGAATCTATGATGAAGAGCAATATAAAGGCACAGTTGTTTATTTTTTGTGTAGATAAAGACTCTTATTTTATATTAAAGAAAATGGAGCTCCATGGAACCAATATTATTGATTTCTCTGAACCGGAAGAAGCGGTATTAAAGGGTATAAAGAATGAGAGAAAACAAAACGAATATTGCTGGACGCTTAAGCCCGTTGCATTGCTCTATATTTTTGATAATTATTGCACCATTGATCAAATTATATATGCAGATGGGGATATTTATTTCTTTGCAGATCCCATGGTGTTGATTAAAAGAATAAAAAGATGGTCGGTAATACTAACCACTCATAAGATAAATGAAAAGGCAAACGGAGGATTTGTTTGCTTCAGGAGGGATAAAAACGGACTGGAGGCTCTAAACTGGTGGAAGGAACAATGCATTAGTTGGTGTTATGCATATAATGATAATGGCAATTTCGGAGATCAAGGGCATCTTGATAAGCTAAAAAGGCTTTATAAAAATGTATACTATTTGAAACATCCAGGTATGAATACTGCTCCCTGGAATCAAAAACTATATGATATAAAAGTAATGGACGGCATCATATATATAAATGATTTCAGGCTTATATTCTTTCATTTCAGCGGCTTGAGGATGCTGGACAAGGAAGCTTATACGACTTGTTGGAAGTATGATGCCAAAGGTTTTGTATATGACTATTATATAGAAGTGTTAAGAAAGAAAATCAATGAAATTGAAATGCTAAGTCCAGGCTTTTCTCAATATTTCTTTTCGGATCTGTAGATATATGTTCTAAATCTATACAATTATTTTAGCAAGGCACTATAAGGCTGTTTTTTTGATATAATGAAAAGAACAGCCTTATACAATTTTTGAATATATAAGAACATCTGTATCCTGGCGAAATTGTATTGAAATATTTTGAGGGGAGCGGTTCAATGGAATTTAAAATCAATGCAATGTATTTTAGTGCGACCGGCACAACTAGAAAGGCAGTATGTTGTTTAGCCGATAAAATATCAGAGAAATTACAAAATAGAGCAATGATTAAATATGTTGATTTTACATTACCGCAGGTCAGGAAGGAGTCTATATCTTTTAGCTATGATGAAATAGTTATTATAGGAATTCCTGTTTATGCCGGAAGAGTTCCGAATATATTGTTGAAGTACCTCAAATCAATTGAAGGCAATGGAGCATTGTCTATACCTATGGTGGTGTACGGAAATCGAAATTATGATGATGCTCTCATAGAATTAAAAGATATACTGGAGTCAAAAGGTTTTAATACCGTTGCTTCAGGAGCTTTCATAGGTGAGCATGCTTTTTCTGATATACTTGCTAAAAACAGGCCTGACAGTCAAGATTTAGAGATTATCAATGGATTTGCTGACAAAATAGCATTCAAGCTGGCGAATAAATCCCATGCTGAGAAGCATGATGTTCCAGGGCAAAGGCCCTATAGGCCATATTACATGCCCAGAGACAAAACGGGTCAACCTGTTGATATCAGAAAGGTCACTCCAAAGACAAGCAGCAATTGTACAAGCTGTAAATTGTGCGCTAAGGTTTGCCCCATGGGTTCCATCAGCTTTGATGAAGTATCAAATTTTAAGGGGATTTGTATAAAATGCTGTGCCTGTATAAAGAAGTGTCCAAATCAAGCTAAATATTTTGATGACCCGGATTATCTGCACCATAAGGAGGAATTGGAGATCAACTTTATTTTTAGGCGCGAGCCGGAAGTATTTTTGTAAGATCATTGCTCAGATGAGCATATAATTTTTCTGGGAGGGAATAAGAATGAAGAAAGGTGACTTTTTATGGGGACTTGCCCTATTGATATGGATAGTAGTTTTGGTAGTGCCGGGTACACGTGCGGCATTTATTTCTGCTAGTGATGCACATCCCTACATAGGAGGCTTTATTAAATTTGCTATATTAGCAACTATGGGAGATTTATTGGGAGCAAGAGTTCTAAAAGGAAAATGGATTATCCCGAAGGGCCTTTTTTATAGGGTTATAATATGGGGGATCATTGGACTTATGGTTACATTGGTATTTACGGTATACATGGGAGGTACTGCAGCTGCCCAGGCATCGGGAAGGCTTCCGCTTAAAGGTTCAAATTTAGCACAAGCATTTTTCGGGAGTGCCATTATGAACCTTACATTCGGTCCTATGATGATGGCATTTCACAGATTTACAGATATGTACATCGATGCTGTATACGAGAAAAGCAGGAGTAAAGTTGGACTCAGCGAGCTGGTAGAAAAAAATGACTGGCAATCTCTTGTTCAATTCAGCTGGCTCAAAACTTGCCCTTTTTTCTGGATACCTGCTCATACTGTAGTGTTTCTGCTGCCGGGCCAATATAGAGTCCTGGTTTCAGCATTTTTATCCATCGCTCTTGGCCTGCTGCTGGCAATTGCTAAAAAGGGAAAAACGGAAAAATCAACATCTGCCGCTTAATGCTTTAAAACATAATTGCTTAAATGCTTCAGGTTTTGCTTATTTTAAGTCGGAAACAAACAAGCCTGTAATCATTGCGATTACAGGCTTATAACTTTCAATAATGGTCTGGGTGACAGGAATTGAACCTGCGACCTCTTGAACCCCATTCAAGCGCGCTACCAAGCTGCGCCACACCCAGATGAAAACCACATATAAAAATATATCATACACTTGCTTAAATTTCAAGACATATTTCAAAAACTATTTTTATTTAGTATTATGGGATTAAATTTATTATTTAATTTTTTTTTGAAGGATATAAAAATAAAATGGAGAAATATATTAGGAGGTTATGTGAACCATTACATTAAGCCTATAGGAGTAATAAAAATGAAAAAAAGAAAGAAAGTTTCTTCACTTTATATTTTTCCCGCATTATTTTTAGTCATTATTGCGTCTTATATTTTTAGATATGTTTTTTTGAATATTGATACTGAGATCATAAAATATGGTGGGATGGATAATTCCTTTGATGCTAAAGGGCTTATAATAAGAAATGAGTGGACTTATAATTTTACAGGAGACGCTGAGGTAAAATACAAGGTAAAGGAAGGAGAAAGGGTGCCTTTTGGCAAGAAGCTTGCAGAGATAGTGAAAGGTGAAGAGCTTCAAGATGATTTGCAGGTCAGAATCAATAAATTAAATGAGCGTATCAAGGAAATAGAAAACAGCAATAATGAGAATAAGCTTTTTCAAAAAGATGATGAAAAGCTGAATAGCAGCATAGCTGAAAAAGTTGATTACATAAAAAAACTATCTGATGAAGGTGATTTAGAGAAAATATCAGAGGTTAAAAGCGAGTTATCATCAGATTTATATAAAAAATCTTTGATATCCGGGGAAAATAGTTTTTCAGGGAGAAACTTAGAGCAATTGAACAAAGAAAAAAACCAGTTAGAAGAATTGTATAACAATAATATGGATACAATAATTGCCAACAGTACCGGAATAGTGAGTTTTAGTTTAGATGGTTTAGAGCAGAACCTAAATCCAGGGAATATATCTAAATTCAGTATTGAAGATATCAAGAGCCTGATCAATTCTTTGGTAAGTGTAAAAAATAAAGATGAAAAGCTTAAAGGATTGAAGGTTATAGACAACTTTACCTGGTTTTTATGTACGGTTGTTGAAGAAAAACAGCTTAATGGTTTAAAAGAAGGCAGCAAAGTTAAGCTTGATTTTAAGGATTATCAAAATGGACCCGTAAGAGCAAAGGTTAAATATATATCAGAATCGACTGATGGAGAAGTATTGGTTTCTTTCGAGATTACCGACAGCATTAAAAGCTTTTATAATACAAGACTGACTGATGTCAGAGTTATTACTCACGAGTATGAAGGCTTTTTAGTAAGTGAGAAATGTATTGTAGAGCTGGAAAAGCAGAAGGGTGTTTATATTATGAAAGAAGGAATGGTAAGGTTTGTAGCTGTTGATGTCATATCTGTTGAAAATGGCTTTGCTCTTATAAAAAATGCAGAAAATAAAGAAGGAGCCATAACGCAAAGCAGCGGTGTCATAAAAATATTTGATGAGGTTGTAAAAAGTACTAATAAAGTCAGGCCAAATCAAAGGGTCTTATGAGAAGGAGGAGCATAGTTGAATTCGATCAGTGAAAACATTGAAATAATAAAAAATGAAATAAAAGAAATTTGCAATAAAAAAGGGATGAATTATGATGAAATAACTTTGATAGCAGTGACAAAGACCATTGGCATCATGAGAATAAAGGAAGCTATAGCATCAGGTATAAATGATATCGGTGAAAATAAAGTTCAGGAAATAATGGACAAGTACGAAGATTTAAAGGAACTTTCCAATTTTCACTTAATTGGGCATTTACAATCAAATAAGGTAAAATATATAATAGATAAAGTGAAGCTTATTCATTCTGTTGACAGCTTGAGTCTGATGGATGAAATAAACAAAAGGGCGAAGAAGGCTGAAACCATCGCCAATATATTGATACAGATAAATGTAGCCCGCGAAGATACTAAGTTTGGTATCGGCATAGAAGAGCTTGACAGCTATATTGAATATGCTTCAAAGCTGGATAGCATAAGGGTACAGGGATTAATGACCATCGCACCGTATTTTGAAGATGCCGAGGAGGCAAGATCTATATTTAGAAACCTTAAAAGCAAATATGATGAACTATCTAAGCGGGATTACGGCAATATTGAGATGAAGTTCCTATCTATGGGCATGACAAATGATTACAAGATAGCTTTAGAAGAAGGCTCTAATATGATCAGAGTAGGCACAGGAATATTTGGAAAACGAATTTATAATTTATAGGAGGTTTACATATGGCAGGAAAGATAATGAGCAAGGTTTTATATTTTATGGGAATTGGAGAAAACGCCGAAGAAATGGAAGAAGCAGAGAATGTCGTTCAAAAACCTGTTTTGGAGCCTGTCAGAAAAAGCAATATCGTGAATATGCCGACAGGTGGGGGGCAGATGAAATTAGTCCTTATTGAACCTACCAATTATGATGATGTACAGGATATATGCGATAATTTGAAGAACAAAAAGCCGATAGTTATAAACTTTGAGAATCTTGACAAAGACATAGCCAGAAGAATGGTGGATTTTGTAAGCGGCGCGGTATATGCTATTGATGGAACCATACAGAAAGTATCTAATGGTATTGTCATTGCAGCCCCATCAAATGTAGATATAATGGGGAGCATCGGAGATATTGGTGAAGAGGGCTTTGATTTTGAAAAATTCATGGATTGGTTAAAATAGAGGATTGTGAGTGATATTGTTTGAAGCAGATACTTATTTGGTCAGTGGGCAAGTTTTTTAGCATAATTTATATTCTCATGTTTATAAGAATAGCATTATCATGGATAAGGGTAAGTCCATATAATAAAGCAGTAAATATTATTTATCAGCTTACGGATCCCTTGTTAGATCCTTTTCAAAGGATGATAGACAGGCTTGGGATAAACACTGGAATGATAGATTTTTCGCCGTTGATTGCTTATTTGGTTTTTAATTTTCTAGAAACCTTGATAATAAAAATACTCTGGAAGTTATAGCGCATATGGAAAATATAAAATCAAAGCATGACGAACAACTGTTTATAAAAAGGCTGGAAGACCTGGTGCAAAGCTCCGACAGAAAAATGGCTCAAAGCTTTACTGACTTTTTGGATCCAAAGCAGCAAATCATAACAAGCGATTATTTTAGAAATAATAAAACTATTTCAATAGATTTTTATGGAGGCTATAAAGAAGCCGAGAGGAAAATCTGCGGGATATATTGTAAGAGTGCTGAGCTTGATAAAGACGAGTACCCTATCGCCATACTCCATCTTTCATGGAGATCCCATAAGAAAATTAAGCATAGGGATATATTGGGTTCTCTGATAGGTGCCGGCATAAGAAGAGAAAAAATTGGGGATATTATACAGAATAATGATGAGGCTTTTGTATTCGTTCATAGAGACATTGCCGGTTATCTGGTAAATAATTTGGAAGAGGTTGGCAGCACAAATATAGATATTGAATGTTGCGACGACCTGCCTGAGCTTGAGCAGGAACAGAAAAGCACTTCGGCTGTTGTTGCTTCTTTGAGATTGGATTGCCTGCTGGCTGCAGGCTTTGGAGTATCCAGAACAACAGCTGCAGAAGCGATTAAAAGCTCTAAGGTATTTATAAATTGGAAACCTGAAGGAGGACCTTCAAAAGAAGTAAGGGTTGGAGATGTAATATCATGGAGAGGTAAAGGCAGGGTTAAGCTGGACCATGTTATAGGAACAACGAAAAAGGATAGAATCAAAGTTAATATAATTAAGTATATATGAACGGGAGGTTATTTGCATGATGACTCCTATGGACATACGCAATAAGGAGTTCAAGAAGGGTTTTAGAGGTTACAGCGAGGAGGAAGTCGATATATTCATTGATAAAGTGGTCAATGATTATGAAAAGCTTTATAGAGAGAACAGTGAATTAAAGGATAAGCTAAACTCTATCAATGAAAGGCTTGAAAGCTATTCGGAGATTGAAAAGACCCTGCAGAATACCTTGATAATTGCACAAAAAACTTCAGAGGATATAATTGCTAATGCCAGGAAGGAAGCAGAGATAATAATAAGGGAATCAGATGAAAACAAAAGAAAGATTATTGATGATGCAAATCAGAATGTAATTAAAGTTAATAAGGAATATGAAGAAATGAGGAAGCAGCTTCAAATTTTCAAGACCCGATACAAGACTTTTTTAGAATCTGAATTAAATAATCTGGATTCCTATTTTAAAGAGATATAGACTATGCTCTTTCATCCTGAAGAGGTTGAGAGAGTTTTTGTTTGGGAGTTATGCTCATGGAACACGCGGGAGGACATATTATGGAGTTAAAGCACATAAAGAAAAATGGTAATAGAAAGCAAGTAAAAGCAGGCAGTGCGATTTTTGGAAATGGAAATTTTGTTGTTATAGCGGGCCCTTGTGCTATTGAAGGCAGAGAAATGCTGATAGATACGGCAAAGCATCTGAAGCTCAAAAGCACATCAATGCTGAGGGGTGGGGCTTTCAAGCCAAGAACCTCTCCGTACAGCTTCCAGGGCTTAGAAATAGAAGGGCTTAAATATATGAAAGAAGCGTCGGAGCTCACTGGAATGCCGGTAGTGACAGAAATCATGGATCCCAGGGATATAGATAAGATCTATCCGTATACAGATATGTTTCAGATAGGTTCCAGGAACATGCAGAATTTTGCTTTGCTTAGAGAAGTAGGCAAGCATGATAAGCCTGTATTATTGAAGAGGGGATTGGCGGCGACTATTGAAGATTTTCTTCTTGCGGCAGAGTACATTGCTGTAGAGGGGAATAGTGATATTGTGCTCTGTGAACGAGGCATAAGGGGTTTCGATAGTTATACAAGAAATACGCTTGATATCTCTGCTGTTCCTCTTCTCAAAGAGTTGAGCATGCTCCCTGTCATTATAGACCCCAGTCATGGCACCGGATTGAGGAGCCTTATCCTTCCCATGACCTTGGCAGGGTTAGCTGCCGGTGCTGACGGAGTGATGATTGAGGTCCATCCCTGTCCCAGCCAGGCGTTATCAGACGGAGAACAATCTCTGGATTTTAATGATTTTGATAGATTAATGGAGAAGCTGATGGAGGTAGAAAGCTGCTTTAGGGATATAAGGGAGCACTAATGTTGATTGCTGAACAATAACATGATGTATATGCGCATCATGTTATTGTTTTTTAAAAGAAAAATTTTGGGGAATAATATTTTTGGAGGAATAAGAATGAAAGAAGAAAGAGTTGAGCAAATTGCTCTTGCACTGGAAAAAGCAAAATTGGGCGAGTACGTTGATATGATGTCAAAGCCTAGAAAGCTGCTGTTTATGAATTTTATCGCCGGGCTTGCGCGAGGATTCGGAATGGCCATAGGCTTTACCCTACTTGGCGCTCTTGCTTTATATTTTTTGCGTATGGCTGTAATGCTTAATTTACCCTTTATAGGAGGGTTTATCGCTGAAATAGTCAAGATCGTACAAGATCATTTATAGGAGGCATGATTATGGACAAGAGTAAGATTGAAGATTTAGAAAAAAAGCTTATGGATATAAAAAACGAGAGGGAGAAATCTCTTGCAGAGGATCATCTGGGGTTGGGGGAATCCATTAAGGATAATACCAGCGAATTATCCTCTTATGATAACCATCCTGGAGACATAGGCACAGAAACCTTTGAAGCCGAAAAAAATTTTTCTTTTAGAAATAATGATAAATTTGTTATCGGTGAAGCCAATGATGCATTGAAAAAAATTGAAGAAGGTTCTTACGGATTGTGTGAGCATTGCGGAGGGGAGATTGCAGAGGAAAGGCTTGATATCCTGCCATATGCAAGGCTGTGTATTTCCTGCGAGAATGAATTCAAGCTCAAAACTGATGATGAGGAAAAGGGCAGGCCTATTGAAGAGCAGATACTTACGCCCCCTTTCGGCAGATCTTTCAGGGATAATTCACTGGAAGATGGTGTAATGTTTGACGGGGAAGATGCCTGGCAGGATGTAAATGTATACAATGATGTAACCTCCGACAACCCCTTTTCTAAAGATGACAGCATGGGGTATGTGGAGGATGTAGAGTCCATAAGCAACGAACAATATAAAAAACAGCTGGAATAAAAATCGCATTTTTTTCCGGCTTGTGCTATAATCTTTTTTGAATAAAGGGGGTATGTTTTTGTATTCTATCATTATTATCGGAGCAATAATTGCTTTAGACCAGTTTATAAAGTTCAAAGTTATTGAAGAAATAATGCCGTATTCAAGCTTGGAGGTTATTAAAAACTTATTTTACATAACATATGTTGAAAACCGCGGAATCTCTTTTGGATTATTTAAAGGCAACAGAACAATCTTTATTATATTGATATTGATTATTTCTTTAGTTTTATGCTTCTATATTTTTAAACTGAATAAAAGGTATATCGGCATTACCATATGTTTGGCTTTGATTGTCGGCGGTGCTATTGGAAATCTTATAGACAGGATAAGGCTGGGATATGTGGTTGATTATATTCATTTCACATTTTTCCCGCCGGTATTTAATCTGGCGGATTCGGCTATCGTATGTGGTGCCATAATATTGAGCTGCTTATTAATATTTAATAAAAACATTACTTTATAGAGAGGTTTTTATGAATACCATAAATTTAGAGGCCCTGGATATAGACAAAGATAAAAGGTTGGATGTGTTTTTGGCTGAGAGAGTAGAGGGCCATTCAAGAACTTATATAAAAAAGCTGATAGAAGACGGGTTGGTTCTTGTTGGAGAAAAAACTAAGAAAGCAAACTATAAGTTAAATGCCGGAGATAATGTATTGATCATACTGCCGGACCCTGTTAATTTAGAAGTAAAAGCTGAAGATATCGATATTGATGTGATATATGAAGATGATGATTTATTGGTTATAAACAAACCTCAGGGTATGGTAGTTCATCCTGCCCATGGAAATTACAGCGGTACTCTGGTAAACGGCCTTTTGAACAGATGTGAGGGACTATCCGGCATCAATGGAGTGATAAGGCCGGGAATAGTTCATAGGATTGATAAAGATACATCGGGATTGATAGTGGTAGCAAAGACAAATGAAGCTCATATGAATTTGTCACGACAACTGAAGGAACATTCTATTAATAGAAAGTATATTGCACTGCTTGAAGGCAGACTGAAAGAGGAAAGAGGAATTGTTGACGCTCCTATAGGCCGCGACCCAAAGGACAGGAAGAGGATGGCTGTTGTAAGCAAAAATGGAAAGAGAGCGGTCACTCATTATAAGGCAATAGAATTTTTTCAGGCTAATACATTAATAGAAGCAAGCCTGGAAACGGGCCGGACTCACCAGATAAGAGTGCACATGGCATATCTGGGCCATCCCGTAGTAGGGGATCCGGTTTACGGATATAAAAAGCAAAGATTTAAGCTGAAAGGCCAAATGCTTCATGCTAAGATATTAGGCTTTATGCATCCCAGGACCGGTGAATACATGGAATTTACTGCTCCACTTCCTGAATATTTTATTAATATTTTAGAAAAACTAAAACATAATATCTAGACAATAGCACTGACCTATGATAACATAATAAAAACATCCTTTAATCTGGTCCTGTGAGGCAAGAAAGGTAGCGATAGTGCTTTGTATACCTATGTCTGCCCTCAGGCAGACTTTTTTAGTTTATCCGGCGGCCGTATTCTGATACTGTTGGTATGGTTGGGAGGTGAGAATATGATCATTAAGAATGAATTGATGGATGAAAAAGCAATAAACAGAGCTTTGACCAGAATTGCCCATGAAATAGTAGAAAAAAACAAAGGAGTAGAAAATCTATGCTTTTTAGGGATTAAAACAAGGGGATTGCCCTTGGCAGCGAGGCTGGCAAATAAGATTTTATCTATAGAGGGCCAGGCGGTCAGCTTTGCAGAGATTGATGTGACGAATTACAGGGATGATTTAGAAAGCAAAAGAGTAGAGTTAAAATCAGATATTATGGCTATAAATTTAGATTTAAAGGACAAAAAAGTGGTCTTGGTAGATGACGTTTTATTTACAGGAAGAACGGTAAGAGCTGCTATGGATGCCATAATGGATTATGGGAGGCCTGTATCTATTCAATTAGCCGTATTAGTAGATAGAGGTCATAGAGAACTTCCCATAAGAGCGGATTATGTTGGGAAAAATCTTCCTACCTCAAGAAGTGAGGAAGTTATTGTGAATTTAAATGAGATAGATGGGCGAGATATTGTTTTACTGGTGGAAAATGAGTAGTTTATAGACTGCTCTATTTTTTTGAAAGCATGGAGGTAAGGCATGAAAATATTGATGAAGAACTGTATGCTGGCAGATGGTGTAAACGATTACTGCGGATTGTTTGATGTTTTAATACAGCATGGGAGGATAACCCGGATAGATAAGGATATCATCGCACTTGAAGCAGAAAGAAGCATAGATCTGAGAGGAAATGCAGTCGTGCCAGGCTTTATTGATATGCATTGTCATCTTAGGGAGCCGGGTTATGAATATAAGGAAACTGTTGAAAGCGGCAGCAGGGCTGCAGCCAGGGGAGGATATACGACGATTTGCTGCATGCCAAATACAAAACCGGTTATAGATAATATAAACGCGTTTAAAGTATTGAGGGATATAATTGATAAGAGCAGTAAGATAGAGGTCATACCTATAGGGGCACTGACTTTAGGCCAGAAAGGTCATGAATTATGTGATCTCCAGGCAATGACCGATGAAGGTATCAGCTTATTCTCAGATGATGGATGCCCCGTAATGAATAATTCTATAATGCTTCAGGGCTTGAGGCAATCTTTAAAGAAAAAATTTCTTATAATAGATCATTGCGAAGACATCGACTTAGCCGGAGATGGGGTGATAAACGAAGGTGAAGCCTGTACAAGACTGGGCTTGAAAGGGATACCTGCTTTGGCGGAGGAATTGCAGGTGATGAGGGATGTAATGCTGTCGCAGCATACAGGTGCTGGAATACACATTGCCCATATAAGCACGGAGGGCTCCCTCAATATCATTAGAAAGGCAAAGCAAAATGGAATTAAAGTGAGCTGTGAAGTCACGCCTCACCATTTATCACTATCTGAAGAAGATATCTTGGCTCATGATACCAGCTTTAAGGTGAACCCGCCATTGAGAAGGTTTCAGGATGTCTTAGCCCTTAGAGAAGGATTAAAGGATGGGACTATAGATGTTATTGCGACAGATCATGCGCCGCATAGCACGTCTGATAAGCCGGGGGATTTTAATAAAGCGGCTAACGGTATTTCGGGAATCGAGCTGGCTTTTTCTGTATGCTACACATATCTGGTAAAGACCGGGATATTAAGTTTGAATGAGCTGATCAGCAAAATGAGCTATAAACCGTCTGAGCTTTTGAGCCTTGAAAAAGGGAGAATAGCTGAAGGGGGCATTGCAGATTTAACAGCTATCGATTTAGATGCTGAGTTTATTGCAGATAGAGAGAAGCTTATATCAAAGGGGAAAAATATGCCATACCATGGCAAAAAATTATGGGGAGAAACATTGTTGACCATATCAAAGGGTAGAATAGTATATGAGAAGGAAGGTTATTAGATGTTTACAGATAAATTGATAGAGAGAATAATAGAGATGAAAAATCACTGTATAGTGGGAATAGATCCCCATTACAATATAATTCCCGATCATTTAAAGAATCAATACTTGAAGGGTGAAGAGGAAAATGCGGAAAACTTGGCCGAGCTGCTTTATGTATTCAGCAAAGAGATAATAGATCATATCTATGATATTGTGCCGGCGGTAAAACCTCAGATAGCTTTTTTTGAAAGATACGGCTCGTCAGGGTTGAGGGCTTTCGAAAGGGTATGCGGTTATGCTAAAAGAAAAGGGCTTTTTATTATAGCTGATGTAAAAAGGGGCGATATAGGAAGTACATGCGAAGCTTATTCACATTATTATTTAGGTGAAGGCCCGGGCTCTCTGGCCTGCGATGCAATAACAGTAAATCCCTATCTGGGAAGAGATTCAATCGATCCTTTTATAGAAAAATGCATAAATGGCGATAAGGGAATATTTATACTTGTGAAAACTTCTAATAAGTCATCAGTAGATATACAGGATTTGACTTGTGATGGCAAAAGGATATATGAACATGCAGCCGAAATGGTTGTTTCGCTGGGAAAAGGTCATAAAGGCGCAAGAGGGTATAATCCGATAGGGGCAGTTGTGGGCGGTACTTTCAGGGAAGAAGGAGAAAAGTTGAGAAGCATAATGAAAGCCAATTATTTTCTCGTTCCCGGATATGGTGCTCAAGGCGGTTCAGCATCAGATCTGCCCGGATATTTTAATGAAGATGGGCTGGGTTCAATAATTAATTCATCAAGGGGTATAATCGGAGCTTATTTATTGTATAAGTATAAAAGGGACTATGATGAAAAATCTTATGGTAAGGCAGCCAGGAGAGCAGCTTTGGATATGAGGGATGAAATCAACAGCCACTTGGAAAAAAACGATAAAGTGGCTTGGTAGGAGGCATATGAATGGAACGTGAAATATGTTCAATAGTATCTAATGACAGAGTGGCAAAAGACATATATAAATTAGTGATCAATTCAAAAAGTATAATTAAGGAGGCATCAGCAGGTCAATTCCTTCATATAAAACCTTCTTTGAATTATGACCCTTTGCTGAGAAGGCCGATAAGCATCTGTAAAGCAGATTCTGTAAAAGGTCATATAATGCTGTTATATAGAGTCTGCGGCAAAGGGACAAGGCTGTTTGGGGGGCTTGGGCAAGGCGATTGCTTGGATATTATAGGCCCTTTGGGCAAAGGCTTTCCTATATTAAAAGATAAAAAAGCCGCCGTTATAGGTGGAGGCATCGGAATAGCACCACTATTGGAGCTTTGCCAAAACCTTAATTCTCCTGATATATATATGGGCTTTAGGGATGAGGTGTACTTTGTTGATGAATTTATAAAGCATTCGGGTGCGTTTTTCCTCTACACGGAAGATGGAAGCAGGGGAAGCAAAGGATATCCCATAGAGGCTCTTGCAAGAAATATAAGCAGCTATGAAGTGGTTTATGCCTGCGGACCAAAGATGATGTTGAGTAAAGTAAAGGAGCTATGTGAAGCAAATTCTGTTGAATGCTATCTTTCGATGGAGGAACGAATGGGATGCGGTGTAGGAGCTTGCCTGGTATGCGCTTGTGAAAGCAGTGAGGAAAATTATTACAAAAAGGTATGCGTAGACGGACCGGTATTTAATAGCAGAGAGGTGAAGTTTGATGATCGATATGAGCGTTGATATAGGCGGACTGAGATTAAAAAATCCGGTGCTGGTTTCGTCTGGTACCTTTGGTTTTGGAAGGGAATATTCGAATTTTTATGATCTGAACTCTTTGGGAGGCATAGCGGTAAAAGGAATAACCTTGAAGCCCAGAAAAGGCAATAAGCCTCCAAGGATAGCAGAAACAGCTGCCGGCATATTAAATAGTGTGGGCCTGGAGAATCCCGGCTTATATGGCTTCATGGAAAAGGAGCTGCCATTTCTGAAAAGGTACAAAGTGCCTATTATAGCTAATATATCAGGAAATACCATAGAAGAATATTCAATAATGGCACAGGAATTGTGCAATAGTGTTGATGCTATTGAGCTTAACGTGTCCTGTCCTAACGTCAAAGAAGGAGGCATTGCATTTGGAACAAAACCGGAATTGATATACCAGGTTACAAATGCGGTAAAAAAACGCATCGGAATCCCTTTGATCGTCAAGCTTTCTCCTAATGTGACGGATATTTCAGAAATGGCATTAGCCGCTGAAGGGGCAGGAGCAGATTGTATATCTTTGATAAATACAATGATAGGAATGAAAATGGACATAGAAAATAGGAAGCCATATTTTGACAATGTTGTTGCCGGTTTATCAGGTCCGGCGGTCAAGCCCATTGCATTAAGAATGGTATGGCAAGCTGCTGAAAAGGTTAATATCCCTATAATCGGCATGGGCGGCATAAGCACATGGAGAGATGCAATAGAGTTTATTATGGCCGGAGCGGCTGCTATATCAATAGGCACTGCAAACTTCTATAACCCTTATGCTCCTATAGAAGTGCTTGATGGTATACGAAATTATATGGAATATAGTGGATTAAATAAAATTGAAGAAATTAAAATAAACAGAGGAGTGAAAAATTATGAATAATAATGAAATAAATGAAATACTTATTAAATGTGAGGTACTTTTAGAAGGGCATTTCCTTTTGACCTCCGGAAAGCATAGCAACAAATACTTACAATGCGCAAGGCTATTTCAATTTCCTGAGTACAGTGAATCTGTTTCCCGAGTGCTTGCAGAAAAAATGGAAAAATATGATGCGGATATTGTGGTCGGACCTGCTATAGGAGGCATAATCCTTGCTTATGAGGTGGCAAGGCAGCTGGGATTAAAGGCTTTATTTGCCGAAAGAGAAAATGGAGTTATGACACTCAGGAGAGGCTTCGAAATAGAAAAAGGAAAGAAAGTAATAGTCGTCGAGGATGTAGTCACTACCGGCGGGTCTGTAAAGGAAGTCATAAAACTTGTAGAGGCTTTGGGGGGCATAGTAGCTGCTGTCGGTTCAGTGATCGATAGAAGCGGTGAAAGAGCAGAGTTTAACAGGCCCTTTGATTCTGTTTTAGAGATGGATGTGGATACTTATGATGCCGAAAATTGTCCGTTATGCAAGCTGGGTTCCGCACCATACAAACCAGGGAGCAGAAAATTTAAATAGTAAGTTAAATAAATAACAAATGTTGAAAATTGGCAGAGAATCATATATAATTTCAAACAATATATCTTTTTTGAAAATTCACAAAAGCGAATATTTATGGAATAACGCAGAATATCTTATATATTCTGAAAAATAAAAATATTTTGACATATAGCAGGTGTTTTGCTTGTTTGTGTAGAATAAATAAAAAAATATTTAAAAGGGGGGGATATATGGAAAAAAATGCTTAAATTTTCTCATAAAAAAGGAAGGAAGGTGTAGTGATGGAACAAAAAGAGAGAGAAAGTTGGGGATCTCGAATTGGTTTTATTATGGCAGCAGCAGGTTCTGCTATAGGTCTCGGTAATATTTGGAGATTTCCTTACCTGACCGGCATGAACGGTGGTGGCGCATTTATTGTTATTTATTTAGCCTGTGTTTTCTTCATTGGTCTCAGCATTATGCTTGCTGAACTTACCGTAGGCAGAAGGACTCACCTTGCAGCGGTAGGAGCTTATAAGACTAACAGCAAAAGCTGGACTTTTGCTGGAGTGCTGGGAGTTCTTAGCGGATTTATGATCATGGGTTTCTATCCGGTAGTCGGCGGATGGTCTATGGCTTATATAGTAAAATCCTTTACCGGCTTACTTTCAAATCCTGCGGCAGTTGGGGATGCATTTGGTGCTTTTATTGGAGACCCTATTCAGCCATTGATTTGGACGGTTCTCTATATGCTGATCAACGTTTATATCGTTGCAAGAGGAGTTACCAAAGGAATTGAAACGGCAGGAAAGATATTAATGCCGATGCTTTTTGGATTACTTATAATAATTATTATTAAAGGGCTTACTCTGCCAGGCTCAAGCGCAGGACTTTCATTTTTGTTTGTACCTGATTGGTCTGTAGTAAACGGCAATACTTTCTTAGCCGCGTTGGGGCAGGCGTTCTTCTCGCTGAGCCTAGGCATGGGATGTATGATCACTTATGGAAGCTATCTGAATAAACAAGAAAAACTTCCGCAAAATGCTTTGATTGTAGTTACAATGGATACTTGTGCTGCTATTCTGGCAGGCCTTGCTTTATTCCCTGCGCTATTTGCATTTGGATTGGAGCCTACAGCAGGCCCCGGTTTGGTTTTTGTAGTGGCACCTCAGATATTTGCGGGAATGGGCGGCTTCGGAATGATTTTCTCAGCTTTCTTCTTTTTAGCATTGATGATTGCAGCTCTTACCTCATCAGTATCTTTATTAGAAGTGGTTGTTGCATATTTAATGGATGAAAGAAAATTGTCAAGGAAATCTGCTGTTTATGGTACTTCTGTAGTTATGCTTATATTATGTGTGCTTTCCTCACTATCTCTGGGAGTCATGTCAAAGGCCACTGTACTTGGGGTTGGAGCTTTTGATTTCTTTGATATCCTGACTGACAAGATATTCCTGGCAATTGGCGGAATGCTGTTAGCGATATTTGCAGGTTGGTTCTTGAAGAAAGAAGATCTCAGAGACGAACTTACAAATGGAGGAACACTAAAATTTGGGCTATTTGAAGCATGGTATATTATGATCAAATATGTAATTCCGGTTTTGATAGGCATAGTTGCATTTGTAGGAATTACATCAATAGCTCAAAAAGGCTTAATGATATTTGGACTTCTAGTAATTGTTGTGCTTGCAGCGTTCTCTAAAAAGCTTTAGTATATTTATGTATAATAAAAGGACCTGGTTTATGAGCCAGATCCTTTTATTTTCTCATACGGCTTATTTTCCCTTCATCAGGAGTTATATAAATTGTTTTGTAGCTTTCATATATCACTTTGCCGGGTTTGGCACCGGAGGGCTTTTTAACGTTCTTTTTCCAGGCGTAGTCCACAGGTACGTTGGAGGACAACTTGCCTTTGCTGAAATAAGCAGCCAGATTTGCCGCTTCAGACAATGTATTGTCATCAACAGCTTTCCCATCCGTTTTTATTATGACGTGGGAGCCGGGGATATCCTTTGTGTGAAACCAGAGGTCATTTGCTGATGCAAATTTTAATGTAAGATAATCATTTTGCGTATTGTTTTTACCTACATATATATCAAAGCCGGATGAAGAAATAAAATGCATTGGCTTTGAAGCTTTCTGGGAGGCTTTAACGTTTTTCTTGTTTTCCTTCCCTCTCCTTATGTAGCCTCCTTCTGCTAATTCCATCCTGATTTCATTTATCTCCTGTTCTTCTAAGCTTCTGTTTAAACTATCCTGTATGCTTTCAAGGTATACTATTTCCTCCAAAACCTGTTCTATCTGGTTTGAAAGGAGCTTTAGAGCAACCTTCGACTTATTATATTGCTTATAATATTTTTGAGCATTGCTTGCTGGAGATAAACGAGGATCCAAGGCTATTTCTATTTTTTCCTCCTGTTCGTTGAAGAAGTTAGGCAGGATTGCTTTTTCTTCCCCTTTATTGATTCTATAGAGGTTGGCCATTATAATATCCCCACAAAGCCGGTGATATTCAGCGTTTCTTGCTTCTGCGAGCTCTTTTTCCAAAATACTGAGTTTTCTTTCATCTCTTTCCAGCTTTATTTTTACTATTCTGCTGAGATCGCCGGTTTTTTGCTTTGTTCTGTCAATTTTATCTTTTTGAATATAAAAGGCTTCGATAGTTTTGCTGATGCTATCCATATAAGTTTTTTTAAAATCATTATATACGCTTAATTCAATAGCTGAAAAGTCTATATTTTTTGAATCATCCATTATAATATTGGGCTTATAATCCTTGGACTTTATTTGTTCTATTAACCTGTGAAACTCGCTGAAAAGACACAGAAGCTGCTCCTCATTCAGAATCTTTATATCCAGATCAGATTCAATCCTTGCCCTGAAACATATTTCTTGCGCAACTATAGGACTTATTCCATAAAAGGCTTTCACAAGATATTTATCTGCTTTGATGCTTGCAGACAGAGAATGGATATCTGATAAAAATTCGCTTTCGCAGATCGTAAGCGGGTCTTTCTTATTATCAGAGGGCGGATATACATATTTTAAGCCCGGCATAATCGTTCTTATGCTGCTCATATCATTGCTCACTCTTCTTATGCTGTCGATTATGTTCATGCCTTGACTATCAATAAATATAATATTGCTGTGGCGTCCCATTACCTCTGCTATGATAGACTTTTCAATGCTGTATCCCATCTCGTCTATGCAGTCGAAGTTTATTTCGATCACCCGCTCCAGGCTTGGCTGCTTGATGCTGATTATACGGCTGCCTGTAAGGTGCTTTCTAAGAAGCATGCAGAAGGCAGGCGCATTAATCGGATTGCTTTTATTATCTTCGGTAAGATGTATCTTGGGATACATAGGACTGGCCGAGATAAGCAATCTATAATTTGATTTATTATTTCTGATGTTAAATGTTATTTCATCTTTTTCAGGCTGATATATTTTTTCTACCCTGCCATTTAGGATAGCAGTATTTAATTCTGATACTGCAGAGCTCACGGTTATACCATCAAAGGGCATATCATTACCTCCCGGAATATATACAAATTTCTTGTAAAGCTAATAAGATTATAACATGATGCGAAAAATAGGCAAATAGGCAAATGGGCTGATGGAGAGGCGGAAACCACTGAAAGATACGGAATTTTTCACGGAAAAGTAGGTCAGGAGAATTATAAATACCCTAATACTAAAGACTAGAAGCTGGAGGCATAAAAATTGCTTCACAATTTTCATATATGCTATAATACGAATAAGAGATAGGCAGGAGGGTAATTATGATAGATTTTTATAAATATCACGGACTTGGAAACGACTTTATAATCATTGACAACAGGGAGGAAAAAATAAAATTTGAAAAAGATACCATAAGAGCATTGTGTCATAGGAATTTTGGCATCGGCGCAGATGGTATTTTATTGGCAGAGAATAGCAAAGACTTCGATGTGAAAATGGTAATATATAATTCGGATGGGAGCAGTGCTGAAATGTGCGGCAATGCAACAAGGTGCTTTGCCAAATATTTGTATGAGAAGGGCATAATCAAGAAAAAAACAATACATATTGAAACTCTTGCTGGAGAGATAATACCAGAAATTCAAACAGAAAATGATAAGGTAATGAAAATTAAAGTTGACATGGGAAAGCCGGCATTTGATCCTAAGGCTATTCCATGCAATATAGAATGCGAAACGGTTAAAAATATAAAAATTAAGATTGGCTCTGCAGTATATGATATCACTGCAATGCTTATGGGAGTTCCCCATGCTGTCATATTTAAGGATGAACTGGCAGACAGCGACATCATCAGAGAAGGAAAACAAATAGAAGAGAGCTCCTTTTTCCCTCTTAAAACCAATGTAAATTTTGTAAAAATACTCAGCAGAAGTGAGATAATTTTAAGAACTTGGGAAAGGGGTGCAGGTTACACTCAGGCTTGCGGCACAGGCTCGTGTGCCAGTGTAGCTGCAGGTATTGTTAATGATCTGCTTGACAACAGGGTATTGGTTCATTTAAGAGGCGGAGATTTAATCATTGAATGGGATGGACAGAATAATATATATATGGAAGGCACAGCCAAGGAGGTATTTTCGGGTAAGTTTGATTTTACTGCAATAACTATAATTTAGCATGTTGTGCTAACTGATACAAGAGTGCATTGCGCAGGGATTTAGAGTTTGTTAGCGCAGTATAGGAAAAGTTGCGTCAACTGTTTGAGCCTATATTTTGTTAAATCAGAAAACCTCATAAATTACTTGAGTCTTAACAGTAATGATAAACACTCTGTGCGAGTTTTGACGCAAACCTATACAAGTTTTACAAAGTCTTAGTCCCGGAGCTTTTGCAATCGTTATCAGTTAATACAACAAATAAAATCTTCCTATTGTGTTTTTGGATAAAATTATATAAAATTATATAGAACTTAGTGAACTGGCAGCTTCTTTAAAACTATCTGGAAGGATGGATATGATGATAAAAAGTATGACAGGGTTTGGACGGGGAGAGTATGGCGAAGATAATATAAGCTTTACTGTTGATGTCAGAACCGTAAATCATAGATATAGTGATTTCTCTATAAGGATGCCAAAAACTGTATCAGGTTTGGAAGAGAAGGTTAGAGAATATGCAGCCTCTAAGATAGGCAGAGGAAAAGTTGATATCTTTATCAATTATGATTCCTTTGGGCAGGATGTAGAAATAAAACTTGACACTAATTTGACTAGATCTTATATAGATTGTTTAAATGCAATAAAAGACGAATTCAATATTAAAGACGATATTAATCTCTCTTTGTTAACCAGGTTTTCAGACATTATTAAAGTAGAAAAGGTTGAGAAAGAGGAAGATGAGCTCTGGAGGATTTTGAAAGCGGCTTTAGAAAAAGCTTTTGAAGCTTTGTCTCAGATGAAAGAAAGAGAGGGCCAGAGACTCTTTACGGATATTAAAGACAAGTTGAGATATATAAAGGAGATAGTTGATGAAATAGATGCAAAAGATGAAGGCTTGGTCTATGCATATATGGATAAGCTCCGGGAAAGAATATTGGAATTGAGCAAAGGTATACCTCTTGATGAAAGCAGATTTATGACGGAAGTGGCATTAATGGCAGATAAGAGCAGTATAGATGAAGAAACAGTAAGGCTGAGAAGTCATATATCAGAGTTTGAAAAAACAATGGATTCCAGAGGTACTGTCGGAAAAAAACTTGACTTTATAATTCAAGAAATGAACAGAGAGGTAAACACCATAGGTTCAAAGGGCACTGAGATAGACATAATCAATAATGTGGTAAACTTAAAAACCGAAATAGAAAAAATTAGGGAACAGATACAAAACATAGAATAATTAGGAGGATTTAGAATGAGCATTAAACTTATCAATATAGGATTTGGCAACATTGTATCGGCTAATAGGCTAGTAGCTATAGTAAGCCCTGAATCTGCGCCGATAAAGAGAATAGTGCAAGAAGCGAGGGATAGGGGGATGCTGATAGACGCAACCTATGGCAGACGAACAAGAGCGGTGATCATTACCGATAGCGATCATATCATATTATCAGCAGTCCAGCCCGAAACAGTAGCCCACCGATTGGTAGACAAGGTTGAATCGGAGGAAGAGGAAGAAGAAGAGCCGGTTGAAGAATAAGTATTGTGTAAGGTGAGGCATCTATGGTAAATAATAAAGGGTTGCTAATTGTGATTTCCGGCCCCTCAGCTGTTGGGAAGGGTACAATTTGCAAGGAGCTGGTAAAAAGAGGTATAGATAATTTGGAGCTATCTGTTTCAGCCACTACAAGAAGACCGCGACAGGGTGAAATTGATGGCATAAATTATTATTTCAAAGAAAAAGAAGTTTTTGAAAAGATGATTGAAAGAGAAGATTTTTTAGAGTTCGCCCGTGTTTATGATAATTATTACGGCACTCCTAAAAAAAATGTAATGGATAAGATCAGCAATGGAAAAGATGTTATTTTGGAAATTGACATCCAAGGGGCTAAACAGGTTAAAAGAAACTATGAGGATGGCATATTTATATTCATAATGCCGCCTTCTTTTAAAGAGCTAAAGAGCAGGATTGTCAAAAGAGGAACTGAGACTCAAAAAGATATGGATAAGAGAATGACTTGCGCTTTTGAAGAAGTCCAACAAGCAAAATACTACGATTATATTGTTGTTAATGACGATTTAAACAGCGCTGTAGAAAAGATTTATTGCATAATTAAAGCGGAAAAGTGCAGATTAAGTAGATATCATATTGATTTATCAGGATTCAAGGAGGAATTATAATGATAAGTCCTACAATAAATACATTACTTCAAAAGGTTGACAGCAAATATACACTTGTTGTTGCAGTGGCCAAAAGGGCTAGGCAGCTGGTAGACGGCCAGCCGAGCTTGGTGGATATCAATTCCATAAAGCCGGTAACCATTGCTATACATGAGATTGCAGAAGGCAAGCTTGAATGCATCAGTGGTAAACAAAATAAGCAATCAGGTGAAAATAATGCTAGAGAGTAAAAATATAGTTTTAGGTGTGACCGGCGGGATTGCTGCTTATAAGTCCTGTGATTTAGTAAGCCGTTTAGTCAAGGCGGGGGCCAATGTAGATGTGATAATGACTGAGAATGCTATCAATTTCATAAGCCCGTTAACCTTTCAGGCATTGTCTTCCAATCAAGTGATCGTCGATATGTTTAAAGAACCTAAATATTGGGAGATTCAGCATATATCTTTGGCCAAAAAAGCTGATGTAGTTGTTATTGCGCCTGCTACAGCCAATATCATAGGAAAGATAGCAAATGGCATAGCTGATGATATGCTCACTACCACAGCAATGGCAACAACGGCACCTTTGGTATTTGCACCTGCTATGAACAGCAACATGTATGAAAATAAAATCCTGCAATCCAATATTGATCGTTTGAGAGAGCTTGGTTACCATTTCATAGAACCGGGAGAAGGCAGGCTTGCCTGCGGTGATATCGGAAAAGGCAAGATGGCTGAACCTTATGATATAGAGCTTTGTATAAATGAAATATTGAACAAAAAGAAGGATCTTCAGGATAAAACCATTATTATTACTGCAGGTCCGACAAGGGAGCCTATCGATCCGGTCAGGTTTATTTCCAATCATTCTACAGGGAAGATGGGTTATGCTATTGCAGAAAAAGCTGCGGAAAGAGGAGCCAAGGTATACCTGATATCAGGCCCTACTGCGTTAAAAGCTCCAAAGGGTGTCCGTCTGATTTCTGTAAATTCTGCGAAGGACATGCAGAGAAGGATTATGGAGCATTTCGACGAGGCTCAGATAATAATAAAAAGCGCTGCAGTGGCGGATTATGCTCCTGCTGTAGCCCATGATCAGAAGATTAAAAAAAAGGATGAAAATCTAACCATAGAGCTGGTGAAAAATCCTGATATATTATATGAGCTGGGTAAAATAAAAGGAGATAAAATATTAGTTGGCTTTGCAATGGAAACCCAGAATCTTATAGAGAATGCAAAGGAAAAGGTATTGAAAAAAAATCTTGATTTCATAGTAGCCAATGATCTGTTTACGGAAGGGGCCGGTTTTGCGACCGATACAAATATTGTAAAAATAATTGACAGAGGCGGAAATATAGAGAGCGTGCCGAAGATGTCAAAGCATCAATTGGCGGATCTGATATTGGATAGAGTGATGTATTTGCAGCAATTGGGAGAGGTCAACCGCTAAAAGACACGGAAACTTCACAAAAATCACTGAAAGTTTGATAATAATTAACAAAAATCAATAAAAAATAAAAATATAAAATAAGAAAGGCTTCTATTGGAACTATTTTAACAATCAAGGAAGCCTTTTTCGTAATTCATTAGGTCAAATTTATATTAAGCTAAAATTATACTTTCCTAGGATTATAAAAAATACTTTCGTGTTTTTTCGTGAAAAATTCAGTGCCTTTCAGTGGTTAAAAATCTTGAGTTTTTTAAGGGGGAGGTAGGGAGATATTTTGAATGAGATGAAGATTGCACAAATCATAGTAGATAATAAATGCAAAGAAACGGACAGAGTCTATAGCTACTTAATTCCCCAAGGCCTGGAAATTAAAATTGGGCACAGGGTAATAGTGCCCTTTGGAAGAGCAAATAAAAAAATTGCAGGTTATGTAGTAGGTTTAAAAAGCAATACTGAGCTGGAAATAAACAAGCTCAAAGCTATAGCAGGATTGCCCAGCAATGATATATTTTTGTCCGCAGATATGCTTAAACTCATAAAATGGATGCGGGAAAAATATCTTTGCTATTATATTGAAGCCATTCATGGAGCACTGCCTGCTAATATAAGGATTAAAAACACATATATATATGAGTTAAACCAGGACAGCAAGAATATAGATTTACTGAAGGAAGGCAATCCCCAGGCGCTGATGGATGTTTTGGAGTTTATGGAGGAAAATGGCGGAAGGGCTACAAAAGAAGAACTAAGAGATAATTTTAACGATAATATTTTAGAGAATGCCGTCAAAAAGCTCATAAAGCTTGGAGTACTCAAGAGGCATCAAAAAGTAAAAAGCCAAGAGAATATAATGTATGAAAGATTTGTCTATCCCGATGCTGAAAAAGCAGAAATTCCAGCCAATGCAAAAAAACAGAGGCTGCTGATGGATATAGTTGGTTCTAAACCCGGTATCAGCATTAAAGCTTTGCAAAAAGATTATGCGATCGGTAAAGCTACTATTGATAACCTGCTTAGCAAGGGCTTTATCAGAATCGAGGAAAAAGAAGCCTACAGATTGGTACCGGAGAAAATTCAGGCAGAAAGCAAGAAAATCCTTACTAAGGAGCAATGCAGAGCGTTTGGGGAAATAGAGGAATGCTTCAAAAAAGGAAGGCATGTACTCCTTCATGGTGTTACCGGCAGCGGAAAAACAGAAATATACCTTCAATTGATAGAAGCTGAATTGAAAAAGGGCAAACAAGGCATTGTTCTTGTTCCGGAGATATCTCTGACTCCCCAAATGATCAGGCGATTCGTAAGCAGGTTCGGCGATACTGTAGCAGTGCTGCACAGCGGCCTTTCAAACGGGGAGAAATATGATGAATGGAGAAGGATTGCTGAGGGGAAAGCCAAGGTGGCCATCGGCGCGAGATCCGCGATATTTGCTCCTTTTGAAAAGCTTGGAATAATAATAATCGATGAAGAACATGAGAATACATATAAATCAGAGACCAGGCCCAAATATGATGCCAGGGAAGTTGCAATGAAAAGATGTGATATTGAAGGAGCCCGGTTATTGCTTGGCTCTGCTACGCCTTCCATTGAAAGCTATTTTAAGGCAACAAATAAGCTGAATAATATGGCTCTGGTATCTATTAATACCAGGGTTAACAACAAAGTCATGCCGAATGTAAAAATAGTGGATATGAGAGAGGAGTTAAAGGCGGGCAATAAGAGTATTTTCAGCCATAGCCTGGCGGAAGAAATAAAAATCGCATTAGGGCAGAAGGATCAAATAATACTATTTTTAAACAGGAGAGGCTATTCCACCTTTGTTTCCTGCAGAAGCTGCGGGTTTGTGGCTAAATGCCCCAACTGTAATATTTCTCTGACTTATCATGCTAAGGGCAATTATCTTACCTGCCATTATTGCGGATATTCCCGCCCAAACCCTAAGGAATGTCCAAGCTGTAAAAGCAGCTATATCAAGTATTTCGGCATTGGAACTCAAAGAGTCGAAAGGGAATTTCAAAGCACCTTTGATGACATAGATGTTTTAAGGATGGATGCAGATACAACGACCAGGAAGAATTCTCATAAATTAATACTTGATAAATTCAGGAATAAAGAAGCCTCCGTGTTGATTGGGACACAGATGATAGGAAAAGGCCATGATTTTTCGGATGTCACATTGGTAGGTATTATCACCTCGGATACATATTTGAACCTGCCTGATTTTAGAGCAGGAGAAAAAACTTTTCAAATGGTCACACAATCTGCAGGAAGAGCAGGCAGGGGTGATAAGCCTGGTACGGTTATAATCCAGACATACTCACCGGAGCATTACAGCTTATTATATGCTAAAAATCATGACTATGAAGGATTTTATAAGGATGAAATAAAGATGAGGAAGGAGATGAATTATCCTCCGTTTTCTCATTTGGGACATATAGTAATAAGCGGCATAGGGGAAGATGCAGTGGTAAAAGCCGCCAAAGAAGCAGGCAGATCGCTGAATAAATTACGTGGCGATAATAGCAATATTGAAATATGGGGTCCTTCACCTGCTCCGCTTTCAAGAATAAATAACAGGCACAGGTGGCAATTGGTTTTAAAATCGGTCAAAGAAGAAGAAGTGCTTAAAATACTGAGGGATTTTAATAACTCAGCATTTTTAAATTCAGAAGAGGTAAGCGTTAGTATGGATATTAACCCGCTAAATATGCTATAGTATTGCTAAGGATATTTGTAGGAGGAATATGATGGCTATTAGAGAGATAAGAAAAGATTCAGATGAAATATTAAGAAAAATTTCAAAAAAAGTAGATAATATAGATGATAGGATTACTACTCTCCTGGATGACATGGCTGAAACTATGAAGGCAGCCGAGGGAGTGGGTTTGGCAGCTCCTCAGGTGGGGATTCTGAGAAGAGTGGTTGTCATTGATGTGGGGGATGGTTTGATAGAACTCATAAACCCCGTAGTAGTATATGAAAAAGGTGAGCAGTGCAAAGAAGAAGGCTGCCTGAGCATTCCCGGAAAATCAGGTATTGTAAAAAGACCTGAGAAGGTGATTGTCAGAGCTCAGAACAGAAAGGGAGAGACCTTTGAGATTACCGGGGAAGACTTATTAGCCGTTGCTCTTTGCCATGAGATAGATCATCTGAATGGGATATTATTTACGGATAAAGCTATAACGATAAAAGAACAAGGAAGAGAATGATATGAGAATAGTATTTATGGGCACACCCGATTTTGCGGTGCCCAGTTTAAAAGCATTATATGATAAGGGATATGATATATGCTCTGTGGTGGCACAGCCTGACAGGCCCAAAGGGAGGGGAAATAAGCTTGCAGCCCCTCCGGTAAAGGCAGCCGCACTGGAAATGGGGCTGGAGGTGCATCAGCCGCAAAAGATAAAAAGCCCTGAGTTTGTAAAATTCCTTACAGATATTAAGCCTGATATAATAATTGTAGTGGCTTTTGGGCAGATATTATCCAAAGAAATTCTTGATATACCTGCTTTCGGCTGCATCAATGTCCATGCTTCATTATTGCCGAAGCTCAGGGGAGCAGCTCCTATAAACTGGAGTATAATCAATGGAGATGAAGCCACCGGCATAACGACGATGTATATGGATATAGGCCTTGATACGGGCGATATGCTTGCAAGAAAAGAAGTCAGGATTGGGAAAGATACAAATGCAAAAGAGCTGCATGATGAACTCTCCATAGTCGGTGCAGAAGTTTTGCTTAAGACCATAGACGATATATTATCCGGATGTTCTATAAGGACGAAGCAGAATCACGAAGAGGCCACATATGCGCCAATTCTTACAAAAGATATGGGCAAGATTGATTGGTCATGGGATTGCAAGAAAATTTATGACCTGATAAGGGGCACATATCCCTGGCCAGGCGCCTTTTCTTATTATGATGATAAAATGTTTAAAATATATGCCTCAAAGCCTGTTGATGCTGAAAGGCTTAACACTGCTTGGGGCAAAATTGTTGAAGTAAACAAGGATAGCATAGTCATCAGCTGCGGCAAAGGCTTTTTATCTATCTCTGAAATTCAGTTTGAAAACCAGAAGAGGATGAAAGTTGAGGACTACTTGAGAGGCCACAGCATAGAAAATAACATCTCTATTGGTTAGGAGGAATGGTTATGTTTTACGGATACGGATATTACGATCCTACATTTATATTGCTAATTCCGGCTATGGCTTTTGCCTTTTATGCCCAAACAAAGATTTCATCGACATTCAATAAGTTTCTAAGGGTCAGAAACAGCAATGGCTATACAGGCTATGAAATCGCAAGAAGAATCCTGGATGCAAATGGTCTTTACAATGTTCCCATTGAACAGACCAGAGGACATTTGACAGATCACTATGATCCAAGGACTAAAGTGCTCAGATTATCCCAGGAGGTTTACAATGGAGCTTCACTGGCTTCGGCGGGAGTGGCTGCCCATGAATGTGGCCATGCAATACAGCATAGCGAAAGCTATGCGCCTCTCACTTTGAGAAATACGATTGCCCCAATTGCCTCCATAGGCTCACAGGCATCCTGGTTCTTGATCATAATAGCACTGGCATTAGGGATGATGAATCTATTTACCCTGGGGATATATCTTTTCAGTGCAGTGGTATTATTTCAAATAGTGACTTTGCCTGTTGAATATAATGCCAGCAAAAGAGCAATAATTGCATTAGAGGACTATGGACTTGTTGGAAGCGGCGAAGTCTATGGTGCGAAGAAGGTCCTATCCGCTGCAGCACTTACTTATGTAGCTGCTACGCTTACTGCTGTACTGCAATTATTAAGACTTTTGCTTATAAGAGGGAGAAGGGACTGATAGCATTGCTATCAGTCTTTTAGAACCTGTTTAGTATCTGCGGGTGGCTGAGATTTTGAGCAGATTTTTCATCAGACAAGGCAAATTTTCGCAGTAATACCGGTGGTATTCCAAGAAAATTTAACGCAGTATGGCGGAAAAACTGCCAAAAGATAAGGTACAAGAAGATGCTGAACAGGTTCTTAGATAAGGAGTGCATCATATGGATAAAAGCTGGGCCCGGGAAGAAGCCTATTTGATTTTGAGCAAGGTTATCAGCAGAGGGGCTTATTCAAACATTGAGATAAGAAAAAAATTGAACAGCTCCGGCTTGGAAAAGCTAGATAAGGCCCTGGTAACGGAAATAGTAAACGGTACATTGAGAAATATGATCTATATCGATTGGGTGCTGAGCAAGTTTTCAAATATTAAAGAAGAAAAAATATCTGCCAATATAAAAAATATTCTAAGGTGCGGGGTCTATCAAATAATGTTTTTGGATAAAATTCCTGACTCGGCAGTTTGCAATGAGAGCGTGGAGTTAGCCAAGAAATATGGGAATATAGGATCATCCAAGTTCGTAAATGGCTTGCTAAGAAATATTGTGAGGAATAAAGAGACGATTGGATATCCGGATAAAGGTAAATTGGCAGAATACTTATCTGTTAAATATTCTCACCCAGCCTGGCTGGTAGAAAAATGGCTAAAGGACTTTGAAGATAAATTCACCGAAGAATTGATGAAAAGCAATAATGATGTGCCTCCCCTAACAATAAGGATTAATAAGCTTAAGACAAATAAGCAGGAGGTCATTGATGATCTTGAAGGTCACGGCATTGCATGTTCTGAGGGTTTATACAACGAAGAGGCTGTAAGCGTGAGAGGAACATCCTCTATTGAAAGCTTAGAAATTTTTAATAAAGGTTTTTTTTCAGTCCAGGATGAGAGCTCTATGCTGGTAAGCAAGGTCATGAACCCAGAATCCGGTTCATTGATAATTGATGTTTGCAGTGCGCCCGGAGGAAAAGCTGCCCATATGGCTGAGTTGATGGATAATAAAGGCTTAATAATCGCAAGGGATATACATCAGCACAAACTGGATTTGATAAATAAGGCTTGCAGCAGGTTAGGCATAAATATTGTTAAAACTCAGTTGTTTGATGCACTGAGCATAGACAAGGCTTATATAGGAGTTGCTGACGGTGTTTTGGTGGATGCTCCTTGCAGCGGGCTCGGCTTGCTCAGGAGAAAGCCTGATCTGAGATGGAAGAAAAAGCCCGATGACTTGGACAGTCTTTCAAATATTCAATATGAAATACTTAAAAGTGCTTCCCTATATGTAAAAAAGGGAGGAGCTTTGATATACAGCACTTGTACTCTGAATAAAAATGAAAATATTGAAATAGTAAAAAAATTTCTGGCCGCCAATGACGGTTTTTATTTAGATAATATAGAAAACCTGATACCTCAAAATTTATATGCCCCTGATGCTAAGGAAGGTTATTTAGAACTCTTCCCGCATATTCATAATACGGATGGCTTTTTTATTGCGAGGTTGATAAAAAGATGATGGAGTGGGAAATAATGGACAAATCTGACATAAAAAACTTCACTGTTAAAGAACTGGAAGGAATGATGATAAAAAACGGATACCCGAGATTCAGGGGAGTACAGATATTTAAATGGATATACAAAGATGTGGCAAGCTTTAAGGATATGAAAAATTTGCCCGGCGATATCATTGAGTTTTTGGAGGAGAATTTTTATATCGGAAGGGCGATATTGATTGATAAGCAGCAATCCAAGGACGGTACAATAAAATATTTGCTTGGGCTTCATGATAAAAATGCGGTAGAATGTGTCTTGATGGAATATAAGCATGGCTATTCCATTTGCATATCAAGCCAGGTTGGCTGCAGGATGCAATGCAGCTTCTGTGCCTCAACAGAAGGCGGCTTAGTGAGAAGCCTGAGTGCCGGTGAAATGGTTGAAGAAGTCATGGCAGCTGCGCGGGAAAGGAAAATTGTGATTTCCAATATTGTGATCATGGGTATAGGTGAACCTTTTGATAATTATGATGAATTGATGAAATTCTTAAATATTATTAACAGTAAAGACGGAATAAATATAGGGATGAGACATATAACCATATCTACTTCCGGTTTAGTACCGAGGATATATGGCTTTGCAGATGAAAACCTGCAGTGCACCTTGGCTGTATCATTGCATAGCGCTATAGATGAGGTTAGGAGCATGCTGATGCCTATAAACAGGAAGTACAATATATCTGAGCTGATAAAAGCTTGTGATTACTATATAAGCAAAACTAATAGAAGGATAACGTTTGAGTACGCGCTGATAAAAGATGTAAATGACGGTGCGAATGATGCTGATGCTCTCGTCAAGCTGCTAAGGGGAAAGCTTTGCCATATAAATCTGATACCGATAAATCCGGTGTCCGGGAAAGCACATATCAGGTCAGGGCATGAGAGAGTGGAAGAATTCAAAAAAATAATAGAAGACAATGGACTTCAAGTTACGTTAAGAAGGGAATTAGGAACAGATATTCAGGGCGCATGCGGTCAATTGAGAAAAAATTATATTGCCCGATAAAATATTGCTGAGATTAATATACTATTGAGGCTTTATGCCATCGTATAATGGTATTATAATAAAATTAAAGGGTTTTTGCATATTGTGTCGAAAATAAATGTTTTAAGCAAATTTGTTAATAATCCTATTCCAACCAGAAATAGAGGTGTTTTAATGAGGTCATTTGGTGCTACTCATGTTGGTTTGGTCAGAAAAATAAATGAAGATTCTTTTTACTGCCAAGAAAAATACGAGTACAGCAAACCATATATTTGCATGATAGCAGATGGTATGGGCGGACATAATGCAGGTGAAGTGGCCAGCACAATGGCGGTTACTGAAGTGAAGGGTTTTTTAAAAAAAGCCATAAAGAATTCTGTTGGCTATGGAATAGAGGACTATGAGAATTTAGTAAGAGAAGCCTTTTTATTTGCTAACAAGTGCATTTATAATAGCTCTATGAAGAATAAAGAACGTTTAGGCATGGGGACTACGTTGACACTTGCCCTGATTGTAGAAAACAATTTGATAATAGGGCATGTGGGAGACAGCAGGATGTATATAATAAAAAACGGGTGCCTGTCAAAGGTTACAGAGGATCATTCTTACGTAGCAGAGTTAATAAAAAATGGAACCATCAAACCGGAAGAGGCGAACCATCATCCCCAGAAAAATCTGATAACCAGAGCTCTGGGAACCTCCAGGACCATAGAGGTCGATGTAAAAAAGATTGCTATAGAAAATGGGGATTTCATTCTAATGTGTACCGATGGTTTATCAAATATGTTATCAGATGATGAAATATTGAGCACAGCAACCTCCGAAAGGGAAATTCAATCTGTTTGCCATGAACTTGTCGACAAGGCTAATCTCAATGGAGGCCTTGATAATGTAACAGTGATTGTTATTGAAGTTGAACTTGGAGGTGAAGATAATGATAGGTAAGGTCCTTGGAGGCAGATATGAAATATTGGAGAAAATTGGCGGCGGAGGCATGGCTCTCGTCTATAAAGCTAAATGCCGCTTGTTGAATAGATTCGTAGCAGTTAAGATATTGAGATCCGAGTTTACGGGAGATGAAGAATTTGTAAAAAAATTCAAAAGAGAATCCCAATCAGCGGCCAGTTTATCTCATCCTAATATTGTAGGGATTTATGATGTGGGGATGGAAGACGACATATACTATATAGTCATGGAATATATAAAAGGTCAGACTTTAAAGGAATTGATAAAGTCTAAAGGGGCTTTGGGCGTTGAATATGCTACAAATATAGCGCTTCAGATTGCTGCGGCTTTGGAACATGCTCATATGAATCATATCGTTCATAGAGATATAAAATCACATAATATAATGATAAAGGATGATAATACTGTAAAGGTTACCGATTTTGGAATTGCCAGGGCCGTATCCTCCTGCACCATAACCAATACAGGCAATATAATAGGATCTGTGCATTATTTTTCACCGGAGCAGGCCCGGGGAGGGTATACTGATGAAAAATCAGATATTTATTCCTTGGGAGTAGTAATGTATGAACTGGTAACAGGAAGGCTTCCCTTCGAAGGAGAAACACCGATATCAGTGGCCCTGAAGCATATTCAGGAGGAAGCTGTAAACCCAAGGGAAATAAATAATAGGATTCCCAAAAGTCTTGAAGACATAATCATGAAAGCAATGGAGAAGGATGTGTCTAAAAGATACAGCAATGTAGGAGAAATTATTGCCGATCTTAAACAATCCCTTATCATGCCTAACGGTGATTTCGTAAAAAAGAAAAAGGATGTAGATGAAAATACAAAAGTTATTGAGCCTATTAAGCATATTGATGTTGAGGAGAAGCTGACTGTCGAAAGTAAACCGGAGGAGAAAAAGATTCAACCCAGGAGCAGTAAAAAAATCACTGTGATTGCAATCTTGTCAGGTCTATTTCTTGCTTTGCTTATTTTTGGCGGCTATTTAATAGTGAACAGCATATTTAATGTTAAGATAGAAAATGTACCGAATGTTATCGGAGATAGTGAGGAAGAAGCACGAAAAGAGTTAGAAGCCTTAGGCTTTGTCATGGAAGTAGTCGAAGAGAGGGTCTTCAATAAAGATGTTCCTGAAGGGCATATAGTGAGGCAGGATCCAAAGCCTGAAACATCAAACAAGGTTACGAATCCAGTCAGAGTTGTTTTGAGCAAAGGGCCGAAAAAGGTTCCGGTGCCCGCTCTCGTCGGGAAGAATTATGATGAGGTGGATATATTGTTAGAAAGCGTTGGACTGGAAGAAGGAGAGCCTTCACAGGAATACAGCCCATATCCCAGCGGAATAGTTATAAGACAAAGTATTCTTGAAGGTACCGAGGTTGATGAGGGTACGAAGATAGATTATGTCATAAGCGGCGGACCGGAGAAGTTTTTTATGACGAATTTCATAGGTTCAAATATTGAAGACGTTAAAAAGCAGCTAATCGTATTAGATTTAATTTTGGGAAATGAAACTCCTGAATTCAACGATGATGTTCCTAAGGGCGTTGTTATAAACCAAACCCCGAAGGCCGGTACGGAAGTGAGCAAAAAAAGCGTGGTGGATTTCGTGGTGAGCAAAGGGCCTGAAGAGAAACCTATAAAAAAGTATCTGAATGTCGAATTGCCGAAAAATTTGGATAGGATGAAAGTGACCATATTTAAAATTGAAGGGGATAAGAGCACCTTGATCTATGAAAATACCCATTCGGCTTCTGACAGTCCTTTGAGGATAGAAATAAGCGGTAAAGGTGAAGTTAAATTTGAAGTGTATATAAATAACAGTTTTCATGATAGCGCAGTATATAACTTCTAGTGGAGGATGTCTATGATATCAGGCATTATTACAAAAGGCATTGGCGGCTTTTATTATGTGGATGCAGACGAGCATATATTTGAATGCAGGGCTCGAGGCAGATTCAGAAAAGATCATATAGTCCCGATGGTAGGAGACTGGGTGGATATTGAAGTCGACGACAGGACGAAGCAGGGCTATGTTATTAATATCCATGAAAGAAAGAATCAGCTGCAAAGGCCGATGGTCGCTAATATCGATCAGGTTATAATTGTATTCGCCGCAAAAAAGCCTGATATAAATATCAGCTTGCTGCAAAAATTTATGGTATATGGAGAATATGTAGGGCTGAAAATTGTTGTTTGTATAAATAAAATTGATCTGGATGAAGAGAATGAAACAGAACCTATAAAGGCTATGTTAAGAAGTATTCCCTATGATTTTATTTGCACCAGCGCTAAGCATGAAATCGGAATTCTTGAACTGAAAGAAAGGTTGAGGGGCAATATATCTGTTTTTGCAGGGCCTTCAGGTGCCGGGAAATCCTCGCTGCTAAACTCTATCAATCCGGGTTTGTATTTAAAAATCGGTGATTTGAGCCGTAAAACCGAAAGAGGCACTCATACAACCAGACATGCAGAGTTGATCAAGCTTGCTTTTGGAGGTATGGTCGTTGATACACCCGGCTTTACTGCCTTTGATTTAGTAGATATTGATGAAGCTGAGCTTCAGTATCTGTTTCCGGAATTCCAAAAGTATTTAAATTGCCGATTTCCATCCTGCAGGCATTATAAAGAACCTGAATGTAGGGTAAAACAGGCTGTTGATGAAGGAAACATCAATTCCATAAGATATGAACATTATATACAAATCCTGTGTGAATTAATGAAAAATAGGAGGTATTAAATTGATAAAAGTTGCGCCATCCATACTGTCTGCTGATTTTGCCAATATGTCTTTGGATGTTAAAACTGTTGAAGAGGCCGGAGCCGATATGCTTCATATCGATGTTATGGATGGTCATTTTGTCCCTAACATAACTATAGGAGCACCCGTTGTTAAAAGTCTGCGAAAAGTGACTGATCTGGTTTTTGATGTGCATTTGATGATTGACAATCCGGAACAGTATATAAAAGATTTTGCATTGGCCGGAGTTCAGATAATAACCGTACATGCTGAAGCATCGAAGCATTTGCACAGGCTGCTTCAGATGATAAGAAATGAGGGAGTGAAGACCGGCTTAGCTTTAAATCCAGCAACACCGATTTCAGTTCTTGAGCATCTTTTGGATGATCTGGACATGGTATTGATTATGTCGGTCAACCCAGGCTTCGGGGGGCAAAAGTTTATTCCGGCCATTTACGATAAAATTTCCTTGACAAGAAAATATCTTAGTGAAAAGAATAGACATATACCCATCCAAGTGGACGGAGGAATTGGGCTGGACAATATTAAAAAAGTGTGCGATTGCGGAGCTGAAATTATAGTTTCGGGCTCAGCAATATTTAATTCGGATAGTATAAAAGAGACAATTTGGCTCATGAAAAAGGCAGATGAGGTTGAATAATGAAGACCGCAATAATCTGTAATGGACAAGTCACAGATTATGAATATAGCATGGATATTATTAAAGATGCGGATTATATAATATGTGCCGATGGCGGCACAAGACACGCATATAAAATGGGCATATGCCCGGATCTGATCATTGGAGATTTTGATTCCACAAATGGCTTTTATCTAGAGCATTATAAGAAAATGGGAGTTAAGATACAGGAATATCCGAGGGATAAAGATAAAACAGATAGCCATATATGTATTCTGAAAGCCCTTGATTTTTCCAGTGAGATTGTGCTGTTAGGCGTAACCGGCAGCAGGCTGGATCATACTCTGGCCAATATTTCCTTGCTAAAGCTGGGACTGGATAAGAATATAAAGATGTATATTGCAGATAAGCAGAACGAAATTTACTTGATAAATGACAAAATAACTATAAGAGGTAAGCCCGGAGAGCTGTTTTCCCTTCTTCCGCTAACACCGCGGGTAGAAGGTATAAAGGTTTGCGGGGCCAGGTATGAATTGGATGAAGCTGTTATGGAGATTGGTGATCCATATGGAACGAGCAATGTATTTGGTCAAGAAAGCGTAGAAATAAAAATAGAAAAAGGCTATTTATTGGTTATAAAATCAAAAGATTGAGTAACAATCGGACCTCTATACGAGTATTATATAAGTATAGAGGTTATTTTTTTGGGGGAGTCAATATGGGATATTCCTATAGGAAATTTGCAGGCGTCATGTGCATTGTATTAGCAGGAACGATTTTGATCAGGGTATTGCCTTCTTGGGCCTGGTACACGGTTATTACAGTACTTATTGCCTCAATATGTTACTTAGTGTATAATTCTCTTTTTGGGTAGATGAGGAGGGACAATGTTTTGAGCTATAAGAAAAAGAAAGTGATAGGACTCTTGATTTTTTCTATAGGTCTTGGAGTTTTGCTGGCTGTAACAATGCCCCTTATAGGTTGGATAATGCTTTCTGCTATCGCATTGATTTATGTCGGGATTTACCTGTATAAAAATTAAGAAAGGCTTCCATCCGATGCTTTGAACTGATGAAGCCTTTCTTGAAATGCACAGGAAAGTGTATATTGAGGGAATTTAGACTTTTCTATGCATTTTAAAAAGCGCGATGCCGCGCTTTTGTGCTATATAGCTCTATTCACTTTACCGGATCTTAAGCATCTTGTACAAACTTGAATCCTCTTTGGAACACCGTTTACCAAAGCCCTTACAGTTCTAATGTTAGGAAGCCAAACTCTTCTGCTGTGTCTGTTTGAGTGGCTTATTTGATTACCTGACAGCATACCCTTTCCACAAACTTCACATTGTCTTGCCATATATGCACACCTCCTTCGGCAGATTAACTTTCAAATAAAACACTATTATTTTAACACATATGTTATACTAAAGGCAATAATATGAATAAAATATTTGCTTCGAAAGCCGGTTATTTGTTATTAACATATTATTTGTTGAAGAATATAATTATATAATATAAAATATACTTAAAAAGTGGGAGGCGATATAATGCCAGGTAAAATGAAAACAGATTTTGGTGAAATAAATATATCTGACGATGTTTTGGCGTCCTTAGCAGGATTAGCTACTACTGAATGCTACGGAATAGTCGGCATGGCTTCGAAAAGTGCTAAAGACGGCATAGTAGAACTGCTGAAAAGAGAAAACCTAAGCAAGGGAGTTAAGGTTTCCTCTGATGGAGAGGAAATAATTATAGATTTATATATTATTGTTGAATTTGGGACTAGAATATCGGTTGTAGCAGATAACATTATCAGCAAAGTAAAATATTCTCTGGAAAATCTAACAGGCTTAAAAGTAAAACGAGTCAATATTAATGTGCAGGGAGTTAGAGTATAGCTCTATTAAGGAGGTTCGAATTTTGTCAGATATACATATAGATTTAATTCAAGGCTTGCATCTTAGAAATATGATAATATCAGGTGCTAATAACCTTGAAAACAATAAAAGCTTGGTAAATTCACTGAATGTTTTTCCCGTGCCGGATGGAGACACCGGTACAAATATGTCTTTAACGATGAACTCGGCGGTAAAGGAAATCAATAAGTCCAAAGAATTGGAAGTCAGTGCCATAGCCGATTCTGTTGCCAACGGGTCTTTGATGGGAGCAAGAGGCAATTCAGGAGTAATATTGTCTCAAATATTCAGAGGATTTGCAAAAGCTTTAAAAAACGTCAATGAGATAGATGCGTCAGCTTTAGCTAATGCGCTTACGGAGGGCTCAAATACGGCTTATAAGGCAGTTATGAAACCGACAGAAGGGACTATACTGACAGTGATAAGAGAAAGTGCAGAATACGGCATAAAAATAGCAAAAAATACGCCCAATGCTACTGATTTTCTTGGTAAAGTGATAGAAAAGGCTGATGAGACCTTAAACCGCACTCCAGATATGCTTCCTATACTGAAGCAGGCGGGTGTTGTTGATGCGGGAGGAAAGGGATTAGTATATATTTTAAAGGGTATGCATCAATATCTTATTTCAGAAAATATTATTCAGCTCTCAGAAGCTATGGAAGAAGAACCGGAACAGGCTGCTAAACCTGTATATGATGATATTATATATGGTTATTGCACTGAGTTTTTTATAAAGGGCAAGGATTTGGATCCGGAAGAATTCAAGAAGAAAATTACTGAGATCGGAGATTCAATTGTAGTGGTAGGAGATGAAAATCTGATCAAGGTTCATATTCATACAAATAATCCAGGAGTTATAATTGAGAAAGCACTTCAACTTGGCTTTTTATCAAAAATAAAGATTGATAACATGCGGGAACAGCATGAGGAACTGTTGATAAGTGAAGAAGACAGAGAGGAAAATCAGGAGATAAAAAAATATGGGGTAGTTGCTGTAGCAATGGGCTCCGGCATATCAAGCATTTTTAGAGACCTTGGAGCAAATGAAATAATTGAAGGCGGACAAACAATGAACCCCAGTACGGAAGATATATTGAAAAGCGTTGATAGAATAAGGGCAGAAAATATAATAATATTACCTAATAACGGAAATATAATATTGGCTGCAAATCAAGCTAAATCACTGTCAAATAAAAATATAATAGTAGCACCGACAAAATCTATCCCTCAAGGGATAAGCGCTTTGATGACATTGGATCAGGAAAAATCTCCTGAGGACAATGAAAAAAAGATATCTAAAGCTATAGGTGATGTAAAAACAGGTCTTATTACTTATGCAGTCAGAGACTCAAATTTTGATGGAGTGGATATTGAAGAAGGCAACTTCCTGGGCATAATGGAAGGGAAGATAGGTGCCGTTGGTGAAGAGCTCATTGAAGTAATATATAAAGTAATGGATGCTATGGTAGATGAAGATGCTTCTTTGATAACGCTTTACTATGGAAATGATATTGGAGAAGAGGCTGCATCAAAGCTGGAACAGGAATTGATGCAGCGTTATCCTGATTGCGATGTGGAAATGCACTATGGGGGACAGCCATTGTATTATTATATTTTATCGGTGGAATAAATATTTGATTATAAAATGCGTAAATTGAAGAAGATTTACGCATTTTATATGAATTGAAGACATATGACGAGGTGTCGAGATGGATGTATTGAATGAGAGCGTTCAGGTACTAAAGGGAATAGGAAGCTCTAAAGCAAGGATGTTGTCGCGGTTGGGAATAAACATGATCCAGGATCTGATATACTATTTCCCTAAGGGATACAAAGATAAGAGCATAATTACCAGAATAAAGGATGCGGCGCCCGGAGGTTATTTCAATGTAACGGGTATAGTAGAATCAAGAGCTTCTGAATCCAGAAGCAAGCGGGGGCTTTTGATAACAAGATTCATTGTTTCGGATGGTACAGGCTCCCTTGCGATCGTATTCTATAATAACCGCTTTGCTAAAAATATGTTTAAGCAAGGTGATAAAGCTGTCTTTTCAGGGAGAACAAGCTTAATAAATAACATGGTATCGATGGAGTGTCCGGAGTATGAAAAGTCTGTTGGAAATAATATAAATACTCTCAGGATAGTGCCGGAATACGGCCTTACTGAAGGCTTGAGCCAAAAGGAAATCAGAAAAGCTGTTTATGGAGCTTTGGAGCTGGTGGATAATAAGATGGAAGAGGTGTTCCCGGCAGAATTTAGAAAAAGATTCAAGCTGTCGGAGATAAATTTTTCAATAAGGAATATCCATTTTCCTGATTCATTGAAAAGCCTTGAAATGGCTCAGCGCAGATTAAAATTTCAGGAAGTGTTCTTTTTCCAGTCATACCTTCTAAGAATGAGAAACAGAACGGCTATTGGGGAGGAAGGCATTGAGTTTAAAGCTAAAGAAGACGCCAAGGCCTTTGAATCAAAGCTTCCTTATTCACTTACTTCAGCCCAAAGCAGGGTACTGGAAGAAGTGCTGGCGGACATGGGAAAACCTTCAGCCATGAATAGGCTGATTCAGGGGGATGTGGGTTCCGGCAAGACGGTTATTGCCTTCTTAGCATTGCTTAATTGTGTTAAAAGCGGCTACCAGGGAGTTTTGATGGCACCTACAGAGATTCTGGCAGTGCAGCATTTTGAAACCATAAGAGATTATATCAGCCCCGGGGGCGAAAATATAAAAATAGAGCTCATAACGGGCAGTATGAGATCAGCCTGTAAAAAAGAAGTTTTAGAGAATATCAAGGAAGGAAAGATAGATATAATAATCGGCACACATGCCGTATTAAGTGAAGGTGTGGATTTTAATAAGCTAGGCTTAGTTATAACCGATGAACAGCATAGATTTGGTGTAAGACAAAGAGCTATATTGCAGTCAAAAGGCTCAAATCCTGATATGCTGGTCATGAGCGCCACTCCCATACCCAGAACCCTTTCTCTTGTTCTTTACGGAGATCTTGATATTTCTGTGATAGACGAGCTTCCTCCAAACAGAAAAAAGATAGAAACCTATTTTATAAGCTCGGATAAGAGAGACAGGCTTTATAATTTTGTAAAAAAGCTTATTGGAGAAGGCCGCCAGGCATATATAGTATGCCCCTTGGTAGAAGAGTCGGAAAAGCTGGAATTAAATTCGGCAAAGGAGTACTGTGAGAATATTAAAAATAGCTATTTCAAGGAGTACAATATAGGATTGGTCTATGGTAAAATGAAGAACGAAGAAAAGGATAGAGCAATGCTTAGCTTTAAAAATGGTAAAACGCAGATCATCGTTTCAACGACTGTTATTGAGGTTGGGATAAATGTGCCTAATGCTACAATAATGTTGATAGAAAATGCAGAAAGATTTGGCCTTGCCCAGCTTCATCAGCTTAGAGGAAGAGTTGGCAGGGGAGAGCATCAATCTTATTGCATATTGATATCAGATTCAAATAGTGAGGCTGTCAGAGACAGGCTTAGCTTTATGACTAAAACTAATGACGGTTTTTTAATCGCAAAAAAAGATCTGGAAACAAGAGGCAGCGGTGAAATTCTGGGTACCAGGCAGCATGGTTTAGAAGAGTTTCGCCTGGTAGATTTATCAAAAGATTATGATATTATAAAGGCCTCAAAGGAAGCCATAGAATATTTATATAAGGATAATGGGATTAAAGAAGCTATATACCATAAGTTGGTCAAATATTTAAACGATGAGTTTGATAAAATAATTGAAAAGATTGCATTGAATTGACTAGTTGAAAAGGTTCCTTTTAGATTTACATTTAAGCAAATTAACTCGTTGTGCTACTCTGAAAACTTTACTCAGTGACTAGGGAGAGCAAAGTTTTCAGAGTAGCACAACAGATTAAATTAAAATAAAATACTGGTGATAAATCACCAGTATAGGGAGAGGAGAAATTGAAGGAAGAGCTCTATGGGGAAATATAGTGTTTTACTAATATCCCTAGCTATAGATTTTGCATTATAATATTTTTTATACAGATAATAAAATCATATTTTGTCTAAAAATAGGCTTTGTGTTAAAATATAATTGTCGTTTAGTTAGGAGGTTTATTATTGAGGATAATAGCTGGAGAGCTGAAAGGAAGAAAATTGGATAGGATAGATACCGGTTCCATAAGACCTACTTCGGACAGGGTAAGGGAAGCATTGTTCAGCATCTTAGGAGATATGGTCATTGATTCCAGCTTTTTAGATTTATTTTCCGGGAGCGGTGGTGTCGGTATAGAAGCTTACAGCAGAGGCGCAAAGGAAGTTGTTTTTGTTGATGTAGATTCCGAGAGTATAAAAGTATTGAAAAATAACCTTAAAAAGACCGATATAATAGGAGAAACTGAAGTCATATGCAATGATTACGCTTTGGCTATTGACAAGCTTTCCAATCAAGGAAGAAAATTTGACATCATATTTATCGATCCTCCCTATAAAGCAGGCATAGCCTTGGAAGCAGTAAGAAAAATTCAGGCGGGGGATTTGCTTAAGAAGGATGGAATCATTGTTATTGAACATGAAGCTAAGGAATTAATGCCTGAGGCGGAAGGTATATTTAGCATGTTTAAGGAAAAAAAATATGGTAATGTTCGTTTGTCACTATATGTTGCAAAAAAGGAGAATGGAGAGTAATAAACATGAAGATAGGAGTGTATCCCGGAAGTTTTGACCCTGTTACAAATGGACACTTGGATATAATAGAAAGGGCATCTAAGCTGTTTGACAAACTGATAGTGGGTGTAGGCGTCAATAATAATAAAAAATCATTGTTTTCTGTGGAAAAGAGATTGGAATTCATTGAGGTTAGCTGCAAAGGCATCCCTAATGTAGAAGTACATTCTTTCAGCGGGCTGTTGATAGAATTTATGAAAGAAAAGGATGCCAAGACCATAGTAAAGGGATTAAGAGCCATATCGGATTTTGAATATGAATTTCAGATGGCATTGATGAACAGAAAGCTTAATCCTGAGATAGAAACAATTTTTATGATGACGAGCAGCAAATACTCATATCTAAGCTCAAGTCTCATCAAGGAAGTTGCTAAATTTGGTGGCTGTGTGAGAGGTTTGATACCGGAGGTTGTAGAAAAGGAATTACATAAAAAATTGTAAGTAGGGGGTTGTATTATGGAGGTTTTACTTTTATTAGATGCTTTGGAGGACATAATTGAAAAGGCATCAAATTTGCCGTTATCCTCAAAAGCAATGATTAATAAAGAAGAGCTGCTGGAGATAATAAAAGATATAAGGATCAAACTTCCTGATGAGATGAAGCAGGCTCAATGGATTAAAGAAGAAAGGCAAAAAATACTGATAGAAGCCAAAAAAGAAGCAGAAGGTATTAGAAAAGAGTGTGACGAGAGGCTTCAGAAGATCAAGGAAGAAAGACAAAGAATTCTTGCAGAAGCAGAAAAAGAATCAGAGATTTTAAGACAGGAAGCTGACCGAAGGATAAAAAGCATGATAGATGAAAGCGAAGTAACAAAACGCGCAAATGAACAGGCAAAAGACATCATAAACGCTGCGCAGCAGGATGCTAAAAAAATCAGATTGGGTGCAAGGGCCTATGCAGATGATATACTGGCAGAGCTGTCACTTAAGGTTGAGAAGGTATTATCTACTATTAGCGCTAATAGAGAAGAATTGAAGAATTATAAAAGCTGATTAAAAGATAAGCTGTCAATTCAGCTTATTTTTTAATTTGCTGGAATATCCAATCATATATATTGTAAATGAAATTAAAGCCATAAACAGGGATAGAAAGGATAATGCTTTGATAGATAAAATTATTATATTATACCAGGTCAACGAATTATAGCCTGAGTATAGTGAATGTGCGCCGAATACGGGTAAATTGCCTAACTTGCTTAGAAAAAGGCTATAAATGGCGGCCAGAACTCCTTGAAGAATTTTCATTAAAAAGTATATAAAAAAATTTATATCGGTATCCTGTATTATGCCTGAAACCTGAGCATTGACAGAAAGCCCTCCAAAGCCTATAAAAAAGCTGATCATAATAATTCTGGCCAGGTCAGGCATACAGGCCTGAGCACATTCTTTTATTCCGTTGGTCAATTCTAAAAGCCCCGAAATCACAACCGGTATATACTGATTGCCGTCTATGCCGATCAAAGGAATCAGATCGATAATCCCGGATATGAGGGTTAAGATGCCTGTAACCTTTATTATTTTTGATATCACAGAAAAAATAATTATATAGCCGCCCACCAGCAAGATCAGATTTACTCCGTTCTTAACGGAATCGCCCATCAACTGTCCTATGCTTCTTTTGTCTGTTTTTCTATAGTTTACCAACTCTCTAAAGGGATTTGTCATATGAAGAGCCTTTTTAGACTTTTCACTTTTTTTATAAAATCTCATCATAAACCCACAGCTTATTGCAGATAAATAATGTGCGATCAATAATAAAGCAGCGTCTTGCGGCCTTTTAAGGATGCCCACGGACACAGCACCTATTATAAATAGAGGTCCTGAGGTGCTGCATAGGCTTATCATTCTTTGAGCCTCCGTTTTGCTGCACTGATCACTCATTCTCAGGCTGGCGATGATCTTTGCTCCTACAGGGTACCCGGAAGCAATGCTCATCACAAATGCAAAGGCTCCTTCTCCGGGTACATTGAATGCAATGCTCATCAGAGGCTTAAATATGCTGCCAATGAAGCTGACCACTCCTAAACCGATCAATATCTCCACACATATAAAAAAGGGCAAAAGGGCAGGGCAAACTATATTAAGCCATAGATTAAGACCTTCCAGCGACGCTTTGAAGCTTTCTTCCGGAAATATCATTATGCTGAATATGATGAAAAGAAATATCAAAGCATTTATAAAAAGAGATAAGTATTTTTTGATCATAAAATCACCTAAAATATTATACAAGATAATATATTATATTAGTGGAAAATATAACTATACTCATTATTTTATAGAAATGTTCGGGAGTTGATTTTGAATGACTGTAAAACCTAAAATCGGTTTGGCATTGGGCTCAGGAGCATCAAGAGGTCTGGCTCATATAGGCGTATTGAAGACCTTGGACAGCTATGGCATTAAGCCGGATTATATTGCAGGATGCAGCATAGGTGCTTTGATAGGAGCTTTGTACCTTTGTGATATTGATTTGGATTTATTGATAAAGCTGGCTAAAAATATGAAAGCTGATATATGGATGGACCCTGCAGTATCAAGAAAGGGAATATTAGCCGGTAAAAAAGCAGAAGAATTCATTAAAATCTTGACAAGAAACAAGAATATTGAAGAACTGGGAAAACCCGTAAGCATTGTGGCGACAGACTTAACAAATTCTAAAAGGCATGTTTTTACTCAAGGCCCTTTGTGGAGGGCTGTCAGAGCCAGCATATCCATACCGGGAATATTTTGCCCGGTTGAAATGGACGAAATGATCCTTGTAGATGGCGGAGTAATAGAGAGAGTGCCCGCAGCCCTGGCAAAAGAAATGGGCGCAGACATAGTAATTGCTGTTGATGTCGGCAAAGGCCAGAGCAATATAAAGCCCAGGAATTTGTTTGAAATAATTATGCAGAGCATAGAGACAATGGAGAATACAATAGTCGAGAACAAATTGGAAGCTGATTATATTATTATTAATCCAATTATCAAAGATATCAATCCATTAGATTTTACAAGAGTCGATTTATGCATAGAGGAAGGAGAAAAAGCTGCATTAGAAGCTATCCCCCGGATAAATAAGGCTATAGAAAAATACTATGATTCTTCAATATACAAAGGAGAAGTTTTATAATCTTCACCGGCCTCTTTGCAGCTTTTATTCTTATACGCCAGGCTGTATATATCCGTTGCCATCATATCCAGGCTGAACATTCTTTTTAAATGCTGAGATTGAGGTATAAAATCCGCCGCTTTGATTATTATTGGATATATGGATAGCCTTTTTATCTCCCTCAGCAGCTCTCTCCCTTTTTTATTGAAAGCCAGCACTTTGATATAGATTGGTGCTTCGGATGACTTTGCACAGCTTACATCTTCTTTTTTTATGCTTAAAAGCATATGGCAGAGAGTTCTTTGCAAAGAGGTTCTTGTATAACGCTTTGTCTTCAAAGCCGAAATAATATCCTCGAAATCTATAGAGGATCTGCCTGCTTTTTTTAACCTGTATTCAATACCTTCTTTGATTTCAGGCAAGGCCTTGATATATTCAAGATTTGATTTCCTCAATTCATACAATAAAATATTGGAAAAGTCTTCCCAAAATACAGGCCCTTTTCCGTATCCCAGATTTTGCTGCATTATATCATATGAAGCTTTTGGCGTTGATGATCGTATTTGATCTGTCAGACCGCTTGCTCTCAATTCTTCTCTGATAGCTGTGGCACTGGAGATAGCACCTGTAAAAGCCGTATCATTATAATTATTTCTTATTCTTTTTACCGTGACGGGCTTTATTGAGCTATTTAAACCTATCAGAGATTTAATATATTCTATACCAAGCACATTATTGGGGTAAGACAATAGATCTCCATAAGCTGCTTCGTATGCTTCTCCCATAGCTTTTGGATAGGTCATACCCTTTGCCATATTATCCTTTATTTTATTTCTTATTTCTTTCGGTTCATTCATCAGTACAACCGCAATTTCAGACAGTTTTCCTACATCACCATTTTCACTTCCAAAGCATAAGCAGTCTATTATGCCCAGTGAGTTTAAAATTTTTATTGCACCAAAAGCAAATATTTCCGCAGTTTGACATGAATATACAACAGGAAGTTCTATGACCAGATCAACTCCGCCTAAAACCGCCATTTTTGCCCTGGACCATTTATCAAAAATAGCAGGCTCTCCTCTTTGAAGAAAATTTCCGCTCATAACAGCGACAGCGTATTCTGCGCTGCATATTTTTTTTGACAAATCTAAATGGTATTTATGGCCATTATGAAAAGGGTTATACTCTGAAACTATACCGACAACCTTCATAGTACCTCTCCCCGGATAAAAAATCTAAATATGGTAAAATACATATACATATTATCACAAAAATTGCATATTTAAAAATTATTATTGTCTAAAAGAAGGATATTATTGTTTTATATAGAAAAGAATATAGGCTAAGCATAATAAGTAGGAGGTTTTAAAATGAAAATATTCGTTGTCAACTGCGGTAGCTCTTCGCTGAAATATCAGTTGATTAATATGAAGAATGAAGAAGTTGAAGCAAAAGGTCTTGTAGAAAGGATAGGGATACCCGGATCGGTATTGAAGCACCAGCCGGCAAATGGAGAAAAAGTTGTAATTGAAGAATATATGCCGACTCATAAAGAGGCATTAAAGCATGTAATCGATGCCCTTATGGATGAGAATTACGGTGTTATAAAGAATATGAATGAAATAAATGCTGTTGGACATAGAGTAGTCCATGCAGGCGAGAAATTTGCCTTTTCAGTAGTTATAAATGAAGAGGTTGTTAATGCTCTTAAAGGGTGTATAGATTTAGCACCTTTGCATAATCCTCCAAACATCATCGGTATAGAGGCATGCCAGCAGTTGATGCCTGGAGTACCAATGGTGGGAGTATTTGATACTGCATTCCATCAGACCATGCCGAAGGAGGCATTTATTTATGCATTGCCCTATGAGCTATATGAGAAATATGGTGTGAGAAGATATGGTTTCCATGGCACATCTCATAAGTATGTAGCTCAGAGAGCAGCTTCAATGTTGAATAAAAATATTGAAGATCTCAAGATAGTGACTTGCCACCTTGGAAACGGTGCCAGCGTTGCTGCTGTAAAGCAAGGCAAATCTGTTGATACAAGCATGGGCTTTACTCCATTAGAGGGCTTAGCGATGGGAACCAGATGCGGTGACATTGACCCTGCTATTGTTAAATTTGTCATGGAAAAAGAAAATTTGGATTTAGCAGGCATAGACAATCTTATGAATAAAAAATCAGGAGTTTTAGGAATATCCGGTGTCAGCAGTGACTTCAGGGATATTGAAGAAGCGGCTGAAAAAGGAAATATGAGAGCTGATCTTGCCCTTAAGGTTTTCGCATATAAGGTAAGAAAATATATCGGAGCTTATGCTGCAGCTATGGGCGGAATAGATGCTATCGTATTTACTGCCGGACTGGGAGAAAATTCAGCTTCGATGAGAGCTTCTGTCTGCGAAGGGCTGGAATTTTTAGGAGTTGAAATTGATAATGAGAAAAATAATGTAAGAGGAAAAGAAGCCGAGGTATCAAAAGCAAATTCAAAAGTGAAGGTTCTGCTGATACCTACCAATGAAGAGCTTATGATTGCAAGGGATACAAAAAGTCTTATAGCTGAATAAAAATTTGTCTTAGCGGTCTATTGCTTAAAGATAGTAATAAAGGGTATATATACTTTTTTATAGTGCTAAAATAATGGCAGGGGAACCTGCCATTATTTAAATGCTGAGAGAGCTGGCTTCCTCATGGATAAAGATTCTTTAGTAAAAGCCTGTTTATATTTGTAAAGCGTTTTTTCTTGACAAAACATGCTTTGATTTGTATAATAAAATTTGTCAATTAAGCTGAGGTGGTTCAATGGAACTAAATATAATGGATATTTTAAAAAATGAAGGTGTAAAAAAACAGTTTTCTTTTTTTGAAACTATGCAAGGCAACAGCATTGAATTTTATGGAGAAAAAATAAACATCATTAAACCTGTAGAAATTAAAGGCTATGCGATTAATTATGAAGGCAAGATTCGGCTGGATATGAACATAAGCACTGAGATAGAGAGAACTTGCTCCAGATGTCTTACTTATTATTATGAAAAGATTGACTTCGATGCTGATTATGTTTTTGTTAAAAGCCTTGAGAACTCAAAAGAAGATGCATACCTGCTTAAAGGGGATACAATATCATTGGATGAAATAGTGATTGATGAAATTGCTTCCCAGATGACCATGAAACCACTTTGTAAACCAGACTGTAAAGGGCTGTGTCCCAAGTGCGGTAAAAATAAAAATATTGATGAATGCGGTTGTGTACTTGATGAAATTGATCCCAGGCTGCAAATATTGAGCAGCTTTCTTGAGAAAAATTAAGGAGGTGCTGAGATTGGGTTTACCGAAAAGAAGACACTCTAAATCCAGAAGAGATAAAAGAAGAGCTAACTGGAAGCTTGATATACCGGGACTTGTTGCATGTCCTCAATGCCACGAGCCAAAATTACCCCATAGAGTATGCAAATCCTGCGGGTATTATAAAAATAGAACGGTTATAAAAGTAGGCGAACAATAAATATAACAGCGGAGTACCCGCTGTTATATTTTTTTAAAATTTATTATTGCTTTTATATAATAATATGATGTATACTTGATATTAGTATCAGGTACTATACATAGATAGTATAAGGAGGTACCATATGAAAAAAGGGCTGGGAAAAAAGGAAAGACAAAAAGCTCTTCTATCTATAATTCAAAAGGATCCCTTTTTAACTGATGAAGAGCTGTCGGAAAATTTTTGCGTGAGCATTCAAACCGTTAGATTGGATCGACTTGAATTGGGAATACCTGAACTGAGGGAGAGAATCAAAAATGTTGCAGAGAAAAACCATCTTAAAGTAAAGTCAATAGCTGACAAGGAAATAATTGGAGAGCTATTGGATTTAAATCTGGGGAAGAATGGCATGTCTATTCTTGAAACAGATTACTCTATGGCCTTTGAAAAAACAAATGTAGTTAGAGGAAGCCATATTTTCGCTCAGGCAGAATCTCTTGCAATTGCTGTGATCGATGCTAATGTTGCTTTGATCGGTGTAGCCAATATAAAATACAAGAACCCTGTTTTTGCCGGAGATAAGCTGATTGCAAAAGCTGAAGTGATGAGGATGAGAGGCAATAAGTATTTTGTTTGGGTATTCATAAAGGTGAAAAGTGTTGAAGTGTTTAGAGGAAAATTTATATTAGTATCTTTTAATGGCAGGGAGGAGTAACTGATGAAAATAGCTATAGATGCTATGGGCGGCGATAACGCACCTAAGGCCGTAGTAGAAGGATGCATTGATGCTGCGAATGAATATGAAATAGAAATATATCTGGTGGGCATAAAGAATGAGATTGAAAGATATTTAGATGGTGTAACAACTAAAAAAGGGAAAATACATATCCTTCATGCAGAAGAAATAATAACTAATGAGGATGCACCGGTTCAGGGAATAAAGCAAAAAAAAGATTCCTCGATGGTTGTAGGCCTGAAGATGGTAAAGGATGAACAGTGCCACGCCTTTCTGTCTGCAGGAAATACCGGAGCTTTTTTAGCAGGATCCTTGTTAAAGGTAGGGAGGATAAAAGGCATAGACAGGCCTGCTTTGGCACCTTTGCTCCCTACGGTAAAGGGAGGATGCATGCTGATAGATGCAGGAGCTAACATGGACTGCAAGCCTAAAAACCTGATTCAATTTGCTATCATGGGTTCAATATATATGGAGAAGGTCGAAGGCATATCATCCCCAAGAGTGGGCCTGCTTAATGTAGGCGCAGAGGAGACCAAAGGAAATGAACTGACAAAGCAAAGCTTTGAACTATTGAAAAAAAGCAATTTGAATTTTATCGGAAATATAGAGGCAAGAGATATATATTCCGGTATTTGTGATGTTTGCGTGTGTGACGGCTTTGCAGGCAATGTGGTGCTTAAAAACACAGAGGGCCTCGCATCAACTATAATGACTTTGCTGAAAGAAGAATTGATGAAAACTACAATATCTAAATTTGGAGCATTGCTTCTAAAAAACAGCTTTAGAAGCTTTAAGAAGCGCTTTGATTATAAAGAGTATGGAGGAGCTCCTTTTTTAGGAATCAACGGAATCATGATAAAGGCACATGGCAGTTCTGATGGAAGAGCAATAAAAAATGCCATACGGCAAGCTAAATTGTTATATGACAACAACTGCATTGAGAGGATAATAACGGATTTGAAAGACACAGGAGTGAATGATATTGAGTAATGGTTCATGGTCGGCGGGTATTATCGGGACAGGAAGTTATGTGCCTGAAGCAGTGCTGAAAAACAGTTACTTTGAAGAAAGGCTTGATACCGATGACCAATGGATAGTATCAAGGACCGGCATCAAAGAAAGAAGAAGGGTTAGGCCTGATATAGCCACTTCAGATATAGCCACATATGCGGCGTTAAAGGCTATAGAGGATGCCAAGCTGAAGCCTGAGGATCTGGATATGATCATTGTGGCTACTGTAACTCCGGATATGGCCTTTCCTTCTACGGCATGCATAGTACAAAAAAATATTGGGGCTGAAAATGCTGCTGCGCTGGATATAAGCGCGGCATGCTCAGGCTTTATCTATGGGCTTAGTATTGCATCCCAATTTATTAAATACGGCAGTATGAAAAATATTCTATTGATTGGAGCAGAAACATTGTCAAAGATAACTGACTATAACGATAGAAATACATGTGTGCTGTTCGGGGACGGAGCAGGGGCTGCTGTTATTTCCAGCGTTGAGGAGGGCTTTGGAATATTGTCTACTTATATGGGCTCGGACGGCAGGGGAGGAGAACTGTTGAAGCTTCCTGCGGGAGGCTCCAGGCTTCCTGCCTCTGAAGAGACCATAGCTAATTCGCTGCACTTTATAAAAATGGACGGTTCAGAGGTATTCAAGTTTGCCATTAAGATCATGGGGGAAGCAGCAGAAAAGGCTCTCAGCCTTTGCGGGATGAGGAAAGAGGATATTGATTACTTGATACCTCATCAGGCAAACATAAGGATAATTGAGTCTGCTACTAAAAGATTGAAGATTGATAAAGACAAAGTATTTATAAATGTAGAAAAATATGGCAATATGTCTGCGGCTTCTGTTGCTGTAGCGCTGGATGAAGCCAAGAGAACAAATAAGCTGAACAAAGGCGAGCTTGTAGTTCTCGTCGCTTTTGGCGGCGGATTGACTTGGGGGTCTGCAGTCATTAAATGGTCCTGATATTGGAGGAGTGATTATGATAAGAACAAAGATTTGCAGCTTATTAGGGATAAACTATCCAATATTTCAAGGCGGAATGGCCTGGGTAGCAACAGCAGAGCTTGCAGCGGCAGTTTCAAATGCAGGAGGACTTGGCATAATAGGGTCAGGCAATGCTCCGGCTGCCGTAATTGAAAAGGAGATCGAAAAAGCAAAAGCTTTGACTGACAAGCCCTATGGAGTAAATGTGATGCTCCTGTCCCCTTTTGCCGAAGAAATAATCGAATTGGTATATAGAGAAAAGGTTCCTGTGATAACAACAGGAGCAGGCAATCCCGGGAAGTATATATCAAAATTAAAAGAACAAGGGATGAAGGTCATACCTGTTGTTCCATCTGTTGCTTTAGCAAAAAAAATGGAAGCCGTCGGAGCTGATGCTGTAATAGCAGAAGGGACCGAAGCAGGAGGACATATAGGGGAATTAACTACCATGGTTTTGGTGCCTCAAGTAGCGGATGCGGTGAAAATACCTGTAATCGCTGCAGGCGGTATAGGAGACGGAAGGGGAGTCGTGTCTGCATTGAGCTTAGGTGCACAGGGTGTGCAGCTTGGAACTGTATTCGCATGTTCTAAAGAATGCATGGTTCATGAAAATTACAAAAATGCAATAATTAAAGCTGGAGACAGGGGAACTGTGGTAACGGGAAGAAGCAGCGGACATCCAGTGAGAATAATAAAGAACAAGCTTTACAGAGAATTTGAAAAGCTTGAAAAGTCGGGAGCGTCAGCAGCAGAGATTGAAAGGCTGGGCACAGGTAAGCTTAAGCTTGCCTGCGTGGATGGAGATGCAGATATGGGTTCTGTAATGGCGGGCCAAATCAGCGGCTTGATAAAAGAAATAAAACCGGTCAAAGAAATAATAGATAGCATAATCAAAGAATGTGATATGGTGCTGGAAGGCTTAAATAATTCGATCAGAGGTGAAATGCTTGATTAAGGTGGCATGCATATTTCCGGGGCAAGGTGCTCAATATATGGGGATGGGTAAAGAAATCGCGGAAAATTATAAAGCAGCTATGAATATTTTTGACAGAGCAAGTGAGAAACTAGGTATTGATATGAAAAAGCTATGCTTTGAAGGCGATGAAGAAGAACTGAAGAAGACTGAAAATACGCAGCCTTCAATATTGACTACAAGCATTGCCCTGCTGGAGGTTCTGAAGTTGAGAGGCATCAGACCTGCCATCACTGCCGGGCTTAGCCTGGGAGAATATTCTGCATTGGTAGCCTCAAACGCTATATCTTTCGAAGATGCAGTTGCGGTCGTAAGAAAACGAGGCCAATTCATGCAGGAAGCGGTGCCGGCAGGGGAAGGAACTATGGCGGCGATTATGGGGATGGATAAAGGCGAAGTGGTTCAGTGTCTAAAGATGGCATCTGGTTATGGGGTTGTGGAGCCTGCAAATTTTAACTGCCCCGGCCAGGTCGTGATAGCCGGGCATACTAAAGCTATAGAAAAAGCATGCGGCATACTTAAGGAAAAAGGTGCAAGAAAAGTTGCTATTCTGCCTGTCAGCGCTCCCTTTCACTCAAGCCTGTTAAAGGCAGCGGGAGAAAGGCTATCGGAAGAATTGAGCAAGGTTGTGTTTAATGAAATGGATATACCTGTGGTATCAAATGTAAATGCGCAGGTCATCAAGGATAAATATGAGATAAAGAAGCTGCTCATAGAGCAGGTGAGCACCTCAGTCTTATGGGAGGATAGCATAAGGAATATGATAGAAAAAGGTGTTGATACTTTCATTGAGGTAGGCCCTGGAAAATCCTTATCAGCTTTTGTTAAAAAAATAGACAAGAGTGTTTGCGTATATAATGTTGAAGATTTGGAGTCTTTAGATAAGACTATAGAAAGTATCAGGGAGAGATTAGAATGTGTCTAAAAGGAAAGAGCGCTATTATTACCGGAGCTTCTCGAGGCATTGGGAAAGCAATAGCTTTATCCTTTGCAAAAGCCGGTGCCAATGTTATTATAAACTATTCCGGCAATGAAAAGGCGGCCCAGAAAGTTGCAGATGAAGCTATGAGTTTTGGTATAAGGGCAAAAGCCATTAAAGCGGATGTATCAAATCCTGAAGAAGTAGAAAATTTAGTGAAAAAAGTATTAAATAATTTTGACAGCATAGATATATTAGTGAATAATGCTGGAATAACCAAAGATAACCTGCTTCTTAGAATGTCTGAGGATGATTTTGACAAGGTTTTGAGTATAAATCTGAAAGGTGCGTTTAATTTCACTAAAGAAGTCTGCAAAGTCATGGTAAAGCAAAGGCACGGTAAGATCATAAACATATCTTCAGTTGTAGGTATAATAGGTAATTCGGGACAATCCAATTATGCTGCAGCAAAAGCAGGTATGATAGGCCTTACAAAATCTATTGCCAAAGAACTCGGTTCTAGGGGCATTACTGTAAATGCAATAGCTCCGGGCTTTATAGAAACCGACATGACGGCAGTGCTTTCAGATAAAATAAAAGAACAATTTCTTGCTTCAATACCATTGAAAAGGGCAGGTAAAGCTGAAGATGTTGCCAATGCGGCAGTGTTTCTGGCATCTGAATATTCGAATTATATTACTGGTCAAGTAATAAATATTGACGGTGGAATGGTTATGTAATATTATCATAATATAATCTCTGAAGGGAGGTGAGACTTATGATTTTTGAGAAAGTACAAGAAAAGATTGCTGAACAGCTCAGCATAGATTCTGAAGATATAGCAATGGAGTCTTCCTTCATTGAAGATTTAGGGGCTGATTCACTTGATATAGTTGAATTGCTTATGGCTCTTGAAGAAGAATTTGATATAGAGATACCTGATGAGGAAGCAGAAAAGCTTGTTACAGTAGGCGACGTAGTTGACTACATAAAGAACAACCAATAATAAAGTTTGTCCCGAAATTCGGGACTTCTTTTTTTTGATAAGGAGAGGAAAGCATTGAATAAAAAAAGAGTTGTAATAACGGGTATAGGAGTAATTTCTCCAATAGGTATCGGCAAAGATAATTTTTTTACGAGCTTAAAAGAAGGACAATCCGGTGTTGATCTGATAACCAAATTTGATACCGAAGGATTATCGACAAAAATTGCTGCAGAAGTTAAAGATTTTGATCCTGTAGAGTTTATTGATAAAAAGGAAGCTAAAAGAATGGACCGATACACCCAATTTGCAGTTGCTGCTTCAAAAATGGCTGTTGATGATGCTTCCTTGGATTTAAATGCAATAGATGTTGATAGATTTGGAGTCTGCATAGGCTCGGGCATAGGCGGTTTAGAAACGCTGGAAAATCAGTATAAGATCATGATGGAGAAAGGACCGGGCAGGGTCAGCCCTTTTTTTATTCCCATGATGATATCTAACATCGGTGCAGGATATATATCCATGACCTTTAATGCTAAGGGGCCGAATATGACTGTTGTTACGGCTTGCGCATCTGCAACGAATGCCATCGGCGAAGCTTTTAAGATCATTCAAAGAGATGATGCTGATATCATGATCACAGGAGGAACCGAAGCCTCCATAACTCCTATGGCGATTGCAGGATTTTGTTCTATGAAAGCTTTGTCCGAGAGAAATGAAGAGCCAAAACGAGCTTCAAGGCCTTTCGATAAAGACAGAGACGGATTTGTTATGGGCGAAGGTGCGGGAATACTCATTCTGGAGGATTTAGAGCATGCATTAAGAAGGAGTGCCAGAATATACGGGGAAGTAGCCGGCTATGCCTCTACAGCAGATGCATATCATATAACCGCACCTGCACCGGAAGGGGAAGGTGCCTATAAAGCTATGAAAAAGGCTGCTCAGGATGCGGGGATAAGCCCTGATAAAATCGATTATATAAATGCTCATGGCACATCAACAGAACTAAATGATAGATTTGAAACCATGGCAATAAAAAGACTCATGGGGGATTACGCATATAAAGTGCTTATCAGCTCAACAAAATCCATGACCGGCCATCTATTGGGCGCTGCCGGAGGTGTAGAGGCAATAGCATGCCTGATGGCGATAAATGAAGGAGTAATTCCTCCTACAATAAACTATGAAACAAAAGACGAAAATTGTGATTTGAATTATGTGCCAAATCAAGCCATAACTGCTGAAATAAAATATGCCATGTCGAATTCCCTTGGCTTTGGAGGGCATAATGCTTCAGTTATATTGAAAAAATATGAATAGGTGCTATACTATAATCGGATAAATTAATAAAAGGTTTTGAAAGGACACGAGCAAATATTATGGATGATAAGCGTTTAAGATCTCTTTATGAGTTCGAAGATATCATAAGGTATAAGTTTTCAGATATAAAGCTTTTAAATACCGCCCTTACACACAGTTCTTATGTACACGGCCACGACAGCAATTACCAGTATAATGAGAGATTGGAATTTCTGGGAGATTCAGTCCTCTCCATGATAATAAGCTTTTATCTTTTTAATAATTTAAAGGATATGTCTGAAGGCCAAATGACTAGAATAAGAGCAAATATCGTATGCGAAAAATCTCTTTTTATTACTGCTAGAAATATAAAGATAGGTGAATATATTTTTCTTAGTAAGGGAGAAGAGAATACCGGCGGCAGGAAAAGGGCTTCCATATTGGCTGATGCAGTAGAAGCTTTAATAGCGGCAATTTATTTAGATGGAGGCATACAAAGAGCTGAAGCATTTGTTTTATATTTTATGAAAGATATTATAGAATCATCCATAAAAAATAGGATTTTCAATGACTATAAATCCTTTCTTCAAGAGCATGTACAAAAGAATAATTTGGGGACAATTGAATATAGGCTGTTGTCTGAAAAAGGTCCGGATCACTCTAAAGAGTTTCAAATAGCTTTATATTTGGACGATAAGCCTGTAGGCCAAGGGGTAGGAAAGAGCAAGAAGGATGCTCAGCAGTCCGCAGCAAAGGCTGCGATGAGCTCTCTGGGTATAAAGAATGAGTAAGAAGCATTATATAATTCCTATCTTTATACCTCACCGCGGATGCCCCCATGACTGTATTTTCTGCAATCAGAAAAAGATTACCGGCCAATTGAATGATATGACAGATAAGGATGCAGAGGCGATCATTGAAGAATATCTTAAAACAATAGACTCCGATAAAGCAATCGTAGAAGTAGCTTTTTTTGGCGGCAGCTTTACCGCCATACCGAGAGACGATCAGGATAAATTCTTATCTCTGGCAAATAAATACCTCACCGAAGGCAAGATTCATTCGATAAGGCTTTCTACCAGACCTGACTATATTAATAAAGATATTCTTGATAATTTAAAAAAATATGGAGCAGATATAGTAGAGCTTGGCATTCAGTCTATGGACAGTGAAGTTTTGAGCACGGCCCAAAGAGGCCATACTGCTGAAGATGCCATAAATGCTATAAAGTTATTGAAGAAAGAAGGCTTTGTTGTAGGCGCCCAATTGATGATTGGATTGCCATGTGACACTGAATACAAGGCTATAGAGACTGTAAGAAAAATTGTGGAATTGAAACCCCATATAGCCAGAATTTATCCTGCTCTGGTTATAAAGGATACTTATATGGAAGAAATGTATAAGCAAGGCTCATATGAGCCTCTAACCTTAGATGAAGCAATAAATCTTTCAAAAAAAATGCTCATCTATCTTGAAAGATCAGGTATAAAGGTTATTAGAATAGGGCTTCAGCCGACGGATGATTTGAAAATGGGAGATAATGTAGTCGCAGGCCCCTATCATCCTTCAATGAGACAACTTGTAGAAGCGGAAATATTTAAAGATATGATTCTTCATTTATTGAATCACACTAAAGCAGATACCATGGATCAGATACAGATCTTTTGTAACCCCAGAGATCTTTCAACGGTTATGGGGCAGAAAAGAGCAAATTATGAATACGTAAAAAAATTATATAGACACAAAGCAGTGGCCTTTAAAGAGGATACCGACCTTGATATTGGTTCCATAATGACGATAAGTGGCGAAAAAACGGTAATATTGTCCAAAAATACTTTTTATCATGGGTTGGAATTTTGAAGGAATTATCAACCAAATATAGAATATATAATCAATCGCAATATTTTCAATGTTTATTTACAGGGGGTATCTGATTATGGAAGTACTAAAGGTATCTGCTCAATCACAACCTAAATCTGTTGCAGGTGCTTTGGCGGCAGTGCTTAGAGAAAGAGCCACAGCTGAGGTTCAAGCCGTTGGAGCAGGAGCTGTAAATCAAGCAGTTAAGGCAATTGCAATTACTAGAGGCTTTGTAGCACCAAATGGCATTGATCTGGTTGTAATACCTGCCTTTTCTGAAATACAAATTGACGGTGAAGATAGGACAGCAATAAAGTTTATTATAGAACCGAGATAACCCATGAGCTATAAAAGCTAAAGCCTGTTGCAAAATTGCAATAGGCTTTAGCTTTTCAACTATTAGAACATATGTTAGAATAAGGATATTAATTTTACTTGTTATGATAGCTGACAAAAGAGTACAGCACTGAATGAAGTCTCGTTCAATGTGAAGGAGCTTACAAAGTCTTAGCTTCGGAGCTCTGTATTCGTTATCAGCTATTACAACAGATTAATTTTACTGCAACGGAGTGTTGATATGTATCTTAAAGAACTGGAGATCAATGGTTTTAAATCTTTTTCAGATAGAATTCAGCTGAATTTGACCAAAGGTATAAACGCTATTGTTGGGCCGAATGGAAGCGGTAAAAGCAATATTGCAGATGCTATCAGGTGGGTAATTGGTGAACAAAGCGTAAAGATTTTGAGGGGAAGCAAGATGGAAGATGTTATTTTTGCAGGCAGCGATAGAAAGAAGGCTTCAGGTTTTGCAGAAGTAACCCTTGTACTGGATAATTCTTGCAGAGAAATAGACATGGATTTCAATGATATCAGTATAACCAGAAGGATGTATCGTTCCGGAGAAAGTGAATATTATATCAATAAAACCCAATGCAGGCTCAAGGATATTGTTGAAATGCTTATGGATACAGGAATGGGAAAAGAGGGCTATTCGATTATCGGACAAGGAAGAATAGATGATATTTTAAGCAACAGATCTGATGGAAGAAGAATTATTTTTGAAGAAGCCGCTGGCATAACCAAATATAAGCACAGAAAGGCAGAATCAGAAAAGAAGCTTGAGCAAACAGAAAAGAATATTATCCGGCTGGAAGATATCATAAATGAAATAAGCAATCAATTGGAGCCATTGGGGCATCAGGCCGCAGTAGCCAAGAAGTATATTAAGCTTATGGAGGAGCTGAAGGCTCTGGAAATAAATCTAATAGTAAATAGTATAGAAAGAAATAAGGACAAGCAAAGAGACTATATTACTGAACTGGAGCAATTGGGAAAATCACAAGCTGACAAAGAGGCAGAGATAAGCAGGCATAATCAAGATAAAGATGCACTTAAGCTGTTGATCAAGGATGCTGAATCTAAAATTCAAGCCATAAATGAAGAGATATACGGTTTGATGAATCTAAAAGAAAAATACGAAGGTGAAGGAAGGCTGCTGTCAGAAAAGGCATCATTTATTAATGTTACCTTGGATAAGCTTAATAAGGATACGGATAGCCTGGGGATTCAAAAAGAAAATACGATACTGGAATTAGAAAAAAATAAGGCTCTGCTTGAATCTATAAAGAAACAAGCAGAGGAATTGAGACAAGAAATAAATTCAAAAGAGGAAGAATACAAAAGCAAATATTCCTCAATAGATGATTCGGAAAATAAAATTGAAGAAGTTAAAGGTGTTCACATTAAGCTGCTAAACAATTTTTCTGATAAAAAAAGCAGCGCAAATAGCCTGACATCTATAAAAAACAGCATAGAGAGCAGATTAAATCAGTTAAACATTGATAATGCATTGCTCGCCGGTCAATATGAGGATAAGCTTTCAATCTTGGATAAAAACAACCTTGAGATATCCGAGATACAAAGCAATATAACAGCTACCATTGAAAAAAGAAGAGAATTGGCGGATAAAAAAGAAGATAAGTTTTGCATGCTTAAAGAGCTTGAAGAAAATTATGCGGAGATCAGGTCCAAAAAAGATAATATTATATCCAGGCTAAAGCTTTTAGAAGAAATGGAAAGGGATTATGGGGGATATAATAAAACTATAAAGACTATTTTGATGCAGCATGAGGATATTAAGAAGAGAATATCCGGCTTTCGAGGAGTAATCGGTGAGATTATATCGGTAAATGCAGATTATTCAGTAGCCATTGAAATTGCATTAGGCTCATCGGTGCAAAATATTATTACTGAAAAGGAAGAAGATGCAAAGCTGCTCATCGAATTTTTAAAAAAGAACAAGCTTGGGAGAGCTACTTTTTTGCCAATCAGTTCAATCAAGGGAAGAAGCTTTAATCAGTATGAAAAGAAAAAACTGGAAATGCCAGGGGTTTTGGGAATCGCTGCCGATATGGTCAAATACGAAGAAGAATACAAGAATATAATATATCATCTTTTAGGCAGAATTGTTATAGTAGATGATATGAATACTGCTATAAAATTGGCTAAAGCCTCTAATTATGAATTCAGGATTGTCACTCTGGAGGGTGAATTAATAAGCCCGGGAGGTGCTATTACCGGCGGCAGCGTAGGATCTTATGCATCTAATATTCTGACAAGAAAAAGTCAAATCGTTGATCTTAAAGCAGGTTACTCAAAAATTCTCCAGGAATTAGATGGCACTGGAAGAAAAGTTGAAAAGAACAAAGATGAACTGACTATATATGAAAATGAAATAAACCATCTCACAGAAAGTCTTCACAGCTTTGAACTGGAAATAAACAATAAGAAAAATAAACTCACAATGCTGAACAACGATTTGGATATCATAAAAAGTAAAATTTCAATAAATGAAAAAGAGATGGGGGAGCTGGAAGCAGAAAAGATAAAAGTATCAGAAAACCAGAAAACTTTGGAACAGGAATTGGAGCATATCAAGAATGAAATATCCGGCCTTGAAAAAGAAATAGTAATATTGCAGGAAGACTTAAAAGTTAAAAAAGAGCAAGGCCAAGACTTTTATGATTATATTACTTCTTTAAAAATCAAGGAAGCTGAGTTAAAACAACAAATCTCTTCCTTTGAACAAAATATATATAGAAACGATAAGACCTTGGAAGAATACGATTTAAAAATCAAGGAAATATTTAATGAAATTGATAATGCCAAAAATGATCTAACAGCCTTAAGCACAAAGAGCGATGATAACAAGCGGAATATTGAAGAAGCTGCTGCAAAGCATATCAACAAGCAAAATGAGCTGGAAGTCCTTGAAAAGGTTAAAAACAGTAAAGTTAAAGACTTTGATGATATGGAAACAAATCTAAAACAGCTACAGCAAGATTTGAATAATATTCAAAATAGCATGCACAGGATTGAAATGCAGAAAGTTAAAGTTGAGATGGACATAGAAAGCTTGGAGTTCAGACTGCTGGATGTGTATGAAATGAGCTATAGAAAAGCACTTGAGCTTAAAATAGAGGGTATAAATCTTAGTAAGGCTGCTAAAAAATGTGATGAACTGAAGGAGGAAATACGAGCTCTCGGCACAATAAATGTAAACGCGGTTGAAGAATATGAGAATTTAAGCGAAAGGCATGGCTTTCTGAAAAAGCAATTGGAAGACTTGATAAGGGCGAAGGACTCCCTGATAGATGTAATAGATGATATAACACAGTACATGAAGAAGCAATTTATCGAAGAATTCAATAAAATTAATATTAATTTCAATGAAGTGTTTATCAAATTGTTTGGCGGCGGTATGGCAGAGGTGGTTTTGACAGATGGTGAAGATGTGCTGGGTTCAGACATTGAAATAGTTGCCAAGCCTCCAAATAAAAAGCTGCAAAATCTCATGCTTTTGTCTGGCGGAGAGAGAGCATTGACAGCAATTGCCCTGTTATTTGCAATACTCAAGATGAAGCCTGCACCCTTTTGCGTGTTGGATGAAATAGACTCAGCATTGGATGATGCCAATGTAGACAGATATGCAGCGTTTTTGAAGGAGTTTTCCACTCAATTTATAATAATCACTCATAGAAAAGGCAGCATGGAAGCAGCAGATTGCCTATATGGAGTGACAATGGAAGATACAGGTACTTCCAAGCTCTTATCGGTAAAATTTGAGGATAAAGTTAGCTAGATATTATTTAGGAGGGATTCAGCATGGCAGATTTTTTTAAAAAGCTTTTTAAGAAAGATAAAGATACAAAGAAGGATGGCATAAACGAAGCTGAAGTTGAGATATCGGAAGATGAGGAATACTTGAGCGATGAAGAAATTGAAAAAATGATTATTGAAGATATGGGAGAGGCTGAAGAAGAATCGGCCAAAAATGATGAAGAGCTGAATGGTGATAATTCTGCTGAAATAAGTGATGCTAAAAATAACGCTTCTTTTTTCAAAAAATTAAAGGACGGCTTATTTAAAACAAGAAAAAATATTACAGACAGGTTGAATTCTGTCGTAAACAGCTTTAAGACCATCGATGAGGATTTATTTGATGAGCTGGAGGAAATATTGATTACTTCTGATGTAGGTGTGGAAACCACCATGAAGCTGCTGGATGGGATCAGAAAAAAGGTAAAAGAGGAAAAAGTAAATGATCCTAAAGCAGTGATTGAATTGCTTAAGCAGGAGGTTCTTAAGCTTATGTCAGAAAATGCTCAGCTGTTGAGCGCTGAGTACCCCCAGATAATAGTCGTTATAGGTGTAAACGGGGTTGGAAAGACTACTTCAGTAGGGAAAATTGCCAACAGGTATAAGAAGGCAGGCAAAAAAGTATTGATAGCAGCTGCAGACACCTTTAGAGCAGCGGCTATAGAGCAGCTTGAAGTATGGAGCAACAGGGTAGGCGTTGATATTATAAAGCATCAGGAGGGTGCGGACCCCGCAGCAATAATATATGATGCTATAAGCGCTGCAAAATCGAGGAAAACAGATGTGATAATATGCGATACTGCAGGAAGATTGCATAATAAAAAGAATCTTATGGAAGAACTAAAAAAGATATTTAGAATTATTGACAGGGAATATCCGGAGGCACATAGAGAAGTGTACCTGGTGCTGGATGCTACAACAGGCCAAAATGCTATTGTACAGGCAAAAGTATTTAAAGAGGCCGCGGATATTACCGGAATTGTATTGACAAAGTTAGATGGAACTGCAAAGGGAGGCATAGTTATCGCGATTAAATCGGAACTCAATATCCCTGTAAGGCTTGTAGGCGTCGGAGAAAAAATAGATGATTTGCAGGACTTTGATCCGGTGGATTTTGCGAATGCCTTATTTTCCGAATAATTTTGTTGACACAGGGGCTTATTTGATTTAAAATACCAATGTAAAGGCTTTAACCTTTACATTGGTATTTTGAGGTGTATAGAATGATAGAGGATATAGTACAAAAAACATTGCTGTTTGATTTTTATGGTCAATTATTGACGGATAAACAAAGAGATATTGTAGAGATGTACTATTCGAATGATCTTTCTTTAAGTGAGATATCAGAGCAAATAGGCATCAGCAGGCAGGGTGTGTATGATGCGTTAAAAAGGGCAGAGACAACTTTGGAAGAGTATGAGACCAGATTAAGATTGGTGGAGAAATTCCTCCAGCAAAAATTTATATTAGCAAAAGTGAGCTTAATGCTGGACGAAATAATAGGCGCAGAGCAAGACGATATATCGAAAATAAAGGATAGGATAAGAAATATTAAAAGCTTTATTGAGAGGCTGGAATAAACTTCCGGGAGGCGATTAAATGGCTTTTGAAGGTTTGGCTAATAAACTGCAAGAAACCCTAAAAAAACTTAGAGGCAGCGGTAAATTAAATGAAAAAGATGTAAAAGAAGCTATGCGAGAAGTTAAGATGGCTCTCTTGGAAGCCGACGTAAACTTTAAGGTTGTAAAGGACTTTGTTTCAAGAGTAACTGAGCGGGCTGTAGGCCATGAGGTGATGGAAAGCCTTACTCCCGGGCAGCAGGTGATCAAGATTGTCAATGATGAACTTACTCAGCTTATGGGAAGTACTCAAAGCAAAATAATTTTTTCCCCAAAGCCGCCTACCATCATAATGATGACAGGGTTACAGGGAGCCGGCAAAACAACTACCTGCGGCAAGCTTGCTTTAAACCTGAAAAAACAAGGTAAAAAACCTCTGCTTGTGGCATGTGATATTTATAGGCCGGCCGCGATAAAACAGCTTCATGTAGTGGCAGGGCAGGTGGAGGCGGATGTATTTTCTCTTGGAGATAAAACAAAGCCGGTTGATATATGCAAAGCTGCTATAGAGCACGCATCTAAATCGGGCAATGATGTGTTAATAATAGATACTGCGGGAAGACTTCATATCAATGAAGAGCTCATGGATGAGCTGCTGGAGATAAAGAATAATATAAGGCCAACGGAAATTATGCTTGTGGTCGATTCTATGACAGGTCAGGATGCGGTAAACGTAGCGGAAAGCTTTAACCAAAAACTTGGGTTGGATGGGATCATACTTACCAAGCTTGATGGAGACACTAGAGGTGGAGCCGCTTTATCCATAAAAGCCGTTACAGGCAAGCCCATAAAATATGCTGGAATGGGCGAGAAGATGTCTGATCTGGAACCTTTTCATCCGGACCGAATGGCATCCAGAATACTGGGCATGGGTGATGTGCTGAGCCTTATTGAAAAAGCCCAGTCAAATATAGATGAGAAGAAAGCCCTGGAATTAGAGAAGAAAATCAGAAGCCAGCAATTTAGCTTTGAGGATTTTTTAGATCAGCTTCAGCAGATGAAAAAGATGGGGCCGCTAAGCCAATTGGTGGATATGATACCAGGGATGAATGCAGGCAAGTTAAAGGGAATGGAAGTTGATGATAAAGAGCTTGTAAGAGTGGAAGCAATTATAAAATCTATGACCAGAAAAGAACGGCTTGAACCATCTATAATAAATGGCAGCAGAAGAAAGAGGATCGCCCTGGGAAGCGGTACCAGCATCCAGGATGTGAACAAGGTGATCAAGAATTTTGAGCAAACGCGAAAGATGATGAAGCAATTTGCTGACATGGAAAAAGATATTAAGAAGGGTAAAAAGAAACTTCCTTTCTTTAAGTAAAAAATTTTAGGCAATCGTTATCAATTAGCACAATACATACTTAAAAGGAGGTGAAAAAATGGCAGTAAAAATAAGACTTAGAAGAATGGGAGCCAAAAAGGCACCTTTTTACAGAGTTGTAGTCGCTGACTCAAGATCTCCAAGAGATGGCAAGTTTATTGAAGAGATAGGTTACTATAACCCAATAACAGAACCATCTGTGATAAAGATCGATGCTGAAAAAGCTAAAAAATGGTTAGCAACCGGAGCACAGCCCTCAGACACTGTAAAAACACTGTTGAAGAAAACAGGAATAATAGAATAAAATCAATTGGGAGTGTTGAGCTTGAAAGATTTGATTGAAGTAATCGCAAAGGCCTTGGTCGATAAACCTGAAGAAGTTAAGGTTAAAGAGATCGAAGGGGACAGATCAATCATTATAGAGTTGACAGTTGCTCCCGAAGATATGGGAAAAGTGATTGGAAAGCAAGGCAGAATAGCAAAGGCTATAAGGACTGTTGTAAAATCAGCAGCAGCCAAAACGGATAAAAAAGTGATAGTAGAAATATTATAATATGGGGGCTAATTGCAACCTCCATATTATAATCTATTACAGGTGAGATTATGTTAGAATATATAAGCATTGGTCAAATTGTAAACACCCATGGCCTCAGAGGTGAAGTGAAGGTTTATCCGCTGACGGATGACATCCGGAGGTTTGACAGGATAGATTCGGTATATATTGAAGAAAATAATGATTTAATAGCTCTTGATGTAACCGATGTAAAATATTTGAAGAACATGGTTATAATCAAGTTTGAAAATATCGATGATGCTGAATCTGCAGAAAAATTGAGGAACAGATATATCAAAGTTCATAGAAAAGATGCTGTGAAGCTGCCTGAGGATACGTTTTTGATTTGTGATTTAATCGGGCTTCAGGTATTTACAGCAGCTGGTGTTTATCTTGGAAATGTAGCAGATATAATACAGACCGGCAGCAATGATGTGTTTGTTGTGAGATCTGAAGACAAAGAGGTTTTGATACCAGGCTTGAAAAGTATATTTAAAAACATAGACTTTGAAAGTAAAAAGATAATTGTTGAATTGCCGGAAGGTTTGGTATAGATGAGATTTGATGTGATCACCCTCTTTCCAGAAATGTTCGAAGCCGTTTTAGGAACCAGTATAATAGGCAGAGCTAGAAAGAATGGTGCGGTAGACTTAAATTTTCATAATTTAAGGGATTATTCTCAAGATAAGCATAAAAGGGTAGATGATTATCCTTATGGAGGCGGACTTGGGATGGTGATGCAATGCCAGCCCATATTTTCAGCAGTGGAGGAAATAAGCAAAATGCTGAAGGGCAGTCCTCATATATTGCTTATGAGTCCAAAAGGAAGGACATTTTCCCAAAATAAGGCCAAAGAGCTTCTGCAGCATGATAACATAATTATCATATGCGGCCATTATGAAGGTATAGATGAAAGAGTTGTTCAAGGCTTGGTAGATGAAGAAATTTCTATAGGGGATTTCATATTAACAGGTGGAGAGATAGCGGCTATGGCTGTTATAGATGCTACTGCCAGATTATTGCCGGGAGTATTAAAAGAAGAGGATTCATACAATATTGAGACTTTTAGCAATGGACTGCTGGAGTATCCGCAATACACCAGGCCTGTAGAGTATAAAGAGATGAAGGTCCCGGATGTACTCCTTTCCGGACACCATGAAAACATAGAAAAATGGAGAAAATATCATTCAATAAAGGATACTTATATTAAAAGGCCAGATATGTTAAATGTATCTGCTTTAACCAAAGAAGAAAAAAAGATGTTGGATCAGATCATTGAGGAAGAAAAATAAATCTTTAATTTTGTTGCATATAACCTATCTATATGATATAATTTCAATGTTATAACGGGCGGTCCGCTATCTGAGTATATGAACGTCTATGAGGGAAGGAGGGACACCATGGATTTGATAAAATTGATTGAAAGCGAACAAATGAAACAAAATATACCTGACTTTAATGTTGGTGATACCGTTAGAGTTTTCGTTAAGGTTGTAGAAGGCTCACGTGAAAGATTACAGGCTTTTGAAGGCTTTGTGCTGAAGAAACAGGGCGGAGGCTTGACAGAAAACTTCACCGTAAGAAGGGTTGCTTATGGAGTAGGCGTTGAAAGAACTTTCCCGATTCACTCGCCTAGAATTGATAGAATTGAAGTTGTAAGAAGAGGTAAAGTTAGAAGAGCCAAGCTTAATTATATGAGACAAAGAGTAGGTAAGGCAGCAAAAATTAAGGAAGTTTTGTAATAAAGTGGCTGATTGATATATCAGCCTTTATTTTTTGTCCCAATAGTAACTTTACTGCTTTGTTGTGTTTGCTGATAACGATTGCAGAGCTCCGAAGCTAAGACTTTGTAAGCTTGCATAGGGTTGCGTCAAAACTCGCATGTAGCGTTTGTCATTACTGTTAAAACTCAAGTAAATTATGTGGTTTTCTGATTTGCCTATATTTAGGCTCAAACAGTTGACGCAACTGTTCCTATACTTCGCTAACAAACTCTAAGCTCCTTCACAATGTACTCTTTTATCAGCAAACACAACTAAGGTGAATTGCATAGGGCAAACGATTTACAACTTGGAAGGTGATTTTTATGAATATTCAATGGTACCCGGGTCATATGGCTAAAGCTCGAAGAAAGATTGCGGAAGAATTAAAATTGGTCGATATAGTCATTGAGCTTATAGATGCCAGAATACCTATAAGCAGCAGAAATCCCGAAGTAGATAACATTGTAGGAAATAAAAAAAGAATAATAGTACTTAATAAAAGCGATATGGCTGATCCTGAGATTAATAACATGTGGAAGAAGCACTTTGCTCGAATAGGAATTACAGCAATATTGGCAAATTCCAATAAGGGAACAGGACTTAAAGATATACTGAGCGAGAGTAAAAAACTTATGAAGGATGAGCTTGAAAAGCTAAGAAAAAAAGGCTTGCTTCATAAAACTATCAGAGCTCTTGTCATAGGCATACCTAATGTAGGCAAATCTACCCTGATAAACAAATTAGCTAACAGAAGCATCGCTCAAACCGGTGACAAGCCGGGTATAACCAAAGCAAAGCAATGGATCAGGATCAATAATGATTTTGAGCTTTTGGATACCCCGGGCATATTATGGCCTAAATTTGACGATGAAACAGTCGGCCTGCATCTTGCTCTCACAGGGGCCATTAAGGACGAAATACTGAATATTGAAGGGCTGTCAAAAAAATTTATAGTAAAGGCATTGAATGAATTTCCCGATAAATTGTATAAGAGGTATAATATAGAGCTTGATCAAGATGCCGATGTAGAATCGATCATGAATATTATTGGGAGGAAAAGAGGATGTCTCCTGCCTGGCGATGAGGTTGATATAAACAGAACTGCTTCGTTGATTTTAGATGATTTCAGAAGCGGCAGAATCGGTTTAATAACCTTGGAAAAGCCAGAGGATATCTTCTAAAAGCAAAACATGACTGTTAAATTTAAATATGATGAAAAAGAAAAAGCCAGGTTGGAAAAAATGTGGGAGTATGAGCGTATATGCTGCGATAATGGCTTTAAACTGATAGCAGGGCTTGATGAAGCGGGCCGGGGCCCTTTGGCGGGGCCAGTAGTGGCTGCTGCCGTCATACTGAATAGGAATGTTGTGATACCTGGAATCAATGATTCAAAAAAGCTTTCTGAAGCCAAGAGAGAATACCTTTATGATGAGATAAAGGACAAGGCTGTATCGGTAGGTCTGGGTATAGTTGATGAGAAAACCATAGACGAAATAAATATTCTGCAAGCTACTCTGATGGCTATGAGAATTGCGATAGAAAATTTGAGTATAAAGCCTGATTATCTCCTGGTTGATGCAGAGCGGATAAATTATGTAAAAATACCCCAGCTTGCCATAGTCAAAGGCGATAGCTTAAGCATTTCGATCAGCGCAGCTTCAATAATCGCAAAGGTTGAAAGGGATAGAATTTTGACCAGCTATGATAAAGAATACCCTGAATATGGCTTTGGAAAGCATAAAGGTTATGGGACAAAGCAGCATATGGATTGCATAAGGAAATTCGGACTGCTGCCAATACATAGAAGAAGTTTTACAAAGAATTTTTAGTTGGTGATCAAATGCGTATTACATCTATATATAATGATATCCAGTCTCAAAGCGGTGAACGATTTGCAAGATCATTAAAAATAGGCGATGTGATAAAGGGAAGAGTTGTCGGAACCGGTGAAGGCAGGATTATGTTAAAAATATCCGCAGAGCAGACTATTAACGCTGTGGTTTTAGCAGATATGCCTATAGAAAAGGATGCAATAATTGAAATAATCATCAATAAAGTAACTGATGATAAGATTTACGCACAAGTTATCGAACAAAGCTGCTGTGAAGAAACATCTAAAAATGAAGTGTTAAATATTTTGAAAAGCATTGGAGTTGCTGACACAGAGCTCAATACAGATGTTTTTAAAGCCCTCATTGCCCATAGGCAGCCGGTCAATAAAGAAGTTATAGAATATGTTAATTTTATAATCAAAACCGCAGAGCTTTATAAAAGAAATGATATAAAGGATATTCTAAATTTAATATTTGCTGAAAAGGATATTTTAAATACCCCGGTTTATAAATTAGTTGATTTGACTCCTTCTCTGGATACGAGCTCTGTGATTGTTGCCGATGGTTTAGAAAAGGATTTTACCCAAGGGCCTATGGAAGATATTATAAAGGCGATTTCAGAAAACAGTGAATTGGATGAAACCTGTCTCATAAAGCTTGAACAGCTTGTAAGCGTAGCGATGAAGACGGCAGATTCGATAAAAAAGACAGACATAGGATTGCTTGTGTCTATGCTATCAAAAAATATCGAGATCACGGCAGAAAACTTATATATATATAATGAAATAAATTCAAAGAGAGAAGTCATATCTGAATATATAGGTAAAGTGCTAAAGCATCTCATGGATTCTGAGGATCCAAAAGCGCAACTGATTTTAACCAAGCTGAATGAAGTATTTTTAAAGCCGGAAGAATTAGATGAGAATAATGTAAAGCCAGAGTTTAAAAAGCTGCTGAATCTATTGATACAGTTGGAGTCTTCTATAGGTGACGATGATAAAAATAATTATGAGATAAGAGATGCCCTGATGAATTTGCGAAATTTCGTCAATATTATAAAATCAATAAACAGCAATATGAACTATATACATATTCCGATAATAGTCAATAACAAACAGACGGATGTCAAAATTTTTATTTATGAGCGGGGTAAAAGAAATAAAAAGATTGATGTTTCAAATACCAGCATTGCAATTTGCTTAAGCACTGATAATATAGGATATGTCGAAGGCTATATTGAGATAAGAGATAAGAATATCAATGTTATTTTCAAACTAGATAACAAGTCGGCCTCAGATACAATAAATAATCATAAAGAAGTATTGATAGATGCATTGAGGTCAAAAGGCTACAGCATAAGTATCCATGCCGTTGAAAAAAAAGATGAACCCATTGGCCTTGCCCATGTGGAGGAAATATTAAATCCGAAAGAAGTTCCCAGATATAGCATTGATGTGAGGGTATGATATGAAAAATAGTACGAAGCCGATTAAAAAGGCCGCAGCCTTGTCTTATAATAAAGGGGATATTGCTCCCAAGATCACCGCCGCAGGCAAAGGGATAATAGCTGAGAATATAATAAAAGCTGCTGAAAAAAATAAAGTACCAATATTCCAGGACAAAAATCTGGTAGATAGTCTTTTAGGCTTTGAATTAGGAAGCAATATCCCTCCGGAGCTATACGTCGTTGTTGCTGAGGTTCTAGCCTTCGTGTCATATATAGATAGATCAAGGGGAGACAAGAATGCTTAACAAGAAAACTCTGGGAGACATTGGTGAAATTGCAGCAGTTCAGTACTTGGAAAGCCAGGGCTATAATATAATAGAGAAAAATTTCAGATGTAAATTGGGAGAAATAGATATCATAGCTTCAGATAACGATGTGATCGCATTCATCGAGGTTAAGACAAGAAGCTCTGAGCTGTTTGGCCAACCAGGAGAAGCTGTTAACCATCATAAGCAGAGAAAAATAGTAAAAACAGCCTTAGCCTTTATTAGCAATAAAAAGCTATATGATTGGATGTGCCGTTTTGATGTTGTGGAAGTCATAGCAGATGATTCTGGAAATGTGATCAATATAAATTTGATAAAAAATGCCTTTGAATATAGCGGAAAATACGGTTATTGAACGAGACTTCATTCAGAAGGAGTAGGTATATGTTTTTAAAAAATGCTCTTGATATATCACATAGAATTATTGAAATGATCGTTGCAAAAGGAGATGCTGTTGTGGATGCTACTGCAGGAAACGGCAATGATACACTGTTTCTTGCGAAGCTTGTAGGCCTTGAGGGAAAAGTATTTGCTTTCGATATACAGGATATGGCTTTAGAAAATACCAGAAAAAGGCTGGCAGACGATGATGCGGACAAGTCAGTAATTCTGATAAAAGACAGCCATGAAAACATGGATATGCATGTGCCAAAGGGGATTAAGGCAGTTATGTTTAACCTGGGCTACTTGCCCGGAGGCGACCATTCTGTCGGAACAAAAGCAGCCAGCACAATAAAAGCAATAGAGAAGTCTCTGGCCTTGCTGGAACCGGGCGGGGTAATCATGATAGCGGTTTATTACGGCGGCGATAGCGGCTTCGATGAGAAGGAAGCTATCATGGAATACGTTAAATCAATAGACTATAAAAAAGCAGTTGTCCTTGTTCATGAATTCGTAAATCAGATTAACTGCCCTCCAATTGCAATCTGCATAGAAAAATGTAGTTGATAAGCTGTCAAAGCATATATTTTTTATCCAGGCTCCTATGCTGTATAGCCTCGGCGATATGACCGGTATTGATGTTTTCAGAGCCCTCCAAGTCTGCAATAGTTCTGGCTACTTTTAATATCCTGTTGAATGCCCTGGCGCTCAGATTAAATTTTTCAAAAGCAGTTTTGAGTATCGCTTTTTCTTCCGCTCCAATTTTGCAATATAAATTGATCTGTCTGGGCTTTAATTGGGAGTTGAAATATATGCCGTCTTTAGAATATCTTTTCATCTGGATTTCCCTGGCCTTGTTGATTCTTGCTTTTATCGATGAGGAGCTTTCGCTTTTGATTTCATCGCTCAAATCATTAAACTTTACAGGTTTAACTTCAACGTGCAAGTCAATTCTATCCATCAATGGTCCTGATATTTTTCCGATATAATTTTTGATTTGAGATGCGCTGCAGCTGCACCTGTTGCTTTCATCACCAAAATATCCGCACGGACATGGGTTTACTGAGGCTATAAGCATAAATTTTGCAGGGTAAGTGATAGTTCCGTTTACCCTGGATATAGTGACGCATTCATCTTCTAAAGGCTGGCGCAGAACTTCCAGAACATGCTTGGGGAATTCGGGCATTTCATCAAGAAATAAAACCCCAAAATGAGACAGAGATACTTCTCCGGGCTTGGGAATTCGTCCCCCTCCCACCAATGAGGCGGCCGAGATTGTATGATGGGGAGAACGGAAGGGCCTTTTAAATATCATGCTCTCATTTTCCTTAAGAAGGCCTGCCACGCTATAAATCTTGGTAACTTCAAGACTTTCTTCAAAGCTCATATCAGGCAATATGGATGGAAGCCTTCTGGCAAGCATGGTCTTTCCTGAACCGGGAGGCCCAATCATCAGGACATTATGGGATCCGGCAGCTGCAATTTCCAATGCTCTTTTTACAGTGTGCTGACCTTTGACATCTTTGAAGTCCCAATCATCAAATTTAGTAAGCAGTTGCTGCTCTAATGAGGATACAGTTGGTTCGATAGATAGAGAGCCATTAAGAAAGTCTACTATTTCTATCAGATTATTAACTCCAATAACATCTATACCGCTTACTAATGCAGCCTCCTGAGAGCTTTCATTGGAGGTTATGATCCTTGTAAATCCTTGCCTTTTAGCTTCCATACACATAGGTAAAATTCCCTTTACGCCTTTTACTGTGCCATCCAGTGAAAGCTCACCCAGAAATACAGTGCTGTTTACCTCTGCCTCCGGAAAATACATGGAAGATACCAATAATCCTGCGGCAATAGCCAAATCAAATACAGATCCCTCTTTTTTAATGTTTGCAGGAGCAAGGTTGATAGTTATTCTTTTTTGAGGGAATTGCAGCTCAGAATTTTTTATTGCTGCTCTTACCCTTTCTTTGGATTCTTTAACCGTAGCATCAGGCAATCCCACAATATCAAAACCGGGAAGGCCATTTGACAAATCCACCTCTACTTCAACAATATATCCATTAATACCATAAATTGAACAGGAATTAACTTTATGTATCATCAAATCGCTCCAATCTAATCTGTTGCTACTTACATATTCCATAAAAGAATCAAATTACCTGCAAAATAATTGCCGCATAATGAAGAATATTTGGATATTTGCAAAATTTACAGTATTATTATATTATTGATAACTTTTTGTGATGAGGTATAATTTTCTCATAATCATTATTTATTACGGAGGTAGAAATGGAGGATAAAAAATATAGCCTTTGGTTATCGGGATTGCCGCAAATAGGATCAAGAAGGTATACTGCACTCATAAAATATTTTGGTAGTGCCAAAAGAGTTTTTGAAAGCAGCAGAAATGAATTGTTTGAATCCGGCATACTAAACGGAAAATTAATTGACTTGATAATATCGAAAAGAGATATTGACAAAATTGATAGATATTTAAAAAAAGTGAAAGAAAATGATATAAAAGTCTATACTATAGACGAAGAAAGTTATCCGCAAAATTTAAAAAATATTTATGATCCACCTCCTGTGCTATATGTGAGAGGAAACATTGAAAGCGGCGATGAGTGTGCGATAGCCGTAGTGGGCTCAAGAAAAGCTTCGGATTACGGGCTAAAAACCGGAGAAAGATTAGGAATGGAGCTTGCAGAGGCAGGCATAACAGTAATAAGCGGAATGGCTTTAGGAATTGATTCTGCAGCACATAGGGGTGCATTAAAGGCAGGCGGAAGAACAATAGCGGTATTCGCATGCGGCTTGAATTATGTATACCCCAAAGGCAACTATAATTTAGCTAAGAAGATAATTAAGCACGGAGCAATTATTTCCGAATACCCTCTTGGTATAGCGGCGGCTCCCCAGAACTTTCCTGCAAGAAACAGAATAATAAGCGGCATGTCAAAGGGTGTTGTGATAGTAGAAGCAAATGAAAAGAGCGGCTCTCTGATCACAGCAGATTTTGCCCTTGAACAAGGCAGGGACGTATTCGCCGTACCAGGCAATATAGGTGCTCCAAATAGCAGAGGTACCAATGAACTTATCAAGAACGGAGCAAAGTTGGTTTCCTGCATTGATGACATATTGGAGGAGTATGGAATACAAACAATTGATTTTAAAACTTCTGCGAGTAGTGAAGCTTTTGATGAAATAGAACAAAGCATATTAACTTTTATTAGCGGATCAGGCAGAAGTATGGACGAAATCATTGAACATCTGGGGTCGGAAACCGGATTGATATTATCCAAAACCGTTCAACTGGAGATAAAAGGAAGGATTAAAGAAATAGATGGAATTTATTATGGCTGTTAGTGTATAATTATGTAGGCTTTGATTATATATTTGAGTTCTGATATAATCAATATTGATTTTTTAAATGGAGTGAAAAGTGTTGAAAACATCATTAGTTATTGTCGAATCACCGGCAAAAGTTAAAACTATAAAGAAATTTTTAAGTTCAGGTTACAAAGTTGAGGCTACTATGGGACATATAAGAGATTTGCCCAAAAGTCAGCTTGGCATAGATATAGAAAAAGGTTTTGAACCTAAATATATAACTATAAGAGGTAAAGGACAGACTCTTGACAGATTAAAGAAGGAAGCCAAGGGTTGCGATAAAATATATTTAGCTACTGACCCGGATAGAGAAGGAGAAGCAATATCATGGCATTTATCTAAAATTTTGGATATTGACCCCAAAGATAATTGCAGAATAGAATTTAATGAAATTACAAAAACTGCTGTTCAAACTGCTATAAAGAAGCCTAGAAGCATAAATATGGATTTGGTAGATGCTCAACAGGCTAGAAGAGTTCTGGATAGGCTGGTAGGATATAAAATTAGCCCTTTGCTTTGGAAAAAGGTAAAAAAGGGATTGAGCGCCGGCCGGGTTCAGTCGGTGGCAGTAAGATTGATATATGATCGTGAAGAAGAGATAAGAGCTTTCGTTTCAAAAGAGTATTGGGATTTGAATGCAAAGCTTCTTGATAACAAATCCAAAAAAACTATAGATGCGAAATTTTACGGTAATAATGAAAGCAAAATAGAGATTGGTTCTGAAGCTGAAATGAAAGAGCTGCTGAAAAGATTAGAGGGAGAAGATTATATAGTATCAAAGATAAAAAAAGGCGAAAAGAGAAGAAATGCCCCTCTGCCCTTTACCACTAGCAGCTTGCAGCAGGAGGCCTATAGAAGATTAGGCTTTTCAACGAAAAAAACAATGATTGTCGCTCAGCAATTATATGAAGGCATTGACATTAAAGCTGAGGGTACAATTGGCTTAGTGAGCTATATAAGAACAGATTCTACAAGGCTGTCTGAAGAAGCCAAGAAGGATGCCAAGGACTTTATTCTGGATAGATATGGAGAAAAATACTATAAAAAAAATAGTGCGCAAGCCAAAACGGATAAAAAAGTTCAGGATGCTCATGAAGGCATAAGGCCGACCTCTGCCTTCAGAGAACCAAATATGATCAAAGATTCCTTAGATAAGGATCAATTCAAGCTGTATAATTTGATATGGAACAGATTTATTGCCAGTCAAATGGAGCCGGCAATATATGATACTGTGACAATAGATATAAACGCAGGGGATTACTTGTTTAAGGCTACAGGCAGCAATATAAGATTTTTAGGTTTTATGCTGGTATATACAGAAGGCAAGGATGACAAGGAAGAAGACAAAGATATAATATTGCCCGAATTGTCTGAAGGGCAGATAGTGAAATTAAAAAAGCTGGAACCCAAGCAGCATTTCACAGAGCCGCCCCAGAGATACACAGAGGCAACTCTGGTAAAGGTTTTGGAAGAGAAGGGCATTGGAAGGCCCAGCACTTATGCGCCTATAATATCCACTATATTGGCCAGAGGCTATGTGATAAAGGATAAGAAATATCTTGTCACCACTGAATTAGGGGAAACAGTGACCAAGCTTTTAATTGACAACTTTAAGGATATAGTTAATATAGAATTCACGGCAAATATGGAAAAGGATCTGGACAATATTGCTGATGGAGACCAACAATGGGTAGAGGTTATAAAGAAGTTCTATTTACCCTTTAAAAAGGTATTGGAATTGGCAGAAGAAACCATAGGCAAAATAGATATTCCGGATGAAGTAAGCGATGAAATATGCGAGCTTTGCGGAAGGAATATGGTATATAAAATGGGGAGATACGGGAAATTTCTTGCATGCCCCGGATTCCCCGAGTGCAGGAATACAAAGCCTATTGTTGAAAGCACGGGAGTCAGCTGCCCAAAATGTGACGGAGAATTGATCGCAAGGAAAACAAGAAAAGGCAGAAAATTTTATGGCTGCAGCAATTATCCGAATTGTGATTTCACTACCTGGGATGAACCCACAAAGGAAATTTGCCCAAAGTGCAAAAGTCATCTGGCAAAAAAACTGAACGGTAAACAGATAATGTACAAATGTATGAATCCAAATTGTGATTATGAGAACAAAATTGAAAAAAAGGTGTGACTATCTTGACAAAAGTTAAAGTTATAGGCGGAGGCCTGGCAGGCTGTGAAGCCGCATGGCAAATTGCAAATTCAGGCATTAAGGTTCAGCTGTATGAAATGAGGCCTAAGAAAATGACACCGGCTCATCACACAGGCATATTTGCGGAGCTGGTGTGCAGCAATTCGTTAAGATCGAATCAGCTGGAAAATGCTGTTGGCTTGTTGAAAGAAGAGCTGAGGATGCTTAAATCTTTGATTATTGAAAGTGCGGATAAGAATATGGTGCCTGCAGGCGGGGCTCTAGCTGTTGATAGGGATAAATTTTCAATTTATATAAGTGATAAGATAAAATCTCATCCCAATATTGAAATAATTAATGAGGAAGTAACGTTTATACCAGAGGATGAATATACTATAATCGCCACCGGTCCTTTGACTTCTGACAATTTATCAAAAAGTATAAGAGAATACCTGGGAGAAGATTACTTATATTTCTATGATGCTGCAGCACCAATCGTTGCATATGACTCCATAGATATGGACAAAGCATATAAGGCATCACGATATGGAAAGGGAGAAGATGATTATATAAATTGCCCTATGGATAAGGCTGAATATGAAAACTTCTATAAAGAGTTGATCAGTGCCGAAACCGCAGAATTGAAATATTTTGAAAAAGAAACTGTGTTTGAGGGCTGCATGCCTGTGGAGGTAATGGCTTTAAGGGGTCCTATGACCTTGCTTTTTGGACCTTTAAAGCCTGTTGGTCTGCTCGATCCAAGGACTGGGGAACAGCCCTATGCTGTAGTTCAATTAAGGCAAGATAATCAAGAGGGTACACTGTATAATATAGTAGGCTTTCAAACTCATTTAAAATGGCCGGAGCAAAAAAGAGTTTTCTCTTTGATTCCGGGCCTCGAAAATGCTGAATTTGTTCGATATGGGGTTATGCACAGAAATACTTTTATTAATTCTCCGAGAATACTTAAAAACACCTTGCAAACAATAAGGAATCCAAAGCTCATGTTTGCAGGTCAGATAACCGGGGTTGAGGGCTATGTAGAATCTACTTCTTCAGGCATGGTTGCCGGAATCAATATGAGCAGAATTATACAAGGCAAAGATGCTATAGAATTTCCCAAAACTACGGCACACGGAAGCCTATGCAGTTATATAACGGATAGGACGATCAAAAGCTTTCAACCTATGAATGTAAACTTTGGTATATTTGAGCCTTTAAAAATCAAATATAGAAATAAGCAGGAAAAAAATCGGGAGTATTCCAAGATTGCATTGGAAGAACTGGATGATATAATAAAAAGTTTCTAAAAATGTTGATTATAGATACTTATTATGTTAGTATTTACTTTGAAAAAGTTTTAGATTTATAAGAATATTTCAAATATTTGCTAAAAAATCATGTGGAGGATTTTTATGTTTAACGGGACAACCATAGCTGGGGTTTTAAAAGATGGAAAATGCGCAATTGCCGGCGATGGACAAGTGACCTTCGGACAAAATACTATTATAAAATCTACTGCAAAAAAGATACGCAGATTATATAATGGAAAAGTTTTAGTTGGTTTTGCCGGATCTGTATCGGATGCGTTTACGCTATCAGAAAAATTTGATGAAAAACTGGAGCAGTATGGAGGAAATCTAAAACGAGCTGCTGTTGAATTGGCTAAAGAATGGAGAAAAGACAAGGTGCTTAGAAATCTTGAAGCTATGCTGATAGCCGGGGATAAAGAAACCCTTCTGGTTGTGTCCGGCAGCGGAGAGGTGATTGAACCTGATGAAGGCGTCATAGCTATCGGATCAGGAGGAAACTATGCATTAGCTGCAGCGAAAGCATTATATCATAATACAAATTTGAATGCGGAAGAAATAGTCCGGAAATCTCTTGAGATAGCTGCATCCATATGTGTCTATACTAATAATAATATAATTGTTGAAGTCATCTAGGAGGTTTTTTATGGTTGAACTAACTCCAAAGCAGATTGTAGAAGAATTAGATAAGTATGTAATCGGCCAGGAAGGCGCAAAAAAATCTGTTGCAGTAGCACTTAGAAACAGATTCAGGAGAAATTTGCTTCCGGATGAAATAAAGAATGAGATCACTCCCAAAAACATTTTGATGATAGGTCCTACAGGAGTTGGGAAGACCGAGATAGCCAGAAGGCTTGCAAAGCTTGTTAATGCTCCTTTTATCAAGGTCGAGGCGACTAAGTTTACTGAAGTAGGATATGTAGGGCGTGATGTGGATTCTATAGTCCGAGATATAATTGAAACTTCAATCTGGATGGTTAAAGCAGAAAGAAGCCAGGAGGTTCAAGAGAGGGCTTATGAGCTCGCTTTAGAGCAAATTGGAAAAGTTCTGCTTCCTTCACCGGGAAAAAATAAAAAGGATAACAATCCTTTTGAAGCATTATTTAATTATTCATCGAGGGAAGCTGAAGCAGCAGACCCGGAAGAAGATGAAAACATAACGATGAATAGATTTTATATTAAAGAAAAGATAAGAAAAGGGGAATTAAGCGATCAAATCGTTGAAATAGAGGTGGAAGATAATTCATCTTCAACAATAGATATGTTTTCCGGAGTTGGTATTGAGCAGATGAGCATAAACTTTCAAGATATGCTTGGAAGCATATTTCCCCCAAAGCTAAAGAAAAAAAAGATGCTTGTAAAAGATGCAATAAAAATACTGACTCAGCAAGAAGCCCAAAAGCTTATCGATATGGATAGTGTTATTGATGAAGCCATTATGAGGGCAGAGGAAAGAGGCATCATATTTATTGATGAGATTGATAAGATAGCAGGCAAAGGATATTCTGCCGGCCCTGATGTTTCGAGGGAAGGGGTTCAGAGGGATATATTGCCTATTGTGGAAGGCAGTACGGTAATGACAAAATATGGTCCTGTAAAGACTGATTATATGCTGTTTATTGGAGCCGGAGCTTTCCATGTTTCAAAGGTATCTGATTTAATTCCGGAACTGCAGGGAAGGTTTCCTGTCAGGGTTGAATTGACCAGCTTGACTAAAGAAAATTTCCGGGAAATATTGACCAAGCCGAATAATGCTTTAATAAAGCAGTATAAAGCATTATTGCATACGGAGGGACTGGAAGTAGATTTTGAAGAGGAGGCAGTAAATGAGATCGCAGAAATAGCAGCTATTATGAATGAAGAATCAGAAGATATTGGAGCAAGACGACTTTACACTGTTATGGAAAAACTGTTTGAAGAGTTGTCTTATAATGCTTCAGAAATGACAGACAAGAAATTTACTATAACCAAAGAATATGTAGAGAAAATATTATCTAGTAACATCAAAGAAAAAGATACAAGCAGATACATCATATAAAGTAGGAGGAATCTATAGCATGACACTATTGGAAAAAGTAAGAAAAGTAAACAAAGTACTGCAGATGACAGGTCATCAACCAGTGCCTTTCAATGAACTATGCAGCATTATAAGCGAGGTTCTTAATGCAAATGTATATATTATAAGCAGAAAAGGCCGAGTTCTAGGTTATGGCCTATGCAGACCTATGGAATGCACTGTGATCAGCAAAGAAGTATTGGTAGATAAAAGGTTTCCGGAGGATTATAATAACTCCCTGTTAAACATTACAGAAACTCAGGCTAATATTCTAAAAAATGATAATCTTTGTGTAGTGGACAGCAGTAAAACTTGTACTATGGACTTTAAGTACTCTACTATCGTGCCTGTTTATGGAAGTGGAGAGAGACTGGGGACAATGATGCTTGGCAAATTTGAAGATGAATTCAAAGAAGAAGACTTAGTTTTATTAGAGTATTCGGCTACTGTAGTAGGCATGGAAATACTTCGATCTAAACAAGAGGAAATAGAGGAGGAAGCAAGAAAGAAAGCTGTTGTTCAGATGGCAATTGGTACCTTATCATATTCTGAGCTTGAAGCTGTAGAACATATATTTAAAGAGCTTGATGGCAATGAAGGGTTGCTGGTGGCCAGTAAGATAGCCGATAAAGTTGGAATAACCAGATCGGTGATCGTTAATGCATTGAGAAAGTTTGAAAGTGCAGGAGTAATCGAATCCAGGTCTCTTGGAATGAAAGGGACACATATAAAGATTTTAAATGATAAGCTTATTGATGAGCTTAAAAAGCTGGGATAAAATTGATAGCGGTAAAAAAGTAGGAAAGTGAAAAGACTTTCTTACTTTTTTTATAGTCCATAGAAAGTATAAATTTGCATTAGAATAGGACAAAAATCTTCCTTATTTTTAAATAATGCTTCAATGGAAGTTTTTTTATTTTATTGGCAGAATTGAAAAATATGTGAATTTTGTATAATAAATAGAACTTTGTATCCATTTACTGTATTCAAAAAAAAATTTATAATTGTTTTTAGGTTGAAATTTATCAAAAAATGGCTTATTTTATCATCATGTTAATATTGTCTTAACACAGAAATAACATAAGAAATATGTCAATATACTTTTAAAATAAGAGGAATTACATATTTAGTGTCGAAATAGCTATTTTAGGAAATAAGAGGAGAAGATGTTTTATGATAGATAGAATAAACAAACAAACTGCTTTAATGGAAAGGGCTCTTGACGCATACTGGATCAGAAATGAAGTAATTTCCAGTAATATTGCAAACTTTGAAACCCCGGGATATAAAAAGTTCAGAGTTAATTTTGAAACCTTGCTTAATGAAGAGCGAGAGAAGTTTTCTATTTCTTCCATTGACAAAAATCCGAAATTTCTCCCTATAGGAAAGGACAGACCATTGTTAAAAGAGATGACAATAACAAGAGATCATAGCACTTCAATGAGAAAAGACGGAAACAATGTTGACATTGATGAAGAAAATGCTGAGCTCACAAAGAATTCTATAAAATACAATGTTGTATCAAACCAACTTGCTAAAGAACTGAGCTTGTTAAAACAAGCAATTAACGGAGGGAGGTAAATAACTTGGGTTTTTTAGACTCAATTAATATTAGTGCTTCAGGATTGACTGCAGAAAGACTTAGAATGGACATTATTTCAAAAAACATTGCTAACGCTAATACTACAAGAACTTCTAATGGCACTCCATACAGAAGACAACTGGTCATATTTGAAGAAGCCGGCATAGGTCAGCCTTTTAGCAGCTTTTTAACAAAAGCTCAGAACAAGTTTGAAAAGTCTGGTGTAAAGGTCAGTTCCATTGTAGAAGATGAATCTGAATTTAAGCTGGTTTACAGCCCAGGCCACCCTGATGCAGATGAGAAGGGATACATAAAGATGCCTAACGTAGATGTTATGGTAGAGATGGTAAACATGATCTCCGCTACAAGAGCATATGAAGCAAATGTTACATCTATAAATTCTACTAAAAATATGGTGATGAAGGCTCTTGACATAGGGAAGATATAGTAGGAGGAGAGAACATTGAAGATAGACTTTTCAAACATCAATAATTTGAGAACACCAGATGCCTTTAATCGGAATAATAAAGAGAATGATATATCTTTTAGCAAGATTTTAGAAGATAATATTGAGAAGGTTAATCAATTACAATTGGAATACCAAAATTTAAATAACCAGTTGGTCACAGGAGAAATAGACAATGTTCATCAGGTTATAGCTGCGTCACAAAAAGCCGAGTTGGCCCTTCAATTTACTATACAAATACGCAATAAAATTTTAGACGCATATAACGAAATTATGCGGATGCCTATTTAATTGAGGGGTGATTGACTAAATGGGTGAAGCAATCAAGAAAATTCGAGATAACCTGAATGAATTTTGGCAAGGACTTGATAAAGGTCAGAAAACAAGAATCGCAGTCATATCAGCATTATCAATTATACTGATAGTAAGTATAGGGGTACTTTCAGCCATACCGAGGTATCAGGTATTGTATCCGAATCTTGATGCTAAGGATGCAGGAGAGATAAGAGAAAAACTTAAAGAAATGAAAATACCTGTGAAAATTGATGGAACGACCATACTGGTGCCTAAAGATAAAGTTGATGAAGCCAGGATTACTCTTGCTATGGGTGGTTTGCCTAAAAATGATTTCATATTCCCAGAAATATTAAAATCTTCTTTTAATGATACTTCAGAAGATAAAAAACAGAAATATGTTATTTATATGCAAAATCTTATTGCTAATGGAATTAAATCATTGGATGGTGTTGAGTGGGCGCAAGTAAATATATTTATACCTGAAGATAATGTGTTTGTTTTAGAAAGCAATAGATTGGATTCCAGTGCCAGTGTCATAGTTAAAATGAAGCCGGGCTTTCAAAGCCTGGATCAAGTTCAGGTGAATGGAATTGTTCAATACATATCAAAAAGCGTTAAAGGTTTAAAGGAAGATAACATATCCATTATTGATGAAACAGGCAGAGCATTGAAGTCTGAGGGAGAAAGCTTCAACGCTCAGGTAAATACGCAGATGGAAATGCAGGAAGCCACAAGGCTCAGCATCCAAAATAGCGTAAAGAAATTTCTAGAATCAGTTTTTGGAATAAACAATGTGAATGTGATGACTACTGTAAAGCTGAACTTCAATAATGAGGTAGAAAATAAGAAAATATTTGAACCTGTTAATAAAGAGAATAACACGGGAATTGTCAGAAACATGGAAGATATTAAAAAGGAATGGGTTAACGGAGGGGCCGGGGGTGTACCGGGTACCGACAGCAATATAGAAATCAATACTTACCCTCAGGTTGATGATTCCAAATCAAACTATAGCGAAGCAAGCAATATTGTAAATTATGAAATCAATGAAACTCAAAAACAAATTGTTAAAGAGCAAGGAAACATTGAAACTTTTTCAATATCTGTTTTGATCAATAAAGGCACTCTTAAGGGCGATTCACTAGCTAATCTTGATGAGCTAAAAAATGAAGTAAAAGATTTGGTAAAGTTTGCGACTCAGGGGCTAAGTATGCAGGTCTCACCTATTGATGAGAATATACATATTCAGATAATGGATTTTGATACAACATTAAAAGATCAAGTTGAGAACGCTATGATGGAAGAGGCAAAACAAAAGAGAAATCAAATGCTTATTATGCTCGGTTCTGCTGTGGCAGCTTTACTCATATTTGCTTCTGCTTTGATTGTTTTGCTAAAAAGACGCAAGGATGCTAAAAGAGAAGAAGATATTGGAATCGCTCTTAGCAAAATAGAAGAAGCATCGGAAATCAGCGATATTGAAATAGAGGATAAGAATGAATTAAAGAAAAAGGTTGAGAAATTTGTTATGCAGAAGCCAGAACAAGTAGCACAGTTGTTGAAGACCTGGCTAAATGAAGAGTAGGAGTGATAGCATGAGCAGGACAAGCAAAGGACAATATAATGGTTTACAAAAAGCCGCTATTTTGCTCATAGCAATAGGTCCGGATAAATCTGCCCAAGTGTTTAAGCATTTAAAAGAAGAAGATATAGAGCAGCTGACTCTTGAAATTGCCAATATGAGAACTGTCGCTCCTGATGATAAAGAGGCTGTTTTAGAAGAGTTTTATCAAATATGCTTAGCTCAGGAATATATATCAGAGGGCGGAATATCTTATGCAAAAGAAATATTGGAAAGAGCATTGGGAAATCAGAAAGCCTTGGATGTGATAAACAGATTGACTGCTTCTCTGCAGGTAAGGCCTTTTGATTTTGTAAGAAAGGCAGATCCGGCTCAACTTCTGAATTTTATACAAGGTGAGCACCCGCAGACTATTGCATTGATTTTATCTTATTTAAAACCGCAGCAAGCATCTGCAATATTATCTGCCCTTCCACAGGAAAAACAAGCCGATGTGACCAGAAGGATTGCTATGATGGATAGAACTTCTCCTGAAATAATAAAAGAGATAGAAATGGTTTTGGAGAAAAAATTATCTTCTATGATAAGCCAGGATTATACCGTAGCTGGAGGAATACAGTCTGTTGTTGACATACTGAATTCAGTGGATAGAGGGACAGAAAAGAATATTATGGAGACATTGGAGCTTCAGGATGTAGATTTAGCCGAGCAAATCAAAAAGAGAATGTTTGTATTTGAAGATATCATCACCTTGGATAACAGATCAATTCAAAGGGTTATCAGGGAAGTTGAGAATGGAGATTGGGCTCTTGCATTAAAGAGTTCCAGCGAGGAAGTATCGAGGACAGTTTTCTCCAATATGTCAAAACGATTGGCAGAGATGATAAAGGAAGACATGGAATTTATGGGCCCTGTTAGGTTGAGAGATGTAGAGGAAGCACAGCAAAAGATTGTAAATATTATCAGAAAGCTTGAGGACACAGGAGAAATTGTAATATCAAGAGGCGGAGGCGATGAAATAATTGTATAGGATATACAAATCTGAAAAAGTCAGCATCGGCACGCCAAAGCCGCTGGTAAACAAGAGTGATGATATATATATCAACCCTATTAAGGAAAATATGATTACCAATGATACAAATCCAAGTGATGAGTACGATAATATTATAAGGAACGCCCGGCAAATGTACGCAAGCATAATTGAAGATGCCAATAACGAAGCAAAAAAAATTGTTGAACAAGGCTATGCTGAGATAGAAGAACTTAAAAAAGAAGCATTAGAAGACGCATACGGGCAAGGTTTTGATAAAGGCTATAAAGAAGCGAAAGAGGAAACTCAGGCTGTTATTGAAGAAGCAAAAATTATAAGGGACTATCTTGATGAGAGAAAAGGCTATATATATAGAGAAGCAGAGCAAGAAGTCGTTCAAATAATATTGGACTTATCAAGAAAGATAATTGGCGATGAAATACAGCAAAATAAGGATTTGATCATATCTCAAATTAGGCTGGCATTAGAAAAATGCACATATAAAAACAAGGCCACAATCAAGGTAAGCAGTGAAGATTACCCAAATGTACTTGTAAATAAAGGCGTTATTGAATCATTAGTTGAGGGTGTCTCAGAGGTAGAAATTATTGAAGATAAGTTTTTAAAGAAAGGTGATTGCTTAGTAGACACGCCGTCTGGAGAAGTTAACTCCAGCATAGATCTACAGCTTGAACAATTAAAAAAAGCCTTTGAATTTGCGCTGAGGAATGAGTGGTAGATTTGACCAAGCTTGATTTATCAAAATACAAAAAAATTATTGAAACAAAAGACTTTGTAAGATATAGCGGAAGAGTATCCCAGGTCATAGGACTTACCATTGAGTCAATAGGACCTGCCGTAAATTTAAATGAACTTTGCGAAATAATCAATATAAAAGATAACTGCCCTGTTTTGGCGGAGGTTGTAGGTTTTAAAGGAAATATTGTAAGTTTGATGCCTTTGGGATCCTTGGATGGAATAGGACCCGGAAGCCAGGTTGTAGCAACGGGAAAAAGCATGCATGTTCCTGTCGGCAATGGTTTATTAGGACGGATTCTTGATGGATTAGGGCAACCCATAGATGGGAAAGGTACTATTGGAACCAGTACATTATACCCCATATACAATGACCCGCCGGATCCCCTGCAAAGGAAAATGATTAAAACTCCTTTGGCTTCCGGCATAAAAGCAATAGATGGATTATTAACTATTGGAAAAGGGCAAAGGGTAGGGATATTTGCCGGAAGCGGTGTAGGAAAAAGTACTCTCGTTGGTATGCTTGCAAGAAATACGACTGCCGACATTAATGTAATTTGCTTGATCGGTGAAAGGGGCAGAGAGGTCAATGAATTCATTGAAAACGATCTGCAAAAAGACGGACTGCAAAGATCCGTAGTTGTTGTTGCTACTTCCGATCAGCCTGCCTTAATAAGATTGAAAGCAGCCTATGTTGCAACTACTATAGCTGAATATTTCAGAAATCAAGGCAAAGATGTTATGCTTATGATGGACTCCTTGACAAGGTTTGCTATGGCTCAAAGGGAAGTCGGACTATCTATAGGAGAACCTCCCGTATCCAGGGGCTTTACTCCATCTGTATTTTCAGTGCTTCCTAAGCTTTTGGAGAGGACAGGAACTTCAAGCAAAGGCTCGATTACGGCTTTTTATAGCGTGTTAGTTGACGGAGATGACATGAATGAACCAATAACAGACACAGTACGCGGAATATTAGATGGTCATATTGTGCTGTCCAGGGCTCTTGCAAGTAAAAATCATTATCCTTCTATTGATGTATTAGGAAGCATCAGCAGATTGATGCCAAATATAATATCAGATCGCCATAAAGAATTAGCAAGTGAAGTTAAAAGGATACTATCTATATATAAAGATTCGGAAGACTTAATAAATATAGGGGCATATCAGAAGGGGAGCAATAAAAAAATTGATCATGCCATAGAAAAAATTGATGGTATAAACCAGTTCTTGATTCAGCCTACACAAGAAAATGTAGGATTTGAAACTTCTATTGATATGATGGAGAGTATTATATGTTAGGTGATGATATAGTCTATGTATAAATTTAAGTTTCAGAAGGTTTTGGAGTATCGTAAAAGTATAGAAGATCAAAAGAAAAATACATTGAGTCTTTATAATAAGAGATATTTAAATGCCAAAGAAGATCTAGACAACTTAAATCACAGCTTGCAGTACAGCAATGATATGCTGGAGCAGCATGTAAACAGCGGTGTAAGCATTAATGAATTGAGAAGCATGCATGAGGAACAGAAATATTATAGAGAAGGCATAAGGAATAAAACAAAAGTGCTCATCAAAGCAGAGGAAGATATAAAACAAGGCAGATACGAATTGATGAAAGCTATGCAGAATAAGAAGACTATGGAGAGATTAAAAGAAATATATTACGATGAGTATCAATACGATGAGCAGCGTAAATTTGAAAAGCATATAGAAGAAATCATATCCTTTAAAGAATGTGATAAATAACGGAGGTAAGGAAATGCAGCAGGCTGAGACAAAAAAGAATCTGAAGAGTACAAGCAAAAATTCGAGGCTGCAAAACTTCTTTCTTATATTAATAATAATTTTTCTGACTGCGGTAATCGTTATCGGAGGGATATTATTTTTTGATATCGGGGGCGCAAAACCCATGTTATTGAGGAAGCTTTCGGCATTGCCTTTGCTTGGAAATGTAATAAAGCCCATTGCTGAAAATAAAACTCCGCAAGAGATTGAGTTGGAGCTATTGGAGGCCAAGAAAAATGATATAGATATCAGAGTTAAACAGCTCGATGAGAAGGGAAAAGCCCTTGAAGAAAGAGAAAAAGCCATAGAAACCAAAGAAGAGCTGCTGGCTGAAAAAGAAGCTCAATTAAATGATAGACTGGATAAATTAAATACCAGTTTGAGCAGCATCATGGAACAGGTTGAATATTTAGAGAAAATGGAATCATCAAAGGCTATGCAGATATTATCCAACATGGAAAGCAGAAGTACAGTAGTCCAGATACTAAGAAATATGAAGAAAGAAAAGAGCAGCTCTATATTGATGCTGATGGACCCTCTGCAAGCGGCTCAAATATTAGAAGAAATAGCTAAACCGGAGACCTCTGACATATTGAATGATTGATTTATATAATACGAAAGGAGGTGATAATATTGAATTACGTAGAATTGATGAGTTTTACTAAGGGCGGGCTCAATGGTTTTAAGACAGATTTAAAGCCTAATTCAACCTCTGGCAGCTCTGGCTACGGTCGAATCATGGAGAAAGCCATCATGCGGAGAGAGAATAAAGAAGTGCTCAAAGACATGGATAAACCTAAAAGCCAGCTTGATTTCAAATCAATGAGCAAAGAAACTGTGGTGAACCAGCGGACGGTCGATGAGGAAGGCATCAAGCCTGAAAACTTGAAAGATGCAGTACCGTTAGAAAGCTTGCTGGAAGATGGAAATGAGGATGTAGAAAAAAGTGAAGCAGAATCTCTATTAGCAATGCTTTCAGGGATGTTAAACCTTAGTACGCAGGATATAGAAAATATTGGGCATATTCTGAGAGATTCATTAAGCGGTGCTGAAAGCGGTAAAACCTTTAAGGCTTCAGCGATAGACGACATTCGTAATCTTCTTCAAGAAAATACTATGCTGAGCAAAGACGAAATAGAAAATGCAATTGGACAGCTGGAAATCGGGAAGCATAAGTTTATTGCAGCCCAAAATGCGATGGAAGAATCAGACCCGGACAAGCCCCAATTAAAAAAGATTGATGGATTGACCGAGGGCAAAGAGATACATAAGTTAACATCGACTGATTCGCCAGTCCGGGCTTCTAAAGTTCCGGCATCTGCAAAAGCAGAAGCAAAAGAGCCCTTGCTGGCTACCGAGGTGACGGATAATGGCGGTGCAAGTGATAAAGTTGATAATCATGAGCAAAAAGATAGGAGCAGCCATGAGGAGCCAAAAATTATTGCGGACCGAGTGATAAAAAGGCCTGAATTTGTAGAAATACTCAGTTCGAAAAACAAAACAAATGCAGCTTTGGGTATTGAATATATTGGGGCTGATGAGAAAAATCATAAGATCGCAGATGATATAAAGCCTGCTGCGAAGAACCTTGAATATCTGGGAAGGCCGCAAAGCATAAGTAAAGAAGAGCTCTTAAGTCAAATTGCTGAAAAATATAAAGTGGTTCATACTCAAGATGCATCAGAAATAAGAATCCAATTGAAGCCTGATTCCTTAGGAAAGCTGACCATCCGTTTAATAATGGAAAAAGGAGAAATGACAGCAAAGTTTATTGCAGACAATCACAGTGTAAAGGAAGTTATTGAGTCTAATTTCTCTGAACTGAGGGATGCTCTGAGTCAAAAAGGCATCAATATTCAAAACCTCAGTGTATCAGTAGGACAGCAGGGTAAATGGCAGTATGAAAATCAGAATTTTAAAGCATGGAAAAATAATATAAAAAGAAGCCAATACATTGAAAGCAGTGACTTGGAGGCGGCAGCAAGCGTTTTAGACTATGACAATCCTTATAACGTAAGCGACGGACTTGTAGATATAAAGGTTTAGGAGGTGGAACAAATGGGAGTAAACGGTGTAACCAATATAGCGGGGACAGCTAATAGCAAAGTAAAAGAATTTAATGATTCATTGAATAAAGATGCCTTCTTAAATTTGCTGGTTACCCAGCTGAGATACCAAAACCCGTTGGAGCCGATGGATGATAAGGAATTTATATCACAAATGGCCCAATTTTCAAGCCTTGAGCAGGCTCAGAACACAAACAAAATTACAAAATTAAATTCAGCCTATAATATGGTTGGAAAAATTATTACTGCAACTATAAGTGATGAGACGGGAAATTTGAAAGATATCGCGGGGATTGTTGATAGTGTGAGAGTCAAGGGCAATGAGGCTTATTTGGTGGTAGATTCAAAAGAAGTTCCTTATGAGTCTGTCAATGAGGTTACAGATGTCATTACCTCTATTGAGCAAAATCAGCTGATGCTTCAAAATATTCGCTTTAGTATGGCTTATAGCATGCTTGGAAAAAATATTAAAGCCAAGCAGGACAAAGTTGAAATTGAAGGCAAAGTAGAAGGCCTAAAGAGCGTAAACGGAAGCATTAAACTGATCGTCGGCGAATATGAATTATCTTTGGAAGAAATATACGAGGTCAGATAAAAACCTGTTGAGGTGATACTATGAACGATTTTAAGGTAAATATAAACCAGAATATTATAGCTATTCCAAAGACTAATAGGATCAATATTCAGGACAAGCCAAGGACTCACGGAAACAGCAGCTTTGGAACAATACTTGAGGGACAGATCAAGCAACAAGAAAGCATTAAATTTTCAAAGCATGCCCAGGAGAGATTGATTGCACGAAATGTGGAATTGACTCAGGAAGACATAGCTAATATAGATAAGGCAGTAGAGAAAGCTGCAAGAAAAGGTATAAAGGATACCTTAATACTCCTTGGCAATACCGCATTGATAGCCAATGTGCGGAGCAAGACAATAATAACGGCGGCAACGGAGGATACTTTAAAGGATAATATATTTACCAATATTGATGGAGCTATAATCATATAAGCCGGACCTTTTAAAGGAGGCTTATCCCTTCTGAATGACAGACGAAGGGGAAGAAAGCATAAATAGGAGGTCGATTATACTATGATGAGATCAATGTTTTCAGGTGTATCGGGTCTTAGAGCCCATCAACTGAAAATGGACGTTATAGGCAATAACATTGCCAATGTCAATACCGTTGGATTTAAAGGACAAAGGGCTACCTTCCAGGAGGTATTCAGCCAGACCATCAAAGGCGCAAGCTCTCCCCAGCTGGGAAGAGGCGGTACAAATCCGCAGCAAGTAGGCTTGGGTATTTCTCTTTCATCCATTGATACCTTCCATATCAGAGGGTCTGCTATGAGAACGGACAATCCAAGCGATCTGGCTATTAACGGAGACGGATTCTTTATATTGTCAAACAGCAGTGACTTTTTAAGCAGGACCTATACCAGAGCAGGCAATTTTACTCTGGATGAGGACGGTAATTTGGTTGCTTCAAATGGCTACAGAGTATTGGGCTATATGGAAGATGAAGGCAAAAACCCTGCCCCCGACGGCTCTACGGTATTGAGGGGAGTTATGGAAGGCCTGGTAATATCCAAGTCCAAGTCCTTCGCTGCTAAGGCAACAGATAAGGCAACCATGGCGGGCAATCTGGATAATAACCTGAAAAGAGTGCCAAGGTTTGAAGATGATGGTACAACTATAACTGATCCTGCCGACTTTATAGAAGTAGATGATGCAGATAAAAGTTTAGTCTTTAAAGGCGGAGTGAAGCCTAGAGAGACTACCTCTGTATTTTATGACAGCTTAGGCGGAGAGCATAAGGTTAAGTTTACTTTTGTGCGCGGTGTGAAAAATGATGGAACCGAAGCTGGTGATAACGATTGGGTTGTTATAGTACAAAATCTTGAAGACAAAAGCTTCTTTGATAAGGACGGAAATCCAGTGGTTATTCCTTCACCATATGATCCTACGGTATTGCCAGATATTATGCTACCAATTAAATTTAAGCCGGATGGAGAGCTATTAATAGGTGGCGCTGACACAATTCACGAGCTCAATCTTAAAATGGCAGGCAAGAATGGTGCAGGACCTTTTGATGTAGATGTAAATTTCGAAGGCTTGACCCAGTTTGCCAATGAATCAACCGCTTCAATAACCAACAAAAGCGGATATAAGCAAGGCTATCTGGATACCTTCAGCATCGGGCCATCAGGCGAAATAACCGGAATTTTTACAAACGGACAAAGCAGGATAATAGGACAAGTTGCTCTTGCGGGATTCAAAAATCCTGCCGGCTTAGAAAAAATCGCGGAAAATATGTACCAGGTTTCCTCCAACTCCGGCGAAGCTATATACGGGCTCCCCGGCAGCGGCGGCTTAGGGGCTTTGAACCCAGGCACCTTGGAAATGTCTAATGTTGATATATCAAGGGAATTTACGGAAATGATCAGTACGCAAAGAGGCTTCCAGGCCAATTCACGAATTATTACTACGTCCGATGAAATGCTTCAGGAGTTAGTAAACATGAAGAGATGATGCGGTATAGTCCCTGGGCTTTGCCCAGGGACTATATAAAAAGGATGTGAATAAATGATTAAAGTGACAAGATTAAATGGAAAAGAGTACTATATAAATTATGATCTAATTGAAACCATAGAAGAAACGCCAGATACGGTAATGACTTTGAGAGACGGAAAAAAATATGTAGTTCTTGAAAATGCCGAAGAGATCATACACAGAATTATTGACTTCAAAAGAAAAGTATTTACAAATGAAAATATATTAATAAAAGATTAAGCTTGAAAAGAGGTGCAGACTATTGGACATAGCATCCTTTGCCGGTTTGGGTCTGGGACTATTTTGTATAGTATTTTCAATACTTGGCAGTGGAAATCTAATGGGGTACATAGATTTTGATTCTGTAATAATAACCTTTGGCGGTACATTCGCCGCTGTAGTTTTTGCCTTTCCCTTCGATAGCCTTATGGAAGCCATGAAATCGGTAAAGTACGTTTTTATTTATAAGCAAAAAGATTCAGATGACATAATAAAATCCATAATCGATTTAGCAAATATAGCAAGAAAAGAAGGTTTGCTTGCTTTGGAGGAAGCTGCTATGCAGCTGAAGGATGAATTCTTGCAAAAAGGCATTATGCTTATTGTAGATGGTACAGATCCCGAATTGGTAAGGAACATCCTGGAGACTGAATTAGCTTTTATTGAGGACAGGCATAAAGGAAACCAAAGTGTTTTTGAAACCATGGGAGCCTTAGGACCGGGCTTCGGAATGATCGGAACATTGATAGGTTTGATCAATATGCTGGCAAATCTCAAGGATCCTTCTTCAGTCGGACCTAATATGGCAGTAGCGATTGTTACCACTTTCTATGGATCTATGATAGCTAATTTATTTTGCACTCCGGTAACAAATAAATTAAAAATTCGAAGCTCACAAGAAATTCTCATAAAAGAAGTCATGCTTGAAGGCATGCTTTCTATTCAGGCCGGTGAGAATCCAAGGATAATAGAAGAAAAACTGAAGGCCTTTTTATCTCCGAGAATAAGAAAGAATCTGAAGGATACGAAAGAGCAAAATGAAGGAGTAGAATAAAATATGGCAAGAAGAAAAACAGAGGATATTAAAAAAGGTGCTCCGGAATGGATGTCCACGTATGGAGATCTGGTAACTTTACTGCTATGTTTTTTTGTTCTGCTATTTTCTTTTTCAACCATTGATAATAACAAGTTTAAAGCTATTATACAGTCTATGCAAGGCTCATTGGGAGTTTTGGATTCCGGTACTGTTGTCAAAATGGAGCCTTTGATCAACACCTTTCCCGGAGATACAAATGATGAAGAAGAAGAATTTAAAAAAATAAATGAACAGGTGAATGACTTTATCAGAGAAAACAATCTGGAAAAAAGTGTTACTCTTGTACTTGATGAAAGGGGCCTTCTGATAAGATTATTGGATGCTACGTTATTTGATTCAGGCAAGGCCGAGATCAAGGATGAAGCAAAATATATTATAGAGAAGATATCGGATGTGATAAAGGAAAGCGGCAAGAGCATTAGGATCGAGGGACATACGGATAATGTTCCCATTAATACCGGTAAATATCCTTCAAATTGGGAGCTCTCTACAGCGAGAGCCGTCAATGTGCTTAAATACTTGATAGAACTGAAGGATATAGAGCCTTGGAGGCTATCGGCCGTGGGATATGGAGAGTATCATCCCATCGACACAAATGATGCAGTAGATGGCAGACAAAAAAATAGAAGAGTAGACATCATGATATTAAAAACAGAAACGAATGGCATAGGACCTGACCAATAACAGAATGGAGGGTTGAAGTTGGAAAACAAAAAAACGCTGCTCATAATAGTTATAGCTTTATTGATATTTATCATTATTGCTTCTGGGTTCGGGTTATATTTTATCATTAATAGTAACGCAGAAAAAGAAGATCTTCTAAAGGTTGATAAAAAGATTATAATGTATTCTTTTGAAGATTCATTTATAAGCAATGTAAAAGATAGTAAAAGGATATTGAAAATTACCATAAAGGTAGAGCTTGCAAATTCAAAAATAGAAGATATTATTACGGCTAGAAACCCGGAGATAAGAAATGAAATAAATTTGATACTTCGGGAGAAAAACGAAGAAGATTTGAGTGGATCGGAAGGCCAGCTCAAGCTTCAGACGGAGATATTAGAGGCTTTAAGAAAGCTACTCAAGACAGAGAAAATATTAAATGTATATTTTGACGAATTCATAATTAATTAGCAGGAGGTGACAGCATTTGACTGAGGTATTGTCTCAAGGTGAAATTGATGCTCTGCTAAATGCGTTAAAAACCGGAGAACTAGACGTAATGGAGATTTCAGACGAGAAGGAAGAAAAAAAAGTAAGACCATATGATTTTAAAATACCTAATAAATTTGCCAAGGATCAGTTTAGAACCTTACAGATGATACATGATAACTTTTCCAGGCTTTTACAGACATATTTATCCGGTTATTTAAGATCTTTAGTTCAGATAGAGGTTGTATCAGTAGATCAGCTTACCTATTATGAGTTTAGCAATTCTATGCCGAATCCTTCTACGCTGGGTATAGTTGATTTCCTCCCCCTGAGTGGTTCAATATTAATGGAGATCAGTCCGAGTGTCACATTTGCTATGATAGAAAGGATACTTGGAGGAACCGGGCAGGCCTATGAGAAAAATCGAGTTTTTACTGAAATAGAGCTTACTCTTATGGAAAAGATTATAAATCAGATTTTAAATTTGTATAAGGAGCCATGGAAGAATGTATCTGAGATAAAGCCTAAACTAAAGAAAATTGAGACCAATACGCAATTCGCCCAGGTAATGTCGCCAAATGAAACAATAGCTTTAATAACATTAAATGTAAAAATAGGAGCTGTTGAAGGAGCTATGCATATATGCATACCGCATATTGTAATAGAGCCTATAATCGAAAAGTTAAGTACAAAATTTTGGTTTTCAGGAGTGACAAAGGATATTTCAGTCAATGAAATACATAATCTGGAGCGAAGGATTGAAAATACATTCTTGCCCCTGAATGTCGTGTTAGGAAAGTCTTTTTTGAATGTTAAGGATGTTTTAAATTTGCAAATCGGGGATGTCATTCTGCTGGATAAATCTTCAAATGAAGAACTGGAAGTCTTTGTTGGAAACAGATTGAAATATTATTGTTATCCGGGTTTGAAAAAGAATAAAGTTGCAGTAAAGATTACAAGAATTGAAAAAAAGGGGGATGAGGCAGATGAGTGATATGCTTTCACAAGAAGAAATAGATGCGTTATTAAAAGGAAACAATGAAGATAATTCCCCTCTTACACCGGAGGAAATCGATGCTTTAGGGGAAATAGGCAATATCAGTATGGGCACTTCGGCAACAACTTTATTCACTCTATTAAATAATAAAGTTACTATTACTACTCCAAAGGTAAGCGTGATGACTTGGGAGGAATTAGTGAGGCAATACCCGCTCCCTTACGTAGGAGTAGAGGTTAAGTACACTGAAGGCTTCAGGGGTACTAATCTGCTGATATTGAAAGAAGATGATGTTAAAACCATTACTGACCTTATGATGGGCGGTGACGGACATAACATAGGCGGAGAGATTAACGATCTGCACTTGAGCGCCATTGGTGAGGCTATGAATCAGATGATAGGTTCATCCTCAACCTCATTATCCAGCATGTTCAATAAGAGCATTAATATTTCTCCTCCAAAAGCATTCTCAATGAGCTTTAAGGATTCAAAACCGATGAATTTCAGCTTTAATGATTCCATTGTAAGAGTGGCTTTTAAAATGGAAGTGGAAGGTATTCTAAATAGTGAGATAATGCAATTGATCCCTGTTGATTTTGCAAAGCAGATGGTTAAAGAGCTTCTGCATCCATCGTCCAATGAACCACAGGAAAAAAAGACTAAAAAGAAGGAAATACCAGATGAAAGTCGAATAGTAGATAAAAGTATTCCCCAGGATGTGATGCATGAGGTGAGTGGGAATAAACCTGATAAAAATTCAATAAATGTTCAGCCTGTTCAATTTGAAGCTTTTGATCAAGATAACAATATTAGTGATAAAGAAAATATTGATTTAATAATGGATGTTCCCCTTGAAATTACTGTCGAATTAGGCCGAACAAAAAGGCTGATAAAGGATATCTTGGAATTTGGTCCGGGAACAGTTGTCGAGCTTGACAGGCTTGCTGGAGAACCGGTAGATGTTATTGTGAATGGAAAGTTTATTGCAAAAGCAGAAGTAGTAGTTATCGATGAAAGCTTTGGAGTACGAATAACCGATATTATCAGTCCTAACAAAAGGCTGAAGAAATCATAAAAACTATATTAGCATTAACTAGGAGGATTTAAAATGGCGAATGGGATATTAATTGTAGATGATGCTGCATTTATGAGAATGATGATAAAGGATGTTTTGTCTAAGAATGGGTTTTTAATAGCCGGGGAGGCCGAAAACGGTGCCAGGGCCGTAGAAAAATATAAGGAATGCAACCCGGAACTGGTAATCATGGATATTACAATGCCCGAAGTAGACGGGATTCAAGCTGTGAAAGAGATAAAAAATATAAATCCCTCAGCGAAAATTATAATGTGTTCGGCTATGGGCCAGCAGGCTATGGTCATAGAGGCCATTCAAGCCGGTGCAAAGGATTTCATTGTTAAGCCTTTCCAGGCGGAAAGAATAATTGAAGCGGTGAAGAAGGTATTGGGTTAGAATTATGAATGCCTATAATGAAACAAGTGTGTTTATGGGTTTTTTTAAGCTAATTTTTATTTTAATAATTTTCTTGATGATTTTGGGTTTAAGCTATTATTTTACCAAATTTATTGGGAAAAAGTTTACTGGTAAGAATAGGCTGATGAAGCATATTGAGACACTCTCCTTTGGAAATGATAAAAACCTGCACATTGTACAGATTTGCGGCGAATTTTATTTAATATCAAGCTCTCAGCGGGGCGTATGCTTATTGGAGAAATTATCAAGTGATTTATTGAAGGATTCATCCTTTGATATGAACCGGAATTCGGAGCCTATTGATTTTGACAGTTGCTTAGATGATAGCTATGAGAATATTGACGTATACAAAAATAGGTATAGTATTAAGCAAAACCTTGAGAAGCTTAAAAACATTGCCAAAAGGAATAAAACTGATGAATAGAAAAGATTTTAAGAAAATAATATTTTTAATTATAACTTTATTGCTTATAAGCAGCAGCATATATGCTGAGCCTACTTTCCCTATACCTAACATTGATTTTAATGTAAAGGCAGCGGAATCACCCCAAGAAGTAGCTTTAAGCTTGCAGATATTATTCATTCTTACAGTTTTATCATTGGCTCCTTCTCTGTTGATAATGGTGACTTCTTTTACCAGGATAATCATTGTATTGTCCTTTACGAGAAGTGCAATAGGAACTCAGCAAATGCCGCCTAACCAGGTATTGATAGGACTTGCGCTGTTCCTTACATTTTTTATCATGTCTCCCGTTATTACAGAGATCAATGAAACCGCTATAAAGCCATTTACAGAAGAGAAGATAAGCCAAGAAGTTGCTATTAAGAATGCTGTAGAGCCTGTAAGGAATTTTATGTTTAAGTATACTAGAGAAAAGGATCTGGCCTTGTTTTTAAAGCTTGGGCAAATGGACAGTTCAATGAAGCTGGAGGACATACCAACTAAAGTATTGATTCCTTCTTTTATTATAAGTGAATTAAAGACAGCCTTCCAGATCGGCTTTTTTCTATATATACCTTTTTTAATCATCGATATGGTTGTTGCCAGTACGCTTATGTCAATGGGTATGATGATGTTGCCCCCTGTTATGATCTCCATGCCGTTTAAAATATTGCTGTTTATTATGGTAGACGGATGGAATTTGATAGTAAAATCTTTGTTATTAGGTTTTTAGCTAAAGAGGTGTTTTTATGGAACAAAGCATCGTAATGGATGTAGCACAAAGAGCTATTACTGTGGCAATAATGATATCCGCACCAATTTTAGGCTTAGGTTTAATAGTAGGACTGTTGATCAGCATTATACAAGCTACCACACAAATACAAGAACCGACGTTATCCTTTATACCAAAGCTGATCACTATTTTTATCACACTCATTATATTTGGCCCCTGGATGGGAAATATGATAACAGAGTTTACCATAAGCCTATTTGAAAATATCCATACTTTTATAAGGTAGAAATATGAGTGAAATAACAGAGTTATTTATAAATAAGTTTATCATATATCTTTTGGTGCTTGTGAGGATGACTTCATTATTTGTAATAAGTCCAGTATTCGGAAGGCAAAATATGCCTTCTTATTTAAAAGTCGGACTGGCTGTATTTTCTACTTTTACGATCGCTCCCCTATTTGGAAACGTTGCGATAGAATACACCAGCCTTATTGATTTCAGCATCATTGTTTTTAAGGAGTTTCTTGTGGGGGTTATTATTGGATTTGTCAGCTATATGGTATTTGCAGCCATGTTTGTTGCAGGACAGATGATTGATGCGCAAATTGGATTTGGGATGGTCAATGTGCTGGACCCCCAGAGCAATATTCAAGTTCCTCTTGTAGGAAATTTCTTATATATATTTGCCATCTTAGTGTTTTTGCTTGTTGACGGACATCATATTTTATTTTCTGCTCTGGTTAAAAGCTATAATGTTGTGCCAATAAACAGTTTTTTACTTACCGAAAGCCTTGTAAATAATCTTGTTACAGTGTTTGTTGAAACATTTTCCATTGCTTTAAAGATTGGATTTCCAATTATTGCAGCTGTTTTGATCTCTGAGGTTGCTCTAGGTATATTATCTAGAACTGTTCCTCAAATGAATGTATTCATAGTTGGTTTGCCTATGAAAATTGCTTTGGGACTTTTAGCATTATTGCTTATTATGCCTGGCTTTTCCAACACTTTAGATTATTTGTTTGAGCGTATGTTTGCTTACATTAGCATTATTATCCAGAGCATGGCTAAAGGATGATTGATTTGCGCAGATTTGTTATAAACCTTACTCTTTTCTCGGAGGAAAAAACTGAGAAAGCCACGCCTAAGAGGAGAAGAGAAGCACGGGAAAAAGGGCAAGTAGCTAAAAGCAGAGAAGTAGTTTCAGCTGTTTTGTTATTGTTAATGTTTTGGTGTATTAAAACACTATCAGGATTTATATATGATAATTTAGCTTTTATCATGAATAAATTCCTTACTATATTCAGCAATGTTGATGGGCTGTATGAAGCAAAAAATTTGCATAATATTTTTATTCAATCGGTGTGGGCGTTTATGGTAATCATCTTTCCTATCTTAGGAGTAGCTGCATTGGCATCGCTTATAGCGAATTATTTACAGGTTGGTTTTATTTTTTCTTTTAAACCGCTGACACCAAATTTTAATAAGCTCAACCCTTTAGAGGGGATTAAGAGAGTGTTTTCTAAAAACTCTCTGGTAGAATTGATTAAAGCATCTTTGAAAATATTGCTGATTGGTTATTTCATATATGACTTTTTAAGAGATAATTATCTGATGATTTCTAAATTGATATATATGGATATAAATTCTTCTGTAAGCTTTATAGGAAATGCAATAATTACCATAGGAATGAGAGCATCCGCAGTCTTGTTGGTCTTAGCAGTGTTTGATTATGGTTATCAATTATGGGATTTTGAGAAGAACCTTAAAATGTCAAAACAAGAAATTAAGGAAGAATACAAGCAGGTTGAAGGTAATCCTCAAGTCAAATCAAAGATAAAAGAAAAGCAAAGGCAATTATCATTAAGAAGAATGATGGCAGAGATACCTAAAGCGGATGTGATAATCACAAACCCCACTCATTATGCAATAGCAATAAGATATGATTCAGAAATTTCTGATGCCCCTATTGTTATAGCTAAGGGAAAAGATTTAATTGCACATAGAATAAAGGATGCGGCTAAGCAGTCCAATGTGCCTGTTGTTGAAAATAAGCCTTTAGCTCAAGCATTATATAAGACAACAGAGATTGGCCAGCAAGTACCTGTTGAGATGTATCAGGCCGTTGCTGAGCTATTGGCATTCGTATATAGTTTAAAAAATAAGTAGGAGGAAAACAGCTTTGTTTAAATTTGGAGATATAATAGTTGCCATAGCAGTGATTGCGATAGTATTATTGATTATCATTCCCATACCTACTTTTTTGATGGATTTATTGCTGACAATAAATATTTCTTTGTCTCTTATAATTTTAATAATAGCGATGTATATAAAGGAACCTCTGCAATTTTCTATTTTTCCTTCATTGCTCTTAATAACGACCTTGTTTAGGTTGTCATTAAATATTTCTTCAACCAGACTGATTCTGGGAAATGCTGATGCAGGGAATGTTATTGAAGCTTTTGGTAATTTTGTTATAGGAAGCAACTCCATCGTTGGTATAATAATATACCTTATTATTGTAGTTATTCAGTTTATGGTAATAACAAAGGGTGCTGAAAGGGTTGCTGAAGTATCAGCCAGGTTTACCCTGGATGCTATGCCCGGAAAACAGATGGCAATAGATGCGGATCTGAATTCCGGGTTGATCAGTGAGGGAGAAGCTAAAGATAGAAGAAAGAAAGTTCAAAGAGAAGCGGATTTCTATGGTGCCATGGATGGAGCGAGCAAATTTGTAAAGGGAGACGCAATAGCAGGTATAATCATTACTATAATCAATATTTCTGCCGGCTTTGCAATCGGTATACTTCAAAAAGGCATGGAAATGACAGAGGCGGCAGCAATCTATACCAATCTTACTGTTGGTGATGGTTTGGTCAGCCAGATACCTGCTCTTTTGATTTCTACAGCCACAGGTATAATCGTTACAAGAGCCGCATCAGAGTCAAATCTTGGAAATGAGATGATCAAGCAGTTGTTTTCCCAGCCAAGAGCGCTCTATATCGCCAGCGGAGTATTGATTATATTAGCTTTTACAGGCTTGCCGCCTTTACCTAATATAATTCTTTCCGGATTGTTGTCTTTTATGGCCTACACCCTGCAGAAAACTATAAAAGAAGCTGAGATGGAGCAGGAAATAAGGGATCAGGGCAACGAAGCAGATGAAATCAGAAAGCCTGAAAATGTAATGTCACTGTTGCAGGTAGATCCGATTGAACTGGAATTTGGATACGGCATATTGCCTCTTGTCGATGCAAACCAAGGCGGTGATTTGCTCGATAGGCTCGTTATGATAAGAAGGCAATGTGCTTTAGACCTGGGAATAGTGGTTCCGATCATAAGACTTAGAGATAACATTCAATTGAAGCCAAACGAATATGTAATAAAAATAAAGGGTACAGACGTAGCAAATGGAGAAATAATGTTTGACAACTATCTAGCTATGAATCCCGGCACTGCTGAAGGCGATTTAGACGGCATAAAGACAGTGGAGCCTGCTTTTGGTTTGCCCGCCGTATGGATTAACGAAAGCCAAAGGGAAAAGGCGGAAATGATGGGTTATACCGTTGTGGATCCTCCATCGATCATTGCTACCCATTTAACAGAGGTGATTAAAGCTCATTCGGCAGAATTGTTGGGAAGACAGGATGTGCAAAAGCTTTTAGATAATATAAAAGAATCTTATCCGGCTTTGGTAGATGAGGTACTGCCTAAGATACTGAGCCTTGGAGAAATTCATAAAGTGCTGACCAATTTACTGAAGGAGAATATATCGATAAGAGATTTGGTTACTATAATGGAAGCTTTGGCGGATTATGGAGTTCTGACAAAAGATACAGATATGCTTACAGAATATGTAAGGCAATCTATGAGCAGGGCAATAACAAAAAGGTTTATAAATAACAAGAAAGTAAAAGTTATAACCCTGGCTCAGGAATTGGAACAGACTATTGTTGACTCTGTTCAGCAGACGGATTATGGTTCATATATATCTATTGATCCTCAAGCAACACAAAGCATTGCAGCAAGTCTTATGAAGGAAATACAAAAATTTATGTCGATAGGTGAGCAGCCATTGATATTGACGTCACCAATGGTGAGGATGTATTTTAAAAGGATAGCCGAAGGAGTTGCTCCAGGCCTTATAGTATTATCTTATAATGAAATAGATCCTTCAATTGAAGTTCAATCTATTGGGATGGTGAGTATTTAATGAAAGTTAAAAGATATATTGGAGATACGGTACAAGAAGCTCTGCAAAAAGTGAGAACTGAATTGGGCAAAGATGCTGTTATTATCAACACCAGGAAAATAAAAAAAAGAGGGCTTAAAGGCCTATTCTCCAAACCTATTATTGAAGTGGTTGCAGCGGTTGATGATTATGAAAGAAGCAGCCCGAACGAAAGAAAGGATATTAAGGAATACAGCTCAGGCATAAGAAGTGAGAGCTTGGTGAACAAGCCGGAATCTTTTAAAGAAAGCATGAACAGCATAAAGAATTCATATTTAAACAATAGCAATGAAACCAAGAGCATGGAGCAAGAGTTTAATGAAATAAAGAGCATGTTGAACAAGGTATATAAGGTAATAAAGCTGGATGAAGACAGTATATCAGATATTGCTAAGCAATATATCCTGAGATTAAGAAATGCAGAAGTCGATGAAGAAATTATAGAAAAGCTTAAGGATAAAATTGAAAAATTGACAATGGATTTACAAAGCAGCGAAGACTTTATAAGAAATTTTATCCATAATACATTATTGGACCTTATTACTTTAGAAAATGAGAATGTTGACACAGAACCCAAAAAGGTTGCTGTTTTCATAGGGCCTACCGGTGTAGGGAAAACCACGACAATGGCAAAGCTTGCGGCGCTATATACATTGACGAAAAAGAAAAAGGTCGGTTTTATTACTTCTGATACATATAGGATCGCTGCAGTTGAACAGTTAAGAACTTATAGCGATATAATAGGAATTCCATTGACTGTTGTATACTCACCGCAGGAATTTGCATCTGCGGTTGAAAATTATAAGGAAGAGGATATCATAATGGTAGATACTGCAGGAAGAAGTCATAAGGATAAGTATCAGTTAATGGAATTAAAGCATCTTTTAGATTCCGATATAGAAAGTCAGGTATATTTAGTGATCAGCGCTGGAACAAAAATGTCGGATTGCCGGGATATACTGAACAGTTATAGCTTCCTTGAAGATTATAAATTGCTCTTTACAAAACTCGATGAAACCTCCAGCTATGGAGCAATAGTAAATCTCTCTTATATGACAAAAAAGCCTTTATCATATTTGACATATGGTCAAAGTGTGCCTGATGATATAGAAGTTGCAGATAAAAGCAAAATAATCAATTCTTTGTTAGGTGATAAATTATATGAAGGATCAAGCAGGTAAATTACGGGATATTGTTGAAAAGCTTAATAGTAAGGGAGGTCTTAATAACTCTTTTGATGATTCTGATATATCAAAGGATTTTATAGATAAATCTAAAAAAAATGCCAGAGTAATAACTATTACCAGCGGTAAGGGCGGAGTAGGAAAAACCAATATAACAATAAACCTTGCGATAAAATTGTCTCAGTTAGGGCTTAGAGTGATAATAATTGATGCAGACTTAGGTCTGTCAAATGTTGATGTTGCTTTAGGGATTATCCCTAAATACAATCTTTCAGATGTTATAAATTATAGAAAAGGTATTTATGATGTTTTAGAGGAAGGTCCTAATGGCGTAAGATTTATTTCTGGCGGTTCAGGTTTACGGGATCTGATAAAAATTACAAATGAGCAATTAGCCCATCTTCTCGTTGAACTCGGGAAGCTGGATGAAGAGGCAGATATAATTTTTATTGATACTGGCGCCGGCGTATCTGATCAAGTGCTGAGTTTTATTTATGCGGCTAAAGAGGTTATAGTAGTGACGACTTCAGAACCTACTTCCATCACTGATGCTTATGCTTTGATAAAAATTATATCTCAAAAGGATAAAACTAAAGATGTAAAGCTATTATTGAATAGGGCAGAAAATTCTAGGGAGGCAGCCAATATTTTAGACAATTTATGCGATGTATGCTCAAGATTTTTAGGACTATCGGTTAAAAAATTGGGATATGTGTCCAACGATGTCAATATACCAAAAGCAGTAAAAATGCAGCAGCCTTTTGTTATATCATTTGAGGGATCTGAAGCCTCTATCGATATTTCTTTAATTGCAGAAGCTCTAGTTGATATTAAAACTAATAAACATGATAAAGGATACGGCATCAGATTATTTGTAAATAAGCTAAAGTGGTTTTTTAGCTGATAAGAGGGGTGGTGGTTCTTACGGTATCATTGAATAAATTCTTTAGTATTGGAGATAAAGTGCAAGTAAAAACAATAGGTAAGGAAAATTCTTATTCATATGCAAGCCAGGTAGCAAATATTGAAAATGATGATATCATAGAAATACTTTTTCCTATGTATAAAAGGAATACCATATATATTTTGAACGGAGAAAGAATAGAGCTAATAATAAATAAGCAAGATGCTGTTCTTGAGTTCTCAGCAGTTGTTATTGACAAAAATTATGAAAGCATACCGGTTTTAAAGCTCAAGATAACATCTGAACCTAAAAGAGTTCAAAGAAGAAATTTCTATAGGCTAAAAATAGTAAAACCTATTAAATATAGAGTTGTTTCTCAAATAGACAGCGATGAAGAAATCCCTGAGTACGACGAAGGAATTTTAACAGATATAAGTGAAGGCGGCATTATGTTCTATGCCAGAAAAGAGATGGATATAAATAATTTGCTGGAATTGGAGATGGATTTTGAATCTGATACCACGATGAAGCTCAGAGCTGTAATAGTGCGGAAGCAGTACAATATAGAAAAATCTCATTTATATGAATATGGAGCAAGGTTTAAGGATCTGGGAAAAGCAGATAGTAAGGTACTTACAAAGTTTATTTTTCAGGAACAGAGGAAGCTGCTAAAAAAAGGATTGATATAATCCGTGCTATTCACCATGCATTACTATTAAATTGCCTGGTAACACAAAACTTACTATATATGGAGGTATGACAAATGGATATTAATCAGTATCTGGAAATTTTCATAGAAGAAGCTCAAGAGCACTTGCAAAATCTAAATCAAAATCTTTTAGGACTTGAAAACAATCCAAACGATAATAATCTTCTAAATGAAATATTCAGATCAGCTCATACTTTGAAGGGTATGGCAGGTACAATGGGATTTAATGCTATAATGAATCTTACCCATGAGATGGAGAATATACTGGATGAAGTTAGAAATGGAAGATTGACGATCAATTCGGGAATACTGGATGTTTTGTTTGAGTGTTTAGACTTTTTAGAAGGATCTGTCAACTGCATATCAGAAACCGGCAAAGAGATGGATAAAAATATTGATCCTCTGAAGAATAAGTTGAACAATATTATTTATAATAAGGACTTGCCGGCCCATGAAAGGCAGGATGCCGATAACAGCGTTGCTATATCTAATTTCGCGTTAAATCAGTATGATGAAAATATAATTGTACAAGCCTTAGCTCAGGGAATGAAGGTATTTAAAATTGAGGTTATTTTATCAAAAGATTGTATGCTTAAATCCGCCAGAGCTTTTCTTGTATTTAAAAGCTTGGAAAAATATGCTGAAGTCTTTAAGTCCTTCCCTTCAGTAGAAGATATAGAAGATGAAAAGTTTGATAACAATTTTAAGTTGGCAGTGATCACCAGTGAAGGCAAAGACAAAGTAAAGGATGACCTTATGTCTATATCTGAGATAGATGAGATTGTGATTGAGGAACTGAAGGAAGTGACGAAAGCCTTCGAAGCTTCCTCAAAAGAGGTTGCAGTTGCAGAGGCTGAGCAAGTTGAAGAGAACAAGGAAGATTCAGAAGAAGCTCATGCAAAGAAGAATAAAATAGGCAAAACGGTCAGAGTAGATATTAATAGATTGGACAATCTCATGAACCTGGTGAGCGAACTGATAATCATCAAAACTAGGCTGGAAGGCGTTGATTCCGACACGAGAGATCAAAATATGACTGAAGCTGTTGAATATTTGGAGAGAATTACAACAAACCTTCATGATGCTGTAATGAAGGTAAGAATGGTACCCATTGAAAGGGTATTTAACAGATTTCCGAGAATGGTAAGAGATTTGTCAAGAGAGCTTGGAAAAGAGGTTAACCTGCATATCAGCGGGGAAGAAACTGAATTAGACAGGACGGTCATAGACGAGATTGGAGATCCTCTCATACATTTAATAAGGAATGCCATTGACCATGGTATTGAAGATAAGCAGGAGAGAATAAACAATAAGAAAGTTCCGGCGGGAAGTGTTGCGCTGAGAGCATTTCAAGACGGCAATAGTGTGGTTATTGAAGTTGAAGACGATGGTAAAGGCATTAATGTTAGTAAAGTCAAGAAAAAAGCTGTTGAGAATAAGTTGATCAGCCAGGCGGAAGCTGGTGCATTGAATGAAAAGGAAGCAGTCGATCTACTTTTCAGGCCAGGCTTCAGCACTGCCGATGTAGTATCAGATGTTTCCGGCCGAGGTGTAGGACTGGATGTAGTGAAAACAAAAATAGAATCATTAGGAGGAACTGTAGAAGTAGAAACTTCAGCCAATGCAGGCAGCAAATTTATAATAAGACTGCCTTTGACCTTAGCTATAATTCAAGCGCTTTTGGTAACCATAGGAAGCGAGAAATATGCTATACCTTTAAATTCAATAAAGGAGATCACTTCAATTGAAAAAAATAGCATAAGAATTGTACAAGGACAAGAAGTGATACTGTATAGAAATGGAGTTCTCCCTATTGTAAGGCTGTCCCATGTTCTTGATGTAAAAGATGATGAAAAGGATTCAAACGAATTGACTGTAGTAATAGTAAAAAAAGGAGAGAAAAGCTCCGGCTTTATAGTAGACAGCTTGATTGGTCAGCAAGAAATAGTGATCAAATCTTTAGGAAAGTATTTAGCGGGTATAAGGAATATTGCAGGTGCAACAATATTAGGAGATGGACAAGTAGCGCTTATTATTGATTCAAATTCGATGATTTAAGGGGGGAGCCATATGAATTATACCGATAAAAACAATCAATTTGTTGTATTTGAATTAGACAATGAAGAGTATGGAATAGATATACTGCGAGTGAAGACTATAGAAAAAATGAGCAATATAACAAGAGTGCCTAAAACTGCATCATATATTAAAGGTGTGATAAATTTAAGAGGCGAGATAGTCCCAATCATTGATTTGCGTGAGAAATTTAATTTAGATAAAAAAGAAGAAAGCGAAAATACAAGAATTATCATCGTATATGTTGACGATATAAATGTAGGATTAATCGTTGATTCGGCTTCAAAGGTCATCGAAATAAGCAATGATATGGTCGAATTGCCTCCGGAATCCTTAGGAAATACTGAGCAAAATAACATATATGGTATAGGAAAACTGGATGACAAAATAATCACTTTGTTGGATGTAAAAAAATTGCTTAATGTTTAGATTATTGGTTTGGGGGATGAGCTTATGTCAATTAGTATTGCCGATTTGAACAGTCAGCAGATTGATGTATTAAAAGAAATTGGTAATATAGGCGCTGGCAATGCAGTTACAGCACTGTCAAAGATGGTATCTAAACGCATAGACATGAAAGTTCCTATAGTGAATATAGTTGAATTTAAAGAAGTAGCAGAGCTGGTAGGCGGGCCGGAAATGTTGGTTTCAGGAATTTATTTTAAAGTTAGCGGTGATATTACAGGCAGCATCATGTTCCTCATTGATAATGATTCTTCACGCACTTTAATTAATTGGCTCATGGGCAAAGATGAAACCAATGCGGATCTGGATGAAATTGAGCTTTCTGCATTAAAAGAAGTAGGCAATATATTAGCAGGCTCGTATCTATCGTCTCTATCCACCTTGACGGGGCTTTCTATGACAGTTTCGATCCCTTCGCTTGCCATAGACATGGCCGGCGCAATAATGAGCGTGCCTGTTATTCTGTTTGGACAGGTAGGCGACCATGTTCTTTTAATTGAGACTGATTTTATCGAAGGAATAAATCGGGTAAAGGGTAACTTTTTTCTAATACCGGATGAACAATCTTTTGAAATTTTGCTTAAGAGTCTAGGAGTAATATGATATGGCGGAAGTTATTAAAGTTGGAATGGCCGATTTAAATTGTGTCTATCCTCCGGATGCTCTCATCACCCTTGGGTTAGGTTCATGCGTGGGTATTTGCCTTCATGACAGGGAAACCAAGATATCGGGTATGGTTCATATAATGCTTCCGTATAGCCATCAAATAAAAAATAACAGCAATCTAGCTAAATTCGCTGATACAGGTATTGCTAAACTGTTGGATGATATGCTGAAAATGGGGGCCAAAAGATCCAAAATCGTGAGTAAAGTAGCAGGCGGAGCACAAATGTTCAACTTCAATGATACCAGCGACATAATGAGAATTGGTGCAAGAAATGTAGTGGCAGTAAAAGAAACCTTGAAAAATTTTAATATACCTATATTAGCTGAAGATACAGGCGGGAGTTACGGAAGGACTATAGAATTCTCTTCCGATACAGGACTCCTTTTGGTCAAGACAATTGGACACGGAATAAAGCAGATATGATTGGAGTTAAATATGAATATTGTTGAAATACTCCCTATTTTACTTGTAATTATAGGATTGCTTATAAATATAATATTCGGTTTGGTATATAAAACTAATTTTATTGTTCTGATGGTCAAAAGCATAATCTTGATAATAAGCCTGTCAGCTTGTGGTATTTCTATATCTAATGTACTGAAAGGAAATGGCAATAAACGCAGAAAAGATGAAAATGCTAAAACGCAGCCTTCTGTATTTGAAGCGCATATTCCTTCAATTACTCAGGATGAATATAAAAGTCTGAATGATGAAGATGAAGAATTTCAAGAAATGAATCCTGCTGCTTTATATAAGAAAAATACTGTATAAATAAACTTCCTTGCGGAGGTATGAGATGGAGATAAATGTCCTATGGGAAAAGTATTCAAAAAATAAAGACCAGGCAGTAAGAGAAGAACTTATATTGCATTATGTATATCTGGTTAAATACATAGCCGGAAGGCTTTATACCAGCTACAATAATGCTGTTGAATATGATGATTTGGTTAGCTATGGTATGTTTGGGCTGATTGATGCAATAGACAAGTTCGAATTGAGCCGTGGTGTTAAATTTGATACATATGCTCACCTGAGAATAAGAGGTGCAATTATTGATTATTTGAGAGAAATCGATTGGATTCCGCGTTCTGTAAGACAAAAGGCCAAGGAACTGGAAAAGGCTTATTCTGAAGTAGAAGTGGAGAAGGGCAGCAATGCTACCGATAAGGATATAGCCCAGAAGCTTGGAATATCTGAAGCTGAACTGCAAAAAAGGATGCAAAGCCTGGCATCTTATAGCGTTGTATCTCTTGATGAATACCTGGATCAATATAGAGAAGAGTTTGCAGATGCTGACAATGATAACGGCAGCAATCCCACCGATAGACTTGAGGCCGAAGAATTTAGAAAGAGTTTGGCGGGAATAATCAATGCTTTGCCCGAGAAAGAAAAGAAAATAATAACACTTTACTATTTTGAAGAGCTTACATATAAAGAAATAGGAAGAATACTTCAAATTTCTGAATCAAGAGTGTCTCAATTACATACAAAAGCGATATTTAAATTAAAAGTAAAGCTGGAGTCATATTTTTCTCAGATTTAATTAAATGCTTAGAAAATTTTATTAGAGCTTGTTGTGAATTAAATTTAGTAAGGAGTTGATATTGTGACTGACAATTCAGTAGTTCTAGAAGGTAAAAACCTGGCAAAGCTTATATCGGAAGCAGAAGAACATTTTAATGTTGATAAGGATTTTATAAAGGTTGAGATTGTAGAAGAAAAAAAATCTCTTTTCGGCAGTTACTACAAAATCAGAGCCTCATATGAGCATAATACTGAATTGAAAGACTTGGAAAGGCTAATAAGCAATATAGAAGAAAAACTGATGGTTTCTAATGCCGATGCTGCCTCTGCAGGTTCAGGGAGTGAAGGCATATTGATTGAAGAGAACGAAAAAAAAGCTGATTGTGAGTATGAAATTTCAGTTTCCTCAGATGGTATGGAGGCACATATAAAGATATACCCTCCCGTTGGGGGCGGCAAAGAGCTCGATAAAAAAAGTCTTTATCAAGCATTAGAAGCAAGCAATATTAAAAGCGGAATATTACATAATGAGGTAGAAAACCTTGCTGACCATAAAATATATAATAATTCAGTTATGATTGCTAAAGGAAAACCTCCTATACCAGGCAACAATGCAAGCTTAGAATATCATTTTGATATTTCAAAGGATAAAAAGATGTTCATAACAGATGACGGAAGAATAGATTATAAAGAATTATCCTTAATAAAAAATGTAAATGAAGGCGATCTTCTTGTTACAATGACACCTGCTTCAAAAGGTATAAACGGTGAAGATGTATATGGCAATGAAGTTAAGGCAATAGATGGGAAAACAATAAATATGCCTAAAGGAAAAAATGTGACCTTGAGCGAAGACGGATTAAAGCTTATCTCTATGATTAACGGAGAGGTTAAGATTGTAGAAGGAAAAGTAAATGTTTTTCAAGTGTATACAGTAGATGGAAATGTTGATAATTCCACAGGAAATATTAGATTTTTAGGCAAAGTGATCGTAAAGGGAAATGTGATAACCGGGTTTACCATAGAAGCGGATGAAGATATTGAAGTGTTCGGGGTAGTAGAGGGCGCCAAGATATGTTCCAAAGGCAATATAGTTTTGCATAGAGGTATCCAAGGCATGAATAAAGGAGAGCTTGTATGCGAAGGGGATCTGATTGCAAAGTTTATTGAGAACAGTAAAGTATATGCAAAGGGAAATATTCAGACAGATGCAATAATGCATAGCATCGTTTATTGCGGTAAAAAGCTTGAAGTTAAAGGGAAAAAGGGCCTTCTTGTAGGCGGAGAAATAAGGGTATCCGACGAAATTAAGGCGAAAATTATAGGTTCTCCTATGGCAACCGTTACGGAAGTAGAGGTCGGCATGAACCCTGATGTAAGAAAGAAATATGAAAGCTTAAAAGCTGAGCATGCTAAGAATGCTGAGAATTATACAAAACTCTCTCAAGTTGTTGATTTGCTTACGAAGATGAGCAAAAAAGGGGAGCTGGACGATGACAAAAGGACTATGATGAATAAATCAATCGTTCTTAAATTACAAACGCAAAATACGATAGAAGGGTTAAAAAGAGAAATACAGGAAGTAGAAACCTATATTGAGGATATTTCCAACGGAAGAATCAAAGTGGAGAACATAGTATATCCGGGTACAAAAATTACGATTGGCAGCAATTCCATGTTTGTAAGGGATCAGATACAGCATGTGACTTTTTATAGATCGGCTGGAGAAATAAAAATAGGCTCTTTTGAGCCATAAGGTGGTAATATTATGTCAATAAGATCCGTAGACTTTCAGATTCTTATACCGAAGGCTCCCGAGATTCAGAAAATGAGGCATGTAGAAAATGAGAATCAAAGGGTTAATCAACATATTAATATCATTGAGGACTCAAACAAAAAAACCAAGGAATTAAAGCAGATCAACAAAGCAGATAAAGCATACAAAGCCAGGATCGATAAGGATGGAAAAAACGGCAGATCCAAAAGCGGTGATGGAAATAGTGAAAAAGAAGATAAAAAAGATAAAAGAAGTAAAAGTCCCACAGGGTCAAGAATTGACATTTTAATATAAATGGTGTGTGATATGATGAATTATATTAATTATTTATTAACAATTGTTGGAATAGGCATGATAATCATATCCTTGTTCTTAATAGCTTCTGACAAAATCAGAGGAGAAGGAATTTACTATGATTTATATATGAAAGAACAGGAAATAAAAAAGGCCATAGCGGATGCTGAAGAAATAGTCGGCGAATTGGTATATACTTCTGAGGTTGTCATTAATGACATTGAAGAGCATATCAGCAGCATCAAACAATCTTATAGTAACAATGAAAAAGAAATAAACAAGCCAGCTGCTAATATAGACGAGAGCAGAAAGTCGAACAAGGATGTTCCCGCTCCGCCAAAGACAAAAAAAGAGAAAGATATATTAGATTTATTCAGCAAGGGCATGAATGCTGATGACATAGCTAAAAAGCTTCAGATAGGCAAGGGAGAAGTATCATTAATATTGTCTTTAAACAGTGGGGTTAAGAATAATGAAATCATATGATATAAAAGGCATAATTTTAGGTATCGGAATAGGGTTGGTGCTGTCATCAATCATAAATATAAATATTAATAGCAGGGCTTTGACTGATGATTTTATAAAAGCTGAGGCTTCTAAAAGAGGTTTTATGATAGTCAATCCTAAAGATTTAATCGATAAGGGCCAAATAAGTGAAAAAAACAGTACATATGAGGGCGAGAAAATGAATGAACAATCAGATGAAACGGAAGAAATCGAAGAAGTAGAGATTAAGATTTTCAAAGGGTATGATTCTTACAAAACGGCAGATGTTCTCGCAGAACATGGATTGATCGATGACAAAAGCGGATTTATGGATAGATTATATAAAAGAGGAAAAGATGATAAGATTCAGTATGGGAGCTTCATATTAAAAAAGGGTATGAGCTATGATGATATAATCGATGTGATCACTAAGCCTAAAAAGCAATAGACGTATTGGGAATGAATAAAATGTTTTAAAGTGGCAAACCTAAAAAAGGTTTCTGTTGATATGCATTAAAAAAGAAGATATTTGGCACAATAATTTTATTGCCAATAAAGGCTATATATGCTATACTACAATATGTGAAAAATCACACATAGCTTGATTGCCTAAAGGGTGCAGAAATGCTTTTAGGCAAGAGGACGGCTATGGAGGAAAAAACCGCAGGAGGTGACATATAATGTCAGTAATTTCTATGAAACAATTATTAGAGGCTGGTGTTCATTTCGGGCATCAGACAAGACGATGGAACCCTAAAATGGCTGAGTTTATCTTTACTGAAAGAAATGGCATTTATATCATAGACCTTCAGAAAACTGTTAAAAAAGTTGAAGAAGCCTATGAATTTATTAAAGAGGTTGCCGCTTCAGGAAAGAGTATACTTTTTGTTGGGACTAAAAAACAAGCTCAAGAGTCAATTGAATCCGAGGCAATAAGAAGTGATATGTACTATGTAAATCAGAGATGGTTAGGCGGTATGTTGACCAACTTCAAAACAATCAAAAAGAGAATCGAAAGATTGAATGAGCTTGACAGGATGGAAAATGACGGCACTTTTGAAGTTTTACCGAAGAAAGAAGTTATCAAGCTTAGAGCAGAAAAAGAAAAGCTGGAAAAAAACCTTAACGGTATAAAAAGCATGGATGAACTGCCGGGAGCAATATTTATCGTTGACCCAAGAAAAGAAAAAATAGCTATTCAGGAAGCCCACATATTAGGAATTCCGGTTGTTGCAATTGTTGATACAAACTGCGACCCAGAAGAAGTTGACTATCCTATACCGGGTAATGATGACGCAATAAGAGCAGTCAAGCTTTTAACTTCTAAGATTGCAGATGCTGTAATAGAAGCAAGACAAGGCGAACAGCTAGCAGAATAATGATAATGCGGTAAGGGCCGGAGTTCTAGTTTTTCTATCTCCAGCCCTTACCTTTAATAATGTTTAGGAGGAGATTAATATGGTTGATGCTTCAACTGTGAAAGAACTTAGGGAAAGAACCGGAGCAGGGATGATGGATTGTAAAAAAGCTCTGGTTCAAACTGATGGCGATATGGAAAAGGCAATAGAGTTTTTAAGGGAAAAAGGGTTGGCTGCTGCTGCCAAAAAGGCAGGCAGAATAGCGGCAGAAGGTTTGGTTGGTACATACATCAACGATGAAAATAAAATAGGTGCAATTGTTGAAGTCAATTGCGAGACAGATTTTGTTGCCAAGAACCAAGATTTCATTGATTTTGTGAATTCCATGGCTAAAATTGTTGTAGATAAAGAATTGAGCAGCCTGGAGCAATTGAGCGAATCAGATTATAACGGAATGAAAGTTAGCGAAGCGCTTAGCTCCTTGATTGCAAAAATTGGCGAGAACATGGCAATAAGAAGGTTTGAGAAGTTTTCTGCAGATAACGGTGCTGTTGTATCCTATATACATGGCGGTGGAAGAATAGGAACATTAGTTCAATTAGACAGTTCAATAGTTAATGATACATTGATAGAATTAGGTAAAGATATTGCAATGCAAGTTGCAGCAATGAACCCCTTATATATTAGCGAATCTGATGTGCCTGGCGATTATATAGGAAAAGAGAAAGAAATATTAAAGGTTCAAGCAATAAATGAGGGTAAAAATCCTGCAGTAGTTGAAAAAATGATCGAAGGAAGGCTCAAAAAGCAGCTGAAAGAAATTTGCTTATTGGATCAACTGTTTGTAAAAGATGGGGAAAAAACTGTTGCAAAGCTTTTAGCCGATAAATCAAAGGAAATTGGTGCTGATATTTCAATTTCCAGATTTGTTAGATTCGAAAAAGGCGAAGGCATACAAAAAAGAGAAGATAATTTTGCAGAAGAAGTAATGAGCCAGATGAAAAATAAATAAATTACAATTGAAAATAGAGAACACTCTGTGTTCTCTTTTTTTCTAAAACCAGAAGGATTTTTATGCTTAGTGTAGAAATTTTAGCTTAATCGGAGGTATAATCTTATGCAATCAATAAAATATAAAAGAATAATTCTGAAATTAAGTGGTGAGGCTCTAGCCGGTGTAAAAGATTTTGGATTGGATCAAGATACCATTGAAAGCATAGCCGAAAAGGTTAAAGAATTAGCCGCTATGGGAGTTGAAGTTGCCATAGTAGTGGGAGGAGGCAATTTCTGGAGGGGCAGAAGCGGGAAAGGAATGGACAGAACAACTGCGGACAATATGGGAATGCTCGCAACTGTAATAAATGCCCTGGCTTTGCAGGATGCGATGGAAAGAATAAATATTGCTACCAGAGTGCAAACTGCTATAGAAATGAGGCAAATTGCTGAACCTTATATCAGACGAAAAGCCATAAGGCATTTAGAAAAAGGAAGAGTGGTAATCTTTGCATCAGGCATTGGAAATCCATATTTTTCAACTGATACAACTGCTGCATTAAGGGCTGCAGAAATCGAGGCAGAAGTAATTCTCCTGGCTAAGAAAGTTGATGGGGTATATGATTGCGACCCGGTAGAAAACAAAAATGCTAAAAAATATGAAGTTCTTTCATATATAGATGTTATAAATAAGGGTTTAGGGGTTATGGATTCAACGGCTGCTTCCCTTTGCATGGATAATAAGATACCTATTATAGTATTTAATTTAAATAACCCGGATAACATTATTAAGGTTATAAAAGGTGAAACAATTGGTACAATAGTAAAGGAGGATTAATTCATGATTAAGGAGATTCAAAGAACAGCAGAAGAAAAGATGGCCAAAACTATAGCTATCTTAAAAAAGGATTTGGCTTCTTTAAAAGCAGGACGCGCTAATCCAGCTATGCTGGATAGAATCAGTGTAGAATACTATGGTGTAGAAACACCGCTGACTCAGCTCGCAAACATAGCTGCCCCGGAACCAAGGGTCATGACTATACAACCTTGGGACTCTAAGTCGGTTCCCTTGATCGAAAAAGCAATATTAAAATCAGATCTTGGAATTAATCCATCAAATGATGGGAAAATTATCAGGCTTGTAGTTCCGCAATTGACAGAGGAGCGAAGAAAGGACTTAGTAAAAGTAATTAAGAAAATGGGTGAAGAATCAAAGATTGCAGTAAGAAATACAAGAAGAGATGCGATCGAAAGTTTGAAAAAATTAAAAAAAGATGTTAAAATAACTGAAGATGAACTGAAGAAAGCTGAAGAGGAAGTACAGAAATCTACGGATAAAGCAATAAAAGATATAGATAAAATCCTTGAGGCTAAAGAAAAAGAAATTATGGAGGTTTAATCAATATTGCCCGAAGGTGTTTTACTTATTGGCTATAAATTGGATGAGGCATTGCTAAGGTTGCCTCATGATAAAGAAATAATTGTTGAAGTAACAAAGGCTCCATCAAAGGATGGATGCAACGATTCTGTTTACTCAAATCCTGTTGTTGTAAAACACAATGAAAGTGAAAAAAGGGTTGTTTTAACTGTAAGTTATTTTAGATAAAAATACCCCTCATTTTGAGGGGTTTTTTTTAGACATATATTTGTGTAAAATATAGGTAAGTATATTTTTCGGAGGCATATAGATATGAATACGCAAAGGGTAAAAAAGCTGCCTGAGCACGTTGCCCTTATAATGGACGGAAATGGAAGATGGGCAAAGCAAAGAGGCTTGCCGAGATCTTTCGGACATAAAGCCGGTGTAGAAGCATTGAGGGAAATCGTGACATATTGCAGTGACATAGGAATAAAAATACTGACTGTCTTTGCCTTTTCTACTGAGAACTGGGCCAGGCCGGCGGAAGAGGTGGATTATTTAATCAATATTTTATTGGTTGAGTTTATGAAAAAAGAAATTGATGAATTGAACAGAAATAATGTTAGAATTAAAATATTAGGCGATGTCGAGGAACTTCCTTCTTCTACAAAAAAACAGATATATGAGTCGATTGAAAAAACAAAGCATAACACCGGCCTGCAATTTAATATCGCATTGAATTATGGGGGAAGAAATGAAATAATTGATGCAGTAAAGAAGATTGCCAGGATGACGTTATCCGGTGAGATTGACGAAAGTGATATAGATGAAGATCTGCTTTCAGGTTATCTTTATACTTCAGGTGATAAGGACCCTGATCTGATTATACGGACCAGCGGAGAAAAGAGGATAAGCAATTTTTTGCTGTGGCAGGGAGCTTATAGCGAGCTGTATTTCTCAGAGGTTCTGTGGCCGGATTTTAAAAAAGAAAATCTTATTGAAGCTATTGATGAATATGAAAAAAGAGACAGGCGCTTTGGCGGAGTAAAGTGATGGAGGATGTGTATGCTTAAGACAAGGATTATCAGTGCAGTTATCGGTTTACCGCTCATGATAAGCACTTTAATAATTGGCGGCAAATTTTTTTACCTATTTGTTTTTTTGCTTTCCGCAGTAGGATTGTACGAATACTACAGAGCATTCTCTAATACGGATTATAAACCAACACCGTGGATTGGATATTCAGTAACAATAATGTATTATTTTTTAATCTCAATCAGCTATAATTCCTTCATTACTCTTTCAATATTAATTTTTATAGCTTTACTATTAACTTTTTTGGATACCATAAAAAAGGGATATAATATATTAAATGTCGCTGTTACTGTCCTGGGAGTAATTTATGTATCATATTTATTCAGCAACCTTATATTCATATATAATAAAACAAGCGGCAATATCCTCGTTTGGCTGCCGTTTTTAACCGCCTGGTTTTCTGATACCGGTGCATATTTTATAGGCAGCTGCTTTGGCAAGAATAAGCTTTGCCCATCAGTGAGCCCTAAAAAAACTATTGAAGGTGCTGTGGGAGGTATAATAGGCAGTGCCGCAATCAGCACTTTAGCAGGTTTTATATTTATCAGGATGGGATATCAAATAAATATTATTCATTATTTGTTTATCGGATTGCTATGCGGCATTACCTCGATACTTGGGGACTTATCAGCATCTTCAATCAAGAGATTCTGCAAGATTAAGGATTTTGGAAACATTATACCAGGTCATGGAGGAGTGCTTGACAGATTCGATAGTATATTATTTACCGCACCCACTGTATATACATATATAACTATAATGAAAGAATTATTATAAGGAGAAGAGATGAAGAATATATCAATACTGGGCTCTACCGGTTCTATAGGATGCCAAACCTTGGATGTGATCAGAAATAATAGGGATGAATTTAATGTATGTGCATTAACTGCGAATTCCAACATAGATATTTTATATAAGCAAGTGCTGGAATTTGATCCTGATATAGTAGTAGTGGCAGATTATGAGAAATACAAGGAATTTAAGTCTAGCATCGCCTCTTATAATAAGCATATAGAAATATTGCATGGCGAAGACGGGCTGAACTGCGCTGCAACCTATGAAAAAACAGATATAGTAATGTCGGCCTTAGTAGGCATAGCAGGGTTGAAGCCTACCTATAGTGCAGTAGAAAAAGGTAAAACAGTTGCATTGGCAAATAAAGAGACCCTTGTGACTGCAGGCCGGATAGTAACAAATACGGCAAAGGAAAAAAATGCTTTTATCATACCGGTTGACAGTGAGCACTCAGCAATTTTTCAGTGCATTGATAGAAACAGAGAATTTATATCAAAAATTATACTTACAGCATCCGGCGGGCCTTTTAGAAAAAAAACTGCTCAAGAGCTTAAAGATGTCACCTTATCAGATGCACTGCAGCACCCCAACTGGAATATGGGCAAGAAGATTACAATAGACTCTGCAACTTTGATGAATAAAGGCTTAGAAGTTATAGAGGCCAGATGGCTGTTTGATATGGCAGCGCAGAATATACAAGTTTATATACATCCGGAAAGCATCATACATTCTATGGTAGAATTTATTGATGGAGCAGTTCTGGCCCAGCTGGGAGTGCCGGATATGAAGATACCTATACAATATTCGCTGACTTATCCTGAAAGAATCGTTGCGTCAGACAGCAAATTAGATTTTTCAAAGCATAATTCTCTCAGCTTTGGAGAGCCGGATACTGATAGATTTCCATGCCTTAAGCTTGCTTACGATGCTTTGCTGGATGGTGACAGCAGTTGTATAGCATTGAACGGGGCTAATGAAGTTGCAGTCAGCTTGTTCTTGCAAGGGAAAATCGGATTTACGGAAATCTATGATATGGTTGCAAAGGTTTTGGAAGGTCATTCAAAAATAAATATCAATAGCTTGGATGATGTATTTCAAGTTGATAATTGGTCAAGGAATGTTGCACTGGAATTGTATAAGAAGAGGTGAACTATATGACTTTTGGTAATTTTATATTAGCTATGCTTGTTTTTGTTGCGATAGTGGTTGTACATGAATTTGGTCATTTTATTATAGCTAAATTATCGGGGATAAGGGTTGAAGAATTTGCTATAGGTATGGGGCCTAAAATATTCGGCAGGCAAAAAGGGGAAACTCTTTATTCCTTAAGAGCCATACCTTTAGGCGGTTTTTGCAAGCTTACAGGTGAAGATGAAGCATCTTTAGATGCTAAGGCTTTTAATAATAAGCCGCTTATTGCGAGAATGGGAGTAATATTTTTTGGCCCGTTGATGAATTTCTTATTGGCTCTATTGATCTTTTCATTAGTCATTACACAAACACCGATAATCAATGAAGTCATTGCAGGGAAGCCTGCATACAATGCAGGTTTAATAAAAGGAGATCGGATTGTTGAAATAAACGGCAAAAAAATAGAAAACTGGGATGATATAAAGAAGAATATTTCAGAAAGCAATGGTATTCCCCTTAATATAACCATACAAAGAAAAAGTCAGGAAAAGAGTATCGTAGTCACGCCGGTTATTGAAAACGAAGCAGAGGGAGCAATTATTGGAATAACTCCTTCGCTTAAGATAAGCGGTTTGTCAATTAAAGAGGGTTTTGCTACTGCCATTGAAGTATCAAGATCAATGCTGGAATTTCTGCTGAAGCTTTTTACCGGTAAGGCATCATCTGACGAAGTGTCAGGCCCTGTCGGGATTATAATCTTTATCAATGAGGCTGCAAAGGTGGGTTTCTTGTATTTATTGAATCTAACCGCTTTCCTTAGCTTGAATCTATGTATAATAAACTTGCTTCCAATACCTGCTTTAGATGGCGGACGTTTAATGTTTCTGTTTATAGAAATGATCAGGCGCAAACCGATAGAAGCAGAAAAAGAAGGATTCATTAATTTTATTGGCTTTGTGGCGCTTATGATACTGGCAGTTGTGATTGCATACAAAGATTTGATCAAATTCAATTTATTGAATTTTTTCAGGTAGAGATAGCGAAAGAATAGGAGGAATAAATATGTCTGTTGCAGCAATTATTCCTGCATATAATGAGGAAAAAACCATAGGGGACGTTTTAGATATAGTATGCGATGTCCCAATAATAGATGAGGTCATTGTGATAAGCGACGGTTCCAGTGATGGAACAGTCAATTTAGCAAAGAGTTATGGAGTGAAGGTAATAGAACTAAAAGATAATATCGGTAAAGGTGGAGCAATAAAAGCAGGATTAAAAGAGTGTAAATCAGAGAATGTTTTATTGTTGGATGCAGATCTGATTGGGTTGAAAAGGGAGCATTTGCATGACTTGATTTATCCTGTGATTTTGAATAAAGCGGACATGACTGTAGGTATATTTAAGCATGGAAGAGCCGTTACTGATATTGCACAAAAAATTGCCCCCAATCTTTCAGGACAAAGGGTGATTAAAAAATATATTATAGATGAAATCGAAGACTTGGATTTTGTAAGATATGGGATAGAGGTTGCGCTGACAATCCATACGAATAAAAACTCATATAGAGTTGAAGAAATAGACTTGGAAGATATAACTCATCTGACTAAGGAAGAAAAGCTGGGCTTTATTCCTGGCTTTACTTCAAGATTAAAAATGTATAAGGATATTTTAAAGGTTTTAGGCAAATCCGTTAAACATTAAGCGGAAATATTGAAGAGTACCTGGTGATAAAATGCAAAATAAGACAAAATTAGAAAATAATTATATTGATGTATATAAACATATTTTTGATGTTCAAAAAATAAAGGTATATCCCAACAAAAGATCCTGGGAATTATATATAAGGACAAAGAAAGCTATTGAAATAAAGGAATTAGAGGCTATCGAAGTAAAGCTTGCCGAAAAATACGGCTTGTCACATGTAAGACTTATTTCAGGTGAGCTAAACTCTGAGAAGGATATTAAAAAATATAAAGATGATATAATCAATAAGGTTTTTGCAGAAAACCCCGGATTCGTAGGTTTCTTAAAGGACAGCAATATAGAATGTCATGATGCGAATATCATGGAAATTACATTAAACTCGAAGATTTCTTGTGATTTAATGAAGCAAAAAAAATTAGATGACATAATGGAAAATATCGCTTCAGATTTATATGGAATCCAGATAAATGTAAATTTGAAATACAAAGAAGAAAGCATTGATGAAGAAAGATACATAGATTTATTAGTAAAAGAAGAGGAAAGAATAATTACTGAAACATTAAAACAGCATGAAAGCAAGAATCCAGGGAAAAATGTTCAGGATATCAAAAAAGACCAAGTTATTTTTGGAAGATCGATTTCCGGGGCGGAAACGCCAGTTTCCATTGATGATCTAAATGAGGAATCGGGAAGGGTCCTTATCAAAGGCGATATATTTTATCAAGAAAGCAAAACATTGAATAATGGCAAAAAGATTCTAAGCTTTTATATAACTGATTATAAGGGCTCTATAACCTGCAAATTGTTTTTAAAGGAAGATCAGGATTTAGGAGACATGGAAAAAAAATTAAAAATAGGATCTAATGTGAAGATAAAGGGCGATGTCCAGTTGGATCCTTACTCTAAGGAAATTGTGCTGTATCCAATAGGCATTGTGAGTGCAGAAAACAATAAGAGAACAGATTCTTCTCCTGACAAAAGGGTAGAGCTTCATGCACATACCTCTATGAGTTCTATGGACGGCTTATCTTCCGCAACATTGCTGATAAAAAGAGCCAAGGAATGGGGTCATAAAGCAATAGCCATAACAGATCATGGAGTAGTACAAGCCTTTCCTGAAGCTTATGAGGCTTCAAAAAAATATGGGATAAAAGTATTGTATGGTGTTGAAGGATATCTGGTCAACGATGGAACTCCTGTAGTTTATAATGAGATTGCTTACGGCTTTGATGATGAATATATAGTATTTGATATTGAGACAACAGGGCTATCCAGCTCCAATGACAAAATAACCGAAATAGGAGCTGTTCTAATAAAAAATAGGAAAGTAGTATCCAAATTCAATTCTCTGATCAATCCTGAAATACCAATACCTGAAAAGATACAGGCTTTGACAGGTATAACGGATGCCATGGTTGCAAATGCCCCGAAAATAGAAAAAGTGCTGCCGGAATTTTTGAGCTTCGCAGGAAATAGGCCTTTAGTAGCTCACAATGCCATGTTTGATGTTGGGTTCATAAAAAATAAAGCTTCGGCGCTGGGTATTAAGATCGATAATCCTATTCTGGATACATTGCAGCTGTCAAGAAACCTTTTATCGATTAAAAGGCATAAGCTTAACAATTTATGTGATCATTTCGGCATTAAGCTTGATAATCATCATAGAGCCTCTGATGATGCAGAAGCGGCTGCTTTAATACTGATTGAATTGTTTAAAATTCTTGAGGATAGGAATATTCATTGCCTGTCTGATATCAATAACATGACCCAAGGCTCTGCAAATATAAAATCTGCAGAATCTTTTCATATTATTATTTTAGTCAAGAATTTTACGGGCTTGATAAACCTATATAAATTGATTTCAATTTCTCATCTTGATTATTTCTATAAGAAGCCAAGGATATTAAAAAGCATTCTATTGAATTATAGAGATGGATTGATCATAGGCTCTGCTTGTGAGGCGGGAGAGATATACAGAACCGTTATGAATAATGTTGATGAGAGCATTTTATTGGATAAGGCAAAGCTGTATGATTATTTTGAAATACAGCCTCTGGCTAATAATCAATTTCTTATAAACAACGGAACTCTTGATAAAAGCAGACTGATTGAAATAAATAAAAAAATATATGCTCTGGGCCGAAAGCTTAACAAGCCGGTTGTAGCAACCGGAGACGTGCATTTTATAGATCCTGAAGATGAAGTTTTCAGAAGAATATTGATGGCAGGTCAAGGCTATAGTGATGCCGATGAGCAAGCCCCTCTGTATTTCAAAACAACGGGGGAAATGCTTGAGGATTTTAATTACTTTGATAAGGAATCTGCTCATGAAATTGTCATTGAAAATCCGACGAAAATTGCAGGTATGATTGAGGATATCATACCAATACCGGAAGAAACCTTTCCTCCGAAAATAGATGGTGCGGAAGAACAAATCAAAGATATGACATTGCGCAAAGCTCATAGCATTTACGGCGATGAATTGCCTCAAATAGTGAAGGATAGATTGGATAAAGAACTGAATTCTATAATAAATAATGGATATGCCGTAATGTACGTAATTGCTCAAAAATTAGTAAGCAAATCACTGAAAGACGGTTATCTGGTCGGCTCAAGAGGCTCCGTCGGATCCTCTCTTGTGGCTACAATGTGCGATATAACCGAGGTCAATCCTCTTCTTCCTCATTACATATGTCCAGACTGCAAATATTCTTATTTCTTTACCGATGGGAGTATCGGTTCAGGTGCGGATTTGCCTGATAAGGATTGCCCGGAATGCGGCCAAAGCTTGATTAAAGAAGGCCATGATATTCCCTTTGAGATTTTTCTCGGCTTTGATGGGGATAAAGAACCGGATATAGATTTAAACTTTGCAGGAGAATATCAGCCTGTTGCTCATAAATATACCGAAGAGCTCTTTGGGAAAGGCCATGTTTTTAGAGCCGGAACCATTGGCACTATTGCCGAAAAGACTGCTTATGGCTTTGTTAAAAAATATTATGAAGATAAAGGGAAAAAATTGAATAATGCAGAAGCGAAGCGGCTCATTGCCGGATGTACAGGAATAAAAAGAACAACGGGCCAGCATCCCGGCGGTGTAATGATAGTGCCGTCTGATAAGGAGATTTATGAATTCACTCCAATACAGCATCCTGCAGATGACACGGATTCTTCTATTATAACTACCCATTTCGACTACCACTCAATAAGCGGGAGATTATTGAAATTAGATATCCTGGGGCACGATGTGCCTACCATTATACGAATGCTGGAGGATATAACCGGTTTTTCAGCACAAAATATAAAATTTGATGATAAGAAGACCATGAGCTTATTTACTTCGCCTGAAGCGCTGAATATCAGCCTGGATGAAATAGATTGCCAAGTGGGCAGCCTGGGGATTCCAGAATTTGGAACTAAATTTGTTCGGCAAATGCTGATGGATACCAAGCCAAGCACCTTTGCCGAATTGGTCAGAATAGCGGGTTTATCCCATGGCACAGATGTTTGGCTCAATAATGCTCAGGATATCATAAGAAGCGGTACAGCTACCTTAAAGGATGTTATATCGACAAGAGATGATATAATGCTGTATCTTATTCATAAGGGTGTGAAGCCTAAGACAGCCTTCAAGATCGCAGAGAGTGTCAGAAAAGGAAAGGGATTAAATGAGGAATTTGAAAATGCCATGCGGGAGAAAGATGTGCCGGATTGGTATATAAATTCCTGCAAAACTATTAATTATCTTTTCCCAAAGGCTCATGCAGCTGCTTACGTAATGATGTCTTTCAGAATTGCATACTACAAGGTCTATTATCCGGAAGCCTTTTATGCCACTTATTTTACTGTGAGATTAGATGATTTTGATGCCGATATATTTACCGGCGGGAAAAATTTGGTTAAGGCAAAATGGATTGAATTAGACAAATTAGGGAATAATGCAACTACAAAAGAAAAAAATCTTATGACGCTGGTAGAAGTGGTATATGAAATGTATTGCAGGGATATCAAGCTATTGCCTGTGGATTTATACAAGTCGGAGGCAGATAGATTTATAATTACCGAAGAAGGTATAAGACCGCCGCTAAGGACTTTGCAAGGATTGGGAGCCAATGCTGCTTTAAGTATAATTAAGGAAAGGGAAAAATGTCCTTTCATTTCCGCTCAGGACTTACGTGAGAGAACAAAGATATCTAAGACTGTTATTGAAATAATGAGGAGTCACGGATGTTTAGAAGGCTTGCCTGAAAATAATCAATTGAGCTTATTTTAAACTTGCATGAACATATAAACAATGTTATAATCATTCTGGACATAAACTTATTATTTTCAATTAGAGTGGGGCTTTCCCACTCTTTCCTATTATAAACAGATGTTATAGGGCTTTTTTTTCAGTGGGATCTAATTGAACTAACTATAGGGAGGAATTGCCTTGAAGAGAAAAGTAGAAGACATATTATATGATCTGAGCATGCCCATTTTAAACAAATACAAGTTTGAGTTTGTTGACATTGAGTATAAGAAGGAAGGTGGACAGTGGTACTTAAGGCTATTCATAGACAAAGACGGAGGAATTACTGTAGATGACTGTCAGCTGGTAAGCGAAGCTCTAAGTGACATGCTGGATGAAGTTGATCCTATTGAACATGCTTACATATTCGAGGTGTCTTCTCCCGGCATTGAAAGGCCTCTTAAAACAGAAAGGGATTATAAACGGAATTTAAATAAGGAATTAGAAATAAAATTTTACGAACCCTATGAAGGGAAAAAAGTGATCGAAGCCATATTAGTAGATTTTGATGAAAAAAAAGTTATTCTTGATTATAATGGGGAAAATATTGAAATTAAAAAAGACATTATAGCGATTATGAAGCCTTTGATTAAGTTTTAAGGAGGGTAATAAATGAATGGGGAATTTCTCCAGGCGATTGAGCAAATTGCAAGGGAAAAGGGTATAAAACAAGAGATACTGTTTGAGGCCATTGATGCGGCTTTAGTAACTGCATATAAGAAAAACTACGGGACATCCCAGAACGTAAAGGTGGCTATAAGCCGTGAAACCGGTGATGTAGAAGTGTATGCTAAAAAAACCGTGGTGGAAGCCCTGGAAGATGAACTTTTAGAGATCAGTATAGAAGATGCAAAAAGTATAAATAGGAATTATGAGATTGGTGATATTATTGAGATTAAAGTTACTCCAAAAAATTTTGGAAGGATAGCTGCTCAGACTGCCAAGCAAGTAGTTGTACAAAGGATAAGAGAGGCTGAACGAAGCAATGTTTATGAAGAATTCATCAATAAAGAAGACGAGATTGTGAATGGATTGGTTCAAAGAAAAGAAAAAAACAATGTTTTTATTGATTTAGGAAAAACTGAAGCCGTACTAGGACCAAACGAGCAAACACCTGGTGAAGCATATAATTTAGGGGACAGATTGAAAACTTATGTGGTCGAGGTGAAAAAGACCACCAAGGGGCCGCAGGTTATGCTTTCCAGAACCCATCCGGGACTGGTGAAGAGATTGTTTGAATTGGAGGTTCCGGAAATAAAGGATGGTATAGTAGAGATAAAAAGCATATCGAGAGAAGCTGGATCGAGAACTAAGATGGCAGTATTTTCTCATGATGAAAACATTGATGCTGTCGGAGCTTGTGTGGGTCAAAGAGGTCAGCGCGTACAAGTGATAGTGGATGAGCTTAGAGGAGAAAAGATAGACATAATTGAATGGAGCAATGATTTAACCATTTTTGTAGCCAGCGCATTAAGCCCTGCTAAGGTTATAAAAGTGAGCATTAATAAAGAAGAGAATACGGCTAATGTTGTTGTAAGCGATTCACAGCTTTCTTTGGCCATTGGCAAAGAGGGGCAGAATGCAAGGCTGGCTGCAAAGCTTACTGGCTGTAAGATTGATATTAAAAGTGAATCACAAGCCTTATCACTGAACTAACCCGTTCAATAATTGAATAGAGGTGATTTAATGCTGAAAAAGAAAATTCCTATGAGAAAATGCTTAGGCTGCAACGAGATGAAGCCAAAGAAAGAGATGATTCGTATAGTTAGAAGCCCGGAAGGAAATATAAATATGGATCTGAAGGGGAAAGCATCAGGGCGGGGCTGCTATATATGCCCTAACATAGAATGCCTGGACAGTGCGATAAAAACAAAACGGATAGAAAGTGCATTGGAGACAAAGATGAATGATGAATTAATTTATGTTCTGAGGGAGCAGATACAGGAGAATGGAAAACCGTAAAAAAGTACAATCAATGATAGGGATGGCATATAAAGCAGGCAGAGTTATTTCTGGCGAAGATCCGGTGAGATTCGCCTTAAAGAAGAATAATATCAAACTCCTGATAATAGCGGAGGATGCTTCCGAGAATACAAAAAAGCGGTTTATTAATTCTGCAGTTTATTACCATATTCCATATTTTATTTATATGACCAAAGAGGAACTAAGCACAAGTTTAGGTCAAAAAATCAGATCTATAGCCGGTATAACAGACAAGGGATTTTCAGATTACTTAATTAGCCTGCTGAATAAGGATTAGTAATAATATAGCTGGGGGTGAACTGTTTGAGTAAGAAAAGATTGTACGAATTAGCCAAGGAATTGGGATTATCGAGTAAAGAGCTAATAAACAAAGCAAGAGAAGCAAATATTAATATTAACAATCATATGAGTAATATAGAAAGCGATGAGGAAAAAGCTATTAGAGAATTATTTATTAAGAAAAACGACAAAAAAACTGATAACAAAGTGAATGTGACGGTTGATAACAAACAAAAAACAGCATTAAATAAATCTTCTTTAATATCCAAGGAGCAGAACAAGGATACTGCTATTGAAGATTACGATGGTGATTTCAATAAAAAAGAAGAATCAAAAAAGATTAAAAAAGCAGTGCCTGCTAAAAAACCTGATAAACCAGTGAAAAGAGGCAATTTTAGAAACGATAGAAAAAGGGGAAGGCCAATGCCATCCCAACCTGTTAAAGAAGAGCCTTCAGGACCTAAAAAACCCATAAAGGTAGGAAATAGTATATCCGTTAAAGATTTAAGCGAAAAAACAGGTAAAACTGTTGCTGAGATAATTAAAAAATTATTGCTTCTTGGAATTGTAGCCACAATAAATCAAGAATTAGATTACGATACAGCTGCTCTTATAGCCGGTGAATTTGGAATCTCCATAGAAAAGGCCGTGGATAAAGATGATGAAGAACTGCTTTTAAATGATACTGAAGATAAAGAAGAAGACTTAAAGCCTAGACCGCCTGTCGTGACTATAATGGGTCATGTAGATCATGGGAAAACCTCTCTACTAGATGCTGTAAGACAGACTAATGTAATAGCCACTGAGGCAGGAGGTATCACACAGCATATCGGTGCCTATACTGTAAATATCGAAGGTAAAAAGATAGCTTTCTTGGATACACCAGGCCATGAAGCTTTTACAGCTATGAGAGCCAGAGGAGCTAAGGTCACGGATATTGCTATATTAGTGGTTGCGGCGGATGATGGGGTCATGCCCCAAACAATCGAAGCTATAAACCATGCTAAGGCTGCCAACGTAACAATCATAGTAGCCATAAATAAAATCGATAAACCAGGAGCAAACCCAGACCGAGTGAAACAGGAACTTACTGAACACGGCCTGCTAGCAGAAGACTGGGGTGGAGATACAATCTGTGTTCCTGTTTCTGCAAAAAAGAAAATAGGGATAGAAAATCTTTTAGAGATGGTTTTATTGGTTGCAGAAATGCAAGAGCTAAAAGCTAACCCCAATAGAAAAGCAAAGGGAACAGTTATAGAGGCAAAACTGGATAAAAGCAGAGGCCCAATTGCCACAGTTCTTGTGCAAAATGGTACGCTAAATGTTGGTGACTTCTTCATAGTGGGCACTACTTACGGTAAAGTAAGAACTATGACCGATGACAAGGGCAAGGCAGTAAAAAAGGCCGGGCCGTCAACACCTGTGGAAATAACCGGCTTATCGGAAGTGCCTGATGCAGGTGACATATTTATAATAGTTGCTGATGAGAAAGTAGCAAGGCAAATATCAGATAAGAGAAAAGAAAAATATAGACAGGAGCATTTGCAAAGCAACCAGAGGATCTCTTTGGATGACTTATTCAGCCAAATCCAGGCAGGTAAGGTCAAGGAGCTTAATCTTATAGTAAAGGCAGATGTTCAAGGTTCTGTGGAAGCTTTGAAACAGTCCTTGGAAAGATTGAGCAATGACGAAGTCAAAATAAAGGCTATACATGGTGGAGTTGGAGCCATTACGGAGACAGATGTAATGTTTGCTTCCGCTTCTAATGCAATAATCATCGGCTTCAATGTAAGGCCTCAAGCCGCTGCAGTTACTTTATCTGAGAAAGACAAAGTTGATATAAGGCTTTACAGGGTTATATATGATGCTATCGAAGATATAGAATCTGCTATGAAAGGAATGCTAGAGCCTGAATACAAGGAAGTTGTACTGGGACACGCCGAAGTCAGAGCAATTTTTAAGGCGTCAAGCATAGGAACCATAGCAGGCTGTTATGTAACTGACGGAAAAATAAACAGGAATAATGAAGTCAGGGTAGTAAGGGATGGAGTAGTAATCCATGAAGGTAAAATTTCTTCACTAAAAAGATTTAAGGATGATGCCAAGGAAGTAAACACTGGATTCGAGTGCGGAATAAGCTTGGATAAGTTTAATGACATAAAAGAAGGCGATGTCATAGAAAGCTTTACAATGGAAGCTGTGCCAAGAAAATAGATAAAGCAGGTGATTCATATATGTCTGTGCAAAGATTAAATCGAATTTCCGAGGAACTGAAAAAGGAAATAAGCCGTATTATTATGAATGAGCTCAAGGACCCTAGAATTTCAGCCATGTGCAGTATTGTTTCCGTGGAAACCACTCCTGATTTAAAATACGCTAAAGTATATGTAAGCATATTTGGAAATAATGAGGAGAAGGAAAACACCCTAAAGGGATTAAAAAATGCAAGCGGCTTTATAAGAAAGAAATTGGGTGATGCGATAAAGATAAGATATCTGCCTGAGATACATTTTGCTTTGGATGAATCTATAGAGCATGGGGCTAGAATAGCTCAAATTCTTAATGAGATTAATAAGAAGGAAGAAGGAGAGTAGAGTTGATAAATCCTGCAGTAATAAAGCTTATTGGGGATAGCAGAAATATTGCGATACTATCCCACATAATGCCTGATGGAGACAATATAGGCTCTTCCCTTGCATTATACAATGCCCTTAGCAAAATAGGCAAAAATGCGGTGTTCATATTGGATGATGATGTGCCCGAAGTCTATAAATTTCTTAAAGGCTCTAAAAAAATTGAAAAGCCCGATAATGATCATAAATTTGATCTGGTGATTGTATTGGACTGCGGTGATGCAGGAAGGCTTGGCAGAAGTTCAAGGTATCTGGAAGGGACAAAGGTGATCAATATAGATCATCATTTGAGCAACTCCAATTTCGGTCTTTATAACATTGTTGATACAAATGCGGCTGCAACCGGTGAAATAATATATAGGCTCATCAACCGGCTTGAGATTGCTTTGGACAAGGATATATGTGAATGTATATATACCGGTATTGTTACTGATACGGGTCAATTTCAATATAGCAATACTACCGATTTAACACATGAAATAGCGGCAGACCTGGTAAGGTACGGTGCTGAGCCTTGGAAGCTGTACAGAGCCATATATCAAAACAATTCAAAGCCTAAAATGAGGCTTATAGGTGAAGCAATCAACAGCTTAGAATTTCATTTTCAAAGCAAGATTGCCTCTATGATCATCAGAAAAGAAGTTTTTCAATTAATTGGAGCAAAAGACGAAGATGCAGATGGGATTATAAATTTTGCAAGGGATATAAATGGAGTAGAAGTGGCTTTATTATTCAAAGAGGCTGAGGATGGCAGGGTGAAAATCGGTTTTAGATCAAAGGATTTCATAAATGTAAGCGAGATCGCTCAGGAATTTGGCGGCGGCGGACACAAAAGAGCAGCAGGCGCTACAGTCGCCGGAGCGGTGGAAAACATAAAAGAAAAAGTTATTGAATCGGTGATAAAAGCCTTTTCGGTGGTGTAGATATGAATGGCATTATTAATGTTCTTAAACCCCCAGGGATGACTTCTCATGATGTGGTTTATTTTATTAGAAGAGTAACAGGGATTAAAAAAGTTGGCCACACGGGAACTTTGGATCCGGAGGCGGCGGGAGTTTTACCTATTTGCATCGGTAAATCAACAAAAGTTGTCCAATATCTTTCCGAAAGAAATAAGAAATATCGGACAAGTATCAAATTTGGCATCACTACAGAAACTCAAGATAAATATGGCAAAATAATTGAGCAAGTATCCGTGCCGGATATAGATGTGATGACTGTAAACGGATTGATTGACGGCTTTAAAGGCAAAATTCTGCAAACTCCCCCTATGTATTCTGCTATAAAATATAAAGGCAAAAAGTTGTACCAATACGCTTTGGAAGGCGAGACGGTAGAGGTAAAAAGCAGGCCAATAGAAATATTCGATATCAGTCTTGTTGATAAAACAGACAGGGATGAGTTTATATTAGATGTGTCTTGTTCAAAAGGAACTTATATTAGAACCTTGTGCAATGATATTGGAGAAAAATCAGGCTATGGAGCCCATATGGCACAACTGATAAGGCTAGAATCATCGCCGTTTTGCATAGAAGATTCCGTCACACTTGAAGACATCCAGCTTGCAGCGAATAACAATGCCTTTCAGAATTTGCTGTGCGCACCTGACTTCCTTTTTTCTGATTTAAACAAAATTACTATCAAGAAGTCAGCGGAGAAATCTGCGATAAACGGTAATCCGATATTCTCTGCAGGAGTAGAAGATGATATTGATATATACAAAGCCGGATCTATGATCAGGTTATATATAGAGGGTAAGTTTATTGCTCTGGGCATAATAGCACATGATGATACTAATGATAGAAATTTTATTAAAATCAAAACCTTATTTACCTAACTAAGAGGAGATGTGCATGTTAGTTTATACAGATTATAAAAAAGCAAGAGAAAATGCTCCATATTGTATAGCTCTCGGCAGTTTCGACGGAGTGCATTTAGGACATCAAAAACTGATTGAAACCGTAGCAAATAAAAGCAATGAATTAGATTGCAAAAGCATGGTTTATACCTTTCTTGAGCATCCGAAAAAAATACTGGTACCTGATTACTCTCCTGAAATGATTACTGAAAACGGTCGAAGAGTTGAGGTAATGAAGAGCTTAGGTCTTGACGCTGTTTATTTCGAAAGATTTCAAAATGTAATGAAAATGGATGCGGAAGCATTTATAAAAAATATTTTGGTATCTGAATTTCATGTCAAATGTGCTGTTGCCGGATATAACTTCAGCTTTGGCCAAAAAAAGTACGGAAATGCAGACAGTTTGAAAGAGTATGGGAAACGCTATGGATTTGAGGTGTTTATAGTAGATGCTGTAACTGTAAAAGGAGATGTAGTTTCCAGCAGTCTTATTAGAGAACGGATAAAAAACGGCATTGTGGATGATGTAAAGGATTATCTTGGCCGCCATTTCAGTATCGACGGCAATGTAATACATGGCAGGAAGAATGGAGAGAAAATAGGCATCAGAACAGCAAATCTAGAGGTCAATCATGATATGGTGCTTCCTAAATCAGGCGTATATTTGACTGATACTATTGTTGATAATAGGACATATAAGAGTGTGACCAATATCGGATCCAACCCTACTTTTAACGGCAAAGGTGTAAACATAGAAACACATATTATTGATTTCCACGGAGATTTATATGGAAGTAAAATAGAAGTAGTATTCTTAAAAAGGAAGAGAGAAGAAAGGGCTTTTGGCAGTACAACAGAATTAAAAGCTCAAATTATGGATGACATAAAGAACAGGCTGGAGCTGTAATGATGAAATTCTCTTTACATACGGCGATAGCTGTGATAAAATTTATGTGTTAAAGATTAGACCATTTGCCAGGTGTTCCGATTCACCAACGGTGTGCTTAGCAAATGGCGTAAAATATAGGAGGTGAAAATATGGCATTATCAAAAGAGCTTAAAGATGATATAATAAAGAAGTATCAGCTAAAAGATGGAGATACAGGATCTCCGGAGGTTCAGATCGCTTTGCTTACCGAAAGAATAAATACACTAAATGAGCATTTAAAGGTAAACAAAAAGGATCACCACTCAAGAAGAGGACTTCTAAAGATGGTAGGTCAAAGAAGAGGCTTGCTCAATTATTTAATGTCTAAGGATATTGAGAGGTACAGGACTATAATCGGTAAGCTTGATATAAGAAGATAGCATTTGTTAGTTCTTAAATAATGAGCGGTAAATCCGCTCATTATTTGTGTTTTTAAAATCTAAAGAAGGAAATAATACATTACATATAGAAGTATTCATTTCATGAAAGGAGGTAATAAATTGGAAACATTCAATATGGAGCTGGGAGGCAGAAATCTGTCCATAGAAATTGGCAGAGTTGCCCAGCTGGCTGACGGAGCGGTGGTTGTAAGATACGGTGATACTATGGTGCTTGTAACTGCATGCGCCTCTGATAAGCCAAAAGAAGGAATTGATTTTTTCCCTTTAAGTGTAGACTATGAAGAAAGACTATATGCCGTAGGCAAAATACCCGGAGGATTCATAAAGAGAGAGGGCAAACCTACAGAAAAAGCAGTTTTATCCTCAAGATTGATTGACAGACCGATCAGGCCTTTATTCCCCAAGGGGTATAGAAATGACGTTCAGGTAATAGCAACTGTTTTATCCGTAGACCAGGATAATTTGCCGGAAATTGCAGCGATGATAGGTTCATCCGCCGCATTGTCAATCTCTACCATCCCATTTATGGGACCTACGGGTTCGGTATTGGTTGGGCTGATAGACGGCAAATTTATTTTGAATCCTACTGCCGAGCAGAGGGAAAAGAGTGATATGCATCTGGTCGTTTCTGGAACCAAGGATGCAGTTATGATGGTGGAGGCAGGCTGTAATGAAGTCCCTGAAGATGTTATGCTGGAAGCTATTATGTTCGCTCATGACAATATTAAAAAAATAGTAGCGTTTATTGAAGAGATTGTCGTCAAGGTAGGAAAAGAAAAGAAAGAGGTAATTCTCGCAACTATTGATGAAGAACTGGAAAAGGAAGTAAGGGAATTCGCTGAAGAAAAAATGCTGGATGCTATCAGGACCGTCGATAAACAGGAAAGACAAACAAATATGGATGAGGTGAACGAAGATACTCTTTTATATTTTGCCGAGAAATATGAGGAAAATATAAAAGATGTTGAAGCTGTTCTATACAATATAACCAAAGAGCAGGTCCGAAACCTTATCGTAAACCATAAAGTACGACCTGATGATAGGAAATTGGATGAAATCAGACCTATATCAGTAGAAGTAGGAATATTGCCCAGAGTTCATGGCTCAGGCCTTTTTACAAGAGGTCAGACTCAGGTATTAACAGTTGCCACCTTAGGAGCTTTAGGAGATGTACAGGTTTTAGACGGTCTTGGTGACGAAGAGTCCAAAAGATACATGCACCATTATAACTTCCCTCCCTTTAGTGTTGGCGAAACCAGATTTTTGAGGGGGCCGGGAAGGAGAGAGATAGGTCATGGTGCTTTGGCTGAAAGAGCATTGGAACCAATGATTCCCTCTATCGATGACTTCCCTTATACCATAAGGTTGGTATCTGAAGTATTGAGCTCAAACGGCTCGACCTCCCAAGCAAGCGTATGCGGAAGCACTTTGGCGCTTTTGGATGCAGGAGTGCCCATTAAGAAGCCTGTCGCAGGCGTAGCCATGGGCTTGATAAAAGAAGATGAAGAAGTATCAATTTTGACTGACATTCAAGGGCTGGAAGATTTTCTTGGAGATATGGACTTTAAAGTTGCCGGAACAAAGGATGGCATTACTGCTATACAAATGGATATAAAAATTGCAGGCATAGATAGGTCTATCCTGGAAAAAGCACTTGAACAGGCCAGGTTAGGAAGGCTGTTTATATTAGACAAAATGATTAGTGTGATCAGCACACCAAGACCTGAATTGTCACCCTATGCGCCTAAAATAATCATCACCAGAGTCGATCCTGATAAGATCAGAGATATAATTGGACCTGGAGGAAAGACGATCAACAAAATCATTGCTGAAACAAATGTCAAAATAGACATTGAAGATGATGGCAAGGTCTATATATCCGCAATCGATGCCAAGGATGGCCAGATGGCGTTAAAGATAATTGAAGGCTTAACAAAAGAAGTCACAGAAGGTGAAATATATTTAGGCAAAGTCGTAAGAATAATGACATTCGGAGCTTTTGTTGAAATACTTCCGGGCAAGGAAGGATTAGTTCATATCTCTAAGCTGGATAAAAAGCGGGTAGAAAAGGTAGAGGATGTTGTAAGTGTAGGTGACGAAATACTTGTAAAGGTCACTGAAATAGATAAGCAAGGCAGAATAAACCTTTCACGCAAAGATGCAATAACTGATGACGAAGAAAAAAGCCCATCTTCTGAAAATAAATAGAAGAAACATAAACCATGGTTTATGTTTCTTTTTTTCGTATTTTATGCCTCTCTATAGAATATTAATAATTAAAGATATTCTAGGAGGGTTTTTATGAGGATAATAATGCTAAAAAGGAAAACTATAATGATAACGGGGATTATTCTTATTTTATTATGCCTTCTGCTTGTTTATATGAACCGGATAAGTGTGAATACATTTAAGCTCTTTGAGCCCATATACAAAGGAAATGAAAGCGAAAGAAAAGTAGCTTTTGCATGCAATGTGGTCTGGGGAAATGAATATTTGCCGGATATGCTCAGTGAATTTAAAAAGAATAATATTAAAATTTCGTTCTTCATCGGCGGAGATTGGGCCGATAAAAACAAGGAATTGCTTATGAGAATTTATGAGGATAACCATGAGATAGGAAATCATGGTTATAACCATTTAAAGCATACTCAGATAAGTGAAGAAAAAAATAAAGAAGAAATAATAAAAACTGAAGAAGTTATCAATAATATAACCGGAGCAAAAACAAAGCTGTTTGCTCCTCCTTACGGGGATTTAAACAAGAAGGTTGCACAAATAGCAGAGAGTCTTGATTACAAGGTCGTAATGTGGAGCGTGGACACCATTGATTGGAATACTAAGGATTACACTCAAGTGTTGGAAAGGGTAGATAAGAAGGTTCATAATGGGGCAATAATATTGATGCACCCTACTGAATCTACGGTAAAAGCTCTTCCAATAATGATAAATAATCTAAAGAATAGGAATTATGAGATTGTAACCGTAAGCGAAGTATTAAACTAATGCCAATTGAAAATTTTTGAGATATCCTTTATAATGCATAGGAAAGTATAAATTTTTTAATATAATGAATGCTAAAATGCTTCCAATGGAAGCCTTACTTATAATGAAATGAATTATTCACATAGGAGGTAAAAAATGTACATAAGGCATAATTTAAATAACGGCGTTAGAATTGTAGCGGAAGAAATCAAATATGTTAACTCTGTTTCTTTGGGCATCTGGGTTAAAGCCGGTTCAAGGAATGAGAATATTAACAACAATGGTGTATCTCATTTTATTGAGCATATGCTGTTCAAAGGTACCAAAACCAGGAATGCGAAGGAAATAGCCAGTGCAATAGATAAGATAGGCGGCCAGTTGAATGCTTTTACCGCTAAAGAATGCACTTGTTTCTATGCCAAAGTTTTGGATACTCATTTTGATATAGCCTTGGATATACTCTCAGATATGTTTTTTAATTCGGCTTTTTCAGAAAAGGAAATTGAAAAAGAAAAAGGCGTGGTTTTAGAAGAAATAAGCATGTATGAGGATTCTCCTGAAGATTTAGTACATGATATATTTACCCAATCTGTCTGGAGTGATAATCCTTTAGGGATGCCTATACTTGGAACCGAGGATACTTTGAAGGGACTCGGAAGGAATGACATAATCAATTATTTTGACAAAAATTATACACCTGAAAATCTGGTTATTTCGGTTGTTGGCAATTTTGAAGAAAAGTATGTGATACAACAAATAGAGAGAGTTTTTTCTGGTTATAACCCAGCGAAGACAGCCAGGGAGAATGCTCCGAAACCGGTATTTGCACCTAAGCATAATCATAAAAAAAAGGATACGGAGCAGGCACATCTTTGCATGGGCTTTAATGGTATAGAGCTGGGAAATAAATATACATATCCTCTGCTGGTTATGAACAATATCTTTGGGGGAGCGATGAGTTCAAGGCTTTTTCAAAAAATCCGTGAAGAAAAGGGCCTGGCTTATTCGGTATTTTCTTATCCTTCATCCTATACGGATTGCGGGATACTATCCATATATGCAGGTATGAAGCCTAATCAGCTGGATTATGTTATGGAGCTCATCCAGGAAGAAATTAAAGAAATCAAAAAGAACGGCATTACCGAAGATGAGTTATATGATTCAAAAGAGCAAATAAAAGGAAGCTATATTCTCGGACTTGAAAGTACAAGCGGCAGGATGATTTCTATCGGAAAATCCGAGCTGCTCCTTGATAAAATATATTCTCCAAAGGAGATCACAGATTTTATTGATGCTGTGACAATGGATGATATTAACCATGTTATAGACCTTATTTTCAATACTGATGAAATGGGTGTTGCAATTATCGGACCGAATAAGAACAACACGGTGAGGCAGGGCAGGTAATGATATGGATATAGAAATAAAAATCAAAAGAATAGAAAAAGATTTTGCTTGGGATTTTATTTTGCCCGATTATGCTACAACCGGTTCGGCCGGTATGGATTTACGCGCTTGTATTAAGGAACCTGTTGTAATTGAATCAAATAGTATAAAGAGCATTCCGACAGGGATAGCCATACATATAGCCGATAAAAGCGTAGGTGGCTTTGTTTTTCCGAGGAGCGGCTTAGCTGCAAAGCATGGTATCTCCCTGATCAACTCTGTTGGTGTTATTGACTCTGATTACACCGGAGAGATAATATGCCCCATTATTAATCATAGTTCAAAGGATTATATAGTAAACCCCGGTGACAGGATTGCGCAGATCGTTTTCATGCCGATTTATACTGCTCACTTTGTAATGGCCGATGTATTGGAAGATACTATGAGAGGACCAGGTGGATTTGGCTCTACCGGCAAATAAGAGGAATATATTGCTGCACAATAATCATATAATAATTAAGACAAGCAACTGAGATTAATAATGTGTAGAGGTGGAGTATAATGAGGTTAAGCAAGCTATACGGGAAAGAAATTGTTACACTTCCGGATTGCGAAAGACTTGGTTATTTAGGGGATTGTGATATGCTGATAGATAGTGAGACGGGAAAGATTAAATCATTAATAATCCCGGAAAGCAAAGGTTTTTTTTCGTTTTTTATAGACAAGAGATATTTGGAAATTCCATGGGAAAGGATAAAAAAAGTAGGAAGCGATATGATAATAATAGATTTGGCGGATATATTAAATTGATCTGTTGTGTTCAATCAAATTTGAAACTAATGCGGGATTCCATGGAATTCCGCATTAGTTTTTTCTTATGGACTTTAGTCTGTTGAGCCTGCGAAACAATAAACCACCCGCTATGCGGGTGCGCGACAGAAGTTATACAAAAAAATCACCTTTCCGTTATAATAGAGTTGTTCAAGCTACTATGATAACGAAAGGAAAGGTGATTTTAATGGCAAACAAAGAAAATAGTTTGGCCCATACTAAGTGGATGTGTAAATATCATATTGTATTCACTCCCAAGTATAGACGAAAAATAATATATAATCAATACAAAGAAAGTATACGGGATATTCTAAAGCAGCTATGCAATTATAAGGGAGTAGAAATTATAGAAGGACACCTTATGCCAGATCATATACACATGTTAGTGAGTATACCACCGAAAATGAGTATATCGAGCTTTATGGGGTATCTAAAAGGAAAAAGTGCCCTAATGATATTTGATAAACATGCAAACTTAAAATATAAGTATGGGAATAGACACTTCTGGGCAGAAGGTTATTATGTGAGCACAGTAGGACTAAATGAAGCAACAATAAGGAAATACATACAAGAGCAGGAGAAACATGACATAATGGTAGACAAATTAAGTGTAAAAGAATACGAAGACCCCTTCAAGGGGTAGCAAGTAGTACGTTCGTCCCTTTAGGGGCGGCAAAAGTGGCAATGGCGTAGTAGCTTGAACAAAGTGAAAGCCAGCGTCTTTAGGCGCTGGCCGGTAACAGAGGCTTATAGCCTCAGAGCAAACTACCCGTTTTACGGGTAGTTATTGATTCACATATGTAAGTCAGAAAACATAATATATAATAGTTGATTTTGCTGCAATAGCTTTAATTCAATCTTTTGTCCTGACTGATATAATAGTGCATTAATGGACTAAAGTAGCCCTAAGACCCAAAAGGAATACATTCACCTTGAGCTCTGAGTTCTGAGCTCTGAGTTCTTTTAATGGAGGGAGCGGCGTGATTATTGAGAAAAACGATAAAATAATGATCCTTGGCGGTGATGAAAGGATCGAAGAATTAATAAAATTATATCAGAGAGAAGGCTATATAATATCGACATATGGCCATGAAAATTTGCAATTAGAAGGCGTAAGAGAGTATGAAACCATAAAAGAAGGAATAGAAGAAAACAACATTATAATAGGCCCTATTCCATTTAACTGGGGAGACAAAGTAAATATGAAGCTTTCTGGAAAAGCAGCCTTTACAGAAAGCTTCATAAATCTCTTAAGCCCAGATAAGAAGCTTATATTAGGCGCTCCGGATTTATATTTTACCGATCTGGCACAGAAGAAAAAACTGGCTTATTTAGACTATAACAAGGATGAATGCTTTCAAATATTCAACGCCGCAGCAACTGCTGAAGGCACTATATCAATAATAATAAATGAAAGGAATACAACTATTTATAACAGCAGCATCTTAGTAATAGGCTATGGACGCATTGGAAAAGTGTTGGCCGGTTATTTAAAAGCATTTAATCCTGATCTATATGTAGCTGCCAGAAAGAGTACAGATGTAGCCTGGATTGATCTGAACGGGTGCAAAGGCTTGAAGACGGATGAGATAGATAAAGTCATAAGAGATATGGACATCATTATAAATACAGTGCCTGCGTTAATCATCCCTGAGATGTTAGTTGATGCAGTGAAAAAGGATGCTTTAATTATTGATCTAGCTTCGAAACCAGGTGGCTTAGATCATAGCTATGCTATTGGAAAAGGGATTAAAATCATCCATGCTTTAGGCTTGCCGGGCAAAATATCTCCCAAGTCAGCTGCTAAAATTATATTTGATACCATATTTATTTTGCACTGAAAGCAGGTTTAATTTATAATATAGAGGAGGTCACTCATGAAAGTCGAGGGTTTGAATATTGGCTTTGGGATCACAGGCTCGTTTTGTACATTTAGCAAAATAACAGATGAGATACAGAAGATGATAGATGAAAAGGCAAATGTAATTCCAATTTTTTCACTGAATGCCTCTACTATGGATACCAGATTTGGAAAAGCAGAAGATTGGATTGGCAAAATTGAAAAGATTACAGGCAATAAAAGCATTTTGACCGTACAAGATGCAGAACCTATAGGGCCGAATAGCATTTTGGATATACTTGTTATAGCTCCCTGCACGGGTAATACTATTGCCAAGCTGGCAAACGCCATAACTGATACGCCCCTATTGATGGCTGCCAAGGCTCATCTAAGGGGGATGAAGCCTGTTGTAATTGGAATATCTACAAATGATGGACTAGGGATGAATGCAAAAAATTTAGGGATTTTATTAAATACCAAGTATTATTATTTTGTTCCATTCGGACAAGACAGTCCCTATGTAAAATGCAATTCTTTGATTGCCAGAATGGATATGATACTTCCAACTGTTGAAATGGCGATTGAGGGAAAGCAAATTCAACCCTTAATAGTTCAAAACATATTTTAGTTAAAGGTGAGAGGATATTATGAGACTTATCGTACAAAAATTCGGTGGAACCTCAGTTGCAGATCAAGAGAGAAGAAATATGGTTGTAAACAAGATCGAATTTGCAAAGAAAAAAGATTATTATCCCGTGGTAGTAGTCTCAGCCATAGGACGAAACGGAGATCCATATGCAACTGATACCCTGATTAATTTAGCAAAATCCGTAGGGATAGAGCCCAACCCCAGAGAAATGGATTTGCTTATGTCCTGCGGAGAAGTAATATCTTGTGTTGTTTTAGCCAATACATTAAAAAAGATGGGCTATGAATGCAAAGTTCTAACCGGAGGGCAAGCAGGAATAATAACTGATGAAAACTATGGAGATGCAGAAGTCTTAAAAGTAGAGCCGTCAAATATTTTAGATTGCATTGAAAAAAATATTATACCTATTATCGCTGGGTTTCAAGGAATAACAGAAGAAGGTAACATTACAACCTTAGGAAGAGGCGGAAGTGATGTAACAGCATCAATAATTGGGGAGGCCATCAATGCAGAAATAATTGAAATATATACTGATGTAGATGGAGTTATGACTGCAGACCCTGCTATTGTACCAGATGCCAAGGTAATGGATACTGTATTTTACAATGAGATCTTTCAAATGGCTGAGTATGGAGCCAAGGTTATACATCCCAGAGCTGTCGAGATAGCTATGAGAAGCAATATCCCGCTTCTTATAAAAAGCACATTGACAGAAAATACAGGGACGTTAATAACTAATTATGATAAATCCAGAAGGTATAGATATGATAAAAACGATCAGCTTATCACAGCAATAGCTCAAATTGGAAATAGAACTCAATTTAGGATTAGATTTGATGGCTCCGCTGATCAATATGAAAAGGATACTTTATTGTTTAATATAATCGCAGCTGAAAATATAAGCATAGATATGATAAATATATATTCAGATCTCAAGGTCTTTATTGTAGACAGCGTAAATGGACCTAAATTAGAGAATATATTGAAATCTCAAGGATATAGCTTTACAGCCATACCAAATTGCACTAAAGTTACAATAATAGGCAACAAAATGAGAGGCATGCCGGGGGTTATGGCTAAAATGATAGAGGGATTAAGTGAAAGCAATATTGATATACTTCAAACCTCGGATTCACATACAACCATATCCTGCCTTATAAAGAGTGAAAATACCAGCGCTGCTGTAAATGCTCTTCACAGAAAATTTGAATTGGGTAAAACTAAATGATTATGAGCAAAAGTCTTGCTGCATTGACTGAGCAGTAAGACTTTTGATTTTGCATACTAAAAGCTTAAATGGCAAAAATATATTAAACATCAAATTTAGGAGTGAAGAGCATTGTATAACGGATACTTTAACGGGCAGAACTCCGAAGAGGATGAAAAGAAGGATGAAAATAAGCCGGTTGAAACATTAAAAGAACTGGGAGAGGTGAAAGTACCTGAATTCAAAAGCAATATCTACGTTATGACCATAATAGGCCAGATAGAAGGGCACATAATGCTGCCTCCCCAGAATAAAGCCACAAAATATGAGCATATCATACCCCAAATAGTTGCAGTTGAAGAAAGCAATGAGATAGAAGGATTGCTTCTTATACTTAATACGGTTGGGGGTGATGTAGAAGCAGGCTTAGCGATTGCAGAGCTAATAAACACCATGAGCAAGCCTACTGTCTCAATAGTGTTGGGCGGAGGCCACAGCATAGGAGTGCCTTTAGCCGTATCAACCGATTATTCCTACATAGCTCCTACGGCAACTATGACCATACACCCAATAAGAATGAACGGCCTGATTATCGGAGTTCCGCAAACCTATGATTATTTCAATAAAATGCAAGAAAGGATAATAAGCTTTGTAACAGATCATAGCAATATAAAGAAGCCTACTCTAAAAAAGCTTATGTTTACAACAAGTGAATTGGCCAATGATGTAGGGACGGTCTTAGTGGGCAAGGAAGCGGTGGAATATGGATTGATCGATGAAGTCGGCGGATTGAAGGACGCTTTGGAAAAGCTGAGGAGTATAATAAAAAATAAATAAAGATTAAATGCAATTATAAAATATTTTATAGTTGCATTTGACTTTTAAACTAAAGGATTTTTACTATTTATGTAGAATTAAATTTTGGGGTGATATTATTGGCAAAAAAGAAAAAAACAACAAGATTAAAATTTGATATAGCAGGAGTTCTCTCTATACTTGCAGCAGTTTATATCTATATATGCATATTTGATAGAAATTCCGGCTTGGCAGGAGGATATATCAAAAAAATATTATTTGGAATATTTGGTATAGGCTCATATTTTTTTCCTCTTTTGATACTCATTTTTGGTGTCGCGGCTTTCTATCTTAAGGACAAGATGAAATTGAATATAAAGTTCTATTCGTTTTGTCTGGCATTTATTACTCTTTTGATGCTTTTATATTTGATCAATATAAAGCTATTTCAAGAGGCAGCTCTTGATTATATAGAAAGCATTATAGCAGCTTATGAATTAGGTACTCAAAGCATAGGCGGCGGAATAATCGGAACGGCTCTAGGCTATATTATGGTTAAAGTTTTCGGCACTACCGGAACTTCTATTGTAATAGTAGGCTTGTTTATCATATCATTGATAATGTTTACCGGCATTACAGCCGCTTCATCATTAAGTTTTATGAAATCCTTTATCATGAAAGCATTTTCATCACTGAACCCAAAGAAAATACTTGACAAAAAACCTATACAGGTTGTTGGAGAAGATAAGGCAGTAATAGAGACGGCTGTAGATTCTGCTGATAGAGAAGAGGCTATTGATACCAAAAAGGTAAAGATCATAGATTTCAGCAAAGAATTTGATAATAATTTTCAGCCTAAACCCAGGGAAGCGGAGGTCAAATCCCATCCGGATTGTACAAAGGAAAAACTGACACCAAACAATCTTCAGCATTTTCCCCATTACAATCTTCCGAGCGCCACCTTATTGTTCCCTCCTCAAGAAAGTAAGGGGGGAAATATGAAAAAGGAGATAATGAATAATATTAAAACCTTGGATGAAACACTAAAGAACTTTAATGTAGACGCGACAGTTTCACAAGTCAGTGTTGGGCCTTCTATTACCAGGTATGAGCTCCAGCTTAGCCCCGGGGTTAAGGTCAGCAAAATTGTCAACCTGTCAGATGATATTTCCTTAAGCATGGCCTCACAGGGCATAAGGATTGAAGCCCCCATTCCGGGCAAGGCAGCTGTTGGAATTGAAGTTCCTAACAAGGAGATCACTACAGTATATATCAGAGAGGTAATAGAATCCGAAGAATTCAGGAACAACAAATCCAATATCGCTTTTGCATTGGGAAGGGATGTAGCAGGAATAAATATTGTGGCAGATATAACAAAGATGCCTCATCTGCTGATAGCAGGAGCTACAGGCGCAGGCAAGAGTGTCTGCATCAACACCATTATTGCAAGCATATTATTCAAAGCTGCGCCGGATAAGGTCAAGATGCTTTTGATAGACCCTAAGGTAGTGGAGTTAAGCGTATACAACGGCATACCGCATCTTCTGGTGCCTGTTGTCACTGATCCCAAAAAAGCTGCAGGAGCGCTAAACTGGGCTGTTTCCGAAATGACTGAAAGGTATAAGAGCTTTGCATCTAAAAATGTGCGGGATATAAATGGTTATAACAGATTATTTCAAGAAGAAGCAGATAAGCTGCCTCAGATTGTTATCATAATAGACGAGCTGTCGGATCTGATGATGGTGGCTCCCGGTGATGTAGAAGATGCCATATGCAGACTTGCGCAAATGGCCAGAGCGGCTGGCATACATCTCGTTGTAGCTACTCAAAGGCCTTCGGTAGATGTAATAACAGGGCTTATCAAGGCTAATATCCCTTCAAGGATATCATTTGCAGTATCCTCCCAGATAGACTCCAGAACCATACTTGACATGGGCGGAGCAGAGAAGCTGCTGGGGAAGGGAGATATGCTGTATTATCCTGTTGGAGAATCAAAGCCTATAAGAGTACAAGGTGCATTCATCTCGGATAAAGAAGTGGAATCAATAGTTGACTATATCAAGGGACAAGTTGCCCCGGCTTACGTTGAGGGCATAATAAATGACTTTGATGATGATAAAGAAGAAGAGGACGGAGATGCGGATGAGCTTCTTAAAGATGCAATAAGCATGGTGGTCGAGAGCGGCCAGGCATCCATACTCATGCTTCAGCGGCGCTTAAAAATCGGATACAGCAGAGCAGCAAGGATAATAGATCAGATGGAGGAACGTCGAATAGTAGGAGGATATGAAGGAAGCAAGCCAAGAAAAGTACTTATAAGCAAAGAACAGTGGCGAGATATGCAGTAGTAATCAGTCGATATTTGACGCAATAAAGATCACTCGAGAGAAAAATATCGTTAATTATATTAAATAGATGTATATGCCTTAATTTGCGCCAAAATCATTACCCGGGAAATTTTTAAAACAAATTTGATTCCACCGCAATAACTGTTGTATTGACTGATATAAGAGTGCAGCACTGAACTAACTCGCCCTAAGACCCACACCGCTATAAGCGGCGTGTGCCTAAGGGCGGCTAAGTCCAGTATGGATTCGACTAACATTCAGTGGAGTTGAAACCCCACTGAATGAAGTCTCGTTCAATGTGCAGGGGCTTAGAGTTTGTTAGTTTTGACGCAACCCTATGCAAGCTTACAAACTCTTAGCCCCGGAGCTCTGCAATCGTTATCAATCAATACAGCAGAACTGATGGAAATGAGTTTTTGCAGCAAATTATATTTTGACTAACAATCATTGCTGTATTATACTTTACATAGTTGAATTAAGGAGAGATGTTTATAAATGTATGTTGCGATGGTGTCATTAGGCTGTGCAAAAAATCTGATAGATTCTGAAGTGATGATAAATATTTTAAAGAATGATAAATATGAGGTTATTGCCGACCCTGATTTAGCTGATGTAATAATCATTAACACATGTGGTTTTATTGAAAAAGCTAAACAAGAGTCTATAGATACAATAATACAGATGGGTCAATATAAAGAATATGGTAAATGCAAGGTGCTAATTGCAGCAGGCTGCCTATCTGAAAGATACAAGGATGAATTATTGGACGAGATGCCTGAGCTTGATGCTGTTATAGGAACCGGAGATTATAAATCTATATCGGAAGTGATTGAACAAACATTGAAAGGCAGAAAAATATCCATGCATGGCAATCAAGAAAAAGTTGACATAGATACACTGGATAGATATGTTTCTACAGAAAGGCATACTGCATATTTAAAGATAGCGGAAGGATGCGACAATAGGTGTACTTATTGCATCATACCGTCACTCAGAGGCAAATATAGGAGCAGGAAGCTTGAAGAAATTATAAATGAAGCTGAAGCACTTGCTTCAAACGGAACCAAGGAATTAATAATAATAGCCCAGGATACATCCGTTTATGGAAAAGATCTATATGGAAAGCTTATGCTGCCGATACTCCTAAAGGAGCTTGCAAAAATTAAAGGGGTGGAATGGATACGGTTGATGTATGCATATCCCGATGAATTTAACGATGAGCTTGTTGAGGTCATGGCCCAAGAGGAAAAAATATGCAGATATATCGACATACCGATTCAGCATGGGAGCAACAAAATACTTAAGCTGATGGGAAGGCACACAACTAAGGAGAAAATTCTTGAGCTCATATCTAAATTAAGGAAAGCGATGCCGGACATAACTATACGTACAACTTTTATTGTAGGTTTTCCGGGAGAAGACGAAGAAAGCTTTGAAGAATTAGCTGATTTTATAAAAAGTACAGAATTCGATAAAATGGGAGTTTTCACTTACTCAAGAGAAGAGGATACTCCCGCTTATAATTTGCCCTATCAAGTTGAGGAAGATATAAAGCAAAAAAGGCAGGATATCCTTATGTCTTTGCAAATGGATATTTCGCTGAAGAAGAATAGAAGCTATGTAGGAAAAACACTTAAAGTTCTGGTAGAAGGCTTTGAAGATGGCCGATATATAGGCAGGTCATATAGGGATGCGCCGGAGATTGATGGCTTGATATTTTTTACATCGGATAATGATGTCAAAATGGGTAGCTTTGTTGATGTATTAATAACCGATGCTGCTGACTATGATTTATTAGGGGAGAACGCATATGAACATAGCAAATAAAATAACAGTTTTAAGAATAATATTGATACCGGTTTTTATGCTGTTTATGCTGATTGATATTCCATATAACATGGAGATAGCCCTTGTTATTTTTTTAATAGCATCACTTACAGACAAACTGGACGGGTATTACGCAAGGAAATATAACTTGATAACTGATTTAGGAAAGTTTTTAGATCCATTAGCCGATAAGCTCCTTGTTTCGGGTGCTTTTCTTATATTCATTCAATTGGGCAGAATACAAGCATGGATTGTTTTTATAATATTAGCAAGAGAATTTGCTGTTACCGGTCTCCGGGGCATAGCTGCCAATAAAAATATTGTAATAGCCGCCAGTAATTTAGGCAAATTTAAAACTGTAATACAAATCATTACTATTGTAATGCTATTTTTGAACAATTATCCCTTTAGCCTTATAAATATCCCTATGGATATAGTCTTTATATATCTTTCTTTATTTATTACTGTTGCATCGGGAGCAGACTATTTTGCAAAGCATATAAAAGCCATGGAACATAATGTGTGAGAGGTAGTAAAAATGAAATGTGAAATAATTGCAGTAGGCACTGAACTGCTGTTAGGCGATATTGTTAATACCAATGCCCAATATATATCGCAAAGATTACCAGATTTAGGAATAGACGTATATTACCAAGTTGTTGTAGGAGATAATTTAGGAAGATTGATAGAAACAATAAAGCTGGCAGGAAGCAGGTCTGATATTATAATCACCACAGGCGGTTTAGGGCCTACGGATGATGATATCACAAAATTGGGCTTATCAAAAGCTTTAGGAGTAGAAATGAGATTGGATAAGCCATCACTTGAAAGGATCAGGGAGCAGTTTAAAAGATATAAAACTGCTATGCCCATAATAAATGAAAGGCAGGCATATGTGCCGGATGGGAGCAAAGCAATAGAAAACGACAATGGCACTGCGCCGGGAACCATAGGGGAATATGACAATAAAATTTATATTGCACTTCCCGGACCTCCCAAAGAGATGATCCCCATGTTCGAAGAAAAGGTAGTACCGTTTCTAAAAAATAAATCGGATCATATTATTAAATCTCATACTTTGAAAGTAATAGGCATAGGAGAACCCGCTATTCAGGAATGCCTTGGAAAAATAATAACAGAACAAACAAACCCAACAGTCGCACTATATGCAAAAGACGGAGAGGTTCAAATAAGGATAACTGCGAAAACACAGGACCCTTATTTAGCAGATAAAAAAATAGAAGACATCGAAAGCCGGATACGTAATATCCTTGGTGCAGATATTTATGGACGCGATGAAGATACTCTTGAGTCAATGGTTAATCAATTGCTTCGAGAAAGGAAAAAAACTATAGCTTTTGCCGAGTCTTGCACAGGAGGTCTGATTTCCAGCAGATTTACCGACATACCTGATTCATCGGTTAGTTTCCTTAATGGAGTAGTATCTTATAGCAATGAAGCTAAAATTAATATGCTCGGTGTAAATAGGGAGACCATAAATAAGTATGGTGCTGTTAGCATGGAGACGGCAATGGAGATGGCATCAGGAATTAAAAAAATTTCCAATACCGATATCGGTATGTCTATAACAGGAATAGCAGGACCGGCAGGCGGCAGCGAGACAAAACCTGTTGGTTTGTGCTTTATTGGAATTGCTCTTGATAGCGGGGTAGAAAGCTATTCTTATATTTTTAGCGGAAACAGATTGAAGATCAAATGGCAGGCCAGCACAAAGGTCCTGGATATTCTTCGCAGAGCAATATTAGGTCTGGATATCAAATAAATTGTACTGACTGATAAACCGGAGCTTTGCAATTGTTATCAGCCAGTATAACATAAATATGTTACTTATTAATTGACTTATATTAGAAATTAATATATAATTATATAAGAACAAATGTTCGCATAGAAGGAGGTGTAGCAGGCTAGCCTGCGATCGCTTATGAATGATAAGAAGAAGGCTCTGGAAGCTGCTATAAGTCAAGTTGAAAAACAATTTGGCAAAGGTTCAATCATGAAATTAGGAGAAAATACTAAGCTGAATCTGGAGTGCATATCTACAGGCTCCTTAGACTTAGATATTGCCCTTGGAATTGGCGGAGTGCCAAGGGGGCGAGTTGTAGAAATATTTGGGCCGGAATCTTCAGGAAAGACTACAGTAGCTTTGCATATTATAGCTGAAGCCCAAAAGAATGGCGGTGATGCGGCCTTTATTGATGCAGAACACGCACTGGATCCTATTTATGCAAAAAAACTTGGTGTGGATATAGATAATCTGATAGTATCACAGCCTGATACAGGTGAGCAAGCTTTAGAAATTTGCGAAACTTTGGTTAGAAGCGGTGCTATCGATGTAGTAGTAATAGATTCGGTTGCCGCATTGGTACCTAAAGCTGAAATTGATGGTGATATGGGTGATGCACATGTAGGTCTGCAGGCCAGATTGATGTCACAGGCTTTAAGAAAATTAGCCGGCGCTATTAACAAGTCCAAGACAACGGCAATTTTTATTAACCAGCTGAGAGAAAAGGTTGGAGTAATGTTTGGAAACCCGGAAACTACACCCGGTGGAAAAGCTCTGAAATTTTATGCCTCTGTTAGGATGGATGTGAGAAGGGTTGAAACGATCAAACAGGGTAATGACATGGTAGGCAGCAGAACCCGGGTAAAGGTGGTAAAGAATAAGGTTGCACCTCCCTTTAGACAAGCAGAATTTGATATCATGTATGGAGAAGGCATTTCAAAGGAGGGCAGCATTTTGGATGTGGCAGTTAACAATGATATAATTCAGAAAAGCGGCGCTTGGTACTCTTACGGTGACATCAGACTCGGCCAAGGCAGGGAAAATGCTAGGCAATATCTGAAGGATAATCCGGAAGTTACTGGAGAAATCGAAGCAAAAGTCAGAGAGGCCAATAACTTGGGATTGACAAAGATTAAAGTATCTTCTTCAGAAGATGAACCTGCAACAACAGAAGATTAAACAAATATTATATTAGCGCATATGGGAAAGCCAATGCGCTAATAATTTATTTTTGCGGAGGAATATCATGGACTTTAACAAAGCCTATAATTACTGTATAAGACTCCTATCGATCGGAGATAGGACTTCGCACCAAATAGTGCAAAAATTAAAACAAAAAAATTATTCAGACGATGTAATCAATGAAATCATAAGTAAGTTAAAAGATTATGGGTACATTAATGATGTGAAATATGCAGAAAGATGGATTAAAGACAAGTCAAGCCAACCTGGGATGAGCAAGAAATCCATGTACTACAAATTAATACAAAAAGGATTGGATAAAGAGCTTTTGGATCATATATTTGGTGAGATATCTATAAATGATTACGATACCGCTTTGGCCTCTGCACAAAAAAAGCTTAAATCATTAAAAGGCGACTCAAAAGCAAATAAGGTTAAGCTTTTTTCATATCTCGCAGGCAAAGGATATAGTGCCGATACTTGTAATAAGGTGATCGCTGAATTGTTACATGAAGACTAAAT